>CANESI010000004.1 GCA_947441065.1 Caulobacteraceae bacterium
CGCATAAAGGCCCGGCGCTTGACCAGATCGGGAAGGGCCGAGCGGATCTCGCCCTGCATCTGGCGAAGGAGCCCCGCGACCTGCCCAACCCCGGGGGGAATTCGCGCCTCAATATCAGAGCGAAGAAGGCTGGCCAGCAAGGGGGCAGAGCCGCCCGTGCCTATGGCCGCAACCACCTCTCCGCGATCGATCAAGGCGGGCGTGGTAAAGTCACATTGGGTGGGTCGGTCGACTACATTGACCGGAACTCCGGCCTGCCGAGCGGCTGCCGCCGCCTTCAGACAAAAGGCCTCGTCGGGATGGGCCACAAAGACCAGAACAGCATGCTGATAGGTATCGGGATCGTAAGCCTGCGAACCCGCGACGATCTGCACCGTCGCAGGTGAATTTTCAAACAACCTGGCCTTGGCAAGGGCCCCTTCGCCCTCGCCAGCTATGATCACCGTCTTGCCCCTAAGGGGGAAAAAGGCGGGAAAGGCATCCATATCTACAAATCCAATTACAATTTCGGTCGCAGAACCACCTAAGCAGCGTTAAGATCAAATCTTGCGAAGCGCCTATAGTGGCCCTCCATAACATCAGGGAGACGAACGCGTATGTCTATCGCGCTCGAAATTAACGGCAAAACCCTTCAGGTCGAGGCCGAAGCGGATACCCCGCTCCTGTGGGTCCTTCGTGACGAACTAAAGATGACGGGCTCCAAGTTTGGATGCGGCATCGCCCAATGCGGGGCCTGCACGGTCCATGCTGATGGCCAGCCGATCCGCTCGTGCTCGACCCCCATCGAAGCGCTAGCGGGCGTCAAGATCACCACCATTGAAGGCCTTGGCGGCGAGCACGCCTTGCAGGCCGCGTGGGTCAAGCATGACGTGCCACAGTGCGGCTATTGTCAGTCCGGCCAGATCATGGCCGCTGCGGCCCTGTTGGCCAAGACGCCTCGTCCCACCGACGCCGACATTGATGCGGCCATGACTGGCAATGTCTGTCGCTGCGGCGCCTATCAACGTATTCGCGCGGCGATCAAAGACGCCGCCACGACCCTGTCGGCATAAGGCAGAGCCCCATGAACATTCAATCCAAGCTTTCCGGCGACCGCGCCGCCCTCGCCCCTACCCGCCGCGACCTCGTGGTCGGTGCCGTCGTCACTGGCAGCGCCCTTCTGGTCGGCTGTTCCCCCTTGGACCTGTTGAATATCGGGGCCAAAAAGCTTGATTTTGGGGCCTTTGGTCCCTTCATCAAGATCGGTGCCGATGGTGCCGTAACCGTCATTTCCAAACATATTGAGTTTGGCCAAGGCACCCATGCCGGTCTTGCTGCCATCGTTGCCGAAGAGCTCGATGCCGACTGGAGCACCGTCAAGGTCGAGCAGTCTGCTGCCAACGTAAAGGTCTATGGCAACCTGCTGATGGGGGCCCAGGGCACCGGGGGTTCGACCGCCATTGCCAATAGCTGGATGCAGCTTCGCAAGGCAGGCGCAGGTGCCCGCGCCATGTTCGTCAATGCCGCTGCTGCCAAGTGGGCGGTTCCAGCCTCTGAAATCAGCGTTAAGAGCGGCGTCGTGTCCCACTCATCGGGCAAGAGCGCGTCCTTCGCCGACCTGCTCGCTGATGCGGGCAAGATCACGCCGCCCGCTGAGCCCGTCTTGAAGGACCCAAAGAGCTTCACCCTGATCGGCACTCAAGCGGTTCGCCGCAAGGACAGCCAGGTCAAGAGCGACGGTACGGCGGTCTATACCCAAGACATCCATATGCCCGACATGCTGACCGCCATGGTTGCCCATGCGCCGCTGTTTGGGGCCAAGGTAAAGAGCTTTGACGATACCGAGGCCCTTAAGATCAAGGGCGTGGTCAAGGTCTTTAAGATCAGTTCAGGCGTCGCCGTGGTCGCCGAAAACACTTGGGCCGCCAAGAAGGGCCGCGACGCTCTTAAGGTGACCTGGGACGATGCGAAGGCGGAAAAGCGCAGTACGGCCGAGATCGTCGAGGAATATAAGAAGATCTCGGCAGCACGCGAAGGCTCCAAGCCATTTGACGTGCATGGTGATGTCGCCGCAGGCTTTGATGGCGACTTGATCAAGTTCGGGTTCGACTTCCCCTATCTGTCTCACGCGACGATGGAGCCGATGAACTGTGTCGCGCAGGTCGATGGTCAGAAGGTCAAGCTGACCTATGGCTGCCAAGGCCCGACCATGGACCAAACTGCCGTCGCCATGGCGCTCGGCGTTCTGCCCGGCGCCGTAGAGATCGAAACCCTGTTCGCTGGCGGATCCTTTGGTCGGCGGGCGAGCCCCTCGGCAGAATATGTCGTCGAATGTGCCCTGATCGCCAAGAAGATCGGCGGCTTCCGCCCCGTGAAACTGGTTTGGGACCGCGAAGACGACATGACGGGCGGACGTTACCGTCCGATGGTTCGCCATGACCTTGCCATTAAGGTCGGCGCGGATGGCTATCCTGCCGCTTGGCGCCATACCGTCGTCACCCAATCGGTGATGAAGGGTGTGCCGATGCCGGAAGGCAAGTTCGATGCCTCTGCCGTCGAAGGTGCGCTCGGGTCTCCTTACCTTAAGGCGACCCCCGTCGTTGACGGCCATGTGGCCCTTGCCGATTCTCCGGTGCCGGTCCTTTGGTGGCGTTCTGTGGGAGCGACCCACACTGCCTTTGTCATGGAACATGTCATCGACCAGTTGGCGGCCAAGGCCAAGATCGACCCCGTCGACTATCGCCGCGCCCTCTACAAAAAGGCTGGCGCTGACCGTCACTTGGCGGTGTTGGAACTGGCCGTGGCGAAGTCGGGCTGGGGCTCTGCCCTTCCCGCTGGCACCGCCCGCGGCATTGCCGTCCATGAAAGCTTTGGCTCGGTCGTGGCGGAGGTCGCAGAAGTGACCATGAAGGACGGCGAGCCTCGCGTTGGCCGCGTGGTCTGCGCCGTCGATTGCGGCATTGCGATCTCACCCAATCAGATCGCCGCGCAGATGGAAGGCGGCATCGTCTATGGCCTGTCCGCGGCCCTCTATGAGGCGATCACCTTCAAGGATGGCGCGGTCGAGCAACGAAACCTCGATGGCTACCGCGTGCTTCGCCACAATGAAGCGCCGACAGTTGAGACCCATATTGTGTCATCGGGCGCCAATCCGTCAGGGGTGGGCGAGCCAGGGACCCCGGCCATTGCGCCAGCCATTGCCAACGCCCTGCTGGCTCTAACCGGCAAGGCCACGTCAAGTCTGCCCTTCGTTAAGGCCTAACCATCTAGGCGTCCAAATCGTCCGGGCGATCGATGTCAAAGAGACATCCATCGTCCGGCGCGGGCACCAAGATCAAACGCTCACCAAGGTCTTTGAGCACGCCGCCGGCCCCTTGGTCGCCCTTCAGCGTCAAGAGTTTGGAAAAGAGGGCGGCTGACAAAAGGACCGGATGGCCCCGCTTCTTGTCAAATTGTGGGGCGATGGCCTGAACCTGACCGGCGAGAGCCTGAGCCATGGTCTCCATCAACATGATCGGCACGCGGGGCATGTCGCCCAAAAAGATATAGGCCCCGGCGCTGTTGGGATCGATGGCCCCTAGCCCTGCCGCCAACGACGCCCCCATGCCCTGCAGATGGTCTTCGCAATGGACCGTCTCCAGGCGCGGATCGGGCGGCAATAGGGGCAAGATCAGGGGATCACCGCCCCAAACCAAAATCACCTCAGTCACGGGCGCGGCCAAGGCGGCCTCTAGGGCCCAAAGGATCAAAGGCCTTCCGTTCCAAAGGGCCCGCAGCTTGCCGCCGCCGAACCTGCGCGATTGGCCCGCCGCAAGAATAAGGGCGCTCAAGGGTTTAGCGGCACTCACGCAATCGATCCTCAATATCAAAACAGGCCCAATTCTTCGCTTGAGACTGCGTAAGACTTGGGACAAGAGCAAAGACAGCCTATGTTGAGCCTATCATGACCCCCTTTGATGTCGCGCACCACTCTAAGCCCGCCAAAACTGGTCCAACCCTGTTCGACGGGTTTGGCCGGACGGTGCGCTATTTGCGCGTTTCCGTGACAGATCGCTGCGATCTTCGCTGTGTCTATTGCATGGCTGAGCACATGGTTTTCTTGCCCAAGGCCGAGGTCCTAACCCTTGAGGAACTGGATCAGATCGCATCGACCTTCGTTGGGCTTGGGGTCAAAAAGCTTCGACTGACGGGTGGCGAGCCCCTCGTGCGCAAGGGCTTTATCGGTCTGGTTGAGAACCTGTCTCGGCATCTCAAAAGCGGCGCGCTGGAAGAGTTGACCCTCACCACCAACGGCACACGCTTGGCTCAGTTTGCGAATGATCTGGTCCGGTTTGGTGTGAAGCGGATCAATGTGTCCTTAGACACCCTCGACCCTGCCCTCTTTAAAAGTCTGACGCGGGGCGGGGATCTGGCTCAGGTCATGGCCGGCCTCGATGCGGCCGATGCAGCAGGCCTCGCCGTGAAGATCAATGTTGTGGCCTTAAAGGACACCAACGAAGACGAAATTCCAAACATGATCTCTTGGGCCCATGGCCGGGGCTATGACCTAACCCTTATTGAGACCATGCCTCTGGGCGAAACGGGTGAGGACCGGACCTCGCAGTTCCTGTCGCTGGCCAAGGTTCGTGACACCCTGTCCTCCTTTTGGACCCTGACCGATATTCCTCTGCAGACCGGCGGACCGGCCCGCTATGTTCGGATCGAAGAGACCGGCGGGCGATTGGGCCTTATCACCCCCATGTCCCATACCTTTTGCGAAGCCTGTAACCGGGTTCGCCTGACCTGCACCGGTGTTCTGCACACCTGTCTTGGCCATGAGGACGAGATGGACCTTCGCGCGGTGCTGCGCGGACCCAATGGCCTTTCCGGCTTAGAAAAGGCGATTAGGCTCGCGATCGCAGGCAAACCAGAGGGCCATGACTTCCAGATTAGCGAGGGCTCTTCTCCCACCTTGGCGCGCCACATGTCTCGGACCGGGGGCTAGGTGTTGGCCCGCGTCCTTCTATTTGGTGCGCTGAGAGACCTCGCCGGATGGCGAGAGCAGATTTTTGAGGGCGTCAGCGACCTTGATGGCCTGCGGTCTCACATCGCCCGTCTTTATCCAGATCTTGCTGAAGCCATCAGCGGCCCTGGCGTTCAGGTCGCCGTCGATAAGGCGCTGGTTCGTGGCAATGTCAGACTATCGGCCCAAACTGAGGTCGCGTTCTTGCCCCCGATGAGCGGCGGATAATGTCGGTCACGGTCCAGACTGAAATCTTTGACGCCGGGGCGGCGTTAAGCGCCTTTACGCACGCTCTGCCCGATGCGGGCGGGGTGGTTAGCTTCACCGGTATTGCGCGCATAGATGGCGGCAAGACCCAGATGCTCGAGCTCGAAGCCTATCTCGGCTTTACCGAGCCTTGGATTGAAGCCCTCGTCGAAGAGGCCCGGGCCCGCTTTGGCCTCAGCGGTGTCAGGGTCATTCACCGCGTCGGTTCGATCCTGCCCGGTGAGGCCATCGTCTTTGTGGCGACCGCCGCTGCCCATCGTCGTCAAGCTTTCGAGGGCGCTGATTTTTTGATGGACCATTTGAAAAGCCGTGCGCCCTTTTGGAAAAAAGAGCACGGACCAGACGGTGCCCGCTGGATCGAGCCGCGCCAAGCTGACTATCAAGACCTAACGCGTTGGACCCGTGACCAAACACCTAAGTAAGGATGTTATAGCTATGACCACCCTCCCCGCTGGCTTTGGTGGCCGCATTGATGAGACCTTGACCAAGGTTCCCGTGCGCGTGGCCGTGCTCACCGTCTCTGATACCCGCGACGAGGAAAGCGATAGCTCGGGCGATCTGTTGGCGATCCGCGTGACGGATGCGGGTCACGTGCTGGCGGGCCGCGCCCTGGTGCCTGATGATCGAAGCGCCATCCGCGCCAAGGTTTTGGCTTGGGTCGCCTCTGGCGAGGTCGATGCGATTGTCTCGACCGGCGGCACCGGCCTGACAGGCCGCGACGTGACGCCTGAAGCGATCGAGCCGCTGTTTGACAAGCGGATCGAAGGGTTTTCGGTCGTCTTTCACATGGTCAGCACCCAGACCGTTGGCCTCTCGACCTTGCAAAGCCGGGCCTTGGCGGGGATCGTCGGCGGCGTCTTTGTCTTTTGCCTTCCGGGCTCTAATGGCGCGGTCAAGGACGGATGGGACAAGGTTATCGCCGCGCAACTCGATAGCCGTCACAAGCCCTGTAATCTGGTCGAACTGATGCCGCGATTGAATGAGCGCTGATCCGATGGCTGACACGCCCGCCCATTCCCTCACCCACATAGATGCCAACGGCCGCGCGCGAATGGTTGATGTTTCGCACAAGGCCCAAACCCTGCGCGAGGCCGTGGCTGAGGGGCGCATTCGCATGGCCCCTCAAACCTTGGCACTGGCATTGGCTGGCGGAGGCCGCAAGGGCGAGGTGATGGCGACCGCAGAGCTGGCTGGCGTAATGGCGGCAAAGCGGACCGCCGATCTGATCCCCCTCTGTCACCCCTTGGCCCTGTCAAAGGTCGTCGTCGAGGTGAACGAGGTTCCTGGCATTGGATTGGGGGTTGTGGCCCGCGTGCGGACCACGGGGCCAACGGGGGTGGAGATGGAGGCGCTGACCGCCGTTTCGGTCGCCTGCCTGACGCTCTATGACATGCTGAAGGCTGCCGATAAGGCCATGACCATCGAAGAGGTCCGGCTCATCAGCAAGACCGGCGGTGCCTCTGGAGATTTCCAGCGGGCACCGGGCGAGGCCTTTTGATGAAAAATCTTACGGCTCAAGAGGCGCGCCAACGGATCTTGGCCAAGGCCCGCCTCATGGGTCCTGAAACCGTCAGCCCCGATCAGGCCTATGGGCGCGTTTTGGCAGAACCGGTTGTGGCGCAGCGTGACCAACCGCCCTTTCGGGCCTCCGCTATGGACGGCTATGCGCTTTGGGCCGCTGAAGCCCTTGATCACCCGGCCCAACTTCAAGTGATTGGAGAGAGCGCGGCAGGGATGGCCTTTCCGGGCGCGGTCTTGCCGGGTCAGGCCGTGCGCATCTTTACCGGCGCGCCTGTTCCGGTCGATTGCGACCATGTCGTTATTCAAGAAAATGTGCAGCGTAATGGGGATCTGGCACTTCTTGGTCCCTTGAGTGGACAGGGTGCAAACATCCGTCCCCAAGGCAGCGACTTTAAAGCGGGCGCGATCCTTCTGGAGGCAGGCGTTAGGCTTGATGCTTGGCGGCTGTCCTTGGCGGCATCGGCAGGCGCTTCATCTTTGCGGGTTATTCAAAGGCCCCGCGTGGCAGTTTTGTCCACCGGCGACGAGTTGGTAGAGCCCGGCCAGACCCCTAGTCTCGACCAGATCTATAATTCGGGTAGTCCAGCGGTCTGCGCCCTCTTGGACAGTTGGGGCGCGCAAGCCATTCGCCTCCATTCAGCCGTCGACGATGCTGAGGCGATTGCAGCGTCGGTTCGTGATCTTGATGTCGATGTGATCGTCACCCTCGGCGGCGCTTCGGTGGGCGATCATGATCTGGTCAAGCCCGCCATGGCAAAGCTTGGATTGGAACTTTCGGTCGAGACCATAGCCCTGCGCCCCGGAAAGCCGACCTGGTTTGGAACACTGGCGGACGGCCGGCTTGTTTTAGGACTTCCGGGCAATCCTGCTTCTGCCCTGGTGTGCGCCGAGCTTTTCCTAAGACCCTTGGTCAATGCCATGCTGGGGCTGGACCCCGGGCCCGCCATGGAACAGGCTCGGCTTGCCACGTCCCTGCCCTCAAATGGTCCCCGTGAGCATTGGATGAGAGCGAAACTTGAAAATCGGCAAGGTGTGACGGTGGCCACCCCCTTCCGTGATCAGGATTCGTCACTGATCAGTGTCTTTGCACAGGCCGACGCCTTGATCTGCCAACCGGCCCAAAGCGGCGGACTTGAAGTGGGTTCATTGGTGGAAGTCTTACGACTAAATCGCCTTTGAGGCCTTCGGCATTCTATTCTGGCGCGTCTGGATCATTTCGCCCAGCACGCTGATGGCCACCTCCCAGGGGGCTTTGCCCCCAAGGTCCATGCCAATCGGGGCATGAAGCCGCGCGATCGCGTCGTTCGTAACTCCGGCGGCCTTCAGCGCGGCGAAACGTTCGGGTAATCGCCGCCGCGCGCCCAAGAGGCCGACATAGGCGGCCGACGACATTAGGGCAGCGATTAGGGCGGGCAGATCTGTCTCTGCGTCGTGACTTGCGATCGCGACATAGGTCCACGGATCCAACCCAACCTCGTTCAGCGCACTTTGGGGGTCTTGCCGCAAATAGCCCAAGCCAAAAACCGGCGGAGGAGAAGCTGGCCCCTTTGGACGGTTTAGCCAGGTTTGAAAACCTGCCGTTACGCCAAGACTAGCAATGGCCAAAGCCGTCGGGTCCGAACCAACCACGATCAGCCTTGGAGTCGGGTCAAAAGACCGGCCCAAAGAGAAGGGCTTCGAGGTCCAGTGGCACTCGCGCGATGCCGGTCCAAAATCAAAGCGGCGCTTGGTTCCATCACTGATCCAAACACCTGACTGACGGGTTAGAAAGGCCTGCTCGAGATCATGGGCCGCACCATCGCCAGGCTCAATCCGTTCCAGAAGAATCTCAATCTCAGCGCCGCACAGCAGGCGGATATCGGGCCATGGGCTCGACGGCCCATAGACCAGCCTCATTGGCACACCTGAGACCATAACAGCCATGGCGTGACGGGTGACATCAGCCTCGACGCAGCCGCCTGACATGAAGCCATGAACCTCTAATGGACCCTTTGACGGCAGGGTGAACACCATCTGGGTGCCCTCAGGACGCGGGCCGCCGCCCTCAACACGAAAGAGCGTTGCGAGCACAACGGCCTGCCCCTTACCCAAGGCGGCAAACAATGGCCCGCGCATATCCTCTAGCAGCCCATAGTCGGGCCATTCAGGCAGTGTCGGATCTGGCTGCGGACCAGACATCTGGGTCATGACAAACGCGCTTTCAACGATAGGACAAATCCTGTCCCAAGAAACTGCACCACGATACAGCTTCATTAAGCAATCTGGGACTAGTCTGTCTTGATCAATGTCGACAAAGCGACAAACGAGGCCAGATGAGCACTCTGCTTTCCAAGCTGGGACTGGGCACTGCGCAGTTTAGCGCTGGCCATGGTGGGCCAAACCCACGCGGGCGGCCTTTAGAGGCCGAGGTCAGCGATATTCTCAAAATTGCGGACCGATCCGGTTTTGGCGTGCTTGATACCGCCGTTTCCTTCGGTCAGGCTGAAGCGCTGGTTGGGGCGCATTTGCCGCGTCCCAATGGTTTTCGAATAGTCATCAAGACCGCACGATGTGATCGCGGCCCCGACTTTGTCGAGCAAGAGGCTAGAGCCTCCTTGTTGCGGCTTGGAATTCATCAGGCCGATGCGATTATGGTGCAACAGGCCGGGGATCTGTTTGGCCCCCACGGTCCGGGACTTTGGCAAAGGCTGTTATCGCTTCGAGAGCAAGGTCTGTTCAAGCATGTGGGCATATCGGTCTATGCCTCGGATGATCCGCTTGGCGTTGCCGAGCGGTTTAAGCCCGACATTATTCAGGTTCCGGCAAGCCTTCTCGACCAGAGGCTACTCATCGACGGTACCCTCGCGCAGATCCGGCAATTGGGCATCGAGGTTCAACTTCGGTCGATCTTTCTGCAGGGCATTTTGTTTCTTCCACCTGATCGGATGCCCAACAGCCTAAAGGCCGCATCTGCACGGCTGTCGCGGATTAGACGCATGATCGCCGAAGGTCGAAGTGATCCCCTGCGGGCAGCCCTTGGCTTTGCACTGTCACGGCCGGAAGCCTCATCGGTTATTGTGGGCGTAACTACGGCGGCGGAACTGTCGGCCATTGTCGCGGCGGCGCTCACTCCCCTACCCGATCTTGATTGGGATGATATGGCTTTAGATGACCCCATTGCGCTTGATTCTGGGCGTTGGGGCGTGGTGGCCTGAACTTTATCCCACCTCGAATACTCCATGCGAGACTCGCGTACCGACTCAGGATGCAATAGGGGTATTGCAGACGCCTAGAACGTCGATTCGCGAAAGGACGCCCGTGAAGGGTCAGGTTGACTTCTTCCTCGATGCTCTCGTCGACGCTCCGATCAAAGAGGATCGGGCGCTGCTTGAGTTTCCGTTCTTTTCGCTGGCTAAGCGCCCGCGGATGGAGCCGATTGTCTATAGTGACAGCCGGGTTAGCATTGAGGTTGCGCCAAGCCATAAGGGCGTTGCCACCGTCTGGGACCGTGATGTCCTGATCTATCTCACCTCCCTGATCAATGAGCGGATGGAACGCGGTGAACCGGTCAGTCGAACGGTCCGCTTTCCGGCCCACGACTTTTTAATCGTGACGCAGCGGGCAAAGCCCGGTCAGGTGGGGGCTAAGGCCTATGACGCCTTTCTCGATGCCCTGGAGCGGCTTCGCGGTACGACGGTTAAAACCTCCATTTCAGCCGCCGAGGTCCGCGAGCGACGCGGTTTTGGTTGGATCGATAATTTTCGGGTGGTTGAGGTCGAGAAGCCCGGCGGTAAACGCCGCATGAAGGCGGTCGAAGTAACCCTTAATGACTGGACGTTCCGTGCCATCACCAAGGAGCGGCGTGTCCTCACCGTAAACCGAGACTATTTTCAACTTACCGGTGGCATCGAGCGGCGTCTCTATGAGTTGGCCCGTAAACATTGCGGTGATCAGGCCAGCTGGTCGATCAGTCTTCCGCGCTTGGCCGAGAAGGTCGGGGTGTCGGGTGAATTGCGCAAGTTCAAGGCCGAGCTCAAAGAGATCATCACCAAGGACAATCTGCCCGACTATCGCTACGGCCTTGCTCGTGATCCCTCTGGTGAGATGGAAAAGGGCATGAAGGCCGAGGGCTATAGCCTCAAGGGTCTTCGCAATGACCGGGTTTTGGCGATTGTTACCCCGAAGTTCAAGGTGAAGCCGGGTGCTGACGGCCCCGAACCCGAGGGATCTTTTTCGTTCGCGCTCTTTGATGATGATGACGATCTCATTGAAGGCTAGATTTCATTTATCCTACGGTTAGGGGTATTGAAGACGGTACCATAGGGGTATCGGCGACGGCGAATTGGGGGTTCGGGGACGCTTCCATTAGGGGGATCGCCGACGCCGGTTTAGGGGTATTGACGACGCCCTCTTAGGGGTTTCGTGGACGGAGTTCTGTTGATTCGCGAATCACGAGAAATTTGATGCCAATCGCTCCGTCGGTCTGTCTCGCAGACCCCGTTCAGGATCATTATGGAGCCTGGCTTTGACGCTATAGTGCCCTGCCCTTCGAGACTTTGGAGATTAAGGGGTGGCCGTTATTCGGGGTATCGCCGACGGCTATAAGGGGGATTGCCGACGCTGAGAGCGGGGTATCACCGACGCAGACACGGGGTATCACCGACGAAAAGTGGGTCTTACCTTTTGTATTAATAGGCCTTTTCGTCCGCTTAACGTTCTAACAGATTCAAATAACCTGTTTAACGCCCTCCCCCTCCGTTCGGGCGCGCCATAGAAGCGCGCGCCCAATCGGCGGAGGGCAGAGATCAAGAACGCTCACGCAAGCGTTTGGCCTTACCCTCTGGCGTTGCCTTCAAGAGCTCCAGGGCACGTTCGATGACTTCAGCCACGATCCATCCGCGTGTGTCGGCTAGATCGTACACATATTCGATGGTCTCGCGGGTCAGCTTAACGTTCAACTGGTGAACACGCCCTGTCTTGGGTCTTGTTCGGCGACGCAGAACCGGTTCAACCGGTGCCGGTTTCGCCTTTACGGGCTTGGCGCGCGCGGGTTCCTTAACGGGGGCTTCTGGCCGGGCATGGAAGCCTTGTCGCTCTGAGGCCTGTCTCAGGGCATCCGAGAGCGTGGGCGCTTGAGGTGCTGTGGCTGGACGCGGGGCAAATCCGCTGAGATCAATGTCTAGATCGCTATCATCATCCAGATCCAGCGCGACGCGGGTCTTTATGGGGGCAGGGGTCTGCTCAGCCATGGTCTATGCCTCCTGGGCTGTTGCGACGGTCGGACGTAGGCGGTTTGTGACGGCCCTCGCAAAATCACTGACATTGGCCAAGGCAGCCGGGAGATTGGACGCTTGGGCCGATGTTAATCCGCCGACGGTGCCGCCAAACGAGAATATGGCCCGGAAGGCTTCACGCTCTTGGAGGGTGCAGGCCAAGACTGGCAGGCCGGCCGTTTCAAACTCGTCGCGAATGTGCAGGAAGGTTCTGGGCTGAATGGCTGTACTGACCCGGTTGAAAAACAGGGCAAAGGGCACGGAACGGCCAATGGCCTTTTCTGTTGAGCGTACAAGCTTCACCGCTCGGGCCGCTTGAGCGGCGTCTAGATGGGAACCCTGAAGTGGGATCAACACTAAATCAGAGCGTGACACCGCATAGGAAACGGTTAGCGAGGCTGTGCCCTCAAGGTCGCAAATGACAAAGGTGGACCGCTGGGCCTCCTCTTCTATGACATCAATGACCGTGTCTTGGGTCACGTCCCGGATGACCCGCAGGTTTTCAGGGCGCCCGGGGAGCTTCGCCCAAGATGAGACGGGCTGGTTTGGGTCCGCGTCGATCATGGTCACCGGCGCGCCCATGTCGGCAAGGACGCCGCCGAGCAGAACCGCTGACGTTGTCTTACCCACTCCGCCCTTGGGGCTAACAAATGAGATTACCGGCATAGTGTCTTGTCCTCGCCCCGTCGGCCTAGATTACCGCTATCTTGAGATATCCCAAAGCTATCATAAAATAGCGATGAGGTTGCTCGCGCTAGTTCATGGTTATCTTTTAATTATCGTGAGGAAGCAAGGGGATATCTCGATATATCTTTAGCTATCCGTGGATATCTTGAGGATGCCAATTTGGTATCTCTGAATAACCCAAAGATATCCATAACGTTGTTATCGTGATTCTCTGGGCCACACAGGCCGTTGGCTCCAAATCCCTCGGAACTTTAAGTGCAGTCTAGGCAGTGGCCGTCAGGGGCGAAACTGAGCCGATTGGGAGCGGCCCAGTTCGCCAAACCTAGAACGAGTCGGATATGATGACGAATACGGCTTAAAATGCGGGATCACTAAGGCCCCTGGCGAGGGTTTCCCGCCAAGGGCAAGCCAAAACTGCGTTGCAGAGCCTCAAACTGGATGCTTTTTAGGGACGTCCGACCATGCGCTTATAGTCGTTAAGGCATCGGACTGTCGCGCCTAGATCCGTAATCAAACCGTCCTTAAGGGAGTATACCCAGCCGTGAACCGCGATCTTCTGTTCGCGAAGCCATGCGTCCTGAACAAAGACGTCGGAAGCCACGTTGCGTACTTGCCGCATAACGTTCAACTCGCAGAGCCGGTCCATGCGTGGAGCGCCATCCTCTAGCCCTTCCAACTCGCTGCGGTGCTCATCGAATACTTCTCGAATGGGATGGAGCCAGTGATCGATTAGGCCGTGCCGTTGTCCATCCACAGCCGCATGAACCCCACCACAACCGTAGTGACCAACGACCATGATGTGTTTTACCTTCAGAACCTCAACGGCATATTGCAGCACGGACAGATAGTTCGCGTCCTGCGGCGGTGCCAGATTGGCCACATTGCGATGGACAAAAAGCTCTCCGGGATCGAGCCCAACGATCTCATTGGCAGGGACCCGGCTATCTGAACAACCGATCCAGAGGAACTCCGGGGACTGCTGGGCGGCTAAACGCTTGAAGAAGTTTGGATCGACCTCAGTCTTGGCTAAAGACCACGCGCGGTTATTCTCGATAAGATCTTTAACCATGGAATTAACTCCTCCAACTCTGGCCTTACCAGATAGTGAGCCAAAAATTGGGCGCAAGGCTTTAGCCTTAACATAACCAACCGGTTCTCACCTTTCCTATTGGGTTAGATGGAGGTTGCGAGCAACCAAGGCGTTGAAGACGTCGCTTAGCCCACTACTACTTGTCGAAATGGCATGACCTGGGGCAGGGGCGCAGGCACTCGCAAGTGCCATAGCCGCAGGATCCGTAACATCGACCAAGATGAAATAGACATCGATGCCGTATCTTTCGCGCATCACGTTGCAGGCCGAAAGGGTCATATTGTCCGCAGCCATATTGTTGAGAACACCCAAATTCGGCGACCGCCAGCAGTTGCCCGCGGCAGATCGCCCCGTATTGGTGCATCCGTAATAGCCCTCATACTGGGTCGGGGCTTCGTTTTTACCGTCGGTCAAGATGATCGCGATCTTATGGGTTTGGTTTGAATTGAACGCAGAAGGCGCCTGCTGGTCGCTCAGGCTCCAGAACCGTTTCCAATAGGTGTTCGGGGACAGGATTCTCAATCCCCAAAGCAGCCCGACATCCGCCTGGGTCCCGCCCGGGACCGGATACATCTCGTCCAGCTTATCCAAAACCTGCTTGCGGTTACCCGAGAGCGGTAAGATCGAAACAGGGCAGTTGAGGTTTGGGCCTGATATGGGCATTGCCCGCGTCCATGCGTGGGTGGTTTGACGGGTGCTTAGGTAGTTGGGAAAGGCATCAATCTCCCAACTGCATATTGCCCCCCCCGCATTGAGGTAGTCGCGTTCATTCGGGTCGGACAGGCAGGCAGGTAGGGTCGACGATTGAATTGGCCGGTTGCTCGCGTCCCTGGCCGACGAACAGTCGCGGGGGCGGTTGAAGTAGGCGTTAAGCGTCCCGTTGGCGTGAAGTGCGGGGCTTTGGGTGCAGGAAACAAGTCCCGAATAGACGGTATTTGAACATTGTAAGGCCGCTGAACGATAGCGCGCCGAAAGCCAAGCATGTCCGGAATCCGGGTTAGAAATCTGCCCTAATGGCGGATTTGCCGCAAAGACCGGCCTATACCGATCCAAAGACCCTAAGGGAACCGGCGGTGGGGGAGGTGGGGGGCTTGGAGGCCCAGGGGGGCGCGGCGGCCCCGGCGGTACGTCTATATAGGCGGTACAATATGATAGGTTGGACGGGCTTGCGGATGACTCCAGCAGTGCTGCGGGAAAGCGAGACGGGGGCGGGGCATCACTAATGGCCTGCGTCACCGTTCCGGAGGCAGAAACCCGAACCTCATTATCTGCAGAGCGGACACATCCGCGCCATCTGGTTGGGCGCGCCAGATCTAACAGCCGAGCAGATGTTAGAGCGACCGATGCATTACGCGGATCAGCCAACACACTGAGACGGTCGAGGGCAGGGGGCTCAGGGTCCCGGCCCGACCCCGCAATAGGCGGGGCGCTAGACGGCACTGCGGCTGGGTCGGTGGCTAGAATGGCTTCTGAATTGATATTTACAACCGTTGTCCAAGGCACCACCCCGATCTTCACGCGGTCGCCCCCTAAGGCATAGACTTGGTTCACATAGTCCTTGGCCGCTTGGCGCATGAGCGTAAAACGGCCGCCCGTGAACATGGAGGAGGTATTATCCAATATGAGGGCAATCTCGACCGGTTTTCCCGCCGAGGTCGCCTCAGCTGAGGCCTTAAAGGGAAGCTCTGCTATATTAAAAAGCCCGCCAAAAATGTTAGGCGAAGCCCCCGTGACGGTCAGAACCAGCTTACCCGCATTGGCATCGACCGTCTGGGACCAATCAAGATTGTGAATCTGATCGGCTCGATCCCGTAGCGATAGGTCCAAACTGGCCTGGGCTGCGCGATTGGCTGACGCCATCCGAACGCTGCTATCGCCCAAACTCGTGGCGAAATAAACCTTTGCGGACGCCAAGACCGCGGTGTCGGTGGCCTCCTGAACAAAGGCCTTGGTTGAAACCAGGCGCCGATAGTCGACGGCTGCGCCTAACGCTAAAGAGATCGGAATGAGGGAAGCCGCGACAATAATAGCGACATTACCATCGTTCGCGGTCCGGCATTTTGAACCGATTAGAGACAAAAGCCGTGAATTCATGCTCAATCTCTATTCTGATCCTGATAAGTAGTTAATGTTATTATTTTGAATATAGACTATCGGCTAGCCGATGATTTAAGCAAATCACTAAAAGACCATTTCAACAATAGTTCCATGTCATCACCATTTGTTGAGAGGACGGAGTTTTCATCTCCAGCGCATTGAGCGGCAGAACGTCTCGCTTGCGGATCGGATCCATTGGTCAATATGACATAGACCTTGATGCCGTAAGTCTCACGAAGGACTTGGCACGCGGCGAGCGTTAGGGCGTTCAGGCTGGACTCATTTAGGTTTGCAACATTGGCCGATCGCCAACATGAGCCGCTACCGCGCCGGTTTTCCCCCGTGCAGCCATAATATCCCTCAAAATCGATGGGCGCTTCATTGCGGCCATCGGTAATGAGCACGGCGATCTTGCGTCCTCCAGAACCGAAGGCGAATGGCCGCTGCCGGTCAGTGAGACCCCAAAATTGAGTCCAATAGGGACTTGGCGATAGAGTCCGCAGCGCCCAAGCCAGTCCCACATCCGATTGGCTACCGCCCGGCACAGGATAGAGTTCGTTCAACTTATCAATAATCTGCCGCCGGTTGCTCGATAGGGGAAGGATCGCCGCCGGACAGTTGAGGTTAGGGCCCGAAATCGGCCTGTGGGATCGCCCCCAAATGCTAGGCTCGTTCTGCTGGAACGCGTCGACCATCCAAGGACAGATTGCTTGGTCCGCCTTAAGATAACCGATCTCGTTAGGATCGGACAAACAGGCGCGATTGATCCCGGTTTGCACAGGATTGTTTGAGGTGCGATCCGTTGAGCACTTCTGATCTGTGGGCTGAAAGGCGTTTAGGGTACCATTTCGATGTGCCGTTACGACACTCTGGCCCGTCTGATCGAAACATTGGTGGATCGAGTTGGAGTAGCTCCACCTCACACATTGCCGTACCAGTTGGGCCTTCCGCAGACGGCTAAGGCGTGCATCCCGATCTGAACCAGATCTCGGGAACCTAGCTTGGGTGGGGCGGCCCACCTCGGTGTTCTCGGGCGGGGCAGGCTGATCGACCGTCTGATAGGCCAAACATTGGCCGACAAAAGGCGTTTGAATGCTTGAGCTCAACAGGGCAGCGGGCCAAATGCCGTTGGGTGGTGGTTGGTCATTGATCGGTTTGACGACCGCATTATCCGCATCGGTTTGCACCTCACCATCAGCTGACCGCACGCAACCTCGCCACTGGGTTGGACGAGAAAGGTCGTTCAAGCGCTCAAGGCTGAGGGGGGTAGTGGGGTCTTGAGGCTCTGCAAGCACGGAAAGCCTGGATTGTGAGGGTTCGGGGGGCACGCGCCGAGAGCCGGTCGCCAAATAGTCGATATCGCGAGCCGCCGAAGGATCTCCCGGCGCAACAGATTCTGAGTTGATATTGACAAGAGCAGCCCAGGGAATGACCGAAATCTTCACACTCGACCCTGCGACGTCCATGAGGTCGTTCACATAATCCTTTGCCGCATGGCGCATGGCCGTGAACTGATCCAAGTCACCTAACGAGCTGGAGCTGTCGACAATAAGGGCAACCTCGAGAGAGCGACTGGTGGGATCGACGGACGTCGAAACCTTTATGGGGACGCGCTGGATAAAGGGCAAAGCGCTGAGCGTTGTGGGACTGTCGGCCATAACATCGAGATCAAAGCGTCGTTGAATGGGGTCTGCAGACACCTTCCACACGACATTTTCGACCCGATCTTGCGCGCTTTCCCATCCCTGAAGAATCTTGCCGACCTCCTCTTCACTTGCAATCTTTCGCTCCGCCTCGCTGATGTTGCGAGATGTGAAATAGACCCAGGCTCCTTCGACGGCCGCGCGGTCGGAGATGGTTTGAAGCGTGCCGCGCGCTTCATCATGTTTCTGCAACTGCTGGAAACTACCGAAGGCGAAACTTAGGGGTATCACCGACAGGCCAATGACCCAGGTCAGCCCAGTCCGAATCCTGCGCCCACTAAATGGGCCGTTAAGGCTACGGCCACGACGATCCAAAGGTCGCTCCTGCTTGATGATCTTTGGTAGATAGATCAGTTAAGCAGGGAGTGGGTTAAATAAATTTACAACCTATTGATTATAATAATCACTACTAATAGATCTAAATCTCGCATTTACAGTAGTTTAAACAATATTTCTCCGACGCCTTCAATGCCAGCCTTTACAGATTCATTCGCTTTAATAGGTCCGACCCCTTCCGGTGTTCCCGTAAATATCAAATCACCTGCCGCCAAGGTCCAAAGCCGCGAGGCTTGCGCAATAGTTTCTCCAATCGACCAGATCATATCTTCAAGCCGGCCATCTTGCCGTGCCTGCCCCTCCACGCTCAGCCATATTCTCCCTCGAGCCGTGTCCGTTCCATCTTGCGGCAAGGGGCAGTTGGCTTTGCGGCGAATAGGACTGATGGGCGCTGAAAGATCAAAGCCCTTGGCCGCATCCCAAGGCTGCCCCTTGGCCTTGAAGCCATTTTGAAGATCGCGGCGCGTGAGGTCCACGCCAACCGCATAGCCATAGACCGCGCCAAGACCCTGTTCGGGGGTAAGGTTTGAGCCGCCGCTCGAAAGGGCCGCAACCAGCTCGACCTCGTGATGCAGATCTGACGTGGCTGAAGGGTAGGGCACTGTCGCGCACTGGCCGGGAGGGCAGATCACAACTGCATCTGAAGGCTTGGAAAAGAAGAATGGAAGATCGCGTTCATCAGCCCCCATTTCCCGGGCATGGGCTGCATAGTTACGTCCAACGCAAAGGATCCGGCGAACGGGGAAAAGCGCTGAGGTTCCTTCAACAGGAACGGCAGGGCGAGCGGGCGGGGGGAATGCAAAACTGGACATGGCACCAGATTAGGGACTTCCGGCGCCCGGTAAAGTCTCAAGAACTATGGGTTACGGTTGTTTAACTTGCTTTTCCTGACAGGCCGCCCCCTAAACAACACCTAAGGTGGCGCGAATGTCTTGACTTCAATAGGTCGGGACCGGCCGACAGGACCCTTGACCATGTTGATCATCGAGAATTTGAACCACGTCTATCCCAATGGTGCCCATGCCCTGCGGGGTATCGATCTGGTCATCCCCAACGGTATGTTTGGCCTGCTGGGCCCCAATGGCGCGGGAAAGTCGACCTTGATGCGGACCATTGCGACCTTACAGACCCCCACATCTGGCCATTTGCGCTTTGATCAGATCAATGTGCTGGCCAATCCAGAGGCTTTGCGCCGTCAACTTGGGTACCTGCCCCAAGACTTTGGCGTTTATCCCCGCGTGTCGGCCTATGACATGCTCGATCACATGGCGGTTCTGAAGGGTGTGACCCAACCGGCCGCGCGTAAGGAGACGGTTGAGGCCCTTCTCAATCAGGTCAATCTCTGGACCGTGCGTCATAAGGCCTTGGCAGGATTTTCTGGGGGCATGCGCCAGCGCTTTGGCATTGCTCAGGCCCTGATCGGTGACCCTCGCCTAATCATTGTCGACGAGCCAACGGCTGGCCTCGACCCTGAAGAACGAAACCGGTTCCTCAATCTGTTGGCTGAGATCGGAGAAAATGTCGTCGTCATTCTCTCGACCCATATTGTTGAAGATGTTGCCGACCTTTGCCCCTCAATGGCCATTTTGGCTGAAGGCCGGATCCTCAGCCAAGGCGCGCCTCTGGGGTTGATTGAGAGCCTCAAGGGGCGGGTTTGGAAAAAGACCATCAATCGCCATAATCTCGAGGCGGTCCGAAAGGATCATGAGGTCATCTCAACACGGCTTTTTGCGGGGGCGACGGTCGTACATGTTCTAGCCGATAACCAGCCAGGAGACGGTTTTGAACCGGTCTTGGGTGGGTTGGAGGATGTCTATTTCTCTGTCCTATCTGCATCGCGCCGCGTGGCTTGAACCGGGGGTCTGATCGATGTTCGGCAAGATTGCGACCTTTGAGTTTCGCTACCAGCTTAGACAGCCGCTGTTCTGGGTGGTGTTCATAGTCCTTTTCCTTCTGACCTTTGGCTCGGTCACGATCGACCAGATTCAAATTGGGTCTGGAGGCAATGTTCACCGCAATTCGCCGTTTGCGATTGCCCAGACCCACCTGATCCTGTCCCTGTTCTACATGTTCGTGACGGCGGCCTTTGTGGCCAATGTGGTTGTTCGCGATGACGAGACCGGATTTGGCCCCATCATCCGGTCGACGAGGGTCACCAAAGCCAACTATCTCTTAGGCCGGTTTAGTGGAGGCGTCGCCGCCGCCGCAGTGGCCTATCTAAGTGTTCCACTGGCTTTCTTCCTTGGTTCATTAATGCCTTGGGTAGACGGGGAAACCTTGGGACCCAACCGCTTACAGGACTATGGCTTTGCCTATGGGATCTTGGCCCTTCCCGCGCTCCTTTTAACCAGCGCCGTATTCTTTTCTGTCGCGACGATCACGCGGTCGATGATGGCGACCTATGTCGGTGTTGTCGCGTTCTTCGTTATCTATTTGACGTCCATGACCTTGCTCGACAAGCCTCAGTTTGAGCAAGGTGCAGCCCTGTTCGAGCCCTTTGGATTGGCGGCCTATGGGCTCGCGACCAAATATTGGACCGCGGCCGACCGCAATCTCTTAACGCCCGCCCTGAGCGGACTCTTGATGTGGAACAGGCTCTTTAGCCTCGCCCTATCGGCAGGCTTTCTGGCCCTTGCCTATAGTCTTTTTCGGTTTGAAGTCCCTGCTGCTCGGCGGCCGAAAGGGGGGCGGGCTGAAGGGGCCAACGATCCGGCCCCATTGCCTCGCAGCGGCCCGCTACCAGCTCCAAAATATGATGCCCAGTCGGGCTGGACCCTGCTCTTGGTTCGGACCCGCTTGGAAATGCGGCAAGTCTTTCTAAGCCCGGCCTATATCGTGCTTTTGGCGCTCGGCGTCGTGAATGCTGGGGCGTCACTTTGGTATGCCAATGACCTCTATGGTGGGACCATCTATCCCGTCACACGGGTGATGATTTCGACGCTCGAAAACGTCTTCAGCATTATCCCAATCATTGTCGCGATCTATTATGCGGGTGAGCTGGTCTGGCGCGAACGCGATCGGCGCACGCACGAGATTATTGACGCCACCCCTATCCCGGACTGGGCCTTCTTTGTGCCCAAGACCCTCGCCATCACCTTGGTGCTGATTTCGACCTTGGTTGTTGGTGTGATGACCGCCGTGGCCTTGCAGGCAATCAAGGGCTATTTCAATTTTGAGATCGGGAAATATCTGCTTTGGCTGGTTATCCCTGACGCTGTGAGTTTCCTTCTGATCGCAATTCTCGCGGTCTTTTTGCAGACCCTGTCGCCTCAGAAGTTTGTCGGCTGGGGTCTGATGGTCCTCTATTTGATCTCCAGACAGGTTATGGCGAGTTTGGGTTGGGAGCATCTGCTCTATCGCTACGGCGGCGCACCCTACGTGCCCTTGTCGGATATGAATGGACAAGGACAGTTCTGGATCGCCAATGGTTGGCTTCGTCTCTACTGGACCGCCTTTGCCCTCATTCTTTGTGTGCTGTCTTACGCCCTGTGGCGGCGGGGGGTGGATACACGTCTCATGCCGCGACTTCGGCGTCTCGGCGCGCGGTTAAGGGGGACCCCCGGGATTATTCTGGGCTCGGCCTTGGCGGTCTTTGTCGCTGCAGGAAGCTATATCTTTATCAACACGAACATCTGGAACAGCTACCGTACCAACCTAGACAACGAAAAGTGGCGTGCTGCTTACGAAAAGGACCTGCTAGCATTTGAAAAGGTCGCACAGCCGCGCATTTTTGATGTGACCCTTGATGTTGATATTCATCCCCATCAGCATCGCTTGGTGACCAATGGCGTCTATCGGTTCGAAAACCGTACAGATTCGCCTTTGCGTGAAATGCATGTGCAGTTTAATCGCGACCTTAAGGTCGATGCGCTCGCCATTGAGGGCGCTCGGCCCAAAAAGACCTATGAACAGTATAACTATCGGATTTTCAGTTTCGACACGCCCCTGAAACCGGGTGAGAGGCGTAGCCTGTCCTTCACGACCACCTTGGAACAAAAGGGTTTCAAAAATAGTGGTGCTGACACCAGCCTTGTCGACAATGGCACCTTCATCAATGACCAAGAGATAGCACCGGGATTCGGCGTCAGCCGGGCACCACTCCTGACGGATCGCAGCAAACGCCGAAAATATGGTCTGCCCTCTGAGTTGCGGATGGCCAAGCTCGGCGATGCCGCGTCGCGAGGCTATCACTATCTGCGCCGTGATTCCGATTGGGTCCAAGCCGACATCACGGTCACGACCGACGCCGACCAAACACCAATCGCGCCGGGCTATCGGGTGTCAGAGAAGCTATCTGAAGGTCGGCGGACGGTTCGGTTCAAGACCGAGGCCCCCATCTTGCAATTTTTCTCGATCCAATCTGCCCGTTATCAGGTCAAGTCGCAAACCTATCGGGGCGTCGACCTGGCGATCTATTATGATGCGCAACATCCGTGGAACATTGACCGGATGATGCGGGCTATGAGGCTATCTCTGGACTATTATCAGGCCCAGTTCGGTCCCTATCAGTTCAGACAGGCCCGCATTCTAGAATTTCCGGACTATGCCCAATTTGCGCAGTCCTTTGCCAACACGATCCCCTATTCCGAAGGCCTAGGGTTCATCGCCAACTATAAGGACCCTGAAAAGATTGATCTCGCCACCTATGTGACCGCCCACGAGTTGGCGCACCAATGGTGGGCCCATCAGATCATTGGAGCGGATCAACAGGGCTCCACGGTTCTGTCCGAAACCTTGTCGCAATATTCTGCCCTAATGGTCATGGAAAAGCTCTATGGCCCGGAGAAGATCCGCAAGTTCCTCAAATATGAATTGGATAACTATCTGCGCAGCCGCGGCGCAGAGGTCATCGAAGAACTGCCTTTGATCCGTGTCGAAAACCAGCCCTATATCCACTATCGAAAGGGCGCTCTGGTCATGTACCGCCTAAAGGACGAGATCGGTGAGGCTGCCATCAACCGGGCCCTTCGCTCGCTCCTAGCAAAATATGCCTTTAAGGCCGCGCCCTATCCGACATCGCTTGATCTTGTGGCGGCCGTGCGGGCCGAGGCTCCATCAGATAAGCAGGATCTAATTACGGACCTGTTTGAGAAGATCACCGTCTTTGACGTCAAGACCACCAAGGCCGTCGCCGCAAAGCGCAAGGACGGTCAATATGACCTTACCCTTACCGTCGACGCTAAAAAGTTCAATGCCGATGGGCAGGGCAAGGAAACAGCTGTTCCTATGGCCGAAGCGGTGGATGTTGGGCTCTTTATGGTCAAGCCAGAGGATAAGGATTTTGATCGATCAAAAGTACTGGCCTTCAAGTCCGTACGCTTGCGGTCGGGCGTTCAGACCATTGTTCTGACGGTTCCGAGCTTGCCAAAATTCGCGGGCGTCGACCCTTACGCCAAGCTGATTGATCGAAATGCGGATGATAATCTCACTTCGGTGAGCAAATCGGACTGATCTGGTGTGTGCTATGCGCTATTTGCCGCAAGTCTAGATGGCGGTGATCGCTTGGCACAGCCCTAGAACGGGTAATAGGGTGTTCCTATATTTCTTGAAGAGTGATGTACCCGATATTGGCATCATGCGCCTTGCCTTGCGGCTTGGCATTTTAAATGAGGGTCGACATGTCCGCTGAACCAGATGCCACAATACCGCCATCCAGCGTGCCAAAGGGTGCCCACAAGGCTGACGCTTCAACCGGGCCTGTTACTGAGGCGGCTGTCGCAGACCTGATCAACCGGGTTGAAGCCATGTTTCGTGAGGGCTTGAAGGCGCTTGGGGCGCAGTCCAAGCCCCTGATCGACAATGCCGAGGACCAACTCGAAGCGGCTCAGAAGGCTGTTTCAGATCAGGTTCGAAATCGGCCCCTGACCGCGACGGCGATGGCCTTAGGCGTCGGTGTCGTTATTGGCCTTCTCTTGAGCACTGGACGGCGCAGATGATCCGAAAGACGGTCATTCAGACCCTCACAATGGCCACAGTCGTCGCCGTTTGCGCGGGTATCAGCCTCGTGGCGGCCGCTTTTGGTCTCTTTGTGATGTTACGCAGCCTTTGTGGCGAGGTCACGGCTTACGCCATCGTGGCGGGTCTGTTTGCGCTGGTGGCGCTTATCGTTGCACTTGTGGCCAGTCGACCTGGGGCGGCCGAGAAACGACCGGTTCCGGCCCCGCCAGAGACTTCGCCCATCTTGGCAGCCCTAATGGCCGTCGTGCGCGATAAGCCCTTGGTCAGTGCGGCCGTCGCGGCCGCTGCGGGGATCATCGCGGTACGCAATCCGCAGATGATATCCAGTGTGATCGCGGCCTTTCTTCAGGATGCAGAGCCTAAGGACTAGGCCTTAGGCTTGATTGACTTTGTTGGCCTTAATGACCGCCGCGCCCCGCGCATCGAGGTCTTTACGGGTGGCATCTAGGCTCAGTGGGCCCCTCAATGTGGCATTGACCTGGTCGATGGCCGCTGCCGCGCCCGGTTTGCGCGCAAAAAGGTAGCGTAGGGACAGGCGTTCATTGTCCGCCGCATCCGGTTGGGTGCCATGCAGTGTGCAGGCATGCCAAACGGCGGCAAAGCCAGCCTTGCCGGTTAGAAGCTTTTGGGGTGTATGAACCATGCTCCCGCGCCCATCACTATAGTCCCAGCCTTGCCCATTATGGGTCAGGTCATGGGGGAAAAGGGTGCCGCCAAAGCTTTGGCTACCTTCGAGTAAGAACAGGGGGGCGTCATGCAAGCCAACGTCATGCAGGTAAACGTAAAGTGTGACAAAATCGGCTTCCCGGTCCTTGTAGTCGATCAGATCCTGATGAAAATCGATGCCGTAGAAATAGGTAATGTCCCTAAGTTGGGGCCTGACATAGGCGCCAAGATTGTTGACGGGATTGCCGGCGATCCTCGCCTTGAGCCAGGCAGGCACGATGCTCGCGGGCACGCCGCAGATGAGCTTTTTCAGTAAGATCTCGTAACCGTCCCCTAGGAGCTCGGTCATGGCTGATACAATGTCGTGGTCCTGTTCAACGAAGGCCAGATCTGGGCCGAACCGCTCTAAAAGGTTGCGGCCAGGCGCGGGGTTGACGCCGACATATTGCGGATTGGCGTCAAATTCTGCCTCGGTTAGGAACAGATCTTTATCGAAGGTCCGCAATTGGCGAGTTTTTGTCAGCAAGCGCGCGGCCTCAAGGGGGTCTACACCGCGGTCGAATTGATGATGGCCCCTCGCGATGAAATCATCAACGATGCCATGGCGCTGCCCCATGGAGGGTGTGTTTTGCGCTTGCATGATCAAGGCCCCCAATAAAAAGGTCATTACATAATGACTTGGTTAATAAAGGCTCCATGATCAACCATCGTCTTTAAACCTATGGTTCAAGTGCCGCTTCGCCTTAAAGCCGGTCGCGCAGGGCATACCAGCTAAGCCCTGCCACGAGGGCTGGCCAACGTAAGTGTTTCCCTCCCGGAAAGGGTGGGGCAGGCAGGCGCGAGAGCAGATCAAGCCCGGTCATTTCGCCAAGGCTCGCATCGGCCAATAGCTTGCCAAAATAGGGCGCGAGCATCACGCCCTGGCCACTATAGCCCGCTGCAGCGACGACACCGGGCGCGAGGGCTCTCACATAGGGCGTTCGGTTCAGGGTAATACCAAGGCTGCCGCCCCAAGCATGGGTGACCGGCACGTCGGCGAGCCTTGGATAGACCTTCAGCATGTGCCGGCGCACAAATCTCGCAAGGTCTGAGGGAAATCCGGGCAAATAGTTCTCGCCGCCACCGAACAGCAAACGCCCATCTGGGGATTTGCGAAAATAGTTTACGACAAAGCGGCTGTCGGAGACGGCAGCATCACTGCGAATGATCTCGTCCGCACGCTCGCCCAAGGGGGCGGTTGCCAAGATGAAGTTGTTGATCGGCATGACCCGGGCATCGATTGAGGGGGATAGCCCATCAATATAGCCGTCACCGGTCAAGATCAGCCTTTGGCAAATCACCGTGCCGTGTGGTGTGGTGACCTCCATACCTTTAGCGGTCTTGCGCCAAGATAGGGCCCGCGACCGTTCGAAAATCTGCGCACCACTCCTTATGGCCGCCAGCCCAAGGCCAAGGGCGAAATTGAGTGGATGAAGATGTCCGCCGCCTTCATCGACCGTTCCTCCGAAATAGGTCTCGCAACCCAGCTCGTGGGCCAGGGCGTCCCTATCGATCAGGCGGATCTGGTCGTAGCCGTAGCGGCTCGCCATATGGTCACGCCAAGCACGGTCGTGGTCCTCGCCGATCGGTCTATGACGCGCTTCGATCAGTCCGGGTTTGAGATCACAGGCGATGGCATATTGCGCGATTAGACCATGCAGATGGGCCTTGGCGTCCTGCGCGAGGGTCCAAAGGGCTAAGGCATCATCTGGCCCAACCGTCTTTTCAAGCCAGTATTGATCACGCCTTTGACCCGTATGGATCTGGCCACCATTGCGACCCGACGCGCCGGAGCCGACCTGCGCCTCCTCCAAGACAATCGTGGGAACGCCTTGCTCGGCCAGACGTAGGGCCGCGCCTAGCCCGGTATAGCCCGCACCGATGATGCAGACCTCTGTGCGGTGTTCGCCCTTCAAGGACGCAAGGTCCGGGAAGGGGTTTGCTGTTTGAGCGTACCAAGAGGTCGTCGGATGGCCTTGGTTGCGCGCTGCCATAGGGATTAGACGTTGAGCAGCAGGAATTCCCGCTCCCAGGGGCTAACGGTGCGCATGAAGGCATCATATTCGGCGAGCTTCACCCGCGAATAGGCATCGATGAAGCTGCCGCCGAGAACATCGCGCAGCGGAACGCAGGAGCTTAGCAATTCCACCGACTCAATCAGGCTGCGCGGCAGTTCAACGCCGCGCAGATTGGCGTCCGTATCGACCGGCGGCTCAGGCTTGAGGGCTGAGACCATGCCCAAATAGCCTGCGCCCAGAACGGCCGCTATAGCCAGATAGGGATTGGCATCGGATGAGGGAACCCGGTTCTCGACCCGGCGATTGGCCGCGTCCGAAGGCGGAATGCGAAGACCCGCCGTGCGGTTATCATAGCCCCATTGGGTATTGACCGGCGCGCCGGATTCTTTGCTGATCCGGCGGTAGGAATTCACATAGGGTGCCAAGATGGCCATGATCGCGGGCATATAGCGCTGTTGACCGGCAATGAAGCTATAGAACAGCTCTGTTGGCCCCTCGGTGCCCGGGTCAGAAAAGAGGTTCTGGCCTGTCCCAGAATCAATGATCGACTGGTGAATATGCATCGCTGAGCCGGGCTCAGAGGCCATCGGTTTGGCCATGAAGGTGGCATAGATCTCGTGCTCCATCGCCGCCTCGCGAATGGTGCGTTTGAACATAAAGACCTGATCGGCCAATTCCAACGCATTGCCGTGCCGCAGATTGATCTCCATCTGGGCGACACCGCTCTCGTGGATCAGGGTGTCGATCTCAAGGCCTTGGCGTTCGGAATATTCGTACATGTCCTCGAACAGGGCATCGAACTCATTGACCGCTGAGATCGAATAGCCCTGACGGCCGGTCTCTGGACGTCCCGACCGGCCCGTTGGCGGTTTGAGGGGATAGTCGGGGTCGACATTCTTTTCGACCAAGTAAAATTCTAACTCGGGCGCGACAACCGGCTCCCATCCCTTGGCGCGGTAGAGCGACAGCACCCGGCGCAAGACTTGGCGCGGGCTCTCATCGACGGGACGACCATCAGGATGGAAGGCATCATGAATGACCTGCGCCGTTGGATCTTGGGCCCATGGCACACTGGCGAGGGTCGCAAAGTCGGGAACAAGAAAGATATCTGTGTCGGCCTGAACCGCGCCAATCAGACCTTCAAGGTCTGGAAAGTCGCCGGTGATGGTCTGATAGAAGACCGACATCGGTAGGTTCATGGTGCCGCCATTGAGGAACTTGCGTACCGGCATGATCTTGCCGCGCGCAACACCGGCAAGATCAGGAACGAAACATTCGATCTCTTCGATATTTTGACGGGCAAACCATTGGGTTGCCTCTTCAATGGACGCGACTCCGCGCGCGGTCGCGGGGGCGGACTTTCGCTGTTTTGATTTGGGTTTCATGACACTTTATGGGTTGCAAGGGTCAGCCTAACCCAAGGTCGCGGTTTTCGCAAACCGCGAGCCCTATTTGAACTGCGTCACCTTACCCGGTGTTACGCAAGGCCGCCGCAATGCCATTGAGGGTCAATTGAATGCCAAGCTGTACGGCCTCGCTATTTTCGCCTCGCCGACGCCGGGACAAGAGCTCGATCTGCAATCGGTTAAGCGGATCAAGGCAGGGCTTTGACAGGGCAATAGAGGCGGCAAGGTCCGGCTGGCTTTGCAACAGGGTTGTCGCGCCTCGAACCTTGAGGATCAGATCCTCTGTCGCCTTCCATTCCCTATGGATGACGCCATAGATTCGTTCGGCATGGGCCCGATCTGGGGAAAGGCCGGCATAGGCGCTGGCCATAGCCATATCGCTTTGGGCTAAGGCGATTTCCATATTGACCAGAAATGTATCCAAAAAGCCCCAGCCCTGAGCCATATCGCTCAGTTGGTCGATGCTGATGTTCGCGGCCTTGACCCCGGACGCGAAGCCGTACCAACCCGGCAGCATAAACCGCGACTGGGACCAGCTAAAGACCCACGGAATGGCGCGCAGGTCTTCAATCCGGCCCGATTTGGTCCGGGAGGCGGGCCGACTGCCGATCTTCAGGTCGATGATTTCGGAGATGGGTGTGGCGGTACGGAAAAAGCCTGCAAAGGCCGGATCTCGATAGACCAGATCCTGATAGGCTTCGCACGAGGCATCGGTAATGGCACTCATAGCCGGACCAAACCTTGCATCCAGTACTGTAGAGGTCGTGTCGCCGTCTTGGCGCAAGGTGGCGAGGAACACGGCGGCGCAGGCACTGTCTAGGGATTTACGCGCCGCAACCTCATCACCAAATTTACGCGCGATCATCTCGCCCTGTTCGGTCACGCGCATGCGCCCGCGCACCGTACCGGCTGGCTGGGCGAGGATGGCGGCAAAGCTCGAACCGCCGCCGCGTCCGACCGATCCGCCGCGGCCGTGAAACAGTTGCAGACCCACGCCATGGGCGTCGCAAACCTTGAGAATGTCCGAGGACGACCGGTGCAGTGACCAACGCGAGGCGGTGTAGCCCCCGTCCTTATTGCTGTCCGAATAGCCCAGCATGACCTCTTGGGTCGCTTTTGGTCCAAGCAAGGACCGCGTAATGGGCAGTTTGAGCCAGCGATCAATGATAGCGGGCGCCGCTTCAAGGTCGCCAATGGTTTCAAAGAGGGGCGCGACGCCCAGCATGGACCTTGGAGCGGCTCCGCCAAAGAGGAGGCCAGCCTGTTTGAGCAGGACCAAGGGCTCAAGTATGTCGGAAACGGATGCGGCCTTAGACACCACATAGGCGCCGATGGCTTCTGGACCATAGGCAGACACTGTCTCAGCCGCAGCGTCCAATATCCGAAGCTCACGCTTGGTTTCCGCCGAATAGGACGCAAAGGGCCAGCGCAGGACGCGATCATCAGAGAGCTGTTCAATCAAAAGCTCGATCCTTTGATCCTCTGAAAGCTGAAGATAGTCGATCGGGGTTGGCGATTGGGCAAAGAGGTCGGCCATCACCCGTTCATGCACGTCGGAATTCTGGCGAAGATCAAGCGACAGGAGGTGAAAGCCGCAGCACTGCACAATCTGCAGCAAGACCTTCAGGGTGGTTCCCACCAACCGCTCACCGCCGTGGGCAATCAGGCTGTCACGAATAACCGACAGATCGTGTACCAATTCAGAGACGGCACCGTAGGGCTGAGCCTGGACGGCGGCTTTGGGAGCACCGACAGGAGAGGCCTTTAGTCGCTCAGCGGTGGCCAGAACCCGGTCGTGAATATAGGTCAGGGCCCTGCGATAGGGCTCGTCGGCGCGGTGAACCGAATGTTGCGCCGAGCGCCTTGCCAATTCCATGACCTCATCCGAGACGGGGGCCAAGGTGACCGACAGGGTCAGCTCTGATTCCAGTTGATCTAACTGTTCAAGATACCAAGCGAAAATGACTTGGCCCTGTTCGGCCAGAGCCAGCCTTAAGGTCACATCATCGACATGTGGATGGCCATCGCGGTCGCCGCCAATCCAAGATCCGAGGCCAACCACCAGAGGGAAGGGGGCTTGCTCCGGCAAATCACGGTCCCAATCGCCATAGAGCCGAACCAGTGCAGGCAAAATCGCCCGCCGAACAAAGCCCAATGTATTATCGATCTCATCACTGACCGTAATCCGGTCCGGGCGATGAAGCCTCGTCTTCCAAAGCAGGGCGACGGCGCGGAACAGTTCGTCCTGCGTCCTAAGATCCAGCGAGCGCGGCAGGCTATGGCGGCGCAGGGCCAAGATCCGGGCGACCTCAAACTCGCGGTCGACCACGGAAGCGCGGCGCATTTCCGTCGGGTGCGCGGTCAGGACGGGGGTCAGGCGCATCTCGTCCAACACCGACTGGATGTCTGTCTCCGATACCCCTTCACGCTCTTTGAGGGCGATGGCCCCGGTCAAGGTCGCAGGAAGGCCGCCCGACTGGCCATCATCCAACTGCCGACGGCCTGCTACATCTTCGGCAATATTGGTCAGGGTCGATAGGCAGGCCAGCGCCCGAACAAGATAAACGGCCTCATCGGCCGATAGGCTCGACAGGTCACCGGCCTGGCTCCCTGCATCCCTTGCCTTTTGAACACCCTGCTGACGGGCTTCCCCGTCGAGATAGGCGAGGGCCTCATTGAACAGGCGCTCGAGAAGCCGGACGTTTTGCGCCACCCGGCGCGTGGTCGACTCATCGAAGGTCATCCTATTGCTCTCCTGTAAGCTTTCGCGCAGCTTAGCGTAAATCATGTAAAAACCCTTGAACGGGTCAATAGTGGCGTTGCCGATGGGAGATTATGACGATGAACGAGCTTTGGCGCTTGGGAGAAGAGGCCGGTCAGCGGCTCAAGGATCGCAAACAAACCATCGCGGTCGCGGAATCCTCTTCGGGCGGCCTCCTATCGGCAGCCCTGTTGGCGGTCCCGGGCGCTTCGGCCTATTTCCTCAGCGGCGCTGTGGTCTATACCGGCCGGGCGCGGCGCAAGCTTATGGCCCTCGAAGCCGATGCGGTGGAAGGTATGCGCTCCTCCAGTGAGCCCTATGCCCTGTTGCTGGCGCGAACCGCTAAGGAGCGGTTTCGTACCGATTGGGGGCTGTCGGAAACCGGGGCGGCCGGCCCAACCGGCAACCCGTACGGCGATGCGGCGGGCCATAGCTGTATCGCGGTTAGCGGACCTATAGAGCGGGTCTTAACCCTTGAGACCGCGAGCCCAGATCGACGCGCCAATATGCAGGCCTTTGCCGAAGAGGCACTGCGGGCCCTGATCGCCGCCTTGGATGCTCAGGCCTAGGGTTAGGCCGCGTACTGACCTGCGGGCCGGTCCAGAACCCGCAGGATCTCGCCTTCGCGTTCGTTCCAGATGATGCTGACCCCTAGGGCGCGGTCCAACTGGTTGCCCAGCGCCGACCGCACCTGAATATCGCCAAGCCGCTTGGGACTGATCCGCATAAGCGTGCGCCCACAGCCCAGATCTTCATGAAGATCGGCATGGCGCAAGACCGCGTCAATGATCGCGCCCGTTAGGGGTGACTTGACCATGGCGGGGGTCTTGGCTGGACGATAGGTTGGGGCGAAGCGCTTATAGGGGGCCATGAGGGACTTTCTTGAGGTCACGAGGTTCGGTCTTGACCTTATGGCCGCCATGTGCGTCAAATTCGGACGTATCTATCGGAGCGTCCCATGCGACATGACAAGGCCCAGAGGCTCTTGACCCTTGCCAGGATGCTGGCCGGAACCGCCGAAGGCTTGACCCTTGATGAGATGGCGTCCCGGCTAGAGGTCGGGCGGCGCACCGTGGAACGCATGCGCGATGCCGTGCGCGAAGTGTTCCCGCAGATGGAAGATATTGATGATCCACCCACCCGCCGTTTTCGCATCCCCTCTGGCCTAGACGGTCTATTTCAGGCCCCGACGGCGGAAGAGCTCGCGGCACTTCGAACCGCGTCTGAAGCGCTCAGCAGTTCTGGCGCTCAAAATCGGGCGGGTGCCCTCAACACCTTGGAGGCCAAACTGATGGCCTCGATGCGCCCCGGTGTACGCCGTCGTCTAGCGCCCGATGTAGAAGCCCTGCTTCAGGCCGAAACCATCGCGGTTCAGGCGGGGCCGCGCCCTTTTGAAGAGGATGATGTTCTGGCGCGGGTGCGCGAGGCCATCAAGTCGATGCGCGCCTTGAGGCTTCGCTATGATGGCGGCAGCACGCCCGGGCGAATGCGCGATGTGGTGCCGTTTGGTCTTTTGTTTGGCCGCAGCAACTATCTGGTCGCCGCTGAGTTGGTCCCGGGTCAGGCCGTCGGGCCGCCGCGCAATTGGCGGCTCGACCGCATGGGTCAAATCGAGGTCCTTGATGTGCCCGCCAGCCCGCCTGAAGACTTTTCGTTGCAAGACTATGCTGACCAGAGCTTTGGCATCTATCAGGACGATGTCGAGGATGTAGTCCTTAAGGTCCTGCCGCACGGCGCTGAAGATGCGCTGCGTTGGCGCTTTCATAGCCACCAGAGCGTCACCCAAAATCATGATGGCTCGGTGACCATTGCCTTTCGGGCCAGCGGTATGACGGAACTGTCTTGGCACCTGTTCAGTTGGGGCGACAAGATCCGCATTCTTGCGCCTGATCGTCTAAGATCGGTTCTGGCGGATCAGCTGAAATTGGCGGCGCTCGCCTTAGCACCTGAGAGCGACGTCCGAAATTGACGTAAGGCGCCTTCAAAAGGGAATTCGTTCACACGGAGACCCGATCATGTTCGACCTCACCCTCAATCGCCCAAGCCTTTCGTCTGATCTTCTGGGTCTTAGCCGTGCCCTCTTCAGTGTTTTGCGCTACGGGGTCGTTTTGCTGGTTTGGCTCGGCCTCTTTGCCATCCGGCCACGTCTAGCCATCACGGCCTTCAAACATCGGCGGCCCGGCTCACCCATTCCAAGGATGGGCGCTGGCCGCACTATTGGCCATTGAGGCTTGCCTATCCTATAGCTGCTTTGGCCCATGACCGAGGTCACCGGTTAAAGCATCAAGGACCTATCTATGAAACGCCCCCTAGCCGGTGTCCGTATCCTCGCCGTCGAGCTCTATGGGGCGGGGCCCTATGGAACACAGCTGCTGGCCGAACTGGGCGCTGAGGTTGTTAAGATCGAGGCTCCTTCGATGGGCGGCGATGTGAGCCGCTCTGTTGGACCCTATTTTTTGGGACAGGGTGACACGGCCTTCTTCCAGACCTTCTCGCGTTCAAAGTCTTCTCTTGCGCTAGAGCTAAAGACCCCAGAGGGCCGCGCGATCTTTGAAAAGCTCGTCGCGGGCGCCGATGCCGTCGTCAATAATCTGCGCGGCGATAAGCCGGGCAAGCTCGGTCTGACCTATGAGGATCTAAAGACGATCAAGCCGTCGATCGTTTGTGCCCATCTGTCGGCCTATGGCCGCAACAATAGCCGGGCCAACTGGCCGGGCTATGACTATCTGATGCAGGCTGAAACCGGGATGATGAGCCTGACCGGCGAGCCCGATGCACCGCCGACAAGGCTTGGCCTATCGATGGTCGATTTTATGACTGGGTCGGTCTTTGCCCTTGGCATTGTTTCGGCGATCTTGAGCGCTCGCAGCACGGGTGAAGGCTGCGACGTGGATGTATCCCTGTTTGACGTTGCCCTCCACCAGACCTCCTATCCGGCTGTTTGGGCGATGAATGAGGGCTACGAGCCCGAGAGGCTACCGCGCGGTGCCCACCCATCCATAGCGCCGTCACAACTGGTCAAGACTGCCGATGGCTGGGGCCTATTGATGTGCCAAACACCAAAATTTTGGGACCTGTTCTGCACGCTAACGGGACGGATGGATCTGGCCGCTGATCCACGATTTGCCGATATTCCGGCTCGCCGCGCCCATTTGGCCGATTTGACCCAAGCCTTGGACGGCCTCTTCATGACCCGAAAGGCGCAGGACTGGAGCGATCTGTTCGCTGGTCAGGTGCCCTTTGCGCCGGTCAAGGATCTGAAGTCCGCTCTAGAGAACCCCTTTGTGGCTGAGGTGGGTATGAGAGACATTGTCGCCCATCCGGCCAAGCCTGAAGGTCTGCACATGCTCGCCAGTCCAGTAATGATCAATGGCCAAAGAATGGCTGGCCATCGGGCCCCGACCTTGGGGGAGCAGACCCGGGCTATTATGACAGCGCTTTTTGACGATGATGAAAATAGAACCCCGCCGCCGTGACGAGAACCGCGCCAATGATACTGGTCCCATAGGCGGCCTGAATAAAGAACTGCAGCCAATCGAGGGTGACGCCGCCGAAATTGCGCCAGAGCAGGAGCGCGACGCTCCCGACATAGCCGGAAGAATCGGCCACATAGATCAAGAATCCCGCAGTTCCCACCTGTCCGCTCACCGCCACCAGACGGTCGAACAGCATGGCATTGAACGGCGTATAGCTCATATAGAGCCCCGCTCCGGCCAGGATCATCCAGGTGAGCGGTGACAGAAGTCCAGATTGAAAGGCCAAGGTCGACAGACCGAGCAGCAAGAAACCTAAGACCACGACGCCGTGGATGACCAGAAGGGCCTTTAGGTTATCGCGAACCGCCATAACCGCCGCTAGGGCCGCTAATGAGATCACCGCGACCGGGACCTCGCTGGCGGTAAAGACGCTGGCGCTCTTGCCAAAACCGAGCGCGGTCCAGATTTCAGCAGCGAAATTGTCTCTAAAATCGCGAAAGGCCGTCAGCATCACATAGGACAGCACGAGCAAAATCAGGCCGGGGGCATATCGGCGAAGAAAGGCTGACCGTTCCGCCCCGTTCATCGGCGCGCGGGTTGTGCGCTGTGCCTCGTCTTCTGCAGACGGCGGCGGCAAGAGGCTTAGGACCCAGACCGACACCGCCAAAAGCGGCATGAACACCAAGCCCACGGCGGCTGGCATCCAAAAGGCACTGACATGTCCTGACGTCATCATCAGCACGCCGATGGATTTGACGACACCGGAGGATAGGATGAAGCTGGAACAGAGCATGGCGCCGAGGACCTCTGAGACTCGGCGACCCTCCATGAAGCCAAAAACCAATCCGAAGATCATCCCAAGCGGCAAGCCATTGAAAAATAGGGCTGCCACATTCCATGGTGCCGGGACGAGGGCAAAGGCCACCAAGGCGAGCCATGACAGCCCAATTAGGATTAAGATGGCCCCGGCCCGGCGCAAGGGGTCCATCTCTGCAATGACCTTAATGCCGATCATTTTGGACAGGGCGTAGCCGGCCACCTGCGCCAAGACGAGGGCGATCTTGTAATCAAGGGTAAAGGACCAGCCGTCGACCATCTCAAAGGTCGCCGCCGAGAACGGCTTGCGAAAGGCGTACATGGAGAAATAGGCGCAAAAGCCCGCCAGTCCGGCCACCAGGGTAAAAACAATAGGATTGGCTTGAACCAAGCTGCGCCTAATCCGGTCGTTCAGGGTGAGGGTGGTCAAGTCGAGGTCTCCGGCGAAAGTTTAGGGCGGCGTCTTAAACCGTTCACGCCCTGCCCCCTGTTTTGATTCCATGACAGGCGCGTGGCAGTAGGATTAGGTTTGTCACAGATCTGAGCTAAAAACAGCGCCTTTAGAATCGTCTCAGCCTTTCGTTTGGAAACTATCTCTATGCCGCGTTCCTATGATCTAGCAGTGGTTGGCGCAGGGATCGTCGGTCTAGCCTGTGCCTTGGCGGCGGTACGGCGCGGAAAGCGGGTCGTTGTCATTGATCGCGATGCCCAGGCCAATGGGGCCTCTGTTCGAAATTTTGGGTTCATTACCATCACTGGACAGGAACGCGGCAATATGTGGGCGCGGGCCAAACGCTCGCGTGATGTTTGGGTTGAGGTGGCTGAGGCCGCCAAGATTGACCTGATCCATCGCGGTCTGGTCATGGCCGTGCGCCGTCCCGAAAGTATGGGCCTGCTCGAAGCCTTTCTTGCGACCGAAATGGGCGAGGGCTGTGAGATCTTGGACGCAAGGGCGCTTAAGGCCGATCATGGCTATCTGGCCGGTTCTCAGCTCTTGGGCGGCCTTTGGAGTCCCCATGAGGTGCGGGTCGAATCGCGCCAAGCCATTCCTGCCGTCGCCGCCTGGCTCGCGGAGCGCTATGGTGTAACCTTCATGCGCCAGACGGCCGTCGTCGGTGTCGAAACCGGCAAGGTCTTTACGAACCAAGGCGTCATTGAGGCGGACTGCGTGGCGGTCTGCCCCGGCGATGATCTGATCAGCCTCTTTCCAGAGCGCGTCGGGGCCTACGGGGTCACGCGCTGCAAACTGCAGATGCTTCGACTGGCAGATCCCGGCTTTAGGCTGTCTGGCGCGGTCATGTCCGATCTGGGCCTTGTGCGCTATGCGGGCTATGCCGCCTTGCCACAGGCTAAAGCTGTGCGCTCCAGACTAGAGGCCGAGCAGGCCGATCAACTGGCCAATGGTATTCACCTGATTGTGGTGCAGAGCGCCGATGGCAGTTTGGTTGTCGGTGACAGCCACCACTATGGCCCAACGCCCGATCCGTTTGCTTCCGAGGCCGTCGATCAATTGATCCTTGATGAATATGAGGCTGTGTTTGGTCATGCGCCGCCGCCTGTTCGGGAGCGCTGGACGGGAACCTACGCGTCGGCATCGGACCGCACCGTGCTGATTGACCAGCCGTGCCAAGATATACGCCTCGTCATGGTCACGACCGGGGCGGGGGCTTCCACCGGCTTTGCCTTGGGCGAAGAGGTGGTCAATGAACTGTTTGGCAAGGATAAGGCCCCATGAGCCCTCAAGGTTTGAACGACTTTGATCTGGTGATCTTTGACTGGGCCGGGACCATGGTCGACTTTGGGTGCCGGGCCCCTATTGAGGCCTTGGTTACGGCCTTTGCTCGCCGGGGCGTGGCGCTCGATGAGGCCGCTGCGCGCGTGGATATGGGCAAGGCTAAGGCGGACCATGTCCGGGCTCTGCTGGCGCGTCCTGATGTGGCGCAGGACTGGCATGCTGCCACAGGTGCCCTGCCGGTCGAGGCCGATGTTGACGCCCTGATGGTCGATCTTGGTCCCTTGATGACAGAGGCCGCAGGCCGCGCCGCCCAACTGATTCCAGGTGCGGCCAAGGTTGCCGCCGATCTGCGGGCCGCAGGGCTGAAGGTCGCATCATCCACGGGCTATACGCGCGACATGATGCAGCCGGTTCTGATCAAAGCCGCAGAGCAAGGTTACGCGCCCGACCATCTGGTCTGCGCCGGAGAAACCCCGCAAGGTAGGCCCTCTCCCCTCATGGTCTATAAGACCTGTGCGGAATTGGGGGTGTGGCCCCTATCACGCGTCATCAAGGTCGACGACGCCGAGGCCGGTATAGCTGAGGGACGAGCGGCAGGCTGTTTCACCATCGGTTTGGCAGCCTCTGGCAATGGTATGGGTCTGTCGCTGGAGGCCTATCAGGCCCTCGACCCCACTGATCGCGACGACCGCCTGGCGAAAGTCCGTGCCAGCCTGATGGCGGCGGGCGCAGATCTGGTTATTGATAGCGTTGATGATTTGATTGGGGCTTTGCAGAATCGAAAGTCCTAAGCAGTCTGACCCCAGCCGTCTGATGGCCTAGGACCCCTTGATGCCCATTCGAACCTTCCTTGAGCCATCTCGTTCTATAGACATCATCCATGAGACGGACGTCTTGGTGGTTGGATCGGGTCCGGGGGGACTTGCTGCCGCCTTGGCCTGTGCCCGCGCAGGCGTTCAAACGACGCTTTTGGAGCGCTATGGCTGTTTTGGCGGCAATATCACTCAGGTCGGTGTTGAGGGCTTTGCCTGGTATCGCCACCCTCAGACCATCGATAGTGAAGGCATAGGCCGAGAGTTCGAAGAGCGTGCCAAGACCATGGGCGCGGCCATGCCCGAACCCCAATCGATCAGCCATTCTCTAGACGCTGAAGCCTTTAAATATGTGGCCGACGTTCTGGTCGAGGAGGCTGGTGTCACGCCGATGCTGCATCGGATGTTTGTCGCCCCCATTATCGAAAATGGTCAGATCCGCGGCATCATTACCGAGAGCAAGGCTGGCCGAGAGGCGATCTTTGCCAAACGCGTGATCGATGCGACGGGCGATGCCGATATTGCCGAGCGGGCAGGGGCCTTAACCCATAAGACACCCAAGGCCGAAATGATGTCGGTCTCGGTCATGTTCTCCATGTGCGGGGTCAACAAGACCCGCTTTATCGAGCAGGTGAAGGCCGATCCCCAGACCTATAAGGATTGGGCAGGCAATGGCGAATGGGACATTACGACTGATGGCAAGGAGGACGATATGTTCTCTCCGTTCCTGCGCAAGCCCTTCAAAAAGGCCCTTGAGGCGGGGCTCTTGCCGCCCAACCTGGCGACTATTGCTGGAACCTGGGGCACAGTGTCGGATCAGGGCGACCTGACCTATTTGAATATGGTGCACCTCTATCTGGATGGCACAGATCCGGACGACTTGACCATCGGCGAGATCGGCGGGCGCAAGCAGGCCATGCAGGCGGTTGAGGCGCTCAAACATTTTATGCCCGGATGTGAGGACGCGAAGCTCCGCAACTTCGGCATGACCCTTGGCATCCGCGATACCCGCAAGATCGATGCGGCCTACAATATGACAGGCGAAGATGTGCGCGGTGAAGCGCGTTTCGATGATTCCATCGGCATATTTCCGGAATTTATCGACGGCTATGGGCTGTTGATCCTGCCGACCACAGGCCGGTATTTTCATGTGCCCTATCGCTCGATGGTCCCTAAGGGGGTCGGGCGTCTGTTGGTCACGGGCCGGGCCATCGGCGGAGACAAGATCAGTCATGCCGCCGTGCGCAACATGATGTGCTGCGCGGTCGCAGGGCAGGGCGCGGGCGTTGCGGCGGCCATTTCCATCAAGACAGGCCAAGACTTTGACAGCCTCGACATAGGGCTTGTCCAAGCCGAACTGCGCCGTCAGGGCGCGAGGATTGCGTAAGATGACCAAGAGCTCAACGCCGCCCTGGCTGATCCTCGTTTTGGCCAGCATCGCCATTGCGGGGAACTATTATGCCTATGACGCCATAGGACCGGTGGCCGATCTTTTGCGGTCTCAACGGGGTCTTAGTCAGACGGACATCGGGCTGCTCAACGCCGTCTATAGTTTACCGAACATCCCGCTGGCCTTGGTCGGCGGCCTTATAATCGATCGCGTTGGTGCGGCAAGGGCGGCCTTTGGTGCCGCCACCCTATGCTTTTTGGGTGCACTCTTGACCGCTGTCGGGGAACCCTACGCCGTCATGGTCACCGGACGGTTGATTTTCGGCGTGGGTGAGGCGACGCTTCTCATCGCGCTTTTGGCAGCCCTGGCCCAGTGGTTTTCATTCGGGGCTGCAGCCCTGGCCATGTCGCTCTTTTTCAGTTTCGCCCGCGTTGGCTCCTATATGGCCGATGTTTCACCGCGCTGGGCAGCGCCCCTTTATGAGCAGGGCTGGCAGCCTCCCCTTTTTTTAGCGGCAGGACTAACGGGCGTCAGCCTGATCGCCGCGCTGATCTTTATGTTGGTCGACAAGGGACGGACCCAAGCAAAGAGCCAGGCCTTAGAGCCCATTACAGTGAAGTCCTTGGTCGGGTTTGACCGATCATTTTGGTACATACTGGGGCTCAATGTGCTGTTTGCCTCGGTCTTTTTCCCGTTCCGCTCGACCTTCGCGATCGTCTATTTCCAAGACGCCAAGAATCTGAGCTTGGCCGATGCGGGCCTCCTCAATAGCTGGGTCTTTTTCGCAGCGATCTTTGCCACGCCCCTGTTTGGATTGGCGGCTGACAGGTTTGGGAATCGCACCTTGCTCTTGACCATGGGCGCGATGCTAATGCCCGTGACCTTCTTTATCTTGGGCGCGACCGACCTTAGCCTTTGGATCTCGACCGTTTTGATGGGGATCAGTTTCTCGGTCATTCCTGCCGTCATTTGGCCCGCGACCGCCATGTTGGTCGAGCCTAAGCGCTTAGGCACAGCTTTTGGCGTGATCAATGTGCTGCAAAATCTTTGCCTGTTCGCCTGTAACTATCTGGCCGGCTGGCTCAATGATGCCAACAATGCCGGAGCGGCCAATCCGGCTGGCTATGGGCCAATGCTGCAGATGTTCGGGGGCTTGAGCCTGCTGGCGCTCGTCTCGACCCTTGCCCTTTGGCGACGCGAGCAGGGACCGCATAGCCGCGGCCTTGATAGGCCCGCAATCAACAGATCGGCCTAATGGTTTTTGTTTTTGGCTTGCGCGCGAGCCACCAGGCTTTGGTAGAGACCCTCCAGATCTTCGCGGCTGATATCCAGCGCCTCGCCATATTGGGTGAGCACAAGATCAATATCCTCGGGCGCTAGGCTTAAGGCTGGCGAGATGGGCTGAGCCTGCGGATGGGCGACATGGGGGAACGACCGGCCCGTGAGGTTGTTATAGATCAGCGCGCTCGCCGTCAGCAGAACTGAGTTCAAAAGTACCGGAACGAGCGCGAAGCCATATCCCATCTCTGCAATTTTAGGCCCGCCCAGAACCGCAATGAGGGCAATGGCCCCGCTTGGCGGATGGACGCAGCGAAAAACGGTCATGACGCCGAAGGATAGGGCGACCGCCAAGGGTGCGGCGACAAGTGCTGTGCCAATGAGCTGAGCGATCGTGACGCCGACCAGAGCGGCGACCAGATGGCCACCGATCACCGGCCAAGGCTGGGCGAGTGGACTGGCTGGCACTGCGAACAGAAGAATAGCAGAGGCCCCCATGGGCGCGATCAGCAAGGGCGCGTCGGCTATGCCGCTGACGGCCAAGGTGCTGATCAGCGCAGTTATGCCAATGCCGCAGAATATGCCAAGGCTGGCCCTAAATCGGTCTAGATAACCGGTGCCCCACGGATGGGGAATGAAGCTTTTGAACCACACGTTGATGGGGTTAGAGTTCATGATGGATAACGGCCTTTGAGAAGTGTTGGGGCCTAAGGTGTGGATGGCTCCCCTAAACTCAGGGCTTCATCAATTCCAGTAACCGGTGTCCTCAGCCAGAGCATAATAGTCGTCTCGTGTAATGCCGACCAAAATCTTGTCCCAGAACTGGCCTTTTCGATAGTGCCACCGGCGCTGACGACCCTCGACCGTCCAGCCACACTTGCCGACATAGAGGGCGAGCGAGGCCTCGTTATAGGCAATGATGTCAGTATCTAATCGCTCTAGCCCCAGTTCATCGAAGGCGTAGCGCATAATGGCCATGACCGTATCGCGGCCATAACCCATTCGGCGGACATCCGCAGTGCCCAAGGCTATGCCGTGGAATGCGTTGCGGTTTTTCCAGTCTAACGACACCAGATTGGCGGTTCCAATTGGAATGCCTGCGTCCCGGGTTTCAATGACGAACCGTTGGTTTGTGCTGTCTGTCTGCAGCTTTTCAAACCAGCTGCGGGTTGATGCAAGGCTAGAGGGAAAAAGCCATCCCCCTAGGAGAGACCACAGTTCCGCATCGTTGGCCCACTGATGAAGCAGAGCGAGGTCTGATTCCTCGACGGCTCTAAGGCAAACCTTTAAGCCCATAATACTCATGGTTTTTTGCCTGCCACGACATAGATGCTCGCGCACGAGGCGGGGGTTTCGCGGCCCAACTGATAGCAACCTTCCATGAAGGCGTCGTTGATGAGGTCGCCTCCCATTAGCGCATTGAACTGAAAATTCGCTAACGGTTTAAACACAATGCCGCCCGTATCAATGGCAGTAAGTTTCGCGCCCAACACATCGCGTAGAAGGGTATCTTGCCGATAGACCCTGCGATGGCCGGCGGCGATATCATCTGCGCTGAGCGCTTCTAGGTGGCTCAATATGCCCATCTTTACGGCGATCCGCCGAGAGGGCGCTTCGGCATTGGGGACTACAACATAGAGCCGACCGTTCGGGGTGAGGAGCTCTCCCAGTTTGGTAATGACTCCGATCGGATCAATGACGTGTTCTAGGACATGTGAGAAAATGATCGTTTCGAACCGTTTGTCGGTTTCGAAGTCCTCGATCAGGGCTTGGACAAATGTCGCGCGATCAGCATATTTGTCCCGGGTGTGGTTAAGGAACTCGGGAGTGGGTTCAATAACTGTGAGGTCATTAAATCGCTCCAACAAGAGCCCGGTTTGCTCGCCGTGGGCACAGCCGACTTGAAGGCAAGGCCCTTCACGGAAATAGGGTTCAAGGGTGCGCATCATGAAGGTTCGCATAGCAGCGTCAAAGGGTGCCGCGCCTTCGCCGTAAGAGGCTATTACGGCGCGGAGCCGTTTGTTTTCTTCATAGGGGTTCTGGCCATTAGCCATCATCTTTGATCCTGTTTGAAGGTCCAGCGCTCAGGCGGTTGATAATATTCGTCTAGGCTTGAAGCGACGCGTGCATCATACCCCAACAGTTGGCGCGCTAAGGGCGATAGATGCGCCTCGGCATCCGGTCTAAGGAAACGAGGCCAGTCCATTTGTGGCTTCATGAAGGGGCGGCCAAAACAGAGGGTGAGTGCCTTGCGAGGCCTGTCACTCTTATTGGGCGCGGCGGCATGTACGACCAGACTGCTGAACAGCAAAATATCGCCCGCCTTTCCTTCTATCTGTTTTGCCTCTGTCTTGAACGCGTCGTTGGTTGGCATAGCCTCCTTCAGATGGGAGCCTGTCATCAGCAAGGTCGCGCCGTTCTGAGCGGTAAAGTCATCAAGCATGACGAGCATGTTCAGCGATAGAGGATAGTCGGCCGTCCAAGCGCGAACATCCCGATGCGGCTTGAGCGTATAGGCAGAGCCGCCGGGCGGATGCAGTGTGGCCCCAAAATTGAGCAAGATATATTTGCCGCCGAAATAATGCATGATCACATCGGCTAAGGGCAAATCGGCGATGAATTGGTCTAGGCTGGTGTCATCCCCCAGGACATGATGGGCCGCGCCCTCCATCCCCCTGTCGACACCATTGCGAACTTGGATAGCGCGGCGGCGCTCATAGACCTGATCGCAGTCTTTGCGCAGGGCCTCTAATTGCTGGGAGCCTAAGAGATTATGAAAATGGTAGAGGCCATCACTTGCCATGGCTTTATCAAACCCTGCGACATCAAAAGGCGGCTGGATCATGGATTTCACAGTCTCCTTTAGGCGGCCAATTTGATGAAGAGGGCGGTGCCCATGACGAAACTCAGATCGATCAGATGTCCATTCTGTTCAAGATAGGCATCTCCTACGCGCATCGGCCCGTCTCCAAATGCCCAGACATAGTCGTCAAATATGATCCAACCCCCGGGCTTCACCAAAGGACACCACAGTCGCGCGTCTGTTGAGACCTGTTCCAAGGAATGGTTGCCGTCAATGTGCAGGATAGAGATCGACCCCGTATAACGGGTTTCGCCAAATGTCTCATTAGCAACCCGAAAGCCTGCTTCATACACAGTGGCAGCAGCCTCAGACGTTGCGCGGCAATAGTTTAAATCGCCCTTACTGAGCGGGGCGAGGTTCATCTGAAAGATGTTGAAGGCGTGCTCGGTGTCCATCCGTGCACTGGCGTCATCGAGTACCTTGACCCCTTGGTCTAGGCGATCGCTTTGCCACGGGTCGACGCAGAGAACTGAGCCGACAGAATAGTGCTGGGAAAGCAGGGTGAAAAGTGCGGCGGACCTGCCCCACCACGACCCGATTTCGACAATGTCACCCTCAACAGCGTGGCGCATGACCTCGAACAGGGCGTCAATTTTATCCATGTCGGTCATACCCGGAATGGTGTCGATTAGACGAATATAGCCCGCACGAACCAGAGGTGGAGGACGTCGCGCTCCTCCGCTAAGGCCGAACCATTGGCTGTCCGTTGCCATCTGGGCTTTGGTGAGCGCCTTGCGATAGACCTCTTCAGTCCGCAGAAGGGGGTTGGGGGCGATCAGACGAACGTTCGGGGCAATCTTTGGCAAAAGCTCCGCCAACACAGAGCTTGTTACCTCGTGAGGCGAATAGATCGTCGATATCTGGTGCTCCAACACGACTTGGGTCAGGCGTTCTACGAAATTCACATGATGCACATAGGGTAGATGCTCCCAGACGTCATAGCTGCCGGCCGCCGGGTCATAGCTTAATGCCGATGCGCCTAGGACGCGGTAGCCGCTTGCACGTACCTCATCGCGGATCCGTTGAGATTCAGGTAGCCCGCCTGGAAAAATCAAGACAGAGTGGGACATCTGTTTGGCGCACCTCAAAAATACGTTTGTAGATTAGGATCATCTGTAACGCAGGTCCATCACGATAAGCCCGCCATGAAAATTCGGTCTGGAGCAGTCGGCGTCGGTGGGGCTAGGCAAGGAATTGAGAGTGATTATGACCGCCATTGGCAGTGTGTTTCCAATGCCGTTGGATGTGCCAAACGACCGGATCGACAATAGCATTTGGCAAGGTTGGACGGCGGGCTGGAGCTATGTCAGTTCCTATAGCTCTGCCCGCTCGGCTTTGGCCGCGCTCCTGCGCTTTAAAGGGACCCAGAGAATTTGGCTGCCGGATTTCTGTTGTCCTGCGCTCGTAGAGGCGGCGGGGGCAGTCGAGATCGGCTGGTACGCGACAACCCCCGAACTTGATGTGTCATTGGCAAGCTTGGTGCCGTCCCTTCGGCCCGGTGATGCGGTTCTGGCCATAGACTATTTTGGCCGTGCCCCACGCTCTGAGTTTCTCGATCTTGTGAGCGCCCAGCGTGACGTCTTGTGGATCGAAGATCGCGCCCACGCCCTGAACCCGGGCCTGCCCGCTTGGGGCGATATCGTGCTCTACAGCCCTCGCAAGATTCTAGGGGTGGGGGATGGAGGGCTGATGGTCAGTCAGTCGCCCTTGCCCGATCCCTCTTCCACCCCAACTGCGCCCCTCCCCATCGCGCAAAGTCAAAGGCAGCGGGACCCGGACGGTTTGAGACCCGACCGATGGTTCCCAGCCTTCAGGACCCAAGAGGCCGCCTTCTGCGTGGATGACGGAAGGATGAGCGATCTGACGAAAACGGTGCTTGAGCGCGCCGACGCGGCCGCGATCTCGGCCCGTCGTCAATCCAATGCTAGGCTTCTTGTCGCGGCCCTAGAAGACTTGGCCCTTTGGCCCACCGATCCCATCGACTATGCACCGCTCGCCTTTCCCATCTGCGTGGCTGACCGTGATGGGCTGGCGCAGGCATTGGCGGAGCAAAGAATCTACTGCGCGAAACATTGGACAGACCTGCCCAACGACCCCGCCCACTTTCCCGCCGCTCATAGCCTGTCGGCGCATATCCTGTCGCTACCCTGTGACCAGAGATATGATGAGCGCGACATGGACCGGATTGTGACTGCGATCCGCGCCCTTCACGCCAAGGGCGCGCGATAGGCCGGGAAATATTCAGTTGAGTTGGCTTTTGGGCTGAGTTGTCGATATCGGTCTTTGTTCAGTATGGCTCCATAGATGAAGCTAGTGACTTGGTCATTCGCAAAACCGCTTTTGAAATTGGCTAAGCCGCCTGCCCCATCGCCAACGCCTGCTCCGCCGCCAAGGTTCAGGACCTGTCCTGAGAAATGAGAAATGGCTGCGTCGTAAAGGGCATAGCTTGCTCCATTGGCATAGCCGTCGGTACTGACCGCCAGTAGGTGGTTGGAGCACACACCCTCCCACGGATACCAAAGGTTCATCCCGACCAGCGAATTGTCCATCCAGGCGGCAAAGGTCACCAGAGCTCTATCGCCTGCTAGAACCTCGAAATAGGCCGAGGAAAAGGCTGCCACGCCACTAATATCGCGGCGCTCAATCAGTCGCTCATAAAGGGCCGACCACTGTGGCAAGTGGTCTTGCAAAGCGACAACCTCGATCCGGCATCGTCGATGTCCCCTTCGAATGCGATCGCGATGATGCTTGGTCGGTTCGTAGGTACGCGTTCTCTGGTCGACCAGATAGTGGGTCTTGAAGGGACGGCAAACGTTAAAATGCTCTGCGGCTTGCGCCCGACTTGGCCCTACTAGCGGATCCGGAATCAGTACTGCACTGACCAGGCCCGAAGCCGCCAGCCGCTTCAGGCCGCCAGAAAGATCGCAATCGGCTGGGAGGGGGCAATAGGGATAAGGTCCTGTCGCATCATAGACCCCGGCAGACTGCTCTACAGAGCGGCGTAGCAGGTGGGTCTTCCACTCGGGAATATCGATGATCCCGTCTTTACCGCCTAAGCCACCGGCATAGGCCTCGGTGCCGTAAAGATGCCGCATAACGTTCCCTAAGCCCCGCGCCCGTAGGCCTCACGGATCGCCGTCGCGACACGGGTTATATCCGCCTCGGTCATCGCTAGCCAGAAGGGCAGGCCAAGCGTCGTGTGGGCCAGGTGCTCGGTGACGGGCAGGGCGGTCTTGGGATAGTCGCTAAAGGCGCGGCTCATATGACAGCCCGCGCCCCACCATTGCCGGGTCTCAATCCCCTGCTGCAACAGGTGCTTGGCCATGGCTACACTGGACCCCTTGGCCAGCGTCACCACACAGACACTCGAGATCCAATCTGTGCCCCAGCCCTCTTGAAACTGCACGCCGGGCAAAGAGGCCAGCGCCGTCCGATAGAGCTGCGCGCGCGCCATCCACTGGCCCCGATCCGACGGCCAGCGATCCAACGCCGCCATCCCTACCGCACCGGAAAACTCACTCAGCTTGGCATTGGTCGCGACCATCTTGGCCTCGCGATCGCCAAAGAAGCCAAAGCTGGTCATCTGGCGCACCCGCATGACCAGCGCCCTATCCAGATGGGCCAGATAGCCGCCCTCACCAATGCCCAGCGCCTTGGTCGCATGCAGGCTGATCACCGTCGGCAAGGGGCAGGCGTCCACCGCATCAAAGGCCGCCGCCGCGTCGACAATCACCTCAATGCCGGTCTGATCGCGAAACTGGCACCAGCCCTCGAGCGCGGGCATATGACCATGGGGTGCCACGACGATCAGGGAACTGACCGGCCCGGGTGCCTGATCGAGTAACGCTAGCACCCTCTGCGGGTCGAGCGCGCCGGTCTGCGGATCAACATCAACGAACCACGGAACCAGACCGGCTTGGATCACCGCATGGGCTGTCGCAACAAAGGTCCAAGAGGGGATGATACAGAGGCTTCCCGCCGCCAACCCCATCGCCTGCAGCGTCAAGGTGATCAGCTGCGTCGCATTGGAGCCCGTCGTCACATGCGCCCCCGGACCCAGACGCTCGGCCAGCCTCTGTTCAAGACCGAGGATCATCGGTCCGAAATTGGAATACCAGCTAGAAGCGTCAACCGCCTCCAGGTAGGGCTTTAAGGCCTGCACTGTCGGCAACATCGGACGGGCGACGGGCAGGGTGGGTAGGCATGGGGGCGAGGCCGCTAGCGGCACTGCGGCTCTGGGGCGTTTGAAGTCCATCATTGGATTCGCCCTCCCATTCGTCGCAGCCCTTCCCAATCCAGAGTGAAGGGCTGCGAACAGCGTCCCTGGCTCCTATCGCCCGACTCTCTTAAGACACAGATCATAAACCTATTCATGAATCACTAAAGCTCTGAACTGGGGCATGCGCAAAGGTCTCCGTAACTCCCTTTGGCAAAAGAGCGTCCTGTACACGCGATAATTTCGTGTCCCCATGACCTCTCCTAGATTTTTAAAGCTGATAAAAGTATGACCATAGCTATAGGCGCACATAATAAACTTAATTATAAAATTTCTTGTTACTGGCCATATATTTTATTTATACTTATTGGCAATCGATTTTCATATCGCTCGTGTGCAATATTTATCAGATATTGTAAATCATCTCGGAAATTGTTTGGTTCAGCGTAAATATTCAAGTAAGACTTTTGTTCCTCACGCCACTTTCTGCGTAGGGCGGGACTGTCGATCAATTCTTGAAGTTTTTTAAAATACTCGTGCACGCCGTTTTGTCGGTGCGCATGTGGTGCCAGTGCCATCGTATCCCCGAAATCGCCTCGACCAAGAAATACGGCTCCCGAATCTATCGCAATCGCGGCTGACATACCTCCCCCAGCTCTGAATGAGTTCACGAATATGTCTACGTTTTCCATTAGACTGGGGAGGTCAGTATCATAAGGGATGTGAACAAATTGACGTCCCAAGACACTATTAAACGTGTCTATCCAGTAGTCTTGAAGTGGACCTATGGCCAGCCAATGAACTTTGGGATTATTAATTATGATTGGGCATAGACCGTCGATGAATTCTTCGGTTATTTCCGTTCCTAGGCGGTTTCCAACCGAAGTCAATATTATGTCATCTAAACCAAACCCGAATTCGGTCTTCGATCGGATCTTATTGGCTTTTGGGATAAAAATGGGTGCGCTTTTTATATATTTGTAATTCTCAATATAATGCTTTGGCGCCCCCGTTCTCGACCATAGGGACTCTATGTATTCGACATCGTGATTGTACCAGTATACGTCTGCGTATTGAACTGGTGCTATGTGACCTGTTGTAAACATTATTGTTGGGCCAAATAAAGACATCATACCGATCTGGACCGAAAGATGGGGTTCGCACCAAAAATGGTATGTATACGGCCCATTTCGGATTGCAATTTCAAGCCAATTTGGTTCGCTTTCTATATTTATATAATTGATTTTTATGTTGTTATCACAAACTTCGTCGGCATATGATTTGATATCAGGAGTCATTTTTCCGGTATAAAACACGTCTATTCTGGTGGTTTCCTCATAAGAATTTAGAGCTCTTATATAGTCAAAAGCCCCTCTCGTGGGTGAGTGTAATAGATGTACGATCTGACCAACGAACACTGCGTGACGGTTCTTTGTGCGATTACTGTGCTCAAGGGGAATATTTGTGAAGCTTGACGCTACCTTGAACAGCGCACTTCTCGCAACTTTTGATAAATCAGCCTTATTTTGGTCCGATAAATTCAAGTCGCTCCACCAATCTAAGTTCATCAAACCACTAAGGAGATGAATTTTTACTAATTCATCGAGATTTGATATTCGAATTTGCTCTATTATTGTTTCTGGTAATGCCTCTAGTTCAATTTTTTCGAACACTGCCAAATCGAGATTATTTGAGAGTTCGATTATAATGTTTATTACACTGTCTTTGTAATTTGGTTGGCATGTGGTTACTAAATATTCAAAAATATGCATTTTGTTCTCCGAAATCATCAAAAATAAGTCGCCCGCGCGTGGTTTGGAGCGTTATTAATTAGCATAATTCTAAATTTATAGTTAATTTATATTAACTCAGTTCAATGCCGTCCAACTGGTTCGCGCTTAATGCTATTGCGCAGGTTGATGCCGATATCGAGATTCCAGATGGTTAGCGCTAGCCAGACGCGGCAATCCAATAGCCCACACTCAACCGGCTGAAGGTCACGATGGGTACATGTCCGATACAACGGGATCTAACGCTGGAATCGCCCCGCGCCGCATGATCGTCCATCCTGCCAGTATGTGACCTTGAAGGGCCGCTGCACTTGGTATTGCCCCCTTTGTACGGGCATCCAGATAACCTGCGTTGAAGGCATCGCCAGCGCCGCTGGTATCGACGGGGGACAGGCGTTCTGGTGGTGGCAAGAGGGTGCCATCGGGCAGGCGGCAACCCTGCGCGCCGAGCTTCACGATGACCTCGTCCGCACCACAGCGTTGCCAGTGCGCGGCGACTGCATCTGCGCTCGTTTCGCCGGACAGAAGCGTCTCATCGTCCAGGGTTGGCAGCCCAATATCGGCGCAGGCGATGGCTTGATCGCGCGCATCAATCGCCGTGGCGACATCGGGCCATAGGCGCGGCCGATAGTTGCCATCAAAGGCCACCTTGCCGCCGCGTGCGCGGACGCGGGCGCAGAGGGCAAAGAGGGCCTGTCTGGCCTCTGGTGGAAGTATAGCGAGGCTGATGAGCGAATAGGCTAGGAGGTCCGCGACTTCGGCCTCTTTCAGCGCCGCTTCGATCCCCTGAGCTGTGAAAAGCCCTCGCGCCGCGCTGTTCTCTCGCCAATAGAAGAAGCTACGCTCTCCGGCGTTATCGGTTCTGATGGCATAGAGCCCGGGATTTTTGGTCGGGTCGGTCAGAACAAGACTGGTGTCTATGCCCTCCGCGCGCCAACGGTTGCGCAGTTCATCGCTGAAGGGATCGCTGCCCAAGGCCGTCAGATAGGCGACATTGTGTCCCGACCGGGCCAGATGAATCGCCATATTGACCGTATCGCCCCCATGGCCAAGCTGCCAGCCATCAGCGGCCTGTGAAAGCTCGAGCATGGCTTCGCCAATCAGAACAATTCTCATAGGGTCCATTCCCATGGCTGGGTAAGCGCCACCCAGCATTTCCCGCAAGATAGGCCTATGGGGCGATCGGATCGGCGTCAATCGTCCAGCCACGACCAGCAAGCCCACTATTCACGCCGTCAGCGACCCGCGTAATCCTAGGCTGGTCATGGGCATGAAGGCGTGGTTTTCTATCACCAGATGGGTAAGACCCAACAGAGTCACACCAGCCGGAGACAATGGACATGGCCTTTCAGAAAACACTTCTCGCCCTTTGCATCGCGGCTGGGTTGGCCATTGTCGGTGGCGGTGTCAGTGCTGCTGAGCAGAAGGCAAAGGCGCCGACCACACCTGGGGGCAAGGCGGCCTATACGCGCCAAGAAAACTTCAAACAGCAAGGTGCAGTCTTTAAGGCCATTCGCGACGAGCTCAAGAAAGATGCCCCCAGTATGGCGCTCATTTCAACCAGTGCCGTCAAGCTGAAGAACTCGGCCGATGCCTTGCCAACCTGGTTCCCAAAGGGAAGCGGCCCTGAGTCAAAATATGCGACCGATGCCAAGCCTGAGGTCTGGACCGACCCTGTGAAGTTCGCGTCTGCGGTTAAACGGTTGCAGGTTGAGGCCACCAAATTTCAGACGATCGCGGCGAGCGGTGACATTGGGGCGATGAGGGCCCAATCCCAAGCCGTTGGCGGCACCTGTAAGGGCTGTCACGACAGTTTCCGGGTTCCTGAAGAGAAATAGGGTCTCTTTATGGCTGGTGAGCGTTTGGACACCCCCAAGGTGCGCGCAAAGCTCTGGGATGGGCCAACGCGCATTGTCCATTGGGCCTTGGTCATCCTCATGGGCTTCGCCTGGTGGTCGGTTGAGGCCAACCAAACCGAGTGGCACCTTTGGGCGGGCTATGGGATCTTGGGTCTCATCCTCTTTCGGCTGATCTGGGGCTTTGCCGGATCCGCAAGCGCCCGGTTTACGAGCTTCGTCAAAGGTCCAATCACGACCCTTGCCTATGCCAAGACCCTGTCACGGCGTTCGGCGGGTGATATGGCTGGGCACAATCCGCTGGGCGGCTGGAGCGTCGTGGCCATCTTGGCGGCGATCCTCAGCCAAGTGGTCACAGGCCTATTTGCTGTCGATGTTGACGGGCTAGAGTCAGGACCCCTGTCTGATCGGGTCAGCTTTGAAACGGGCCGCCTGTTTTCCAAGTGGCATGATCTCAGCTTTACAGCGATCAAGCTGCTGGTGGTGCTGCATCTGAGCGCTATTGCCTTCTACGCCCTCCATAAACGCGCCAATCTGATCATGCCGATGATCACAGGCTACAAGTCTTTTGAGACCGATCCAAAGCTTCGCTTTGCCCCCTTGTGGCTCGCTGCCCTTGGTGCGGGTGCGGCAGCAGCAGTGACCTGGTGGGTTATGAAGGGCCTAAGGCTCTAATTCTATCGGCCAAGCTGATAATTTCAGGGTGACGGCCACCCCCACTTTGCGGCATAAGCAGGCCAGCGCCGGTTTAGCTCAGTTGGTAGAGCGCCAGTTTTGTAAACTGGATGTCGCGGGTTCGATTCCTGCAACCGGCACCATTTCCCCATGTTCCGATGAATTGTTCGAATCTACGCCCTTTTGGAGGGTGCTCGGCTATGACGGGATGGATATGGCCTTGCTTTATCAATCACATTTTGACGCCAACTGATCGATATAGTGGGATTTATCGATCATGACGCGAAACTGGCAGGACCCTGATTGACCCGATTATCGATGGGCTTAGCGCTGACAACTATCGCACCATCTCGGGGGCGACGTCCGCGACAGCCACGCGGGACTTGGCGGATCTGGTCGAAAGGAGCGCCTTGCGCAGCACTGGCGAGCGCAAAGGAACCCGATATTGGTTGACTGTTACCTGAAAAGTGGTTTTAGCCGCCAACCGATATCCGATTGGCGGCCAAGCCGGTCTAAAAGGACTTACGAACGCTCATGTACCAGTAGCGTGAATAGGGCTGATAGACCGAGCCCAGATAGCCGTTGGACGACAGGGGCGGTTTCTCGTCGGTCAGGTTCCGCACGCCGATCTTGAGGCTGCTATTGGCCAAAAGGCCCTTATCGAACTCCACCTGACCATAGAGATTGGCGGTGATCCGCGAGTCGATCACCCAAGGCGAACCAACCGAATCCAGCAGGCCGGTATCATCAACCGGCGAGATATATTGGGTGAAGGCCCCGACGGTGAACGGGTTCAGGCTCCAGGTGAGAGACGAGCTCCACTTCCACTCGGGCTTACCATTTTGGCGCACCAGATTGCCGCCGCCCGTGATGGTCGTGCCGGCATTGATCTGGCCCGCGGCTCGCGCTGCCAAGAGGGCGGCGATGGGCGGGGAGGGGCTTTGGTAAAACTTCAGCAGATTGGCCGCAGTGACCTGAACGCTGAAATCACCATAACGGGTGCCGCGCAGTCTCCAGTTCAAGGCATAGTCAACGCCGCGGGCCTCTTGTGGTAGCAGGTTGACATACTGATCCTTGACATAAAGCACGGTGCCCACAGGTGTGAGGCCCGTACCGACAAAGGCGGTGATGTCATCGGCGGTTGGATTGGCACGAACCACGTTCGGGTTGGTGCCACCGGTCAGGCGCGCCTGATAGTCGGCGATCAGCGCATTGCCTTCACCGAAGAGGCCGACAATGCCTTCCTGCTTCACGTCCCAATAGTCGGCGGTGATGGTGAAGCGGCCAAACTCAGACGGAATGAACTTTGGCTCTAGCACCAGGCCGTAGCCGTAGGTTTCAGAATCTTCGGGTTGAAGGTCGGGGTTACCGGCCCGCTGCGCCGAAACGCTCAAGGAGCGCGAGCAGTTGCTGAAGCTGGCAATACGCTTGGCGCGCAGATCGGCTTCACAACGCACCCAATCGGTCCGGTTGTTGGCACGCGTGACGACCGTGGCATTGATCTGTTCTAGGTTCGGGGCCTTGAAGCCCTGAGCCCAAGATCCGCGCATGCGAACCCCATCAAACAGGTCCCACGCCATCGCAACCTTCGGCTTAGCCACATTGCCAAGGTCGCTATAGTCCTCAAAGCGCCCGGCGAGCTGGAGCTCGACATTGCGGGCCAGCGGCACACCCATTTCGGGCGAGATCACAGGCACCGCAAACTCGATATAGGCTGATGAAACCTTGCGTTGGCCCTTCGTGTCCGGAGACGTACTGGTGCCGACCAGATCGCTACCATAGGCCACCTTAGTGACCGAGTTGGTATAGGTGATGGTGCCGTCGACGCGGGCGTCTCGGTCATCCTTTTGGGTTTCACGGCGATATTCAAGACCAGCCGCCACACCGACCGAGCCGCCGGGAAGGGCAAAGAGGTCAGCCTTGGAGACCCGGAAATCGGCCGAGCCCAAGGTGCTGGTGCTTTCACGAGAGGTGCGGACGCGAATGGCATCAAGGGCGGTCTTGTTGCTGACTGCACCATCGCCAAGGCTAGGCCGTGCGACATTGCCACCATTGAAAGGATTGTAGGCATCGGCGGTCGACAGGCCGATCTGCTGTTGCAGCGCCGTGGCGCTGATACCATCAGAAATATCCTTGGCCTTGGCTTGCGAATAGAAGGCCGCGCTTTCCCACTTAAAGCCAAAACGCTCGCCCTTCAGGCCAATCAAGAAACGGCTCTGGTTGTTTTCAACATCCACGCGCGACGGCCCAACATCGGCAAAGGCATAGCTGGTCAGCGTAACGGCGACGCCGCCAACTGGCGCTGTGGTGCCCGCGATCCGATTTGGATTGGCTACGCCGTTAAGCGTCGTTGGACCAAAGGGATTATAAAAGCTGGTCACCGGCGCGGTGATGACTTGGGCGGAGGTGGTGGCGACGGGGGCCTGCAAAGAGGAGGTCTTGGCGTTGTAAAAGCCAACCTCCGTAAAGGCCGTGATCTGGTCTGTGACCTGATAGTTGCCGGTCACGAAGATGTTGGTCCGCTTGACTTCCGGCATGACCGACAGGCCAAGGGCGGAATTGTCAAAGCGCAGATTGCGGTCATCGCCCGAGGTGGCTGGTGCGCCGCTCTGAAGGCAGATGCCATTGCCTAGACCAACCAAGCAGCCAGGATTGGTCGTGGGCTGGATGTGGAAGGCCCCGCCGGTGCTGGTAATCAGGCTGGTACCGACCCGAACAGATGATGCAGCGGTAAAGCTGCCCCAAGGGGTGGTGGTTGACCGTCCATCGACAGATGCGGCCCCGTCAAATCGGGTTCCAGCAAAGAGGGCGCGACGATCAGCGGAGGAGGTGAAGTCTTGGTTGGTCGATTTGAGCGCTGTACGCTCATTATAGTTGAAAAAGGCGGTCAGATTACCCCGGTCGAAATTACGACCCCAAAGGCCGTTGACGCTAGTCTCCGACATGTCGGTGCCTTCAGCCGAGCCATATTGAGCCTCGACCTGAAGACCTTCAAAATTGGACTTCAGAACCGTATTGACCACACCGGCCACCGCGTCTGCGCCATAGATGGCGGCGGCACCATCACGCAGCACTTCGAGGCGCTTCAGACCGGTCGTGGGGATGGCGTTGGTATTGTAGGTCAAGGTGGGAACCAGGCTCAGGCCATCGGCTTGGCTGGTGGGGTGGTTGACCACGCGGCGGCCATTTAGCAGCACCAGCGTATTGCCCGAGCCCAGATTGCGCAGGTTCACTGAACCAATATCGCCGCGCGCAGAGTTGCTGCTGCCGGGCAGGTAGGAAGAGTTATAGTTGACGTCGCCCATCTGTGGGATCGAACGGAACAGATCATCGCCGGAAACGGCGGCAATGGCCTTGATCTGCTCGTCACCGATGACCGAAACGGGCAAGGCTGCGGTGAGCTTGGCACCTTCAATGCGCGAGCCAACAACAATGATTTCGTCGATCGGGGCCGATTTAACCTCTTGTGCGAGCGCGGCATGGCTCCAGCCAGTACAGATCGCGGTCGTCGCAAAAATGATGGCGCGCAGATTTGCGCTTGGCGTGTAAGTCATAGTGATCCCCTGAAAGTCACGTGGTCTATGTTGCGATCTGCCCCCTCGGCACTCGCACTGTCGCGATTTTGTCGCAAAATACCGCGATATCGGTCGATATCAATAAAAAGTCACATTATCGAGTTCAAACCAGACCTTCTGCCCGGCAGGGCGCATTGCGGTGATTTGCAGGGCAGTGATGTCATCACCGGTCCAGGCTGAGCGGCCCTTGAGGGCTGAAAAAGGCACCTTGATGGTGCGCCACTGCGCGTTGGCCGTAATTGTCTCGTTCCAACTACCGCCGGTCCCGTCAAATTCAACACTATAGGCCCCTTGACCTCGAAGATCGATTTGAACGCCGGTAAAGCCACGAATATCCATCGGCTGCACGGCACCGCGCGACAGGGGCAAGGTAACTCCCGCAACGGGAGCGGCTTTGACCGACATTCGTGCCGAAACATTGAGACCATTTCCGCCGTCGGGACGGGCAAAGACTTGGCTGACTGATACGGTTCGATCCATGCCGCCATCAAACTCGTCCGTACGCAGCGTGTCCAACTGCGTGCGGCCATCTTGGCGCTCGAAATCATCGATCAGAGGCTTGGTGAGTTTTACCGCGCTAAGGGTCTTGGCCATATTGGCGACCATGGGCGGTGCTCCGGTGCCATAGACTAAGCGACCATCGAGAAACACGCGGTCGATCTTGCGAACATCTGAAATGACGTTCCAAGGCTCGCCCTTGATCAGCACCAGATCGGCCCGCATTCCGGGCGCAATGACGCCGCGATCGGCAGACTGGCCGATCAGGCGGGCGCTGGCGGATGTGCCTGCAACCAAGGCTTCGGTCGGGGTCAGGCCCGCGCGGACCAAGAGTTCCATCTCCCTAAGGGTTGAAACGCCATGCGGCGTTGCGGGCATACCCGCATCTGTTCCAAGGCCGATGGTCACGCCCGCATCGTGCAAAATCTTGACGTTAGCCAATGCGATTTCAAACTTTTTGAAGGACTGCACAGAGCGCGGATCCTTCGCATCTGCTGCCGTTTGCCCAAACTTTGTCGGCTCATAGACCGCCAGGGTCGGGGTAATGCTGGTTCCCCCCGCCTTGATCGCGGCGACAGACGCCGGGTCTAAAAGACGGTCCTGAATAGCGTGGGTAATCACGTTCACCTTGGCCTTGCCGGCTACAGCGCCCCGGTCGGCGGTGACTGTGTGGGTCAGGACCTTGAGATTGTATTTGTGGGCCGTTTCGACGACCGCCGACAGGGTGGTAACGTCCATGCTGGTATTGTCTGGTGCCACGCCATAGCGCCACCCATCGGCAAAGGTCTTGATGAGGTCCGGTCGATAGGGGATCAGGCTCTCTACAGCCAAGCGCGCGGCATCTGGCGTATTGACCCATTTGGTGGTTGCGGTATCGGCCCAGTCTGCACCGTGGCCTCCCGGGGTTGAAATTCGGGCGGCAAAGTTGACGTGCGGGGCTTCTATGGCCGCGAGCCAAGCCCGGCGCGGCGCGTAGGACTCAGGGGCCGCGTGGAAATCATCCACTGTGGTGACGCCAGATGAGAGGTAGGCCTCAGCAATTTGAGGTGTGGTGGACGGCACGCCTGCGGGCGTCCAGTGGGTGTGAAGGTCAATAAAGCCGGGCAGAAGGGCTTGGCCCTCGGCCTTGATAATGTCGGCTCCGCGCGGGGCCTTAACATTGGGTCCAACCGCTGCAATCTTGCCATCGGTGATGATCACATTGGCCTTGAAGGGCGCTGCTCCGGTTCCATCAAACACACTCGCGCCCATTATCGCGATGGTATGAGAAGGGACGGGCGCTGCCGCTGAGGACAAGAGAGCCAGAGCGGTGACCAGGGCGAGGCTGGATCGGTTCAACAGGCGTGACATTCAGGAGGACCTTCATCATTCTAGGCGACGGTTTCGTCATTGCCCGTCAAGGCTGGCTTTCACCTTGAACGAAATCCAGTGCAGAGAGCAAATCTAATCGAAGTGTGATTGCCCACTGAATGGAACATTCAAACCCTTTGGCCATTGGCCAAAGACAGCGCACTTGAAGGGTGCCGTCGATATCCTAGCCAGTTACTGTCCCCCGCCTCAGATGGCGAGACTGACTTGATAACCATCCATTTTGTGCATAGTTTACCTACATTGTATTACGCAAGGGACCGGTCATGGGTGTCATCACTCGTTTGAAGAAGTCGGGCAATAGCCAAGCCTTCCACGTGCCCAAGGCATTTGCCGCGGCGCACAATCTGGATATCTCGGCCCGGTTCTCGATGGAGTACAAGGCCGGAAAGATCATCATAGAAGCTCTGCCCGAAGTGGCTGATGATGCCCATAATGAGAGCGCCATGGTCGAAATGATGCTCGCGGACTTTACGCCCGAAAATGCCAACAAAGACCTTTTGAGAGGTCCGGCTAGGGGTAAGGAACTGGTTTGACCGAAGCCGACGACACCTACTTGCCGGACGAGGGTCACATCGTACTGATGAATTTCGGCCCGGTTGAGGGTCATGAACAGGATGATGAGCGCCCCGGAATCGTTCTTTCCTCTAAGGCGTTCAACAAATCGGATCTTATGCTGTGTGTTCCGATGACGACGAAGGGCAAGGGATTTGCGTGGGAAGTCGCCATCAAGTCCTATCAGGCCGACAAGAACAGCGTGGCAATCACGACCCAGATCAATTGCATGGACTGGCGGGCCCGCGGTGCCAAATATCTAGGCAAGGTCACTCAGGCGGAGCTATTTCATGTTCGCCATAATGTGAAGCTCTTCGTGGGCCACACACCAGCGGGTTACAAGCCGACCGCGAAGTGAACAATGGCGGCTTATGAAGGCCTAAAACAGCCGCCCGCATCTGATCCAAATGCGGGCGGCAGGGTTTGTAGGCTGTTTAGAATTAAGCGACTTCAGTGATGAACTGATCGCGTGGGCGGCGGACCTTTTCAAGATTGACCAGCCAGTCGCCTTCAGGTTGGCGATAGCCCAGCGGTAGGATCACAACACTGCGCAGGCCGCGTGCGCCGAGGTTCAAGATCTCATCAAGCGCATTGCCATCGAACCCCTCCATCGGGGTGCTATCCACCTCTTCGAAAGCCGCTGCGATCATCGCGGCCGATAGGCCGATATAGGCTTGGCGGGCGGCATGTTGGAAATTGGCTTCGGCGGTCCGTGTCGGATAGGTGGCCAGCAGCATCTGCCGATAGTTCTCCCAGCCCTCGTTCTTAAAGCCGCGAACCTCGTTGGTCAGATCAAACATGTGGTTGATGCGCTCTGGCGTATAGTTGTCCCAAGCGGCGAAGACGAGCAGGTGCGATCCCTCCGTAACCTGAGCCTGGTTCCAAGCGATCGGTTGAATGCGCGCGCGCACCTCGGCGCTGGTGACCACAATAATCTCATAGGGCTGCAGGCCGCTCGAGGTGGGGGCCAAGCGGGCCGCCTCGAGAATGCGCTCGACCTTGTCTTGTGACACGGTCTTGGAAGGGTCCATCTTTTTGGTGGCGTAACGCCAATTGAGACTATCGATTACCGGGGAGGGCGTGGTCATGGTGGCGGCTTTATCCTGGAGAAGAGATGACGGGTTGGACAGGCCAGATCAGGCCCTAGGTGATCGCAGGCCTATAGCACCGGTTATCAAAATCGTCCGCTAGAGAAGCGAAAGCGCCAACGGAATTTCTAAAGGCGGCGGCCTATCGCATCAATTTCGAACCGCGATACGAGGGTCATGAGATTGTCGGCCTCGCTGCGCAGCGAGTGTCCCGCTGCGGTACTTTCCTCAACCATGGCTGCATTTTGCTGGGTCATGCGATCCATCTCATTGACGGCAGTATTGACCTGCAAAAGACCGGCAGCCTGCTCTTGAGCCGAGGTTGCGATCTGCGTCACCACGCCATTGATGGTCGCGACCTGTTCGGCGATGCGGCTCAGGGCTTGGCCGGTTTGTCCCACAAGGGCCACGCCTTCGCTGACCTGCCGACCGCTGGCCGAGATGAGGATTTTGATTTCTTTGGCGGCGTCGGCGGAGCGTTGGGCGAGGGCGCGGACCTCAGAGGCCACGACCGCAAAACCGCGTCCCGCATCACCAGCGCGCGCGGCTTCGACACCCGCATTGAGCGCCAAGAGGTTGGTTTGGAAGGCGATCTCGTCGATCACCCCGATAATTTGACTGATCTGGTTTGCGGACTTCTGGATCTGGCCCATCGATGTGACAGCCGCTTGGACGACGTCGCTGGACTCTTCGGCATCCTTCTTGGCCTTGGCAACCGTGTCTCTCGCCCGCTCGGCACCCGCCGCTGTTTGGCGGACCGTAGAGGTGATTTCGCTTAAGGCAGCGGCGGTCTGCTCAAGGCTCGCGGCCTGTTGCTCAGTGCGTCTTGCCAGATCGTCTGAGGCTTGAGCGATCTCGCTGGTGCCATTGCGGATGATGCCACTGCTGGCCGCGATGTCTGCGATAGCGTCCTGCATCTGGGAGACCGCGCTGTTAAAGTCGGACTGCAGCTTTTCATATTCAGGAGCAACCGGGTCGCTCAGCCGGGCGGTGAGGTTGCCATCGGCAAGCCGCAACAGTTCATCGCCCATGGCTTGAACAAGCTGTTGTTGATCATGGTTGGCCGCCTCGAAATTGCGCTCCAAGGCCTTGAGCTTATTGTCCAGCTCCTGCTGGAACGCAGCAGCCTCGGCCTCAAGGCGGGCCCGTTGAATACCACTTTCCTTAAAGGCTAGGACAGAGACCGCCATCTTGCCGACCTCGTCCTTGCGCCCCACGCCGGGCACCGTGACCTGATGGTCTCCGCCGGCTAATCGTTGCATCACTGCGGCCATGGATAGGATCGGTTGGGCAACGCCTCGCACGACCGTAAGGAATGCAAAGATGAAGGTGATGATGGTCGCGACCGCGAGTATCCCGATCAGTAGGGTCGCTAGTTTGGCCGCAGCATCGGCTGAAGCACCCTCTTCTTTAGAGACGCGCATCTGCAGTTCGGTCAGTTTGCTGACCTTGTCTGTAACCGGATCGATGACGCCGTACATCTCTTGCGTCGTAAAGGTTTCCAGAGCGGCTTGGTCTTGCGTCTTGAGGATCTGGGTTAGGCGCTCTACGGCGCGATCAGCCGGGACCATCGCCGACTGGGCGCTGGCGACCAAGATCTTTTCTTCGGGTGTTAGGAAGGTCCCCGTATAGGCTTTCCAGTTGGAATGGATGGACCCGTTGGCCGCCTCAACATAATTCAGGCCCTCCTGCCAACTGATCTGACCGGTTCGTGTCTTCCAGGCTGTGTCGACAATGTTGATGGCGTAGAGATCACTCACCGTTTTCAAGTTTTGCATCGGAACGACACGGTCTTGAATGATGGTATCAATCTTGCCCGTGGCATGGGTCATCGACAAGTAACCGGTAATGCCAATGACCGCCGCCATTACCACTAGAGCAAAAACAGCAGTGACCAGCCTTGCTTGAATAGATTGCAGCACCGAATACCCCCAACAGTTAAGTTAGTCATCACTAACATAAAACCCATTGCCAAGGTGTTACAGCGGTGCCGCCTCGCCTAAGCGGCTGCGAGGCCGGGAATGTCGTGGAGTGCGGGGTCCAGGCCCGCGCCCATCATGTCGATGAAGTTGTCGCGATAGAACCGACGTTTGACGCGTTCGTTCACGCCCACAAGGCTATCATTGAACCGCTTCAGGGGGTTGCGACCGCCTTCGACATGGGGAAAATCCGATGAGAAGAGGATCATCTCTTCGCCTGAATTTTCAATGATCCAACGCGTATCCTCATGGGGATAGGGCGTCACGCGCAGTTGGCGGCGCAAGATCTCGCTTGGTTTTCCCGATAGGGTCTGCAGCCGCTCTTCCTTGCCGAAGGCCGCGACGCCAGAGTCCAAGAACTTCATCAGGCTCGGAAGCCATGAGGCCCCCAATTCAATGGCGCCGAATTTTAGACGCGGAAAGCGGTCAAACACGCCGTCAATGACGAGCGCTGATAGGGTCTGCCAGACGCTGAGGGGAATGGACATGAAGCTCAGTGAGGTGAAGTTCTCATCGCCGCCGTGGAAGTCTTTGACGTAGGGCAGGCCATTTTCCAGATAGGCATTTTGCATCTTCTCCTCGCCGCCCACGTGGAAAAGGATCGGCACGCCGGCCTCTTGAGCCACGGCCCAGAGGGCATCCAGCTCGCGGTGACTGGGTGAAAATCCAGGGGGATGGCGGGACGGGATCATCAAGGCCTTGGCCCCAAGGCGCAGGGCTTCGAGTGCGATCTGAGGTGCGCGGGCCCGGTCAATCAGTGGCACATAGCCGGTGGCCAGCAGGCGGCGATCGACAGAGCAAAATTCGGTCATCATGCGATTGTGGGCGCGCGCCGCTTCAATCGACAGCTCAATCTCGCCCCTCTGTTCGAGGCCGAAATTGCTCAGGCAGGCCGTTGTAAAAACAAGTTGCGAGGCAAAGCCCAGATGATCGAGGGCGGCCACCCGATCCTGGCTGCGAAAGGATCCCAGCGCCGCGTGGTTTTTGCGAAGAAGGATATTGGCCTCGGCACCAGCTCGAAATTCGGGATCCTCATGTTGGGCGGCCGCATTGGCGAAATATTCAAACAGCTTACTTTCAGCGCCCGTCTTTTCGATAAAGGCTGCCCGATATTTCGGATCAATGAAGCTGTTGAGCGCGCCCGGCAGCTCCATAATGTGGCTGTCAGCGTCGTGGATGGTCTGTCCTTCGACATAGGCCATGGTTAGCCTCCCTCGCGGCTCGTTCGATTTTTTCTATTGCGAACTATTCGTGCCCTATCGTCAAGGACCCTTGGGGCGTTGCGGCTATCTGGGATGGTCGTGTGCACTTGGGTCCAATTCGGGCCCTTTTAAGTGGCGACCCCTAGATCAATGTCACAAGACCAACGCACCTTGCTGCTAGTTTGGGCGCAAAGAAACCGGAGCTGTAGCGATGCGCGATCTGAGTGCGACGAGGGCGAGAAATCATTTTCCATGGACGACCTCCGCAAGGGGAAATCTGTGCCAGGTCGCGTTGATAGGTGCCCTTTTGGGTTTAGGCCTTTCTGGAAACGCCAGTGGACATGGTCGCCACCCAGCGCCCAAGCCAAGCGCGGTCCAAACGCCTGCACCGAAACAAGACAGCAGGACTGGACCAAGATGGCTTGCAGGAGACCATCATATTCACAGCCGCTATAGTGTGGGCTTAGATATGAAAACGACGCCGCCGAGCCCGGTTCTGGGCAGCGATGCGGTCTATCCGATTACAACCAACGCAGCGATGGCGCGGCGTTTTGGCCTCAGTTGGATGGTTGCGACAGACCACGGCGGACCAAACCATAGCAAAATCAACCATGATTATGCCTACCCAGAGCTTCTTCAATCGCGCGCTGCGGTGCCAGAGGTCATTCAGTTTTTTGGGATGGAGCTAAATAGTCCCGCCGCGGACCATAGTAGCGTGATTATCCCTTACGGGGCCGACGAGGCCGAACGGCTGCGTGACATCGAGTTTAAGTTTGATTCCCGGGAGATATTTCCAAGCGCAGAGGCGCGCAATCAAGAATCTGCCATGGTTTCAGCACTTGAGTTTATGAACAGGCAGACTCCTAAGCCCGTTCTGTTCGCCCATCACCCATCGCGATCAGCGACTGGAATTGGTGAGTATGGATTAACGACCCCCCAAGAGCTTCGCAGCTGGAATGACGTCGCGCCCCAGGTTGCAATTGGAATGGAAGGCGCGCCAGGCCACCAGGCTGGCAGTTTGACCCGTCCAAAGCTTGGGCTGGCTGCAGCGCCCGGCACCGCACCAAGGGAAAATGCTCGCGGCAGTTATAACAGAAGCCCAACCCTAGGCGGGTTTGACCAGATGACGGCCCAAGTTGGCGGCCTTTGGGACTCTCTATTGGGCGAGGGGCGGCGATGGTGGATAACGGCCACCTCGGATTCCCACGTCCATTACAGCGAAGGGGGTACCGATTTTTGGCCCGGAGAATATTCAAAAACCTATGTGTTCGCAGACAAAAAGCCGGAATCGATTATCTCAAGCCTTCGAGCCGGCAAGATCTTTGTCACCACAGGCGACTTGATTTCCGAGCTTGATGTCTCCGTTAAAGCCGTTGGTTCGAGCACTCGGGCAACGATGGGCGAGACCCTAAGATCCAAAATCGGCGCCGACATAGAGGTGACCATTCGCTTTTTGGACGACAAGGGTCATGAAGGCAAAACCCTCAACCCGCTTGTTTCACGCGTCGATTTGATCAGGGGTGAGGTCACAGGGCCAGTAGCTGATAAGGCGGTGGACCGAAATCCAACAACGCGTGTTGAAGCGCGGTTTACACCAAACAACTGGTCCAAAGTTGGCGATCATACGGTCATCACATACCGCATCCGAAATGTGACCAAAAATGAGTATATCCGCGTTCGAGGAACCAATACGGATGAACTGGAGCCGCAGCCAGATCCCAAAGGTGAAGATCCTTGGAGCGATCTTTGGTTCTACTCAAACCCGATCTTCATATCGGTGAGATGAGTTAGTCTCAAATCAGGAGCAACTTGCTCGCCTCGCGCTTCACCCAATCTTTTTGGGATTGTAGGGGTTGGTGGCGGTGCAGCGGCCCATAGCGATGGCTTGGGCCTGAGCTTGCGAGGCCGCATCGGTAAAGTTGGGCAGAACATAGAGATCGCGCTTGGCAATGGCCTCAAACACCATGTCTGAGAGGTCTTTTGCAGGCAGGCCATGATCGACGGCTCTGCGCATAAACTGCTCTAGCGCGTTCAAGGTCGGGTTCTTCAAACGTCCTTGAAGCTCGGTTTGAAGGGTGCCTAGTCCGGTCTTTTCGGGGAACATGATCTGGGATTGGACAACACCGGGCATGACGATGGTCACACCGATCGTGCCGATCTGCTCTACGCCCAGATCCAAATAGAGGGCTTCGGACAGGGCCACGACGCCGTGCTTGGTCATGGAATAGGAGCTAAAACCTGGATTGACCGTGATCCCAGCACCCGATGAGGTGTTGATGACGTGGCAGTCATCGCCTTGAGCGATCATGCGCGGGACAAAGGCCTTGATGCCATTGATAACGCTCTTGAGATTGACCCCAATGACCCAGTCATATTCCTCGACGGAGGTCTCCCAGGTCAGGCCAGAGGCGAAGACCCCCGCATTATTGAAGATCAAATTGACCTTGCCGAACCGGTCTGTGGCGGCTTGGGCCAGCGCCTCAACCTCCTCGAATTTTGAGACGTCGGTCTTGACCGCTAAGACATCGCCGCCCGCTTGTGTGAGCTCGGCCACCGCTAGGGCCAAAGGCTCGTCGCGGATGTCGGCTATTACAACCTTGGCGCCGCGCAAGATTGCGCCGTGCGCTAAGGCTAGGCCAATGCCACTGGCTCCGCCGGTGATCACAGCGACCTTATCGATAAAGCTATCCATGGGACTATAGACCTTCTGAATGCTGTGGATGGTCAAGGCTACGACCCTATTCAATAGGTTTGATAAATCATACTCAACGGAACGCCATGCCAAATTTGCCGCGCCCACAGAGCGTTGGATTCTGGCTGAAACCCAAACTGCTTCTCACGATTATTGGTCGACTGTGTGTTGCCCATTAGCGGCTGGTTCCTTTTCTTAACCGGTCAGAACCTCGCCGATAGGGCCTTAACCGATGATTTTTTGTAGGGCCTCGGTCTCGCTGATCACTTCGGCATATTTGGCCTGAAGATCGAACAGGTTGGCTTCATGCGGGCGCGGATCGCGGTCAGCGCAGGCGTCCGCGACCACGAAAGGGGCAAAGTCATTTTGTAAGGCATCCAATGCGCTTGCCAAAGGTCAGGCGACCGCCGAAGCCTGCCTTGGCATAGTCAGAGGTCGGGTTGGGTTCGGCGGTCTTGCCCATCTTTAGATGAGGCCTCGGGTCTGAAGATCGGCAAGTTCAGTAGCTGTCAGGCCCAAGATGGAGCCATAGACCTCTGCATTGTCTTGGCCAACTGTTTGCGGTGCGATGGAGCGCACATTGCCGGGCGTTGCAGACAGTTTGGGAAAGACATTCTGCATCTTGAGTGTGCCCCAGCGCGGGTGTGCCACATCAATAATGGCCTCACGTGCGGCAAAGTGCGGATCGGCGAGCATTTCTGGCGCGCGATAGATCTTTCCAGCAGGCACGCCTGCCTTGATCATCAGGGCTTCCAACTCATCGACCGTGAGGGTCTTTGTCCAGTCTTCAATCAGGGCGTCCAGTTCAAGCTGGTTTTTACCCCGGTTGATATGGTCGATATAGCGCGGGTCCTTGGCCAGTTCGGGTCGTTCCATGGCCGCGCAAAGGCGGCCAAAGACGGTGTCCTGATTGGCACCGATCAGATAGTCGCCGTCCTTGCACTTGTAGACATTGGACGGGGCGATGCCGGGCAAGAACGAGCCGGACCGTTCGCGGATATAGCCGGTCGTGGTGTAGTCAGGGATCATGCTTTCCATGACCTGAAGCACCGATTCATAGAGCGAGGAATCGACCACCTGACCCTGTCCGGTCTGGTCGCGGTGACGCAAGGCCGCCAGAGCGCCCAAACAGCCATAGGTGGCGGCTAGGCTGTCGCCGATGGAGATGCCCATGCGCGAGGGGGCACGGTCCGGATCACCGACAATGTGACGCCAACCGCCCATGGCCTCGCCGATACCGCCAAAGCCCGCTCTGTCCGAATAGGGGCCGGTCTGGCCATAGCCCGAAACGCGCACGATAATCAGGCCTGGATGATCCTTCATCAGGTCCTGCGGAGATAGGCCCCACTTTTCGAGGGTGCCGGGGCGAAAGTTCTCGATCAATATATCGGCTGTGGCGATCAGGCGCCGCGCCAAGTCTTGGCCTTCAGGGACCCGAAGGTCTGCCGAAACCGATTTCTTGTTGCGGGCCACGACTTCCCACCAGAGTGGATAGTCGCCGCGGCCCCAAGCGCGCATGGGATCACCGAACTTGGGGGGTTCGATCTTGATGATCTCTGCCCCCATATCGCCAAGCAATTGGCCGCAAAAGGGACCGGCAATGAGCTGGCCCATTTCGACAACGCGCAGGCCCTTGAGAGGGCCGGTGTTTGCGACAACGGCGTCTTGTTTCACTTCAGACACAACAAATGGACCCTATTCTGCGGCCATGCGCGAAGGACGCACACGCCAGACTGGCTGGACAGGGGCGGCAAGGCCCGTATCAACCAAGCTGAGGGTGCAAAGATCGTCGATAGAGGGGTTTCGGTCAACATCAGCTCATCGCCGCCTTTGAAGCGCGTGATGAGGATTGGGCGCGGTCGGTGATGCGCAGCCATGTCCTCGCCGCATCCCACGCCGTTGTACGTCCGGGCGTGGGCCGGGTTCAGCCCGATTAGGCCTCGCCCAATACACCGATGCGATCTTCATGAAATTACAAGATCCTGCCGATGTGGAATTGGTTTTGAACGGAATTTTACCAAAGATTGCAGTCAATGGGCCTACTCTTGAGAGGCATTTGCCCTTACTCTTCAAAAGATCGGAAAAAGCCCAAAATTCAAGTTGATCAATGTTCTCGATCAGAGTAATTAGCCGCAAAGATTGAGAGGCAATTCATGACTGACAAATTAATCGGTATCGTTTCAGACATTGTAGCGAGCTACGTTTGCAATAATTCTGTGCCACCTGCAGAAATGCCAAACCTGATCAATTCTGTATATAAAGCTTTGGCGGCAATTGATGCGCCAGTTGCGATCGCTGAGGCATCTTCGCCATCGCAAAAGCCAACCACAGGTCAAATTCGGAAAAGTATAACGCCGAGCGCGCTTATTTCGTTTATCGATGGCCAGCCTTACAAGATGCTTAAGCGGCACCTGACCACTCACGGAACCACCCCCGATGAGTACCGCGCGACATTTGGCTTGCCCAAAGATTATCCCATGACCTCGGCCGAATATAGCCAGACCCGTTCGGGCTTGGCCAAGGCCGCAGGCTTGGGCGGCGGTGGACGTAAGAAGCGCTAGAAGCAAGGCCACTTTCTATTACCTCAGGGGCTTGGCGCTATTGACGATGTTGCTGACTGGCGTCTGGGTGAACAGATTCAACGACCCAGTATGGCTAAGATGGCCCGCTAAGCTCGGGGCACTGCTGCATAGACCGCAGGCCGCGCAAGGGTTACGTGTTACGCTCAAATTGGGGTGCAGGCTGGACGTCAACCCCTCTATCTGTTTATAGAAAACCCTCTTGGACTCTGCAATCTTCGTGTTGCGGTTGATCTAAGGGGGATCTGATGACACAAGCCATTCTTAATCGGCTATATCCTGATGATCGGGTCAAAGCCGCAATTGCCGAGCGTCTAGACGAGGCGGCAGCGACCTTTCATCCCCTATGGCCGCAACGCGCAATCGTTGCACTTGTAATTTTGGCCGTCACAATCCAGCTCTGTCCCATTTGGGTGAGCATTGTTTGGACCCTTGTGAGTATCAGTCTGGCAATTTGGGGTTGGTTTTCGACTAAAAAACAATTTGATAAAAAATATATAGAACCCGCTACTAGATTGAATTTCGTATATAGCTTGATCGCTATGTTTTCGTCTGCATGTATTTTATCAATATTTTTCATCACGACGGGGACAATTTTAGGTCAACTTTGTGGTGGGGTTGCTTTAGCTACATTAATAAGTCTTTTGATCGTTCTGTTTGATGCAACGCCCGTAATTTTTGTCATTGCTGGAGTGCTGCCTTCACTGATCGCTTTGCTGTTATTGATGAAGCGAGATAATTTAGGTCTATCCATAATCGTCCCATTCGGGATTTTTCTGTTTTTATGTGTCGGTTTCATTCTAAAAAGAGCATCGGACAGGCCTTCGAGTCGTGAAACCCAGCGCCGACTGGAAGAAACCCTCGTTAGCTACAAACTTTTAACAGACAACATCACCGATTTCATTGGTCAAACAGACCTTGACGGTGTGTACCAATATGCATCGCCATCGGTCTATACCGTGTTGGGCTATCGTCCTGAAGAACTGATCGGGACGAAAATCCAAGACCTGTTAGAATCTGAAAGTAGCAATTTCGAGTTTTCGGGTCAAAACGATACGGTTGCCCATCCGGATGCCAAGATGACCGTTACCCTTCGGGTGCGGCACAAACTTGGTCATTGGGTCTGGATGCAGACCAGCGCCAAGCTTGTCGTGGAAAATGGCCTGCCTGTTGGCCTGATAGGCGCAAGTCGCGACGTCACCGAGTCTGTTCACGCCGATCTGGCCCTAAGGGCGGCCAAGGCTGAAGCCGAAGCGGCCAACAGGGCTAAGGATGCATTTTTAGCCAATATGAGCCATGAGATACGAACACCCATGAATGCGGTGCTTGGTGCCCTGCACCTCCTTGACCAAGAGCCGATCTCCCAAGATGGGCGTCATTTGGTCGATCAAGCCCTGATCTGCGGCGACATGCTGACCCAAATCGTTAATGACATTCTTGATTTTTCAAAAATCGAAGCCGGAGAGCTTAGTCTGTCGACCGCGCCCATGAGTGTCTCGCAGGCTATAGACGGGGTTATTGCGCTTTTGTCTCCACAGGCCGCACAAAAGGGCATTGATTTAAAGTTGTACGTGGTGGGTGAACAGTGCTGGGTCGAAGCCGATGCCGTGCGCGTTCGCCAAGCCATGTTTAACCTGATTGGCAATGCGGTGAAGTTCACAAACGAGGGAAGCGTAACGGCGATATTGAGCTTCCTGCCCCCCTCTCGTGTCGACCACTGCCGTATTAGGCTAGAGGTCGAGGATACGGGTATTGGGATCCCCGATACGCTGAGGCCGCAACTGTTTCAGAGATTCCAGCAAGGATCTTCTAGGACCGCTACCGACATCAATGGCACAGGGTTAGGTCTTGCCATCAGCAAGGCCCTCATTGATCTGATGGGCGGAGAGATAGACTATTCGAGTGTTGAGGGCCTGGGGTCTCGCTTCTGGATGGAGTTTGAGGTGCCCCGTGCCGAGCCTTTACAGGCAACAACATTTGCGAACCATGAACTGTCGGGCGTTCGGGTACTGCTCGTGGAGGATAATTCCACCAACCGCTTGATGGCGCGTACGATGCTCGCCAGTCTGGGCGCTTTGGTTACAGAGGCCGATAACGGTCTGGCCGGGCTCGATGCTGTAATCTCTGAGACATTTGATATTGTTCTTATGGACGTCCAAATGCCAATCATGGACGGTGTATCTGCCACCCGTGCCATTCGGGCCTTGGCAGAACCTAAAGCCCATATTCCGATCATTGGCCTAACCGCCAATGCTATGTCCCATCAGCGCTCTGAATATGAACAGGCGGGTATGAGCGGTATCGTCTCTAAACCCATTTCTCCAACCAGCCTGATTTCTGAAGTTATTCGGCAGTTGGATCGCGAAGAGACCTGACCAAGCCTCGACCTGGCTTCAAGCGTCGTCCAAAGACAAAAACAGTTTGCATTCAAACGCTCATCTTGAAGGCGGCCGTTTAAGGATTATGCCGTTAACCTAGCGGTGCGTGCTGGCGTAAGGGCTATTGTATTATGTCTCAAGTTGCGCAGTTAATGGACGATAAGCCGTCGATCTGCTTAAAGATCGCCTATTCTCAACCCGTCATATTCGGGCTTGGGTTGATTTAGGGACGGGCTAATGAAACGCCGTATTCTGAACCTTTTGGCACCTGTTCGTCGGTCCAACCCTTCTATGGATGCTCGTTTAGATGAGGCTGCGGCAGCCTTTCATCCCCTTTGGCTTCAAAGAACGATCGTGGCGCTCCTGGCTGCGGGCGTTGGAACCCTTATCCTTCCCCTTTGGGTTTGTTGCCTTTGGTTTTTAGGGCACGTGATTGTTGAGATTTGGTCTTGGATTGCCAGTAAAAAGCAATATTATGAAGAAGATGTAGGGCCAAGGATTAGGCGAAGTTTCATTTTAAACATGATTATCGTCGAACTAATTTGGTCTATTTTAGCCGTACTTTGTATTAATACAGGAACAATGGCTGGAATAACTTGTGGTGTTGCGCTTTTAGTAACGCTATTGTGCCTGTTGATTTTGCTTTTCTATTCAACACCACTGTTGTTTTTTGTTGCAGGAGCCCTGCCTCCGTTAGCCGTATTGTCGATCATCGTCGACCAGCTCTCACTTAGTTCAACAGTCATGCTGCCGGTCTGGATCTTTATGGGCCTGTGTTTGGTGTTCGTTTTGGGTCGGGCTATCGATACGCCCTCGTCTCAGGAATCACAGCGTCAACTGAAGGAAGCCCTCGCTAGCTACAAGATTCTAACCGACAACATCACTGACTTTATTGGGCGAACGGACCTAGAGGGCGTCTATCAATATGCTTCGCCGTCGGTCTACACCGTGCTGGGCTATCGTCCTGAAGAGCTGATTGGCAGGAAAATCCAAGACCTGCTGGAGACTGAAACGGACAATTTCGAAGTCTCAGATTACAATCAGGCGGTTGCCGATCAAGATGCCAAAATGATCGCCACCTTGAAGGTTCGCCACAAACTTGGCCACTCGGTTTGGTTGCAGACCAGCACCAAACTTGTCGTTGAGAATGGCCTGCCGATTGGCTTCATTGGTGCAAGCCGAGACATTACCGAATATGTCGCCGCTGATTTGGCCCTGCAGGCTGCAAAGGCTGAAGCAGAAGAGGCCAACAAGGCGAAGGCAGCATTTTTGGCCAATATGAGCCACGAAATTCGCACACCCATGAATGCGGTGCTGGGGGCTCTGCATCTGCTTGACCATGAACCGATCTCTCAAGAGGGGCGTCATTTGGTCGATGAGGCGCTAGTTTGTGGAGAGATGCTGACTCAAATCGTCAATGATGTGCTCGACTTTTCAAAAATTGAAGCCGGTGAACTGAGTCTGTCGCCAGCGCCTATGAATATGGCGGCAGCCCTAGAAGGGGTTATCGCCATTATGATGCCTCAGGCTAATGACAAGGGGATCCTTTTATCCAGGCACCTTTCGGGGGAAAACTACTGGATTGAGGCCGATCCTGTGCGTCTTCGCCAAGCCATGTTTAACTTGGTTGGTAATGCTGTGAAATTTACCAACGAGGGAAGTGTCACAGTAACATTGAGCGTCTTGCCCTCATCTCGCCTTGATCATTGCCGTGTTAGAATTGAGGTTCAGGATACCGGCATAGGCATAGCTGAGAAACTCAGGCCACAAATGTTTGGACGGTTTCAACAGGGCTCGGTTGGGGCCACTAACGTGGCCAATGGCACCGGATTGGGACTGGCCATCAGTAAGGCCTTGATAGATCTGATGGGCGGGGTCATTGACTATTCCAGTGTCGAGGGCGTGGGGTCCTGCTTCTGGATGGAGTTTGAAGCCCCTCATACCGAGCCGTCACAGGCGAAGAAACTTGCGGGACATGAAATGTCCAGGCTCAGGGTCCTGCTGGTAGAGGACAATGTCACCAACCGTCTCATAGCGCGGACAATGCTTGCCAGCCTGGGCGCGGAGGTTATAGAGGCGGAAAATGGCCTCGCTGGGCTCGAGGCTGTGATCTCTGGATCATTCGATATTGTCTTGATGGATGTCCAGATGCCGATCATGGACGGGGTGTCTGCGACCCGCGCAATCCGGGGCTTGCCTGAACCCAAGGCTAAGGTTCCGATCATTGGCCTTACCGCTAATGCAATGGCCCATCAGCGCGCAGCCTATGCACAGGCCGGAATGAACGGCGTCGTCTCCAAACCGATTTCCCCATCCAGTCTGATTACAGAGGTTCTGAGGCATTTGCCCTAGCTTCGAGACGCCATCAGCCCTTCCTCTTTGGCGTTACTCGCTACGCAGCGCCGGTGCTGGACGTTGTGATAGGGATTGGAATGCAGCGAATAGCCCTCCGATACCGGCCAGCACAGACGCGATCGCCAGAAGGGTGAAGACGCCGCCCCAGTCAACGCTCCACTTTGCCTCAAACACCCGGACCACAACCGGCCATGCGGCGGCGTAGCCGAGCATCACCCCAGCGGCGCCGGAGATGAGACCGACCAGGCCATATTCCAATAGATAGGCGCTGAGCACCTGCGCCCGGCTCGCACCCAGAACCCTGAGGATGGCAGCCTCGCGGGTGCGCTCGACAGCGCGGGCGGCTATGGCACTGGCCAACACCAGCAGCGCTGCCATCAAGGCCACCGCTGCGGCACCGCGCACGGCCAGGGCGACGCGGTCGAAGAGCTCGGTGGCCGCCTCCAGCTGCTCGCGCACCGAGACAATATTCACCTCAGGAAAGGCGGTGCCGAGGCTCCGGAATATCCGCTGTTCCTCACCCAAAGTGGCCTTAGCGATGGCGACATGGCGCGGATTGGCGCCTTCGATGGCGTTCGGCGTCAGGACCAAAGGAAAGCTGGCGCCGAAGCTGCCAAAGTCCACGCGCCGGATCACGGCCACCTTCGCCACGATCTCGCGGCCCAAAATAGAGAGGGTGACCTCGTCGCCGATCTGGATATTGGCAGCGCGGGCTGGGTCTTGGCTCATGGCCAGCAGTGGCGGACCGGCATAGTCTGCGGCCCACCATTTGCCTTCGACCACGCCAGCGTTTGGCGGTTCTGAGCCCAGGGCCGACAGGCTGATGTCGTTGTCATAGGCCCAGCGACCTTCGCGCCCCAGCTTTTCCTTGACGACAGGCTGGCCCCGCACGGCGGTGATGCGGCCGGTGAGGAAGGGCGCGCGCAGATAGGTGTTGCTGTCGGGTATGCGGCCATAGCCTCGGGCGACCTCTGCGTCGAACGCTGCGCTGCGGTCGGCAGGTATCTGGGTGAAGACGAGGGCCGGGGCCGTCTGGGGCGCGATAATCGAGATCTGGCGCAGTAGGCTCGACTGGATCAGGACGACCGCGGCCAACAATGCGAAACCCAGACCGATGGCGGGCGCCGCCGTGCGGGCCGCCGAGCGCGGCCCGGCCAGGTTGGCGAGGGCAATTCTCAAAGATCCGCGTGTGGCACCTCGCAGGCGCCCGGCCAAAATCGCGCCGCCCCAACCGGCGGCCCAGAGCAGCACAAAGGCGACGGCGACGCCGGTGATCATCAGGGTCGCCGCGAACGGTGTTGGTGCAGTCCATATGGCCAGAGCGCCTAGACCCGTGGCTGCCAGCAGCGCGCCGATCATTTCGGGACCGAAGGTCAGCTTACCGGTCATGTCGCTGCGAAACAGGCTTGCTGGCGGCGTCGTGCGGGCGCGGGCCAAAGGGGCAAGCGAGAAGGCCGCCGCCGATAGGGCGCCAAACGCGGCGGCCTTGAGCAGAGGCATCGGATAGATCGCAAAGAGCGCCGGGACCGGCAGGTCGCCCTGAATTGCCGCTCCGAGCACCAGAGGCGTTGCGGCACCAACCGCTAGGCCAATGCTGATGCCCACCAGCGACAATAGGCCGATCTGGGTCAGGTAAATGTCGCGGATCAGGCCGCTTTCGGCACCGAGGGCCTTCAGTGTGGCGATCGTCGGCTTTCGGCTATCCACATAGGCGCTGACGGCACCGAATACGCCCAGGCCACCGGCGACTAGCGAGGCTAGCCCAATAAAGCCTAAGAAATACTCCAACTGGTCAATGATGCGGCTGACGCCGGGCGCGGCATCATTGCGGTCGCGGATCCGCACGCCGTCCTTGATATCGCGCTGCACATCGGCCTTGGCGCGGGCGAGGTCAAGGCCGGGCTTGAGGGCGATCCGGGCGGTTTCCCCGAAGGGTAGCCCCGGTTCAAGCATGCCGCCCTGTTCTAATGCGCCGCGACCGGTCAGCACGCGGGGGCCCAGCTGGAATCCGCGCGATAGGCGGTCGGGTTCCTGTTCTAAAACCGCCGTAACGCGCATCGGCACATTGCCCACCAGAAACGGGTCACCCACCTTGAGATCGAGGTGGTCTAGCAGGGCCTGTTCCACCGCCGCGCCCCAGACACCGTCTCGTAACGCCAAGGCTGGAGCAAGGGGCACCCCACCCTTCAGTATGACTTCGCCGGCTAGGGGATAGGCATTGTCAACGCCCCGGAACTCCACAAGACGCCGATCCCCAGAGGGCACCTGTGCCATGGCGGGCGACGAGACCGAGAAGGTGACGCGGCCGCGCTCGGTCAGCGTCTGACGCTCTGAGGCGGTCAACTGCCTTTGATTTACCGAGACCGCGATATCCCCGCCAAGGATGTCACCCGCTTCGCTGGCCAAGCCTCGACGAAAGGCCTCGGCGGTTGAGCTGGCGGCGGCAATAGCGGCGACGCCCAGCGCGAGGCAAGCTAGGAAAATGCGAAAGCCTTTGACCCCGCTTCGCAGCTCTCGGGCGGCGAACCGCAACCATAAGGGTGTCATGCGGGCTCGACCTGGCAGCCATCACGCAATGTCACGGCGCGTTGGGCACGCGCCGCAAGGGCAGGGTCGTGGGTGACCAGCAGTAGCGCCGCGCCGGTCTGCTGAACCAGGTCGAACAGCATGTCGGCCACCATCTTTGCATTGGCGCTGTCGAGGTTGCCGGTGGGCTCATCGGCAAAGAGTAGGGCAGGGCTGGGAGCCAGTGCGCGGGCAAGGGCGACACGCTGTTGCTCGCCGCCAGACAGCTGATGCGGGTAATGGCGCGCCCGTGCGCTCAGGCCCACACGGTCCAGCCACAGCCGGGCCTGCTCCATAGCGCCAGCCTTACCAGCGATCTCCATCGGTGCAGCAACATTCTCTTCAGCCGTCATGTTGGGTAGGAGATGGAAGGACTGGAACACCAGGCTGACACGTCCGCGCCGCAGCTTGGCGCGGCCATCTTCGTCCAGCTTGCTGAGATCCTGACCAAACAGTTCCACCCGTCCAGCGCTCGGTTGCTCAAGACCTGCGGCCACCGCGATCAGTGACGACTTTCCCGACCCCGAAGCACCGACCAGAGCCACCTGCTCACCCTTGCGAAGGGTCAGGCTGAGATTGCGCAAAATCTCGACAGGTCCGGCTGAGGACGGTAGTGTCAGGCCGACATTATCCAATAGGAGCGGCGGTAAATCGTCCAAAGAAATCCCCAGCAGTTGAGTGACGCAATATCCCAGATATATAGGTCGTTATGTCCATGCCAAAACCCACCCGCAGAACCTTTTTAGCTTTGCCATTTTTGGCGGCGGCATGGCCATCGCTTGCGGCCCGTCCTGTGGTCATAACGATCTTGGGAGACTCTATTACGGCCGGCTACGGCCTGCCGGGCAAGGCGGCACTACCCAACCAGTTGCACGAGGCGCTGGCCCGAATGGGCATTGCCAATGTGGTACGCGCGGCGGGCGTGAGCGGCGATACCACGGCTGGTGGGCTAGAGCGGGTGGATTTTAGCGTCCAGAAGGACACGGATCTGGCCATTGTGGCGCTTGGCGGTAATGACCTGTTACAGGGGCTTGATCCGAAGAGAACGCGGGCCAATCTTGACCTCATCGTCAAGAGGTTGAAGGCGCGCAAGATTTCGGTCCTGCTGGCGGGTATAGCAGCACCAAGCGCGGTTGGCGGCGGATATGCGCGCGATTTCAACGCCATTTTTTCGAGCTTAGCCGAGGTCCATGGCGTGCCGCTCTATCCCAATCTGATCGAAGGCGTGGCTCGCAAGCGCGAGTTAAATCAGCCCGATGGTATCCACCCTAACGCCCGAGGCGTTCAGCTTATCACCGCGAAGCTGGCACCCGTCGTGGCGAAGGCTCTGGCGTCTCGGCGTTAGGCTGTGCCGATCTGGTGGGGATGACCGGTCGTCCAGACCTACCTCATTGGCACGCTCGACAGTGCCCAGCTTACGGCGAACATGCTCCTCGACCGCCTCGAAGGGTTCGGCAAAGACCTGCTCAAGGGGAGGGGGCTGATTAAGGATTTCTTCAGGCTCAGGATTCCAACCCAAGCCAGAGTTTGGTCCAAGATGGACAGAGTTTGGATGGGCAAGCGCACGAGGCTGAAGTTTGATCTTCACCCTTGGCTTCGACGCGTTGACCTGGGCCCAACAGCCGGGCGCGGGTAGGGATATGGTCTCGTGACAGACATAGTCATTGAGACATCGGGTTCGGCGTAAATAGCCCGCAATCTGCTCGGGCGACCAGCCGTTACCGAGTTGCTTAACAATGTAAGACCTCAGCGCGATCGAACCCGGAGCGTGAAGTTTTGTACGGCGACGGCGGCGTAGGTCGCAGACTTGCTGGGCACCTATTGCGAAATAGCCTCGTAGCCAAGCACCGGCATCGGTTCGATTGCGACGCAGTTCACGGTGGACGGTAGAGACATGCCGGCTCAATCGCCGTGCCATGTCGAGCACTGGTACCTTAGCATCGCGCCAGCGCGCAATCTGGTGGCGCTCACTAAGGCTGAGCTGTGAATATCGCGATCCCATAGCGCAATCTCCAAAGGGGCTAAGTTTCTAAAAATCCTAGAAACTCGCACTTCGGAATAGAATCCACCCCGATACACAAATTCTGCGCACAATAGTAATTATGGGAAATATAAATTGCACTAAGGGCAATCTACGAGCTTCCCCTCTAATCAAAATTTAGTACCTGTTCTTAGAAAAAAGCCCACAATCATGGGCTTAACCTTGAGCATCGACGACGCACTGACGCTGTCGTCCTAAACCTTCTATGCTCAGCTCTACAACGTCACCAGGCTGCAGGAATACCGGTGGCTTTTGACCCATGCCCACGCCCGGTGGAGTGCCCGTCGAAATAATGTCTCCCGGCATTAGCGTCATAAATTGTGAAACATAACTTAGGAGGAAGGCTGGCTTATAGACCATGGTCGCCGTCGATCCATTTTGGAAACGCTTACCATTGACTTCAAGCCACATGGAAAGGTTACACGGGTCCTGGATTTCGTCGCGGGTCACCAGCCAAGGTCCAATGGGGCCAAAGCTGTCGCAGCCCTTACCTTTGTCCCATGTTCCCTGTCGGTCCATCTGAAACGCTCGCTCAGACACATCGTTGATAACGCAATATCCGAAGATATGGTCCATCGCGTCGGCTTCGGAAACGTACTTTGACTTTTTGCCAATAACCACACCGAGCTCGACCTCCCAGTCAAGCTTGGTCGACCCTCGCGGCCGCTCGATATTGTCATTCGGACCGCAAATTGCCGTGTTGGCCTTCAAAAAAATGATGGGCTCCGGCGGAACTGTGGCGCCCGTTTCGGCGGCATGATCCGAATAGTTCAACCCGATGCAGACAAATTTTCCAACGCCGCCAACGCATGGCCCAAGGCGCGTATCCAAAGCAATAATCGGCAAGGCCTCGAGGTCCACGCCATCTAGATTCAAACCCGTAACGTTCAAAAGCGCTGATGCATCTATGTCCGACAACAGTCCCGAAAGATCTCGCAGTCGGCCTTTAGCGTCCAAAACGCCTGGTCGTTCAGCACCCGGCTCTCCGTATCGAAAAAATTTCACCACTGATCTCCTACTGCCAAGGACTCACGCCCAATCTACATCGCCCATCCACCATCAATTATATGGACCTGCCCCGTCGTGAAGGCCGCTTCATCGCTGGCAAGATAGGCTGCAAGGGCAGAAATTTCTTCAGGTTTGCCCAGCCGCCCCATAGGCTGGCGAGCACGAAAGGCCTCAAGCGCGGCATCAAAGTCGCCGGTGGCGCTAAGGCGCTCATGTAACGAGGGCGTTTCTACCGTTCCTGGACATATCGCGTTGCAACGCACACCTTGACCGACAAAGTCTGCAGCGATGGCTTTGGTTAGACCGATGACGGCGGCCTTGGTCGTACTATAGACGAACCGGTTAGGAACACCCTTCAGGGAACTGGCTACGGAAGCAATATTTATGATGACGCCTGACGACCGGCTAATCATGCCAGGAAGAAAGGCGCGGGACGTCAGGTACATGGAGTCAACATTGATCCTGAACGAGTTTGTCCAAGCCTTCTCATCACAGTCCAGGATGGTGCCGGCGTGCACAAAACCAACCGCATTTACCAAAATGTCTATGTCGGGATGGTCGTCAGCTGCCTTTCGCACGGCTGCAGCATCTGTGGCATCCAGAGCCAAATGATGCGCGTCACTGAGGTTGGCGAGTAACTTAGGATCAAGATCGGCCGCAACAACTTCGGCACCCTCGGCGATAAACCGCTCGGCTATGGCCCTACCGATCCCCTGCCCTGCTGCGGTGACGAAGGCTTTTTTGCCGCTTAGCCTATTCATTTTATGTGTCCTGACCGAGAAGATGGGGCGGCCGATCTGACCGACTTGAGGCCGCGCTTACAGTTCATCGCTTACCGCAAAAAACTTATAACTGCCGCACCAGAATGTAAACGCTGCTTATACTGTCCTCTTCAAAGCAGCTAAATATGCGTGATCAGGTAACGCCCTCGACGAGGCAGAGATCTATCTCAGCGGCACCAATCCGATGGGTTCGGGCCAGTTGATATTCGCTGGAAGACCAGTATCGCCGTGCAGCCTCAAAACTTTCGAACTCTAGAATGACATTGCGCTGACGCGCCTTGCCCTCAAGAGCCGCATAACGCCCTCCTCTGGCGAGTATGCGGGCACCATGCTTTGCCATGGCGTCGCGGGCCAGATCTGCGTAGCGCTGGTAGGCCACATCATCGTGCACCGTTACGCTGGCGATAACATATCCCTTAGCCATAACTATTTCTCCATATCTGCCCCTTCACCAAAGGAGGGTTCCGACTAGGCCAGCCCGCACAAAAATTAGGTATCGACTAATTTCCGCGGATGCCGCCGCGGATTTTGGCGGTTTAAAGACGCCGCTCAATCAAGGTCAGGTCATAACAGTTGGAACGCTCGATATAATCAGTGATAGTATCAATCATCATATTGAGTGTCGGTTGGAAGCTCAATTCGTGATGGTCCGGCAGAACATATTCAATGCAACCACAACCTATCGCGTTGAGGAATAATTATGGCCACATTTTCAGTCGACAGCGTCCGCGCCCGTTTTCCGGCCATATCGCGACATGTTCATCCCCCTGTCTTCCTTGACAACGCGGCAGGCACCCAAGTTCCGCAGTCCGTCGTCGACGCCGTCGCCGATGCCATGGTCAATGGCAGCTGCAATCTTGGGGGTAAGTTCTCTGGTTCCAGAAGGGCGATGGACATCTGGGATGCTGCACACCAAGCCGGCGCGGATATTGTCGGTGCCCCCTCGGCCCGCGGCGTGATCATTGGCCAGAACATGACCGCGCTTACCCTTCATATCTCACGGTCTATCGGACGGCTGTGCCAACCAGGTGACGAGATCGTCGTGACCCGAATGGACCATGAGGGCGATGTGGCACCTTGGCTTCTTATGGCCCAGGACCGTGGATTGATCGTTCGTTGGGTTCCATTTGATAAAATCAGTTGGCAAGTTTCACCTGACGCGCTTCGCGCTGTAATGGGCCCAAGGACGCGGCTCGTTGCGATCAACTATGCGAGCAACCTGACGGGCGCGATCAACGACGTACGGGCCTTGACGCAAGTCGCTCACCAATTTGGCGCCCTGGTCTATGTCGATGCCGTTCAGATGGCACCTCACCACCTGCCGGATGTGACGCAACTCGACTGTGATTTTTTAGTCTGTTCCTCTTATAAATTCTTTGGTCCGCACCTGGGCGTGCTCTGGGGACGCGAGAGCGTCCTGGACCGGTTGGAGGCCTATAGGTGTCGGTGCGTGTCCGATGATCTTCCTGGAAAATTCGAACACGGCACATCGCAGACTGAGCTCATGGCCGGTCTTGCAGCGACCGCTGACTACCTCGCCTCGCTAGGTGACGAGGCCGGGTATTCCGGAAGCCGAAGGGAGAGGATGTTGGGGGGGTATAAGGCCTTCGAACCACACGAAACCGCGCTGACCTTGCGTTTAATCGAGGGCATTATGGCTATACCCGGTATGACGATCCATGGGATCACCAATCCCAATCGCATTGCTGAACGGGTGCCGACCGTGTCCTTCACCCATGATCGAATTTCCACACACACATTCGCTCAGGCCTTAGCCGACCAAGAGATTTTCGTATGGTCGGGCCACAACTATGCAATCGAGCCGGTTCGCCACCTTGGTCTTGATGAGGACACTGGCGTGGTGAGGTTGGCAATTGCCCACTACAATACAGCCGCCGAGATCGACCAAGTTTTAGCGGCCCTATCGGATATTGCCAAATGAACACCAAAATAGGCTCACAAGACATTGCCTGCGTAACGCTATGGGTGATAATGGGGCCAGTGAAAAATCGAACCTGGGTCTCGAAAACAGGACCCTACCAAAGATTTCTAGGTCTCTGTTGATGACTTCTGACGGTAAAGCAAACCAAACGCAGCCCTATCATAAGGGTAATGTCAAAGCCGATCTCTTGAAGGCCGCTCGAGAAATTTTGGTCTCGGGCAGCATAGAAGATATATCCGCACGGCGACTTTGCCGCGACGTTGGCGTTACATCGGCGAACTTTTACAATCACTATCCCAGTCTAGAGTTTCTTCTTTTGGAACTGGCTGCTGAGAGCTTTAAGCAGCGGGCAACCGCTTTGAAACGCATTTTGAAACTCAATCTTCCTCGTGAAGAAGCGATGCTTCAAGCAGCCCATCACACAGTGGATTTCAGTTTGAAAGAAACCCAGCTCTTTCGGCTCATGTATGGGCACGTCAAAGATATATCTGAAAATCCAAGATATTTAATAGAGTCAGATTCGTCATTCAGAGTATTGGTTCACATAATCTATGGTGAAGATCTCTATAATAAAGACGACATACCATATTCTCATAGTCATTGTGAGATCGCATACGCTTTTTTCGCATTCATTTACGGGCTAGCGCAGGCTGTGTCGCAAGGTCTATTTTCCAATCCATCCGGGACAAAAGCCGAGCGGAAGAATTTTGTTGAAGCACTTACATTGAGTTTTATCCGTGGAATTGAGCACTCAAGCGTAAATCAATCGAGCTCGGCCTAACCAGAAATCAGGGGCCAAGGTGAGCTTAACTCTACGATGCGGGCCAGCCTGAGCAAAATATCGTCCCGGTGGCGGCGCGCCACAATCTGCAGTCCCACAGGAAGTCCAGCCGCGGTGAAGCCCGCCGGTATCGAAATGGCTGGGTTCCAACAGGCGTTGGCAAGCATACCAAAGGGCTCTGCCCCACCATGGCTAGAATCCTTGCCACCAATAACACTGGGGACAGGGTCGTCAGCACCATAGGGCGCACAAGCCGTTGCCGGTGACATTAGAAGATCATGGTCAGAAAAGAACTCCGCAACCTGCCGCTCAAGCAGATGCACCTGTTTCCATGACGCTGAAATATCTAAAGTGGCCTTACGCGCGCGGACCTTGTTGAGCAACCTTTGGGTCGATTTCGCCATCATGTCATAACCATCGGGCAGATAGCCGTCTTTGATGAAATCGGCTTCAAGCGTGGAGCCAAAAATTGCGCCCCAATGACTATAGATATTGTTTGGCTTAAATTCGTTGCTGCAGCGGATCAAATGGGCCTCGGCGATCAGTCGTTCAGCCGCCGCTAGGGCAATCTGCTCTACTTCTGGATCTACCGCCGCGTAGCCATAATCCGGTGACCAAACCGCTCTAAGACCCCTTACATCGAGCGTTTCGATGGCGTCTTCATAGGCATAGCCAACTTTGGGTAATGACTGACGATCGCCATCATGTGGGCCACCAGCAACATCCAAATGCCTTGCTGAATCAGCGACTGTTCTTGTTACAACGCCGTGCACAGACCAGTTGGAGAACCCATTTTCTTTCGGGATTCGTCCATGGCTCGGCTTGAGGCCAATGATGCTCGTAAAGGCCGCAGGCTCACGGATGGATCCTCCTGCGTCGGTTCCGGTTGCCATGGCTACAAGCCCCCCAGCCACCGCTGCGGCTGATCCACCGCTGCTGCCGCCTGGTGTCGTGGCAAGGTTCCACGGATTGCGGGTGACACCCCAAAGCTTGCTCGAGGTGGCTGAATCCATGCCAAATTCAGAGGCTGCGGTAATGCCGATGGGAATAGCTCCGGCCGCCCTAAGCCGGGCGACATGTTTAGAGTCTTGGGTCTCCGGAGGACTATCGCGCAAAAACCAACTGCCTTGGGTAATCGGAAATCCAATGCAGGACTCCATATCCTTTACGCCGAGCGCCACTCCGGCGAGCAGTCCAGGATCCTCGCCGCGCGCGACCTTTTCATCAATAGCCCTCGCGGCGCTAAGTGCCATTTCAGCATCAGTTCTAATAAAGGCATTAAGGTTTCCATTGAGGGTTTCGATGCGTTTGAGCGCCTGTTGAACAGAGTCAACGGCGGTCAATTCACCACGTCGAACGCGGTCAGCGGTTTCGACAGCACTCAGCATCTGGCGGCCCTCATTATGGGATTCACCCGAGCAAGAATATGCAGATTTTGAGAGATAAGATATAGGCGGCGCATATATTTATCAAAGATTTATGTAATTTATCAAACGGCCGTGCGTGACTAAATTTCTAAAATTCCTCAATAAATTCTGTATGCAACAGAAGGTGCATTGCTTACCAAAACATCTCACGATATAAACAACGATCATATACATATACTCGGCTCGCTGTCGGAGATGAACCATGTTCCCTAACGAAAAATCAAAATCAGCCGCACTCTACGAGCAGGCACTCAAGGTTTTGCCTGGTGGAAACTCACGACACACCGTCTTTTTTCAGCCCTATCCGATATATGCCGCGCGCGGTGAAGGGGCCAGGATTTGGGACGTCGATGGCGTGTCGCGATTGGACTTCATCAACAACTATTCCGCCCTGATCCACGGCCATAATCACCCAGAGATCGTGGCTGCGATCATAGCCCAAGCGCAAAAACTACTCGCCATCTCATTGCCAACACCCAACGAGATAGACTTGGCCAACATTATTTGTGAGCGCCTACCCGGTGTAGATCAGGTCCGATTTACCAATTCCGGAACCGAAGGGGTCATGATGTCGATCAAGGCCGCGCGGGCCTATACCGGACGCCGACTGATTGCGAAGGTTGAAGGGGCCTATCACGGAAGTGACGATACGGCCTCTGTCAGTACCAATCCTAACACGGCTCTCTGGGGAGAAGAGCTTGCGCCCGTAAGTGTCCCTGAAATGGGTTCCGGCCCTGGTGCCGCTGCCGATGTGATCCTCCTGCCGATGAACCAAACCGAGGCATCTCGCGCTATCCTTCGCGCCCATAGCGCACAGTTGGCGGGAGTTATTATTGATCCCCTCGTGAAAAACCTCGGCTATGAAATGGCCACCCCCGATTACCTAGCGATGTTGCGAGAAGAAACCTCGAGCAGCGGCGCCCTGCTTATCTTTGACGAGGTCTATAGCCTCCGGCTCGGCTATGGTGGGGCGCAGGGCGCAACTGGGATTGTTCCGGATCTTTCAGCGATGGGTAAGATTATCGGGGGGGGATTGCCCGTCGGCGCTGTCGGAGGCAGGGAAGACATCATGACCGCCCTGTTTGATCCGCGAAAGGGTAAGGCCAAGCTTGGCCATGGCGGCACCTACAACGCCAACCCGATGACGATGGCCGCCGGTGCTGTGGCAATGAGGCTCTTCGATCGCGCCGCCTTTGATCGGCTATCTGCCCTTGGCGACCGGCTTCGAGCCGGGCTCAGCGAAGCCTTGGCCATTACCCGAGCAGAAGGAAGTGTACGAGGCGCAACATCTATGGTTGGCTTCTTCCACATGCCAGGTCGCGGCGGAACCTATCGCGATACAATTCGCAGCCGTCTTGCCTATCCAGAAGCCGCTGTAAAGGCAGAGAAATTCTTCCGTTATATGCTCAATAACGGGGTCCTAATGGGGGCGCCGGGATTTTTTGTCCTGTCAACGGCTCTGACCGAAGGTGACATCGACTATGTCCTCGATCACGCCGTCAAAGCGCTTCGCACCCTTTAGATATCCTTCTGATTAGAGTCCTCCCAGGCCCGGGCCGAGCGGACATTCAATTCGGCCTTAGCACAGACAAAAAAGCCCGCCCCCTTTGCAAGGGGCGGGCTAAGTTATTCCGGGAAAAGTCTAGAATTTGTGGGTGACTGACAGGCCATAGGTGCGGCCTTCCGTAGTGTTCGTAGCGCCGTTGTAAAACCAAAACTGGCTTATGTGCTGGTTTGCCGCATTTTTCACGGATGCGACTATTCGGCTACGGCCGTTGATTTCCAGCCCAGCGCTTAGGTCAATTCTCCGCATCGTGTCGTAGTTATGGACCACGTAATAGTCGCCCAAGATGCCTCCAGATTCGTACCTCAAGGAGGCCTGTCCAATCAATTGGATAGAGTCGGTGATCGGTTGCTTGGCATCGAGATTGAGGTTAGCGGTCCACTCTCGAGTGCCAGGTAACTTCTTGCCGCTGAGTATCAATTGACCAGGCTTGCCCTTATTGGCGACGGCGTCGCCATATTTCGCATCGAGCCAGCCAACACTGAGCGCAGCATTCAACCAGCTGGTGGCACGAAATACGCTCTCAAACTCAAGACCCGTCGCCTTGGCAGTGCCAATGTTACCCAAATATGTGCGGCTTGCACCATCGAGCATGGCATCTTGAGCGACGAGAAGATCGTCCTGCTCCATCTTAAAGGCAGCAAAGTTCGCATCTAACCGCCCATCCAACGCTCTCAACTTCAAACCAACTTCATAACTTTTAGCCGTTTCCATCCCGTAGGGGATGGTTTCGCGGGTTGTTGGAGACATGTTGAAGGCACCGGGTCGAAATCCAGTGCTGTAGCTGACGTAGAAATTAAGGTTTTCATTAGCCTTGTATTTCAGACGCAGGCTTGGCGCGGTAAATGAGAATTCCGAATCAATATTTAAATTATAGACGGGATAGATTGCCGCATAAAAGTTGGCTGCCCATGGGTCAAAACCTAGGTCGCCTGTCGGCATTACGCCCTGACGGAACTGGAGGGATTTACGGTCTCTGGTCCAACGTAAACCACCATCTACCGACCAGTGATCGTCAACCTGATAGGTTGCGGTGGCAAAGACAGACGCCGATTTAGTTTGGACCTGTGTCCCTGCCTTAGGAAACCCTACGGGAATCGCTCTTACGCCCCAGTTGGTGGCATATGCGCTCCAGTTTCGGGTTACGTCAATTGTGCGAGCAAAATTGAACTTTTCGTCAAAGTAAGAGGCCCCAACAATCCATGTCAGTGGCCGATCATCCTTGGACGTCCATAGTCCTTCAAGGTAGGTGTCCTTAATACCCTCGTCTCGTAGTATTTCTGTGTGCGATGTCCTAGTAGGCACCAGTGCCGTGGAGGCTCCAATGGCGGTTTGATCCTGGTCCTGAATGGCATCAAAGCCATAGTCTCTATAGGATAGATTGACCGCCAACTCACCGATCTCAGCTTGATAGGATATTTTCTGACTAATATAGAGATTAGTTTTGTTTGCGTCAGATCGGGTGTCTCTTTGAATGCGATCAACCGTCTCTTTTGGTGACCTTAAGACAGCATTGGCGATCCCATCTGGAGCATAGGTCTTTAGGGATGGCCCCGAATATTCTTGATATTCAGCCATCCATTGCACGTTAAGTTTAGGTGTTAAGTCGTAGTTCAAACTCGCCCTCAAGCCGCGATCTGAAAAAGCACCGATATATTCGCTAAGGGTTGTGTTGTAGAGCTCACTTTTTGTTTGCCCATAATGCCAAGCGGTTAAACGCACAGCAGCGTCGGTATTTAGCGGAAGATTTACGGCTGCTTCCATTTCTGCGTGATCATATGAGCCATATTTTGCGCGCACATAGCCGCCAAAATCCTTGGTCGGCGTGGCGTAGATTATATTGACCGCGCCACCCACGGCGCTACGGCCATAAAGGCCCGCTTGAGGACCGCGCAGCACCTCTACGCGAGCCACATCAACCTGTGCGCCGAGATTGGAACGCGCGCCGCCAGAATAGAGACCATTGCGGTACATGCCAAAGTTGGGCTCGGCCTGCACATCGACAATCAGTATGCCGCGGATGTTGATATATTCGTTGAAGCCCTCGGGGCTGTCTTGGATGACCGCGTTGGGGACTAGGTTCATTATGTCGTGGACTGAGAACAGCCCGGCGTCTCGTAGGGCCTGCCCCTCAATGGCAGTGACCGCAACTGGCGCATTGATCAAGGTTTGACTGCGACGAAGCGCGGTCACGATAATCGTATTGTCAGCTTCTGGCTTCTTCGCTTCTGCCGCTGATGCGGCCTGAGCTGAAAGCATTAGGACAGCGACTGATGCAGACACTAATAGCCGGTAAGAAAGTTTGGACGACATAATATTACCCCCCGCATTTTTTGAAACGATGCCATCACAGCACCTTCCGCGATCATGCTTAAATATAACCTCTGATCACATTAAACGACGCTAAGGCAAAATCGAAATATGTCAACACTGATCATATAACGAGGATCGATTGGGGGTCTGACCGAGCAGCCTTTCGACATAGCGACACCACCATGCAAAGGTCCACGCCGCCGATTAACGGCAGCTTGGATTTCGGGTCTCAACGAGGGTCAGCCATTGTTGCGTTGATTAAAACGCTGCGCCTAGGCTAGGGCTTCTTGGCGTTTTGCCCGGGCCTCAAGCCGCTTTTGGATCACCAAGTGACGCTTACGCGTGATTGGAAAGGTCCAGGCCGAATAGGCCATTGCAAGGTGGAACAGCATCGGCCCGCCGATATAGATACAAAGCAACCAAAGATCGGCCTCTGCACTATTGACCTGCCCGACACGATAGCCTGCGCGATCTAACGCGAAAAAGGCCAGGCCCCCACCAATCGCCATGCTAATCCTTATGAGGAGCATCTGAAGGGCAAACAGACTACCGGCCTTAGGAACGCCTGTTTTTAGATTATCATAGTCAATGACATCACCAAGAATAGCCGCTGGGACAAAATTGGCTGGTGCTGAAAAGAAGGCCTTAATAATTGTAAGTAGAAGGAGGGGAATAAGGGCCTGTCCACCTCTGGGAAGTAGAAGGAGTGTTGGACCCAATAGAGCCATAGTTCCAATACCAATCGCCCAAATTTTGTGCCTATCTAATTTTTGCAGAATTTTCGACCATGACGATAGAAACCCGATTTGACAGAGAAATAGGGTGGCCATAATATACGGAAATTGTTTATCAAGGCCAAGATATCCAGTCATAAAAATATAGACTGTAGACATAGTTATGCCCTGACCTAGTCCCCACAGAACAGTCGTAGAGAAAAATCTCACAACGACTTTTGAAGAAAAAAGTATTTTTACAATATCTAGAATTTTTCCTTTTCCCGCTTCTAGCTTAACTCCATCTGGCACGACGAAAATGGCGATCAGCATGAAAGCTGGGAACAGAAAAACATAGAGATTAGAGATGCCTAATAGTGTCCCTGTTCCAATGGCTGCCGTGCCGGTGACGACCGACATGGCAATAGGTAAGAGATGGGTGGATAGGCTCCCGGCAACATTGAACTTCGCTTTGGTAACACCGATCTTTGACCGGACATTATAGTCTCGGCTGAGCTCTGCCCCCCAAGCCGAATGGGGAACCTCAAAAAGGCTAAATCCGACATAAAGCAACATCGACCAGACACAAAAATAGACGATGGTGGCGTCCGGTGGGGGTTGAAAAAGATACGCTGCAGACACGGCACAGAAGATCATGGAGATCACCAAGAATGGCTTTCTTGTGCTGTATCGGGCCTTCACCCTATCGGACCAAAACCCAATGACCGGATCGGCGAGCGCATCAAATATCCCCGCTAAGGCAACGACCATTCCGATTTGAGCCAAGGTCACATTTGTATGGGCTGCATAATAGGCGGGGATAATTGTGTAGAGGGGCAAGGCGACAAAAGCGTGGGCCATCGCTGGCAGGCCATAACTAATGCGCGCTGCGTTCGACAGCGAGCCTTCAGCTTTAGGTGAAGACCCAAACATGTGCACCTCGGCCATCGATCATATCAACGGATTTAAAATTATCATTGCTTACATTTGAGCGCAACAATTTAGAATAGTTGGTCACGTTACGGACCCATGCTTCAAGCGCGACCCGGCTGAGATTTTGGCGAAGACCCTAGGTGAAGGGCAACAGACAGGCGTCACCGGCACTCAATCCAATAGCCGAGACACCGCCTCTTTTAGGGCGATACTGATGGCGTCAGTTGAAGCGACCTGCTCAAGAGTTTGCCGCATTAGATCCTGTCGATGCTGATCATATCGCCGCCACTGGTCGATCTGAGGCATAAAATAGCCAAATCTGCCACCACCCCTCTTATCCATCATCAACAGCCGATGGGCTAAGAAGCGATAGCCCTTGCCGCTGACATCATGGAAGGTCACCCTATTTTGACGAAAAAAACTGCCAAAATAGTTCAGAACACGGGCTGTATTATTGATGTCGAAGAACGGATGGGCCTCCAAATCAAGGATATCGTCGATCACACCAGGCGCGCGCGACAGGGCCATAGCTTTGAACCATTTATCCACGACGAGTGACTGATCCCTATAACGCTCCAAGAACCGCTCCATGGCAGGTCGGCGAAGGGGCGTATCTAGATCGCTCAAGATGGTCAGGGCATCAAACTGCTCTGTCATGCTGGGTGCTAGGTGAAGTTGCGCCAAGCACAACTCAATGGCCTGGGCATCCTGTCCTGCCGTCAGAAGATCCAGACATGTACTTTTCATCATCCGCTGGCCCATGGCCTCGACGGTTCGATCAGTGGGGTCGATTTGGCTATTTTGCTGGTAGTGACGCAGCAGGCCTTCTCTATGGTTCTTGCCAATCTGCTCGCGCACAAAGGCACGCGCCGCCATATGGGCATCAAGATCTATTCGCGCCAAGCCCTCGCTCAAAACCGGCTCGTCGGGTACGCCAAGCAAACGTGACTGAAAGCTCGCCGAAAGCGTGTTATCCGAGATAATCCGGGAAAAGGTTTCGTCCAAAACCGGGGGCATGACCAATGGAAGTCCAGATCGCCATTCTGCTGCCAAATTTCGGATCTTGCTGATCAAAAGGGTTTGGGCGCTATCCCAAGCGACGAAGGGATCATCATCATGGGCGACAAGATGGGCAAGGTCATCGTCAGACAGATCTGTGACCAGGGTTACGGGCGCAGAAAATCCACGCAGCAAGGATGGGGTGGGACGTGTTGACAGAGCCTCAAAGCTAAAGGTCTGCTGCTCTTGGCTCAGGATTAAAACCTGCGGTTTGACCAAGTGCTCCCCGTTCGGACCAATCAGGGAAAATCCGATTGGTATAGACATCGGGTCCTCGTCGCAGAGCCTGCTTGCCATAGATTGTGATAGGGTCAGTTCAAAATGGCCCGACTTGGCTTCATAGGCACTGCTTGCTGTGACTGTGGGGCGGCCCGCTCGCGTCACCCATAGCCGAAATTGACCAAGGTCAATGCCATTGAACTGCTCAAAGGCGAGTATCAGCTCCTCTACCGTAACGGCTTGGCCATCATAGAGGTCCAAATAGAATTTTATCGAACGGCTAAAGCTTTCTTCGCCGACGAAGACCCTCAGCATCCTTAGGACTTCGGCACCCTTGTCATAGATCGTATTGGTGTAAAAGTTTTTTACCTGAACATATTCAATCGGTTGAATTGGATGGGAGGCTGGTCCGTCATCTTCAGGAAATTGATTTCGGCGCAGCGCCTTGACCTGGTCGATGCGGAAGGATCCTGAGCCAAGCATATCCTCCATAAACAGTTGATCGCGCAGTCGAGTTAGACCCTCTTTCAGACTCAGTTGGAACCAGTCACGGCACGTCACCCGGTTACCGGTCCAATTGTGAAAGGCCTCATGACCAATGATGCGTTGGATCAGCATGAACTCTTCATCAGTGGTGATCTGAGGGTCAGCAATAATCCCATCGGCACCAAAAAGGTTGAGCCCCTTATTCTCCTGCGCCCCGGCATATTCGGCCAAGGCCACGATATTGTAGACGCTCAGATCATAGTCGAGGCCAAAGACGTCACGTTCCCAAGTAAGGGCCTTCTTTAAGGAGGCCATGGCAAATTGGCACTGGGTTTGCTGGCCGTGTTCGGCAAAGATAGCCAAAGACACGCTTCGTCCGTCCGAGGTCAGAAACTGATCGTGCAGAACCCCAAAATCACCGGCCATCGCCGCAAAAATGTAACTCGGTTTGCGATGGGGATCTCGCCAAGTCGCCCAGTGGCGATCACCCTCCTGCCCCTTGGCGATACAGTCACCGTTTGAAAGTAATACCGGATAGAGGCCACGATCCGCATGCAGGGTCACCTCATATGTGGCCAACATGTCCGGACGGTCTGGAAAATAGGTTATGGCTCGAAAACCATCGGGCTCACAATGGGTCACTAATTTGCCGACGTGGGCAAAAAGACCCATCTTCTTCACGTTCATGCTGGGATCGATATTGACCTCGGTCTCGAGCACGAAATCCGTCGATTGGGTCAATATCAAAAGCTTCGTTTCTGTAGCTACATACTCACTTGGCGCTAGGGAACGGCCGTCCAACCTAACGTCCAGAAGTTGAAGATTGTCTGCGTCAAGTATCAAGGGCGCGGAGAGATCGGTGTCTGGACGGCGCTTGAACTGTATCTTTGCCTTTACCTTTGTGCAGCGCGCATCAAGATCAAGGTCGAGCTTGATCTCACCAATTTCAAAATCGAACGGCCTATAGTCCGCTAAGCGGACTTTTGTGTCTGGGGCCATTCAAGCGACCTTATCGGACTGGCGAACTGCTTTCAAAATTTGAACATCGCCTGATGCATAGACCGTCAATGTTTCTGCGCGGCCATCGGCTCCATAGGCAACAGCGGTTTCTGAGGGCGTTTGCTGATTGAAGAAGCGATCGTTCTGCCCAAGAAAGATCGCCCGAGGTGGGAAAATTAGACCCGGCGTATCGCTCATCAGCTGGCCATCTTCGACCCAAATATCCATATGAGGCAAGTCTATGCCGGCCACGATACTATAGCGGCCGACATAGAGGTTTTGACGGGCTTCGGACAAGGTCTGAATAACCTTGGGCTCTCTGAGGTAGCCTTGCCATTCATATATGTCCGCCATGGCGTTGAGCATCTCGTAATAGAGAAGAATGCCCATCAGAGCGTTTGTTAAAACAACCCCGCCCCTGCCCTGCTCCAGAAGGCAGACCGTGTTGCACTGGAAACCTTCGTTAGATCCCCCATGCCCAAAACGCTTTGCCTTGCCTTGGCCAAAAATTTCCCAGCCCAAACCAAAGGCCCCTTCGCCTTGAGGCGTCATCATGGCTGCAGCTGTCGCCCTATTCATCAATAGATTGGTTTGGCCAAGCCAAGCATTGCGAGTCTCGACCATAAACCGGGCATAGTCTGGCGCTGATGTATAGATACCTCCTGCCGCCAATTGCGGCGTAAAGGTTTGCCGACCCTTGACCGGGTTTCCATCGGCCAAGTGCCCAACCGCAGAAAGGTTCCGAAACCGGTCAGGAAGCGGCTGCTCAAATGTCGTTCTGGTCATGCCCAAAGGCTCAAAAATCCGTTTTTGCGCTAAATCCGCAAAGGGTAAACCGGTCAGTTCTTCAAGCAACAACTGCACGATCTGGGTACCGCCGCCTGAATAGCGCTCAGTTCCACCCGGCTCCTTGTCCACAATGACCGCAGGGGTCAAGGATGGGGCTTGGCCCCTCAGCATTTGCAACAGGGTTGGCGCGACCTGGTCTTGGGGATAGGCTCCGAACCCATGCACCGTCGTACCCGCTCGATGGCAAAGCAGATGGCGAAGGGTTACGGGTTTGGCTCGGGTAAAGTCGTTCTCTGGGATGTTCCATGTCGTCAAATAGCGATTGATCGGTGCATCAAGATCGATCAAGCCCTGTTCGACCAATTGCAAAGCCAAACTGGCGGTAACGGGTTTGCTGATCGAAGCTCCGGCGAACATGGTTTGCGCCTCAACGGCCACCCCGCCAACCTCAACATGCCCAAATCCAGCAGCATCAGCCACCTTGCCATCTTCGATCAAACAGACTGCCACTCCTGGACAGTTGTACAAGGCCAGCCGGTCCTCAATGGTCCATCGCACATCGTCTCCGAGGACGGGGTTGACCGGCATAATGCCTTTGGCCAGTTGCTCAAGACGCTTTGAATCGCTTGTCATAACCCACTCCAATCGGACCACCTGATATAATCAAAGATTACATATGAACCTTGTCTTTGCAAAATATATTATGTATGCGTTGATAACATATAGTGGGTGAAAATATGAGCCGCGCCATCGTTCCTGGACAACTGCATCCCTTCGTTGGGCGTGATTTGCCTTGGCTGCTCGAAGCAAGGGCTGCCACTCGCGCTGACCATCCGTTCCTAATCTTTTGCCCGCAGGAAGGGCCTGAACAAAGCTGGACCTATCAGGCATTCTTAGGGGCGGTCGTTAAGTTTGCAGGCGGCTTAGCGCAGAACGGAGTAGCCAAGCATGATTTCGTCGTCATCCACATGGACAACTGTATCGAATTTTTGATCGCCTGGCATGGCTGTGCACGACTGGGCGCGGTGGCTGTGACCACCAACACGAAATCCTCGGCCGACGAACTTGAATATTTCATCGGCCACTGCGGTGCCAAATTCGCAATTACTGAGCCGGGCTTTGAGGCCCTCGTGCGAACGGCAGCCCCCCATCTGTCGTGGGTTGCCGTGACAGACGCTAATGCGGGGGAAGCCTTGAAGACACCTTCAAGTTCCAGCGCAGTGCTGTTTTCTAAACTCGCCGAGGGAGATCCAAGCCATGCCCCCCTCAGACCCGCTGAGCCTCTACTCTTTGGCAGTGTTCAATATACGTCCGGAACGACTTCCCGGCCCAAGGGTGTGGTCTGGACCCATGCCAATGCACTTTGGGGCGGCAGAATGGGGTCAAGCCTATGTCAGATTACAAGCGATGATATCGGCCACACGTGCCTTCCGCTCTATCATACAAACGCCCTATCCTATTCTCACCTATCGACCCTATGGGCCGGCAGTACGTTGGTATTTCAAACGCGGTTTTCGGCCAGTCGATACTGGTCATGCGTGGCAGACCACGGCTGCACTTGGGGCGTCCAAATTCCTTTCATGCTCAAGGCCCTCGCTGGACGAGACATACCGGCTCATCGGCTTACGCGTTGGGGATTAGGCTCGATCAACCCAGTTGTTGCCCAGAAAAATTATGGGATCCCCTGCCTTGGCTGGTTTGGAATGACCGAGACCGTGAGCCTTCCAATCGTATCAACCCTGTCTCTTCCAGGACGGGTCGGGTCTATGGGCACAGTGTCACCTGGATATGAGGTCCAGGTCCGCGACGAGTTGGGCGAACCCGTTGAGTTTGGTCAGAGCGGCATGATGTGGCTGCGTGGTGTGCGCGGCATTTCCCTTTTTCAGGAATATCTCAATAATCCAGATGCGACAGAGACCGCATTTGATGAGGAAGGCTGGTTCCAGACAGGCGACAGAGTGACGCCCCATGCCGACGGCCATATCGTATTTGATGGCCGCGAACGCGACATGTTGAGGGTCGGTGCTGAGAATGTCGCTGAGTCAGAGATAGAACGCGTGCTTCTGGCCAGTGGGTTGGTCAATGAGGTCGCCGTGGTTGGAAAACCTCATCGCATGCTGGATGAGGTGCCAATCGGATTTGTCACGGTCATCGATCTATCTTCAGATCCAACATCGGCGCTTTTGGATTTTTGCCGCGACAAGCTGGCGAGCTTTAAGGTCCCCGCAGAGATCCGTATCGTCACCGATTTTCCGAGGGTGACCCTAGGAAAGATTGACAAAAAAACTCTGCGCAAGAGTTTAGCGGAGGAACCTCCGCTTTAGCGTTCAAACTCGTCAGCAAGGCTAGGGAAGGCAGGGTAGATTGCCGCTCGCCATGCCAAGATAACCAAGAATTCATTAGAAACGGCCTCATAGAAGACGAGAAAATATCGCCAATGAGCGAGCCTTACTGGCCTAGCCAAAGTTGAAGGTGCTCGACCCCTTGTTTTAAAGCAGCGGTATCAGCGGCAAAACACCAGCGAAGCCAACCTTCACCTTCTGGGCCAAAGGCTGCGCCGGGCGCAAGACCCAGCCGGGCTTCTGAAATCAGACGTTTCGATAGGGCCACAGAATCGTCGTGCCCTTCAATTTTGAAAAATAGATACATTCCGCCATCAGGCGCGGGTGCAGTTACACCTTTAAGTGCACCGAGCCGCCGTGCGAGCAGATCACGTTTATCTTTCAGGCCCTGACGCAATGCTGACACATGCGCCTCCCCCTGCTCAATGGCAACAAGGCCGGCAAGCTGAACGAAATCGGGCGCGCATGAGGTGTTAAACTCTATGATTTTGCCCAGGTCCGCTTCCAACTCCGCCGGCGCGACCAACCAGCCCAATCGCCACCCCGTCATTAGCCAAGTCTTGGAAAAGCTATTGGCGGCGATGATGCGGTCTTCACGATCGGCTATGGCAAGGAACGACGGAGCGGAGGTGAGCTCAGGGTCAAAAACCAGCCGTTCATAGACGTCGTCCAACAGCAGCCAGACGCCAAAACGCCGGCAGCGGTCCAGTATAACACTGCGATCTTGGGCCGGTATGGTCCAGCCCGTCGGGTTACTAGGAGAGTTGATAACCACCATCCGGGTTTGCGGCGTGATCGCGTCCAAGAGCTGCTGAACATCTAGATGCCAATGACCGCCCTGGGCCGTTAGCCCGACCCGCACGACCTGCGCGTTCAAGATACGGGGTATCTCAGCCACATTAGGCCAGATCGGTGTAACGATAACCACCCGGTCTCCTGGCTCCAAAATCGTCTGCATGGCGATGTTTAGGGCTGAAACGCCGGAACTGGTTATCGAGATGTTTTCCGGCGCAAATGGGCGTGCATGGAGATCTGACAGGTAGGTCGCCAGTGATGCCCTTAGTTCGGCGCGCCCACTATTGTGAGTGTAAAATGTCTGATTGGCATTGATCGCCTCGATCGCGGCTTGCTTGATGTAGTCAGGGGTTGGTTGATCACTTTCTCCGAACCAAAAACGCAGCAGGTCGGACTTACCAAAGCCTTCATTAGCAATTTCTCGGATCTTAGAGCTGGGCAAGGCCCGCACCCTCGCCCTAGATTCCAGTGGCGCGAAAAGCCGTTCACCTTCGGTAAAAGAGGCCTTTTCCATATTCTGATCCTCAAGAATTTTTCAAGGTCGCAATGGCTATGCGGACCAAATAGGCTGGAAAAACAATACTAGCTGCTGACAATAGCCAGATTTCAGACGGTCTTAGAATTGGGATCTACCCAACGATTATGGGCCTTCAAATAGTCTTGGACCAACTCAACAGGCAAAGCCTCTCTAATATTTCCATCGCGCCCGACCATGGTTTCGTTCGCAAACATCGAGTTCAAAATCGCCTCATCGACCGCTTGAACCGCTGCCTCGAACAAGGGCGTGATCATGAAATCACCAAAGGCCTCGCTGGGCCCACAATCATAGAGCCGACCATAGGTCTCGCGGTTGGCCGTCGAAAAGGCCAAGAAGATGTCACCCGATTCATTGGATGCAATACCGCCTGATCGCGCCATACCAATAGCCGCCCGCTTCGCAAGCCGCTTAAGCTGTAACGGTGAGAGCGGCGCGTCCGTCGCAAGGATGATAATGAGGGAGCCTTGATCGGTTTGGTGATCTTCCAGATAGCGATGTATCTGACCGCCCGTGTAGGGAATATATTGCCCGATTGGCACGCCCCCTATGGTGCAAAGCTGGCGGATGCCAAAGTTCGACTGAACAAAAGCACCGACGGTGAAGTTGCGGCTCCCGACGCGCACCTTTCGCGATGATGTGCCTGATCCGCCTTTGAACTGATAGCAGGACATGCCCGTCCCTCCACCGACACTGCCCTCCTCAATCGGCCCCGACTGGGCACCATCGATGGCAGCGAAAACATGCTCATCGCGTATGTGAAAACCGTTCATATCGTTCAACCAGTTGTCACAGGTCTCAGCCGCCACGGGCAGCCAAAATGTGTTGCCGTCACAATGCTCGCTGTCTTTACGTTGATTGAGCCATTTGATCGTCGCATCACGTGACAGGCCGCAGGAATGGGTATTGGTCAGGGTGATGGGTCCATCAAGGCGACCGGTCTCTTCGATCCACGACATACCGGTCATTTCGCCATTGCCGTTGAGGCAAAAAACCGCCGAATAGACCCCCTCTGTTGCCGCTGCGAGACCTCTTGGCAAGATAGCGGTAACGCCGGTTCGCACTGGCCCCTTGCCAACCACCAACGGACCTTCGCCCTCGATCAAGGTCGTATACCCGACCTCGACGCCGTCAACATCGGTGATGGCATTCCATTGGCCCGGCTGACCAAGCAGGGGCACACCGACCCCGCGCGCTCGAGTTTTTCCTGACGGCGTTGCATGGTGATGGTTCAATTCTCGAACTCCCTACAGCCAGTCCATATATAACCAGTGATAATATTATAGGGGATCAATTGCCTGTCAATTGCGCACTGGACCATCCAACCTTATGCGGAAAATTCGCGCTTGACACCCGTATTTCAGCACGCCCAATATTAATACTGATTATATTGATCAGGTGGTGGTGCAGCGCCAACTGGGTACTTAAGGAAACATGCCGTGAAAGACGCAGCAATTGTATCAACAGCTCGAACGCCGATAGCAAAGGCCTTCCGTGGCGCTTTCAACGACTTAGAATCGCCTTCCCTCGCCGGTTTTGCCATTAAGGCCGCAGTCGATCGATCAGGCGTGGACCCGAACGAAATCGAAGACTGTTTGATGGGCTGCGCCAATCAGCAAGGAACCCAGTTTTTCAACATGGGCCGCCTTGGTGCCTTAGCCGGCGGCCTACCCGTGTCCGTAGGCGGCATGACCATAGACCGTCAATGTTCGTCTGGCGTGATGGCCATAGCTACGGCAGCCAAACAAATCATCCACGATGGGATGGGCATACTGGTCGCCGGTGGGGTGGAGTCGATAAGCCTCACTCAAAACAGCGATATGAACCGGTCACGGATCCCTGACCCAAGGCTGGTCGCGCGCCACCCAAATATACACATGCCCATGATTGATACGGCTGAACTTGTGGCCGCGCGCTATGGCGTCAGTCGTCAAGCTCAAGATGAATATGCGCTTCAAAGCCAGCAGCGCACTGCACATGCTCAGATGACGGACCTCTTCAATCAAGAAATTGTCTCTGTAACCTGCGATATGCTTGTGACGGATAAGGTCTCAGGTGAGAAGACGCGCCAAACGGTAACGATCAATCGAGATGAAGGCCCTCGGGCAAATACGACCCTCGAAGGCCTCCAATCGCTGGGTCCGGTGAGGCCTGATGGATCGGTCACGGCGGGCAATGCTAGTCAACTGTCTGATGGGGCTTCGGCATGCGTGGTTATGGACGCAGATGAGGCATCGCGCCGTGGCATTGCAGCCCTAGGATACTATCGCGGCATGTCCGTGTGTGGCTGTGAGCCCGAAGAAATGGGGATTGGACCGGTTTTTGCGATACCGCGCCTGCTTAAACGCAATGGCCTTACGGTTGACGATATCGGCCTTTGGGAACTGAACGAAGCCTTTGCCGTGCAGGCGCTCTATTGCCGCGACCGCCTTGGAATCCCTAGTGCTACGTTCAACGTCAATGGGGGTGCCATCTCCATGGGGCACCCCTACGGCATGAGCGGCGCGCGGATGGTTGGTCACGCCCTCATTGAGGGTAAACGGCGCGGCGTCAAATATGTGGTCATAACCATGTGCGTGGGCGGCGGCCAAGGTGCGGCCGCTTTGTTTGAAGTGGCATGATCCATGGAGCTTTTGTTCAGCTTTCAAGAGTGGTCGTATAAAGAGACCTTCAAGATTTCGCGAAGCGCAAACGCTAATTCCGCTCTGTTTGTCGCCTATATAAAAGACGGCGATCTTGTCGGCCGCGGCGAATGCGGACTGCTGCCACAATATGGTCAGACCCAACAAGACGCTGAAGAGGGATTTGTTCTGGCGCAGACACTCGTTCGGGAGGGATTGAGCCGAGAGGACCTTGCACTCAGGATCACTAACCCTTCCGTGCGCAATGCCATTGATTGCGCCCTTTGGGATTTAGAATGCAAGCGGTCGGGTCAAGACATCTGGACATTGACGGGCCTGCCCAAAGCAACTTCCATCGAGGTTGATCTGACAATCAGTGTCAATCCGGTCGACAAGATGTGCGCTGATGCGGTCATCGCCGTAGCCAACGGCTACCGAATTCTCAAGCTTAAGGCAGATAAAAACGATGTTGTTGCAAAGGTCGCCGCTATCGCTTCGGCGGTACCTGGCATTGAATTCATCATTGATGCGAATGAGGCTTGGGATCTAAAGACCCTCCATGACAGTTGCGATCAGTTACACACCCTAGGTGTTAAGTTGATTGAACAGCCCCTCCACCATCAATCAGATGACGGTCTGATCGACTATCGCGGTCCGATACCACTTTGCGCAGATGAAAGCTGTGGCAGCATCGGCGATCTGGATCGGCTCGCTAGCCTCTATCAGTCCATCAATATTAAGTTGGACAAGGTGGGTGGCTTAACCCCCGGCTTGGAACTGGCCAAAGCGGCTAGACGCGCGAACATGAAGATCATGCTTGGCTGCGGAGGGCCAACGTCGCTGGGCGCAGCCCCTGCCTATGTTCTGGCGACACTTTGCGATTATGTGGATCTGGATGGACCTGCTTTAATGTTGGATGATCGCGCCCACGCTATGATCTACAAAGACGGGCAGTTGCGATGCTTTGGCCCCGCCCTTTGGGGCGGTTAACTCCAACCGCAGGGGCACTTATGGACCGCAAGATAGCCATCATCGGGATGGGTGGGACCATTGCCATGGTCCAAGGACCAAACGGCTTGGTGCCTGATAAGAGCGTCGAGGACCTAATCTTCTCGCAGGCCCAAGAGTTAGCCAATGTCGCGTTTGACAACATTGACCTACTTTCAATTCCAAGCGCAAACATCACTTTTGATCATATTCAACTTTTGGCCCGAACGATTGAATCGGCCGAGAGAAATGGATCGCAAGGTATCGTTGTTATTCAAGGTACCGATACGATCGAGGAGACAGCTTTTGCACTTGAACTCCTGGTCAACTGTTCGCTGCCTATTATCGTAACGGGTGCAATGAGAGCCGCCACCCACCCCAGCACAGATGGCCCAGCCAATCTGAGGGCAGCTATTGGAGTTGCGCTCAATGGTGCGTGGGGAGCAGGTGTTTTGGTGGTCATTAATGAGGAGATCCATGCCGCCCGCTATGTGCGTAAACTCCACACCCTATCGCTCAACGCTTTCCAGTCGCCCGATTTTGGAGCCTTGGGTCGTTTGCACGAGGGACGGTTGCGCAAAACAGTTACTAACCTGCCCGCGCTTGGCCTTTTAGATCCTCAGATTGGCAAGTCCTGGCCCAAGGTCGCCATTTGCAAAATCACGATGGATCAGGACAGTCTTGTTCTTGGCCGATTAAAAGACCTTGGCTTTGACGGCTGCATTCTCGAAGCTATGGGAGCAGGACATATTCCAGCCAGTCTCGTTTCAACCATCGAACAGGCCGCCAAAGATATGCCCATAGTCCTATGTTCTAGAACCGCCACGGGCGCAATCTGTGAAGATACATATGGATATCCAGGTTCAGAAACCGACCTGTTGCGCCGCGGCGTCCTATCGGGAGGCGCTCTATCGAGCCTCAAAGCGCGCGTTTTATTGACGCTGTGCATTGCAGAAAATGCGTCTACGGCCGCTGAGCGGTACCAACATTTTATGGCAAAAATCTAGAGGTTTGAATATCGACGTGAACCAAGGCGCACGCAGGTTGATCAGAACGATACAGACGACGCCCCAACACAGGACGAAGAACAGATATCGCTTGGCCTCTTGGCCGGCCATGACCAGGGCATGGCCTAGGACTTGCCCACCGCGAACGAAGGCGCTGAAAGCATCCGATGATGATTTTACCATTTTGTAATCCAAAAAAAGGACACGAAATGGCGAGGATCTCCCCTAGTGGTAAGGTTTTATAGGCCTAAGACAGGGCTTCGAAAAGGGCCAAAAGACGCTCGTCTGTCGGGGGGCTCACATCGACGTCGAAGGGGCGTTTGCCCAAGGGTCCGAACAGAAGCACAGCGGCCTGCTCAGCGGTCTTGCGCGCGTCTCTGAGTTCTTCCGTGGTCAATGACTTGCGCGCCAAGGCCAGCATCACGGCTGTGCCCAAGAGGGTCTGATAGCCAGCCTGGTGGGCCACCCAGGATTTGCGGTCAATGGCGTGCTGGGCGATGGCCTCGTCAATAATCTGGCCATAGGTCATGCCTTTATCGACCGACATCTGATGAAGACGCGCCTTTGTTGCGGGCATAACGTGGCACTGGATACGCGGCATTGCGGACGGCATTTCAACTTATCCCCTCACAAGGGAGAGGTGGAAATACCTCTCCGTAACTTCATGATTTATAACAATTAATTGGGAAAATCAACAGGTGGAGGTGATAGTGCCTCTCCCCCTCCGCACTTTTATTATTGTTGTAAAACAATAACTTACACTGGCCGCAGGCGTGCGTATGGTGTGCACTGTCAAGAGACAGTTATTTGATAGCCCCCTTGGGGCAATTACGGTTCGTCACAAGGCCTCGAAAATCTAGATTGTTCAATTCAATCAGACCGTTCAAAGCCCAGACGGCGAATGAGGCTAACCACACCGAGTTTGGGGCATTGAGTGCCAGAGGCTCAATGTTCCGCTGATGTTCCGCTCTGGGTACAAAATAGCCATCAGGACAGGCCTCAAAGCCTTACGCTATATGGGATTGCGAAACATGGAGGGACCAATCAGTCTCGGCGGGAGAACGTCGGGACGGCGCTGTCAGTTAGACTACGCGTTGGGACACGATCCTCGGGCCGAGTTGACGCGAGAACGGTACCGGGCGATCCCTCGCATGCAGCACAGAAAGGTGCACCCCAGCAGGGCGGTCTGGGCGGTGCCGCTTGCCTTAATTCTCATCCGCCGTTCGACGGACGAAAGTCGGGAAAGGCCTCAAAAATAACTGGTGACTTGTCCGGATTGTGCGACAGTATCCTCTAAACAAAGCCTGACACAGGACTAAAGACATGACCCGTTTGCTGTTGGTTGTCGTCGGCTGCGCCACGCTTGGACTGGCGTCCTCCCTTCCACTGGCGGTGCTGGCCTCCGGCGGCGGCGGAGGTGGCGGCTCTGCCCCCAGTGCTTCCGGTCCGATGTACGACCCGGCCGCAGAGTACCAAAAGGGCTTGGAGGCTATCTCCAATGGCAAATGGAAGGACGCTCAGCGCGCCTTCACCAATGTCACGGACGCCGCGCCCAAGGCTTTCGAAGGCTGGTTCATGCTGGGCTATGCTAAAGCGGGCGGCGGCGATCCCAAGGGCGCGCGCAGGGCCTATGAGCGGGCTGCCAAGCTCAAGCCCGAGGATATTGCCACCCGCAGGGAACTGGCGATCAACCTGGCTAGGATCGGCGAGACGGAAAAAGCACGATCCGAGCTTGCGCTGTTGCAAGGCCGCGCGGCGACCTGCGCAGAGGCCTGCCCCGATGCTGCCCTGTTGAAATCCGGCATCGCCGCCATCGAGACGGCCTTGGTGCCCCCAGCGCAAGCCATGCAACCCACGCCGCAATCCTTTGTGGCGCCGCCTAGGCCGGACCAGGGCGATCAGGCCTATGCGGACGCCCTTATGCTGGTCAATCAGGGCAGGCTGGACGACGCCTGGTCCGCTCTTGGCGAGGCGGAGCTGGCCCTTGGACCCCATCCCGACATCCTGACCTACAAGGGATATGTCCGTCGACGTATGGGGCAGACCCACATGGCCGAAGACTATTACCGCCAGGCTCTGGCCATAGCCCCCGAGCATCGCGGTGCCTTGGAATATTACGGTGAGCTGAAGGTGCTGCAGGGCGACCTGGCCGGTGCCCGCCGCCTGCTCGCCCGCCTTGACCAGGTCTGCGCCTTTGGTTGTCCCGAGGCGGAGGAGTTGAGGCGATGGATCGCCACAGGCGCCCAACCGTCCTGATCGTAACGGCCACGCTGTTGTGTGGCGCATTACTGATGGCAGCTTCTGCCGCGCCGCCGCTTCGCGAGCTGCGCTGGACCAGCCGCGCGGCTGACGGGGTCCGCCAGATGACCCGAAGGCCCGGGGAGTGCCTGGTTCGTCCGAGCGAACAGGACGGTGCCCTGAGCCTCGAGATCGGTCGGGCCGCCTTTCGTTCGCCCCTAGTGCTGGGGGGCGCTGCCGCAAGAGCCGGACTGAGTTGTGATACCTGCCATCGCGATGGTAGGGGCAATAGTGAATTCCAGTTTCCGGGCCTGTCCGGCGGGCCGGGCATGGCGGATGTCACCAGCTTTCACTTCAGTCCGCACCGCGGCGATCTGCTAGACGACCCCCGCCCAATTCCGGACCTATCTGGCCCAAAGGCCCTGCTGAAGATAGCCCAGAGCCCAGAAAGCGGCGACCTGGAGCGGTTCATCACTGGCCTTGTGGTTGAGGAGTTTGATGGCCAACCGCCGCCCGACCGGGTCATCCGAGGCCTAGCGGACTATGTTCGCGCCCTTGATCCGGCGGCCTGTCCCACCAAGGATGCGCTCATCACAGCAGGCGACGTCTTGGACGACGCCGATCGCGCCGTGGCTGCGGCCAGCAGGGCTCTGGCGCTCAAGGATGGGCCCAGCGCCTTGGTCATGATCGGGTCGGCACGGTCGGCGCTTGGCAGGCTGGATGAGCGTTATACCGCCCTGCCCGTCAGCCGTCAGGCCCTCAGCGAGGCGGACCGGCAATTACTCGGCGCCTCGGAGGCTGTAAGGACGGGCGGACCTGATGGAGCGGCCCGGCTGGCCAGCTGGCAAGCCGAAGAACCGAGGCTGAGAGCAAGGCTAAAGCGAGACGAAGGCCGGTCGCTTTTCAACCCCACTGTGCTGAGCGCCGCCGTTCAATAGACCGCCTCCCTTGCCCCCGGACGCCGCGCCGCCCTATTGGCCCCGTTCCCCCTTTGGGGGTAAAAAGTCCCAGCTGGGGAACCCTATGCCGGTCGGCGTAAGCGAAAAGGTGGCAGACTAGCTATGATGTGCGCATGATACACTGCGTGATGAAGCTCATCTTAATTTCTCAGCTGGATGACGGGCACTTCACTGGCCGTTCTTGCACCCCCAACAGCCAAAGGAGGCTTGGCCTTGCCAACAAGGAGTTACGTCGAATTGAAAGACCTGCAGATTGCTGTGCATTTGGGGACCTACGGCCCTGTTGATGTTGTGCCGGATGCGCACCTTTTGGATCTGACCCTAACCATCGCGCCGCATCTGGTGATGATTCCACGCGACGAGATGGCGCTCGTTTTCGACTATGATCCGCTGATCCTACAAATCGATGCTCTGGCGCGCGCTAACCACTACGAAACTCAAGAGCGGCTGATGACATCCATTGTCGAAGCCTGCATTGAGTATCCCCAGATTGAGGCCTTAGATATCAGCCTGCGCAAGCGGCCGGTTCTGTCCGGGACCGGTACGCTTGGGGTACGTTTGATCGTTGATTCAATCGAAATGGCCGCGCTGCGCGACGCTGCAACCTGATCCTGCCATAGCTCTAGAAAATCACTGGACGCGCGCTTCGGGCCAGCTCGAAGGTGTCAGGGCACTAACCATGTCCCGATCCAATCACTTTCGCGATCAAACCGCGCGCGCCGATGGTTTGGGCCAAGATGCAAGGCGTCAACAGATGATATCTCGAGCCGCAACACGGCAAAAGACTCAGCGTCAGAGACTTTCGTATAATCCAGCGCCCTTGAGATAGGCTGGCCCGGTGCCGGGGTAACGCCGTAGGATAGTCGTGACGTTGGGGGTACGCCTTCCCAGATAGTCGCAACATCCCGACCAATTAAAATTGTGACGTCGGCTTCAAGCCGCAATTGCAGATGGGCTGATCTATCCCAAACATGGAGGGCGGCAAAAGGTGCTGCCCTCATATTCTTGACCTTGGCTGACCCTAGATCAGTGTAAACATCCAATGTTCCCGCTCTTTTGTCGGCCGCGCGCATAACGACCGTTCGAGCCTGCGGCCGGCCTTCAGAAGTGACAGTCGCCAGCGTCGGGTGCCGGGCCGGAGCATGGCGGTCGTGAACACCGCGTGTCAGCCTTGTCCAGACCTCACCATATAAAAGCGACAGATCATAAGCCCAAGGATGGGGATCGGGCGTCATTTGTAAACCTCGCGTCGGTCAGCAAAAGTACGGACACGTCTGCGCCAGGCACGGTAGCTACCGGACTTGAGATTTTGCCGCATCAATGTTTTTACCTCGTCAGCGCTCAGCCCGTGTAGGGCGCGGATCTGGTCGAAGCTAACATGGTCGCTAAGTGCCATCTCGATGATTTCGCCCAGGAGCGCTGGGTCAAGGGGCTGACTTTTCATGCGCTGTCAGATGTCTTTGCCGCGTCATAAGTCAAGCTCGCCTCGCTGCTGAGCAGCACCGGGGGGATGAATTTAATGACCAAAAAAATGCACTCACCCATAATGCATGGACAAACACTATATTGCAGATCCAAGTTCAAGCCATGAGCGCAATACTCGCAAAGGTCAGCAAAAAAGAATGGGGCAGGATGCAGCCGACCAGTTCAGCGCCTTACCGTCCGTGAGATGGCACTGATGGGCAAAACACCATTAACCCATACCAAGTTGTTGGGCACCTTAACGGTGTTTCGGGTAACAGTAGTGATTGTGATAGTTGGATTGAGACCAGTCCTCGCTTTCGCTGCCATCTTATGGGTTTAGCTGATCATACCCTCTGGATTGAGCCAGCCATTTAACGTCTTGACCCTTGTTAATCTGATAACAGGCCCTACCTTCAATCTCAGTGCTAATAAATAACGCTCCGCGATGCGGCCCTTGTCATCCCTTCGAAATGGATAATTTTCCCTAGCAAAGAAAAGTGGATGTACGTTCATCAAATAATATAGGAAACTATTGATGAGAAAATTCGTCGTATTTATATGGAACTATGTGTTTGATCATGAAGTTAGCCCGTTACGGCATATTCAAGACGTACCCACAAGACATATGATCCTACAGATACTAGGTTGGATGTGGGCTGCTTCTTTCGCAATTGCTATCGGCAGCTATACGTTCCTCGCTATTAGCTTAGTTGGTCACATAGTTTTGATAGCAGCAGCGGCCATAACCGTAGCTACTTACACCGCTGCCGAAAAGAGGCCGTCCCTTTTCAAGCGGGCGTCAGGAAGGCGCGTCGACGGCGAACACGAATAGAGGTTGAGCCGCTCCAGTTTTGTCGGGTGCACCCGGAGGGCGGGTGATAACCGTTCAGGACGTTGATCAAGCCATAGCTCGGTCGTGGACACCGCCGCTGCCCAAGATCGTGACGCCCCTGCCAAGGCTCCCAAGTTCGCCACCTTTACAGACCAATCTGAGAGAAACAGGATGACCTGCGTGTCCTTCCTGAAGCAACACCAGTTGAAGCTCCACTTGACCAACCCGATCGAGCGTCCAAATTGCGAAATTGAGCGCCGCAAAGAGATGGTTGGCATCTTGACCGACGAGGTCCAGGTCGGCTTGCCAGAAGTGGCTGGCTGATCGATCCAGCTCTGCTGGAAATCAGGGAGACTGCTTTGTGGGTTACACCACGCGGTTGCACACGATCGGGCATTCGGCTTCAACCGCCTTGTAAAGGCATTAAACTGCCTTAACTAACAGCGTGTTCTACTGTGCTATTTCGCCGGTAGTTCATGCCCCTTCTTGCAAAGGACGAACCATGACATCCACCCAGCCACTTTCGCGCCGCCACACATTGAAGGCTGCCCTGTTTGCCATTGCCGCAGCCACCCTGACCTTCACCGCAGTACCAGCGGTTGCCGCGCCGGTTGCCAACATCGTCGGTACCGCCGCCGCTTCGGCTGATCACACAACACTGGTTGCTGCCGTCAAGGCTGCTGGGCTCGTCGACACCTTGTCGGGCAAGGGTCCGTTCACGGTCTTCGCGCCAACTAACGCAGCCTTTGCTAAGTTGCCAGCTGGCACTGTCGACAATCTGTTGAAGCCAGAAAACAAGGCGCAACTCCAGTCGGTACTGACCTATCATGTTGTCGCTGGCAAACTGATGGCCAAGGACGTCTTGGCTGCGATTAAAGCAGGCGGTGGCAAGGCTATTGTCACTACTGTCCAGGGCGGCAATCTGACCGCATCGGTAATGGGCGAGACGGTCATGCTGACCGACACCAAAGGCCGCATGGCGCATGTCACTGCCACCGACCTTGATACAACCAATGGCGTCATCCACGTCATCGACAGCGTCGTACTGCCATAAGTCTGGCGTGATCGCGAATAGATTGGAGGCGGGTCGACAACGGCTCGCCCCTTTTGTTTCGGCTGCCTTTTTGGTGCGGAGCACCCAACGCCTTCATTCTTGAAAGTGGGAACGACGATGGGCATCTGACGGCCAACATGTCTCATAAACAATCACGGAACGGGTGGTTGAGGTGTTTTCGGTAAGCCGGATGCCGCTATCAGCCAAGCGCTATGACCAACCGATCCGGATTGCCGGACACGGCGACGGCCAGGGTCACAAGATCGGCACAGCTTAACGCCGAGACGCCAGAGCCCACGTCACCACGGATGCCAGCTTCGCCGTAATGACTTGAACACCTCGGGCGTTATGGTGTGCATTGTCAAGAGACAGTTATTTGAGAGCCCCCTTGGGGCAATCGCGGTTCGTCTCAACCCCTCGAATATCTGGATTGTTCAATTCAATCAGACCCTTTGAAGCCTAGACGGCGAATGAGGCAGATTGGGGCAAATCAGGGCAATTGACCGCCAAAGGCCCAATGTTCCGCTCATGTTCCGCCCTAGGTACAAAATAGCCATCAGGACAGGCCTCAAAGCCTTGCGCTATACGGGATTGCGAAATATGGAGAGCCCAATAAGTCTCCGCGGGAGAATGTCGGGACAACTCTGTCAGTTACACCACGCGCTGGGACACGATCGTTTAAACAAAGGAGAAAACTTGGGAGACTTGAAGAGCAGCACGCATCAGCCTTCAAATCCCTGATCAGAACAGTTGCATCAGCTGCACATAGCCGAACGTCGTATTTCCTTGTCGCGAGGCGTTAGGGGCGTTCTTGGCAAACTCGCCATTTAGGATCGCGGATGCGCCAATCTCAAGCTCAAGACTTTGAGGCTGCAACCAGTAGCGCATGCGTGCCTCGTAAAAATGACCGATAAAGTCTCCGGAGGCACCTGATCGGTCTTGCACGCCTGCCGATACCCAGGCGTCGCGAGGCTCGGCAAGCGAGGCCGCTTTGTAGGCGAGCCTAAAATCGAGCCGGGCGCTGGGCCTCAATTCAATACGGCCGCCCGGAGCGTCAATGTTGGCCGTCGTTAATGGGCCATGGATCCCCGTGTGGCCAAGATCGCTGCGCCGTCCCCCAAAGAGTCGCTCGAACTGCTCGTAGTTTGCGTCGGTTGGGTCTTGGTCCCCACTGGCGAAATAGTAGTCAAGCTGCACGCGGGGGCGCCACGGGTGATCGAATGTGTGGCCTAGGTGGGCATAGAGCATCGATGCGTCCACGGCGAGGTCACGCAGATCGCCTGCGCCCGTGGTCTGGCGCCTCGTACCGCTTCGTCTGGAAGCTTCAATATCGAAATCGAGGCGGCCCGCTTTCGGCGCACGGTAAAGACGAAAACCCGGCTGCAGGTAATGCCTGTTCGGCGTTGCAACCGTATTGGTGTCGCGCTCTTCGAGATCATAGAGGAAGACTTCCGCCCACAGGTCAGGGAAAATCTCACCAAGCACGTCGGCGCGGCGATAGTGCGCACCCAGCAACCGGCGCCCCCACTCCTCCTCGTCTCCGGAAAGTTCATTCTCACCAAGTGACGCTCGGTCATTTGGTAGACGCCCCAAGGGGGAAACCGCTACGAGATGCAGTTCGTCACCGCGCTGGTTTGTGGATCGCCAATAGGCTCCCGTGTAAGCAAAGATCACATTTGCCATATCGACACGCTCAAGGACGCGCTGGCTGCCAATAGCAAGGGTCTGGCGGCCAAGTTTCAGCGATGCGGTCTTCGAGCCAAGCGCCCCGTCAAGATCGAACCGAACGTAGGCCTGAAGAACGTCCAGAGGATCGACGATGCCCGTCGTCAGCGGTGTGCCACTGTCATCCAGATAGGCGCGCGCATCCTGCAACTCAAATCCAGCCGCGATCGGACCTGAATCGGCTTCAACCAAGAATAGGTTGCGGAACCCCAGCACTTGGTCGCCGCCCTTGCCACCGGATCGGAACTGACCATCAAGCGTTTCATAACGAGCGCGGGTGACACCCTCGATCTTTAGCCAGTCCGGTGCCTGAAGCGCGTCGGCCAAGCGCCAAGGCTCTTGCGTCTGAGCGAAGGCGGAGGGACCTTGAATGAGACAGGCGAGGGCCAATGCCGCCATGCGGCTTGCCCAGAGGAGCCGTGTGTCCTGCTTGGCGCTGGATGGCGAAGGTCTCAGACACTGTGTTTCCATAATTCGAAAAATATCGAAATGATGGTCTAAAGACAATTGAAGGTTTCAAGACAGCGGCGCTCGGTCTTAGCACGCCATAAGGCTGCCTCACCCGCCCAATGCCCCCTTAGGTACCTGGCCGTGTCAATCGACGGTTCGGTGTAGGATTGATCTAGGACGCGGGCTCAAGAAGGCGCGCGCGTAAGAGGGCGAGCTCAGAGTTGGAAACACCAAGGCGCTTAGAGACAAAGGTCTGAACCGATCCATAATCCTTAATGATCTGATCTAGCGCCGCTTCCAGATAGGCTGGGTCTGCCCGCAGGAGCGGGGCGATCAATTCAGCCTGTGTCCCGCGCATGGCGCTATAGGCATCATTGGCCGCGCTTGTCGCTGCGCCAGTGCCTGTCGCCCGAAAATCTCCGGCCTTCTCAGTCAACACATAGTCTGCCACCGCATCAGCCCGCGAAACACCAAGGGACATGAGGATCAGAGCCGCCGCCAACCCCGTTCTGTCCTTGCCCGCTGTGCAATGAAAGAGCAGCGGGGTCTGGTAGGACACGAGGTGGTGAAAAATCTCGCTATACTGGTCTGCATACTGCTCCGGCATCTGCTGGTAGAAACCGATCATAGCTTGGCGAACATCGGCCGGTCTTGCATTGGGCGCGGTAAGGACGGCCATCAGCGCCATTTCGCCCTTGGTGCTGTAAGACTTAAACAGAACCGAAGGCTCGCCCGCGCGCCAATTGGTCGGCTCCGCAGCCCGCTCGGCTGTGGTGCGAAAATCAACGATCGTGGATATTCCAAGGGGAGCAAGAACGACATAATCCTGATCCGTTAGGCGCGCCAAGGTGCCCGAGCGATAGAGCTTGCCCCAGCGCACCTGGCGGCGTCCATCGGCGGTACGATAGCCGCCTAGATCACGAAAGTTCCGTTGGCCCGTCAAGGCTAAGGTCCGGCTATGGGCAATTTGGCTTTCATTGACGGACGGCGAACCTTTAAGGTCCGCCGCCTGCGCCATGACGGGCATAGCCGCGATCTGAAGAGCCAAAACCAGGCCCAGGAGGTTTGGATGGTTTTGACGCTTCATGATCTCTAACTCCAATTTCACCGAATCAACAGGTCTGTAGACCGACTTACATTTTCAGATTGATTTCAAAGCCAAAGGTGCGTGGATCATTGAAGAACCCATTCACACCGGCCGTAACGCTTTGGCTCTTGTAGAACACATGTTCTTCATTGAGCAGGTTACGCGACCAGATCGACACGGTCGCCTTGCCCGCTGCGGTTGGAATATCGGTTAGGGCGATGCGAGCATTGACAATCATCGCCTCGTCACCCTTGGGCTGTTTCACAGTCACTGCGCGGGTAACAGGATCGTAGGCGACGTCCGTATAGTTGGCATAGTAACCGGAGTCGTAGTTCGCATCGATGTGGCTAACAAACTTAGCCCCCCACAGCGGGGCCTCATAATCGAGGGCAACGCTTCCGGAATTTTCAGGCGTATAGACCTGATAGATTGGGATCGGCGCCGTGATCAACTGGCCATTTGACTGAGGGAAAGGATTTTTGGTCGCTGGAATATCGACAACATTATGGGCGTAGTTCGCCGTCAGGGTAAGATTATCCGTCGCTGCGAGCGTGAAGTCGGCCTCAAAGCCTTTGAGATCGCCCTCCCCCGGTGCATTGGTGGTTTCTGTCGTCGTCCGCAGGGTCGTCAGCAGCTTACCCGTTACAGGGTCGATTTGCTGATACTGGGCGCTGAAATCCAGTTGGATGTCCTTATAGGTGCCCGTATAGGCCGCGACGTTCAAGCGCGCGCGATTGTCGAAAAACTCCGTCTTGGCCCCAACTTCAAACATGGTGACCACTTCAGGATTGAAGGCGGAATAGAAGAGCGAACGCGAATTTGCACCGCCCGACTTATAGCCGCTACTCCACTTTCCATAGACCATCATGTCATCAGAGACGTCATAGGCCACGTTGATGAGGGGGTCGAACCGGCTCCAAGAGCTGTCAAGAATACGGGGGGCAGAGACGCCGTTCACAGAAGGAAGGGCACCATTGATGATATTGAGTTTGCCTACCTTCTCGTCTTGGGTCCAACGACCGCCGGCAGTGATGTGAAGGGCCTTTGCAAGGATCGGCGGGTTATAGGTCACCTGACCAAAGACGCCCTTACTGGTCGTGCGCACGCGGCTGGCCCGGTCAATTCTTTGCTTAGAATAGTCCAAAGATAGGGGGGTATAGGCCGATCCCGCGGCGTCGGTGAATTGAACCGTGTTGAAGGCCTGCGCATTGTCCTCGACGTTTTCGCGATAATAGAGGGCACCGAACATATATTTCAGACTGTCCGTATCACCGATCAATTGGAACTCTTGGCTCACCTGATCCTGTGTGAACTGCGCTAAACTGATACGGGCAAAGCCAACGCCGGTGAATATGCCGGTCTGGTTGAGCATGGTCACAGCCGCAGAGCCATTGTCATACTGACCCTGGCTCAGGTCACGGCTCGAGGTGATGGACTTTAGCACCAGATTATCCGCAAGATCCCAATCGAGGGTTAGGCGGTGACCCGAGGTCTTACCAATGCTGGGCTGTTGGGGAACACCAACATTGCCTTTTGTAGCGCGGCTGCTCTGGATCGTCGAGGCGGCGGCATATTTAAGAGAGCCAGGCGCGAGGAGTTGGAAATAGAGCGTTGTGGTCGCGTCATAGGAATTGTCATAGCCGTAATAGGCGCTGAACTTAGAGGTCGGCTCCCAAAGCAGACCAGCGTGAATACCGCGTCTTTCATAGCCATTAAAATCATCCGCCGTGGCAAGCGGGTTCGTGACCGTGCCGTCACGTGCTGAAATCACGCCATCGAGCTTGAAGGCAAGATTGGCGATGCTGGGCATATCCAGGTGCAGCTCGCTCTTGTAAGAGCCGAAATTGCCGACGCCCGCTGTCGTCGACAGCTTGAACATGCCGCTCGGCTTTTTGGTCACGATGCTGACCGCGCCGCCTTCGGTGTTACGGCCAAAGAGCGTGCCTTGTGGACCCTTCAGGACCTCGATGTTTTCGATGTCGTACAGCGCAGCACCCAGGCCTTGCGGGCGGCCCATATAGACACCGTCGATATAGACGCCGACGCCTTGGTCGCGTGCAGGCTGGTTACTGTCAGACAGGACGCCAATGCCGCGGATATTCATGATCAGCGCGCCCGGACGCGAGAAGAATGGAGCCACCTTCAAGGAAGGAATAGCACCGTCTCCAAGATCGACGAGCGAGCCGATATGACGATCTTCTAGAGCTTGAGAGGTCATGACCGAAATGGAGATCGGCGTGTCCTGCAGGTTTTCACTACGCTTTTGCGCCGTAACAACGATCTCTTCGAGACCAACCGCGTCAGGCTTCGCCTCAGCGGCGGCTTCTGCGGCAACGGCTTGAGCTGTTAGACCCAAGGCTAGTGAAAAAACGCTGGTTGTCGCCAAAAGTTTGAAGATTCGCACGGAGGCCTCCTAAGCACATTGGAGGCCTTGGTTACACAGGTGCCGCGTCAGATTTTTCACACATATTTGACTAAAAATGGATATATAAATGGCAGATTTAATACATCACTGCCAATAGAGACTGATAATTTCACATTCATAAATAGAAAATGATCTCTATTGCCTCGATATCCATGGAATTTATTCAAAAAAGATAGATTACATATTTGATCAATTTTTATCAATTTGCAAAACGAGATATTTTTACCACATTGAATGGATCCTGACGGGTCTCTTGCTTGAAAAGGGCTAGGGTTTCAAACTTATGATTCCCCTCAAAGGGCGCGAATCGATCCGACAGGGCGCGAACCACCTTTGCCCGCAGCGCCTCGTCCTTAATGCTACCCGTTAGGGTCATGTGAAATCGAAAGTCTTCAAAAATATAGGGATAGCCGAACTCTTGGAGCCAAAGATCCTGTTGAGGTGAAAGGCGCGCACGGCGGCGACGTTCAAGATCGGCGTCAGAGAGCGGCGCGCGAAAAGGTTCAAACTCGGTCACGCAGGCTCTATGTAACTGATCCATCTCAACGCAGGCTGCCGCGAGCCGAAAAGCTATGAACGGGCCGATATCAGACACTTCAATCGGCGCCGCAAAGGGCGCCTTGGCCTGACAAAAGGCCTCTAGAGCCTGAACCAGTTCGTCTTGGCTGCGATCAGCCGACAGTTCGAAGGGCGCTTTAAGCGTGGCATGAAACCCATAGCCACGTGGATCAGCCGTCAAACCATCGAGATCCAGATCCTCCAGGCCCGGCAAGGGCGCGCGGGGGTCGACCGGCCGATCAAAGGCGTCTCGACCCAGAAAGGTCGCGGCAGCAAGGGTGAGCGGCGCATCGGCCTCTGGGCAATAATAGATCGCGTAGCGCGCTGTCATGCCACCAAACGCCCCTCGCACCACACCCGCCGAACCGTTGGCCAACCTGGATTTTGATAGCCTATCCGGACCAGATCTGCACGCCGACCTTCGACAATCGCCCCTCGGTCGCTCAATCCTGCGATCCGAGCCGGGTTGTCGGTGACTGTGGCAATGGCATCAGCCAGTGTCCAGTTGAACGGGGCTTCGGTAAGTTGGAAGGCGGCCCTTATCATGGATAGGGGGATATAGTCTGACGCCAAGACATCCAACAGGCCCGCCTCAGCACAGTCTCGAGCCCCCAGATTGCCCGAATGGGATGCGCCGCGAACGAAATTAGGGGCACCCATCACATTGAGCATACCGCGCTCATGGGCCAAGCGGGCAGCAGCGATAGAGACCGGGAATTCCGATGCGATGCAGCCATTGTCCCATGACTCCTCGACATGGTCGGGACTTTCATCATCGTGGCTCATCAGGGGAATAGATTCCTTGTGCGCCATAGCAACCACATAGGCGCGGTTCGCCGGGGCCACTGATTGGTCGCGCCAAGCGGTATGGGTGGCGAGCATCTCAGCCACCTCACTGGCACCATGGCCAGACGAGACCATACGTTCCTCAAAGCGTTTCAAATCGGCGGTTTGACGCTGGCCTGGGGTGTGGTCCATCACGGACAAGAGGCGAAGACGGGGATGGTGCCGATAGGGCTCCATCAGGTCGGTGAGCTCGGGATTGGTGACCTCAGCGCGCAGATGCAGCAGATGGTCGACCCGAAGCATGCCTTGGCTTGCCGCATAGTCCACACCGCTGATCATTGGCGCTAGGGCATCCTTACGATCCAGCCCCTCCTTACGACCATGAAGGCTGAGACTATCGAAAACGGTCGTGATGCCTGCTGCTGCACACTGGCCATCATGGGCCAAGGCTGCACCAACAGCATCCCATTGCGCGCCGGGACGGGGTTGAAAATGCTTTTCAAGATTGTCCGTATGGATATCAACCAGCCCAGGGATCAAGAGGTCGTCCCCTAGGCACTCAGCCCCCAGGGCCGGTTGATCGCTAGGAACAATGTCACGGATCAACCCGTTCTCAATCACCAGGTTGCCGCAAACGACACCCGATGGTGTCACGATCTGGCGACAAAAAAGCGTAAGGGTCACGCTGCAGACTCCATGTCCATTTTGAAGGAAGACACGTCAAAATGTCGGGTCGCCACAGCATCACGGACATCTTGATCATGAAAAATGCCAATCATGGCGGCGCCCTTATCTAAAGCGGCCTTGATAAGCGCAACGACGGTTTCGCGGTTGGTCGCATCCAGAGATGCGGTCGGCTCGTCGAGCAGAAGGACGGGATATTCCCGAATGAAACTGCGAGCAATATTGACCCTTTGTTGCTCGCCGCCTGAAAAGGTTGCTGGCGGCAAGGACCACAGGGCCTCAGGCAACCTCAGGCTGCGCAAGAGGCTCACTGCGCGCGACTTAGCCTCCTCGGGGTCAACACCATTGCCAAGCAATGGCTCAATCACGAGGTCGATGGTGGAGATACGTGGAATGACGCGAAGAAACTGACTGACATAACCCATAGAGCGGCGACGTACGGCGGCAACCATATGGGGTGAGGCTTTGGTGATATCGACATAGGCGCCGTCATGCTGCACCTCGACGCAGCCCCCAGACGCCAAATAGTTGCCATAGATTGTCCGCATCAGCGTGGACTTACCGATCCCAGAGTCGCCGACAAAAACCACGCACTCTCCCGGAGCGACTTCCAAGTTTAGCGATTCAAAAACAGGGATCTCAATCGAACCTTGATTATGGAGCGTGAATTGCTTTTTCAGATTGGTCACCCGAATAGACGGGGCCTGACCATTGTGCTTCGACTGTTGCATGAGTGTGCCCTTAGATCTGCAGAACGGAAGAAACGAGCAACTGGGTATAGGGGTGTTGTGGATCATCCAGGACCTGATCGGTCAGGCCTGTTTCAACGACGGCGCCGGACTTCATAACCATCAACCGGTCCGCCATCAGGCGGGCGACGGCCATATCGTGGGTGACGAGAATGGCAGCAAGGCCAAGATCTCGAACCAGCTCACGCATGAGGTCCAGCAGACGGGCCTGAACCGAGACGTCCAACCCGCCGGTCGGCTCATCCATAAACACCAGCCTGGGCGCATGGATCAAATTGCGGGCGATCTGAACCCGCTGCTGCATACCGCCCGAATAGGTCCGTGGCTTGTCATCGATGCGGCTGAGATCGAGCTCAACCCGGTTAAGCCAGTCGAGCGAGGCCTGACGCATGTCCCCATAGTGACGGCGACCAAGGTTCATCAGAGGCTCTGCAACATTGGCGCCGCCCGATACCCGCATGCGAAGTCCGTCACGTGGGTTTTGATGAACAAAGCCCCAGTCCTCACGCTGCATGCGGCGCCGGTCAGGTTCTGACAGGTCATATATGTCCACAAGGCCATGGCGACTGGCGTTAAACTCAACCCGCCCTTGAGATGGAGGCAAGCGGCCGGACAGGCAGTTGAGGAGGGTCGTCTTACCCGAGCCACTCTCACCGACAATGCCCAACACTTCACCGGGACGCATTTCGAACGAAACATCGCGGCAGCCGGTGATCATTCCATAATGTTTGGACAGGTTGCGGACGCGCAGCAGCGGTTGATCGGCCTGATCGATCGTTTCTTGATGGGCTGTCATGGTCATTGGCCAGCACCCTTGTCGATATCGACCAACTCGTGACCCGCCATCGGGCCACGGAAGCCCTGCGCACGGCGGTCCGAGCAATAGTGGCTGTCGGAACAGACAAACATTCTTTGGCCCTGATCGTCTAACACCACCTCATCCAGATAGGAGTCATCGGCTGCGCAAAGGGCGCAGCTCTCCTCCCATTTCTGGGTCTCGAAGGGGTAGTCTTCGAAATCGAGGCTTCGGACGGTTGTGTGAGGCGGGATCGCATAGATCCGCTTCTCGCGTCCCGCCCCGAACAGCATCAGAGCATGGGAGTTATGGAGCTTAGGATTGTCAAACTTCGGGATTGGCGAGGGCGACATGAGATAGCGCTCATCGACCATGACCGGGTAACCGGCGGTCGCAGCAATGCGGCCAAAGGCAGAGACATTCTCATAGAGTGATACATATTGCAGGCCATATTCCTCATAGGCATGCATAGCCCGGGTTTCCATCTCGCGCGGCTCTAGGCCCCGAAGGGGCTCGGGCTGCGGCACTTGAAACACCATGATCTGGCCATCCTTGAGGGGATGTTCTGGGATGCGATGGCGAGACTGAATGATGGTGGCCTCTGCTGTGTCCTCGGTCGTGGCGACATCGGCAACCTTGGCAAAGAAACGCCGGATCGAGACGGCATTGGTCGTATCGTCGGCACCCTGATCAATACATTTATAGACATCATCAGGGCCGATTATGGCAGCCGTTAGCTGAATACCGCCCGTTCCCCAGCCATAGGGCACAGGCATTTCACGCGATCCAAACGGAACCTGATAGCCCGGGATCGCCACGGCCTTAAGAATGGCCCGGCGGATCATCCGCTTGGTCTGCTCGTCCAGATAGCCATAGGTGTAGTAGCGCTCTGGACTGTTGGAAGTCGCCGTTAGCGCGGCGTCATTAGCTTGCGCGTTCATTCTGCAGGTTCCATTTGGAGCGCTGTGATCGCTTCAGCCGCCGCTTTTCGGTCGAAAAATTCCGCGCGCAGCTTGCGCAGAAACAGAAGGTCGGCTTGGAAATCGACATAATGCGGCAGTTTCAGATGCTGCACAAAACCAGAGGCTTCGACATTGTCGGAGTGATAGAGGACAAACTCTTCATCTTGGCAGGGGGCATCGACCTGTTCGCCAAGCTCGCGTGCTCGCAGGGCACGGTCGACAATCGCCATGCTCATGGTCTTACGTTCATTATGGCCAAAGGTCAGACCATATCCGCGAGTATATTGCGGTGCCCGCTCAGCCGAACCGGCAAAGCCAGACAGCATGATACATTCTGTCAGGGTGATATCCGCAATCTCGATGGGAAAGCCCAGTTCATCCGGGATGAACTCCACCGGCACCTCGCCCATGCGAATTTCTCCGCAAAGGGGATGGGTGCTGCCCCATCCGCGCTGTGAGGAATAGGCAAGGCTGAGCAAGAACCCTTCATCGCCGCGCGCAAGGGCCTGAAGGCGCTGATCACGCCCCGCTGGAAAGGACATAGGTTCGCGGGTCAGATCAAAGGGCTCGTCATCGCCGTCGAACCGGGCCTCTTGCTCCAAGAGATTTTCATGGGAAAAGACCGAACTAATCGTCGGAAGCGGGTGGACCATGGGCTCCAGGGCTTGGGGTGCGGGGGCAACGGGATCGGCCCCCTCAGCCGCCAACTTGAAGTCCAACAGGCGGTGGGTGTAGTCGAAGGTTGCGCCAAGGACCTGGCCACCTGGAATATCTTTGAAAGCCGCCGAGATACGGCGGCGCACAGCCATGGCAGCGGTCTCGACCGGCTTTGAGAAACCAAAGCGAGGCAAGGTTGTGCGATAGGCCCGCATCAAGAAGGTGGCTTCTGCGACATCACCCGCAGATTGCTTAATCGCCAAGGCCGCTAGATCGCGATCATAGCAAGAGCCTTCGGCCATCACCCGATCCACCGACAGGGAGAGCTGCTCGCGAACCTGATCGACCAACAGTTCCGGCACTGACGGATCACCACGGCGCGCCTCTTCGAGCAGGGCGTGGGCATTAGAAATGGCGCGCTCGCCACCCTTTACAGCTACATAGGCCATGGGCTCAGCTTCCCTGCTCTAAGGTTCGCGTGGTGCGTGGAAGGCAGATGATCTCATCGCCTGCGCAAAGCATCAGATCGATGCCGAACTGGAATTTTGAATTGACCTCGGTGCGCACGGACCAAAAATCAGCCGGCAACCCGCAAGGCGCAATTTTCGCTTCCGTCTCTATGCCCGGACCTTGCAGACGCACGGTCTCTCCGCCGGTTAATGAGGGCAGCACCAATATCAAGGTCGTGGCGCGGTCGGGATATTTCGCGTCTCCGAGATTGAACTGATTGAGGTCGGACAAGGCCGCATCACTCTTAGACAATGCAAAGGCCGCCGCCGAAGGATCGAGCGTTAGAGGGCAGTTACAATGGAAGCGCAGCCAGATTGACAACTCGCCCCCAGCCAATGACGGCTCGAGCCAAACGGGCGTATCCATGTCTGCGAGGGTCAGCAATACCGCACCAGCGGCAGACCCCACATCTTCTGGAACCTGCGCTGCAAGCGACAGGCTCTTCATGGACCCCGGGTTGGACATGGCGTCCAAAATGACCCGAAAAGCCGCTTGGCCTTCTTTTACAGGGTCGTGAAAACCTGGACGCAGATTGGACAGATCGAGTGCTGTTGTCATTTCTAGCCCTGCCTATCGCGAACCATAGTGTAGAAATCCACCTTGGTGGCCGCCGCCTTCAGAGCGGCAACCTCCATCTGCTCGGCCTTCTCCGCCTTGAGGGGCGCAATCACCTCTGACTGCACGCGATCAAACAGGTCTGAGGACTGGAGCATAGCGTCGATAACAGCAGCAGATTGGGCATGTTGCTTATTGCGCCCGGCGACATAACCCACCCCGGTTTCACCGGAGCTGAGCCGCACCACGCACCGCGTGACGGTCATTTCACCTAAGTTAAAGGCCCCGCCATCCGATCCGGCACGCCCCCGAACCATGACCATTCCTATTTCTGGTGCTCGTAAGACCTCAGCCTGTGGAGGGTTCAAACCCCGCAAAAGGCTGACCACCCGATGAGGATCGGCCTTTGCAAGTATCGACATCCACTCTTGACGCTGACGCGTGTCCACAAGTTTTGATTCGATCATTTGAGCCAAAGCAACAACTTTCAAATTTGTAGTGAGTAAAGATTGATCAATTTTTACGAGGATGGTAATAATAAATCAACAGTTAAAGTATGTCATTATTATGACGGGTGGCGAGTTTGTTGAAGTTGAATAATACACAAGAAAATATAGAAAAATCAGAGCAACTTGTCCCAGGCTGGCGGCAAATTGTGAATAGTTTTGAAGCCGATATTGCATCTGGCATCCGTGCACCCGGCAACAAATTGCCGACTGAGGCAGAGATCGCAATCGCCTTTTCAACAAACCGTCATACTGTGAGGCGCGCGCTCGCCTGGCTGCAGGCCAAAGGGTTGCTAGAAACGACTCAGGGACGAGGCAGTTTCGTTCGCCGTCCCATTATGACCTATAAGATTGGTCGCCGAACGCGGTTCACAGATGGAATCGCCCAGCATTTCGCTGACTCTCAAACCCGCACCCTCGCCATTGAGGTTCGCCTTGCAGAGCAGCATGTCGCCGCCGCCCTAGAGCTGAATGTTGGCGAGAAAGTGATTTATCTTAAGCGCCTCGGAACGGCGAACGGCCAGCCCATCGCTTTGTCGCGTCACTATTTCGACTTTAATCGCTTTCCAACCTTCGATGTCTTCTATCAGCGCCACAGGTCGATCACGCGAACCCTGCTCGACTGCGGTGTTCCTGATTATGAACGCAAACGAACGCGAATTCTCACCCGGTTGCCATCTCCTACCGAAGCCAAGCTTCTGAACGTTCCCAAGCATGTCCCCTTGCTGGTCACGCACTCTTGGAATGTCGACGGACTTGGCCAACCGCTCGAATATGGCGAGGCCCATTTTGCGTCTGACCGCATCGAGATCGAGATCGAAGCTGAACCAAAGCCAACAGTAAACGACATAACCTAATCGTGCCCAAGGAGACGCTTAATGTCTGAGGTTTTAACCAACGCCCGCATCGTGCTGCCCGATGGTGTGCTTGAAGGATCCGTCAAGTTCGATGGGGGCGTCATCAGCGCGCTTGATGAAGGCCTATCGCCCCTTGGCCAAGACTGCGACGGGGATTGGCTCATCCCAGGCGTCATTGATATCCATACGGACAACCTCGAGCGTCACTATTTTCCCCGGGCAAATATCGACTGGAATCCCGTATCTGCGGCCATCGTTCATGACGGTCTGTGCATATCGGTCGGGGTCACGACCGTATTTGACTCCCTCTCACTGGGCTCGTTCGGCTTGGGTGCTGCGCGAACGCCGGACAATCTGATCCGACTGACCGACGGGTTACAGCATGCATGGGAGCAAGAGTTTCTGAAGGCCGATCACCGGATCCATTGGCGCTGCGAAACCCCCTCCGATGTGCTCGAGGCCTATGTTGATCGCCTGTCGCCCCACCCCATGACGGGACTATTTTCCCTCATGGATCACACCCCTGGACAGAGACAGTACCGCAATATTGAAAAGTTCTTGGGGATGTGGCGCCAGGAAGGCGCTTCCGAGACCGAAATTGAACGCCGCTTGGCTGATCGAAATGAACTCCAAGCCCTCAATGCGGCCAATGGACGGCAATTGGTGTCTCAGATTGCCAAGTCGCGCGGCATGCCGCTTGCCAGCCATGACGACGAGACCGAAGCCCATAGTGATCAAGCCGCCGATCTGGGCGCAACCATATCGGAGTTCCCGGTCACCGTAGAGTCGGCAAGACGCGCCAGCGAACGAGGCATGGCCGTCGTGATGGGCGGACCGAACCTTATTCGAGGCGGATCCTACTCAGGCAATGTTCCAGCGGCCACCTTGGCCAACGAAGGCCTCCTTGACGGTTTTGCCTCTGACTATGTCCCCCGCAGCCTGATCGAATGCGCCTTTCGTTTAACAGACGAGCCCTTTGGTTGGTCCATCTCCAGTGCCGTTGACACCGTAACGGGCGCCCCTGCCCGCGCCTGCGGTCTAACGGATCGTGGCGCCATCCGTTTGGGCGCTCGTGCCGATCTTGTCCGCGTTCGCGTCAGCCAAGGTCACGTGATGGTCAAAGGCGTCTGGGTGAAGGGGCTAAGGGTCGGTTGATCCGGCTCTTAACGCTCAACTGCTGGAAGGATGAGGGTGACTATGAGCGACGCATGGGGCTCATCACAGAACAACTGACCCCGCTCGATTGCGACATCATCTGCCTGCAAGAGGTTTTCAGCGCAGGTGATGGAGCCCTATCCACCTTTGACCGAATTTCGGGCTCTACGGGTTTGGGCGGCTTTAATAGTCCCTCTCGGTTCAAGCATCGTGGGGGGCGATGGTCATCCTCGGGACTGTCCGTCCTGTCGCGGTGGCCCATTCTAACCGCTGAGAAGATCGCCCTGCCTTCTGACCCGCTTGACGGTGAACGGATCGCGCAGCGCGTTGATGTCGACACGCCCCATGGTCTCCTGCGGGTGATCAATCTTCACCTTACCCATCTGACGGGACCTGATGCGGCAAGACTGCGCCAAGCCCAATTGGAAGAGATCGATCGTCAGGCCTTGATCGAGTGGACCCGTCCGATTGTCTTTGCAGGCGATTTTAACGCTAGCCCGGACGAACAGGCCCTCCAAGTACTGTTAGGGCGACCAGACTATCAATGCAGCGCCGATCGTCTCGGTGATACGAGCACACTGATGGAAGGTACCCCAAAGGTGATTGATCTAATCATCCTGCGAGGTTGCGGCCAATGGGACCTATCGGCGGCGGAAACCGCACTTGCCGCGTGTGACCGCGATGGCGTTTACCCCAGCGATCACAAGGGCGTCATGGCGACGATTGCGTCCAGATAAAGCCCGACGGCGTTCACTCGGCTCGCGTCAGACTGCGAAGGATGTTCACCAGCCTAGCAATGCCAATCTCAAGGGGGCTGTCGTTAGAAAGCTCAACAACGTCTGGCCCGCTGACGTCAAACTCCCCCGCACGCCTTATTCGACCCTCAATTTCAGCAGCGCCTTCGCGCCCGCGCGCCATCAACCTCTGCCTCAGCAGGTCTTCGGGGGCCGAAATCTTGATAATGGCTAGGGGGCGGTAAAGTTCGCGGGCCTGCTCAATGACAGTGCGAGAGACATTTGCCACAACACAGGTGCCGCGCGAAAGCGCCTCTTCATAGGCCTTTGGAATACCATAATTCAGCCCGTGCGCCTGCCAAGACAGGGCATATCCACCCGCCGCTTCAAGGGCGATAAAGGTCTCATCGGTGACTGTGCGGTGAGCTTCCCCGCCAGCCGTCTGCGGGCGATTGATGTCACGAATAGCAAAATCGAAGCGCGGATCGTCCAAGAGAGCCTCCCTCGCCCCGTCAATGAGCGAGTCCTTGCCGACACCCGATGGCCCGACAATCAGGATGAGACATCCACGATCAACTATATTTTTCGACAAACTGATCGGCATCAAGGCTTCGGAAGTCCGGGAGGGCGGCTGAGAGTTTGTCACGATCCCAATCCCACCAGTTGAGCGCAAGAAGTCCATCCTGAACAGCCTTTGGAAAGCGGTCCCGGATGGGGTGTGAAGGTACGCCGCCGACGATTGTATAGGGGGCTACGTCCTTTGATACCACAGCCCCCGCCCCGATGACGGCCCCCGTCCCAACGGTCACGCCCGCCAAGACCGTCGCGCCGTGACCGATCCAAACATCATGTCCGATCACGCAGCGATCGGCGCGTCGCCACTCAAAAAAATCCGCATCATCTTCTTCCGCGAGGCGATAGGAAACGGCCCGATAGGTGAAATGATGTTGCGCGGCTTTCCACATGGGGTGATTACCCGGATTGATCCGAGTATCGCGCGCTATGGAACAGAACTTTCCAATCTCGCTATAGGTCGCGCTGGAGTCGGTGACGATGTAGCTATAGGCCCCCATAGTCACTTCATTCAGTGAGGTACGCCCCCCAACCCGGGTCCAAGGCCCCAATATACAGTCGTGGACGGAGGCCTCAGGCGAGATTTCAGGCTCAGGGCCGCCGCGCTTGGCTTGGGTCAAGCCATCAAAAAGGTCGAAATAGACCTCACCAGTCTGAAGCGTTCTGTTGGCCAGGCGTCCGATCACGCGACTTCTCCAGTGGGAATTGAAGACAGGGTGGTCGACACCGCAGGGGCCAGCGCACTCTCAGTAGACTTGCGGCGTCCATAGATTTTTTCGACCATGGCTGCATCGAGCTGGTCTGGACTTCCGTCAAAAACGACCTTGCCCTTCGCCATGCCAATGATCCTCGGGCAGTAGGTCCGCGCAATGTCGAGGGAATGGAGGTTCACCAATACGGTGATCCCCCGCTCTTGGCTGATCGAGGATAGGGCAGACATCACGGTTTCCGCGTTGGCGGGATCCAGGGATGCGATGGGCTCATCGGCCAAGACCAGGTCAGGCAACTGCATCATGGTCCGCGCTATAGCCACCCGCTGCTGCTGGCCACCGGACAAGGTCCCTGCCCGCTGAAGGGCGAGATCCGCCATATCAAGCGCATGGAGTTCCAAAATGGCCCGCGCCCGTTCCTCGGCTGGAAAATATTTGATCAAGGTTTGCAACGTCGGGCGACGGCTTACAGAGCCAACCAACACATTGGTCAGCACATCAAGCCTTGGCGACAGGTTGAACTGCTGGAACATCATCCCGCAGCGGGCGCGCCATGCTCGCAGCGTACTGCCGCGAAGGTGCAGTACAGACTTGCCCTGCCAGAGCACATCGCCAGATGTAGGCTCTGCCAGCCGATTAATCATCCGCAGCAGCGTTGATTTTCCAGCCCCTGAGCGTCCCAAAATCCCCACCATGGATCCCGCAGGGATGGACAGAGACACGCCGTTCACGGCGATCGCTTGACCGTATGTCTTCGTAACATTTACGAGTTCCAGCATGGGGCGTCCCGAAATATTACCCCTATCAACAGGCGGCACATGAAGTTTACGGGGCTAATGTGAAGCTTGCGCGACGATTGGGCAGGCAACCAACGACAGCTATTTCATTTGTACCAAGACCGCGCAAAACGCCCCACGGTATGGACCAATCTCTATACGAGGCGTGCGCGCACCTGGCTCGAGAGCCAATCAAGCAGCGTCACGCTCAGCACGTAAGCCACCACGATCCATGCCACCTGATCAAAGGCAAAGATCCTTATTCGCTCTTCCAGTTCAAATCCGATGCCGCCGGCACCAACCACGCCCAAGATGGCGGCATTTCGAAAGTTGGATTCCAGCGTATAGAGTGATTGACTGGCCATGACGGGAACGACCTGCGGCAAGAGGCCAAGTCTCATCGCCTCAATCCTGTTGCCCCCCGAGGCTAAAATGCCCTGGGATGGCCTCGTGTCACTATTTTCTATCGCCTCCGCAAACTGTTTGGACAGATGCGGAAAATCTGCCAGTGCCAAGGCGATCACGCCCGCTATCGGCCCTAAACCGAAGGCTGAAATCATCACCAGCGCCCAGACAAGGACCGGCACACCACGCAAAATGTCTAAGGTCCGCCTGACAGCGAAATGGATAACTGGGTTTCGGATAACCGTCTTTGCCCCGATAATGCCGAGCGGCAGGGCCACGATTATCCCCAAGACCGTCCCAGACACGGCCATGGCAAAGGTGTCGAGCAGGGACTGGACTATTCTGAGTTCACCACCGTTCGCAAAGGGCGGGAACATCGCCTTGGTGAGGACCCCAAGCTTGGTAAAGCCTCGTGCCAGCACATCCAATCTCAGATCAAGATTATGGCACATCCACCCAAAGAGGATGAGGCCACCGACCCAACAGATCCAGCGTCCAAAGCGATTGATCCAAGGCGGATAAACGCTATTGGGCGCAATGAGGGTTGCGCGTTCAATGAGATCTGACCCGGCCGTCACGCGCCTTTCTCCAAACCCGTTAGTCGGTCACGGATCGCTTCGGACGTCAAATCAAGGACGAAAATCAGTCCGACGATCATGATGAGAACAGCGAAATAGGTGTCAAATTCGGTAAATGTAATGGCGCGCGATAACTCGACCCCAATACCGCCAGCGCCCACAATTCCAAGGGCTGCTGCCCCTCCGACATTGATCTCAAGCCGAAGGAGTGAATAGGAGGCGAGGTTTGGAAGGACTTGGGGCATCAGACCAAAGCGCAATTGCTGCCACCAGTTGCCCCCCGCAGACTGAACCGCTTCCAACTGATGCATGTCTGCCGCTTCATTGGCCTCCGCAAAGAGCTTGGTTAGGCTAGCCGTTGTGCCCAGGGTTAAGGCAATGACCCCTGGGATTGGGCCTAACCCAAAGGCCGCGACAAGGATAAGGGCGAGGATGATATCGGGCAGGGTCCTGACCAGTTCCGAGATCCGGCGAACCGTCCAATAGACCCATACCGCTGGGGCTAGATTGCGCGCCGCCAAAAAGGATAGGGGCAAGGCAAAAATAGCGCCTAGCACTGTGGCGACAATGGCAATCTGGACCGTCTCGGCAAGGAGCTTGAGCCACAGATCCAGATCATAGAACCAGTAGAGCAGGGAGCCGGATGTGGCGCGATCTTCGAAAAGTCGGTCATGGTGGAGTTGGGGCAAAAGCCGGCTCAGGAAGTTGCCAATCCGTCCAAGGGCACCGTCACCCAAATAGCTAGAAAACAGCCCACTCGCCTGAAAAGCACCGCCCAAGAGAAGCGTTACGACGAGAATCTGAAAAAGCTGTTGGAGCCGCCCTCGTCTCAAATTGCGGGACCGCTCGGCCTCGAAATGGTCGACGATCTGTTCCAAACGCCAAGAGGAGCGATCGGAATTGGTTGTCGGATCAACGGATTTCGACAAGGGCTTCGGCCTCGGTAGGATCGAAAGCGGCGACCGCTGGCGTGGCCTTGGTTGCAAAGACAAAGGCTTCAGGGGCCTCAAGATGCATCGCGATATAGATACTGATCAGTTGGTATCGCAGGTCACTGGGCATATCTCTTCGTACCGCCAAGGCTTGCGAAACCGCAGGGCGTCCGCGCCAAATCTCCTTGAGATCGGCGCAAGGCTGTTCATTCGGCTTATCGCTTCGGCAGAGGCGTTGATAGCGACCTGCATCAAGGATCAGAACGTCGCCCTTGCCAGAGCGCAGATCCCTTGCCGCCTGATCCAAACCTCCGGCGAAGATTTCGCGGCCAAGCTTGCTTGGATCGGTGCCAGCCGCGCGCAAGCCCGCCAGAGGCGCGTCATGGGCGATCTCGCCGCTGGCCACAAAGATGGGTTTGGCCCCAATCAGAAGTTTAGGCGCCGTTCGGCTCGAGGCTTTTGTAACCAATGCCAGCGCCAATACCCGACCTGCGCCCTTGGTAGAGCGCGCCGCAAGGATTGAACGAACCTTATCGCGAACGGGCAGATAGGAGGCTTGATCCGATGGTGACAGTTCAATCTCACCCGCAGCCAAGGCCTGCATCGCAGCAGCCCTGTTGGCAAATCCACAAAGGATGATGGGTCTGTTCAACCGTTTTTGAAGATGTTTCGCAAAGGCCTCACCGCCAAGGGTCTTGGCAAGGCTTTGATCACAGCCCGTGGCCTTGTCGATCACAACACCAATGCGAACAGGCGCGGCACTGGCTGTAACCGGCAAAGCAATCAGAGCAAAAATCAAAGCCAGAAAGCGAATCATTTGGCCTTTTCTCCAGTGGAACGATCGGCTCTACGCTGGGCGATTTCTTGGTTACGAATGGCAATGATCTCAAGATAGGCACTGCGGTCGGTCGCCACTAACGTGTTGCCCAAGTTCACGCCGGTGTCGGCAAAGGCCTGTGGATTGTCATAGGGCATGGCCGCGAGTGCGCCTCGGACGATGTCTTGAAAGGGCTGAGGCGTATCCGTGCGCATTGTCAGGGGTGAATTTGGGATCGGACCCGCGGTCCAAATGATCCGAAAGTCCTCGATCTTGATCAGTCCGCGGCGCGCCAACTCATGATAGGCTCCGCTCGTAAACCCTGTTTCAGGTGTTCCGCCCGACGCGACAAACGCGACCGCATCAAATTGGCGGTTGGCCAGAGCCAAAACACCTTGTGTATGGCCGCCTGAAATGGCCGACTTGCTGAAGAACTTGTCAGGATCAATGCCCTGATCCCGCAATTTCCAACGCGGGTAAAGATAGCCAGATGTCGAGTTGAAATCGACATAGCCAATCGTTTTCCCCTTAAGATCGGCGATTTTACGATAGGGCGAGTCTGCGCGAACCAGGATACCCGAATAATAGCCCGTAGCTCCATCGTTGGATCTATTGATTAAGATTGGCGCGGCCTTGGGGCCAACCTGAGAATCAAGGCTGGCATAGGCCGACGCTCCTAGTTGACCCACATCGACCTGGCCCGAAGCCATGGCCTGAATGATGCCATTATAGTCGGTAGCGCGGTAAAGTTCGGTTGGAAGTCCTGTGACCGATTCTAAAAGGACTTGATATTGTTTAAAGGTCCCCAGAACCACAGACCCATCTTCGCCGCCCGTGACGCCCATACGAACCTGTTTAATGTCGGCTCGCCAGTCATCGGCGTTGGCAGAGCGACTTGATACCCGGTCACAACCCGCAATGCCCAAGGATATTAGAGCAGCAAATGCTGCTGCAACGGATCTCACCCTGCCGAACATGAAGCACCGTTTCCCAAACCACTCGGGTGATAAGGACACAGCTATATGTCAGTCATACGACTATGGGCGGATAGAATTGGAAATCACTTCAAGAGTTGTTTTAAGAACCCCAATGACGTCAGCGTTCCAAGGCCGTATCTCACCGCAAAATCATTGACCCTTAATGGTTCGTGTAGAGACAAATTTCAGTGATAATCCACAAAGATTTGAAATTCTTGGTCGAAGGAGTTCTAGGGATACTCCAATCTCCCCAAGCATACTGTTTTCATATCGCACAAGACTTTAATGAGTCTGTCAAATATCTGTTATAGTCAAAGGGTAGTCGTCCCCTAATGCATGGGAATCCAACCTGCATCATGGGGATCGTCATATGAAATCGAATCTATCGCGCGCGTCGTTGATGGGCGCAGCCGCTCTGGGCGCCTTGTTAACCGCTGCAAGTGCAAATGCTCAAACCGCTCCGGCTGAAGACACGGAAATCGTCATTCGCGCCTCGCGCCCGATCGCTGAATCAGAGCGCGCCGCGCTTTTGGTGCAACGCGCCGCCGACAATCTGGTCTCGGTCGTCTCTGCCGACGCCATTGGCCAATTTCCTGACCAGAACATCGCCTTCGCCGTTGGCCGCCTGCCCGGTATCGCCATTGAGCGCGACCAAGGCCAGGCGCGTTATGTGAACCTGCGCGGCACGCCCAACACCTGGACCACCATTTCCTTTGACGGCATCAATGTCGTCTCGCCAGAAGGCCGTTCATCGCGCTTCGACAATATCCCATCGGTTTTGGCGTCTCAGGTCATTGTTACCAAGGCCATCACGCCGGACATGAGCGGTGATACGGTTGCTGGTAACGTCAACATCCGCACCCGCAGCGCCTTCGACTATCCTGGCTTCAAGGCCAACGTGAAGCTCTCAGCTGGCCTGATGACACTGGGCGGCAATGCAGAGGTCGACAATTCCTTTGTGGTGTCTGACCGCTTCATGGACGGCAAACTTGGCGTTCTGTTTCAGGCTTCGAGCTACCAGCGCGATCAGGTTACCGACAACTGGGAAACCGATCCCTACATCACCGGTGGCGGCAGCGTTGATCGCCGCGCGGGCTGGGAAGACCGGCGTTGGGCGCGCGAATATGAAAACAAGCCCTATCGCCTCGTGCGCGGCAACCAATCCTTTTCAGGCCGCGTTGACTATCAGCTGAACGACACGACAAGGCTCTATTTCAATTCCATCTTCACGAACTTCACGGACGTTGAACTGCGCAGCAACTACATCTTCCGCATGGATAATGGCGCGGTTGCGACCGGTACTGGGGCCTGCCCAGCGGTTCAGGCTCCCCAGACCAACTCCGGGGCCTACGACATCTGTAATGGCAACACACCGGATAAGGGCACAGTTTACGGCGCTCAAATTCAGTCCAACTTCAACTCGCTCGATTATGAGCAGTCCATCTTCACCAACACCTTTGGTGTCGATTTCACTGCCGCAGGCTGGGATGCAGCCGCACGCGTCAATTTCACTGAATCGCTCGATAATCTTAACGCTCCAGGCCTGCCCAACTTCCAAAGCCCCTCAACCGTGACAGATCGTCCTACGGTTGAGTATCTGTTGGGTGATGATAATTTCAATACGGTTCGCCTCTATCGCACCGTCTTGACAGGTACGGGCTCAACGGCCGTTCGTTCACGCGGAGAGCGGGTCAACTCCATCGAGCAGTTCCCTGTAGTGATGACGACTATCAACTCACGCGTGGCCCAAGACGAAACGACCGCTTGGACCGGCCGCATTGACGCCAAGCGTGACTTTAATGTCTTTAACGGTGAAACGACGGTGAAGATCGGTGCGGCCTATACCGACCGCAGCAAAGAAAACGCCTCACAAATCTTCACAACGACGGCCGCTCAAGTCGCCGCTGCAGGCCGTGCACCCATTACCTTCAATGACATTGCGCGTGAACAAAGCAATGTTGGTAAGTTGCAGCTTGGCTATCAGATCCGTTACCACGACAAGAACCGCGTTAACGCCTTGGCCGCAGATCTCAAGGCCGCCAAGATCGGTTCATATGTCGATCAGAGCCTCAATCTCTATAAGGTGACTGAAGAGATCATGGCGGGTTATGCCATGGCGACCTGGAAGCAAAACTGGGGCAATGTGGTCTTTGGTGTGCGCGCAGAGCAAACCAAAAACACCGGTGAGGCCCTTGTTAACCTGACCCCCGCCAA
>CANESI010000005.1 GCA_947441065.1 Caulobacteraceae bacterium
CGCCACCATTGGCGCTTTGTCAACGGCCGGGCTGTTGATGCGCAATGCGCGGGGCTTGGGAATCGGGGTTCTTGCGGCCCTCTTTCTTTCCTTCTCCGGAGCCTTTGGCACGGACGGCACCCCCGTTGCCCTGCGCCTCCTCTATTGGGCGGGGCTTATGATCGGCGGCAGCGCAATGGGAGCGGTCACTATCAGCCTGATCCAAAGGTTTGAAATTCTCGAAACACGCCCTTGGCTTCAAGGCCTGTTGATCGTGGCGATCATTACAGGGCCGATTGACCTGATGGTCTTTTACGCGTCCACAATGATGTTGCCAAAGCCCAGCGAAAGCTTGACGGCTTTGACTTACCTGCCGCAGGTTCTGATCATCACAGCCGCCATGACCGCCCTGAACTATGCGACCGAAAGGCGTCAGCAATCGACCTCATCGCCTGCGGGGCGCACCGAGACCGTTCGGTTTCTAGGTCGTTTTCCCACCAAGCTTAAGGGCGCGACCCTGCTAGCGGTCGAGGCCGAAGACCATTATCTGCGCCTTCATACCGACCGGGGGTCAGACCTGATCCTGATGCGCTTGGCCGACGCCATTGTTGAGCTTGATGGCATTGAAGGCGCGCGAACCCACCGCTCTTGGTGGGTCGCCAAGGCGGGAATTGTCGAAGCGGCGCGCGGTGATGGCCGCGCCACCTTGACCCTAAAGGACGGGACAAAAGTACCGGTCAGCCGCAGCTATGCCGCGGGACTACGCGAGGCAGGCTGGTTCTAGCCTCGCAAGAGACCTAATCGGCGGGGGCCAAGACCCCCGCCGTCGGTTCGCTTACTGCGAAAGACGCCCTATCGGAACAGGCCGAGCAGGGCGGAGGTAGACTGGTTGGCAATAGATAGGGCCTGAACACCCAACTGCTGTTTCGTCTGTAGAGACTGCAGCTTGGCGCTTTCCTTGGCCAGATCGGCATCGACGAGGTTGCCCACGCCACTGTCCAATGTGTCTTGAAGCTTCATAATGAAGGACAGGTGCAGATCGAGCGCCTTAGAGCCAGTACCGATTTTTGCTAGGGCCGTACTGACCTTACCGATGGCAGTATTGACGGTCGCAATCATAGCTTGGGCTGTAGACGCAGTTCCAGTACCGATGCTCGACGTACTGGTAATACCAGTCAGGTTAGCACTGCCCAAGCCGAGAGACTGAGCCGCAACCGTAATCTTGCTGGTGCCAGCGGCATTGGCAAGAGCCGCTAGGGAGGCGCCGCCCGTCTTGATCATGTTGGTGCCGTTGAAGTCGGCGTTAGAAACGGTCTTGGCCAACTGATCGCGCAGGGCCTTGAAGTCTTCGTTCAGGGCCGAACGGCCTGCCGTATCAAGGGTCGTGTCCGAAGCCGCAAGCGCCTTTTCCTTCATCTGCAAGAGCAGATCCGAAACGGACGAACCGGCAGCCAAAGCAACATCGAGGGTCGACTGCCCACGCTGTAGCGAATCTTTAACGGCATTAAGTGAGGTCGAGGTGGCCCGCATAGATTGGGCGATCGCCCAGGTCGAACCATTGTCTTTTGCACTATCGACCTTACGTCCGGTCGAGATTCTCTGTTGAGCAACACCGAGTTCCGAGCCCGTTACGTTCAGATTCTGAAGCGCAATCATGGCGTCTCGGTTCGTATTAACGCTATATAGCCCCATACCGAAACTCCTTCTTCATGTTGACCGGTTCCATTTTGGTACCGGGGGCATTTTGCCCATCGTCAGACCAGAGGTTCTGACAGACGATATCTACTATTATCGAAAAAGGTTGTCAGTAGTTTAATAGATTAGAAACGCAAAAAACGCGCTCCGGGTGTTCTAGTGGCGAAACACCCGTACGCCGGTGAAGACCATGGCAATGCCCGCCGCATCGGCAGCGGCAATGACCTCGTCATCGCGAATCGAGCCGCCCGGTTGAATCACCGCCGTCGCCCCCGCCTCAATGGCTTGGATAAGACCGTCCGCAAAGGGGAAGAAGGCATCAGACGCACAGGCCGAATTGTGCGCCAAGGACTGGGGCAAGCCCGCCATCTCTGCCGCTTCACCGGCGCGAAGGGCTGCTATTCGCGCCGAATCCTTGCGGTTCATCTGACCGGCCCCGATCCCTGCGGTCTGGCCATCCTTGGCGAAGATCACGGCATTGGACTTAACGTGCTTGGCGACCGTGAAGGCAAAAACCATGTCCTTGATCTCCTGCTCGGTCGGCGCGCGCTTGGTCACCACAGTCAGATCAGCAGCCGTCAGGCGCGCATCGTCGCGGCTCTGGACCAAGAAACCGCCCGCGACGGACTTGAAGCTATCACCCTTAGCCGTGGGGTCGGGCAAACCGCCGGTGACCAAAAGACGAAGGTTCTTTTTGGACGCAAACAGCGCAATGGCGTCATCATCCGCTTCGGGGGCAATGACCACCTCGGTAAAGATCTTGACGATCTCTTCGGCCGCCGCCAGATCGAGGCGGCGATTGACCGCGACAATACCGCCAAAGGCCGAAACCGGGTCGCACTGCAGGGCCTTCAGATAGGCGCTCTTCAGATCGCCAGCCACGGCAACGCCGCATGGATTGGCGTGCTTGATAATGGCCACAGCGGCCCCATCGGCCGGATTAAACTCAGCGACCAGCTCAAAGGCAGCATCTGTGTCATTGATATTGTTGTAGCTGAGCTCCTTACCCTGCAACTGCTTAGCGGTGGCCATGCCCGTTCGCGGGTTGGAGAAGGTATAGAAGGCCGCCGACTGGTGAGGATTTTCACCATAACGCGTGGTCTGGGCCAAGGTTGCGGCGATCACCTTGCGCTGCGGGCTCGTCTGCCCCAATTGCTCGGCAAACCAGCTGGAAATGGCGGCATCATAGGCCGCCGTGCGCGCATAGGCGCGGGCAGCCAAAGTCTTGCGTAGATCCAGTCCGGTGCTGCCATCAGCCTGCAGAGCGGCGATGACCTCGACCATATCCTGCGGCGCGGTGCAGACACAGACATAGCCGTGATTCTTAGCGGCTGACCGGATCATGGCCGGACCGCCAATATCGATATTCTCGATGCAGGTGGCAAAGTCGCCGCCCCCCGCGACCGTGGCCTCAAAGGGATAGAGATTGACATAGAGCAGGTCGATACCGCCGATGCCGTGGTCCGCCATGGCCTTGGCATGCTCTGGCGCATCGCGAACGCCGAGCAGTCCGCCATGGACGACAGGGTGGAGGGTCTTGACCCGGCCATCCATCATTTCAGCAAATCCGGTCAATTCGGAAACATCCTTGACCGGCAAGCCCGCCGCCGCGATCGCAGCGCGCGTGCCACCGGTAGAGACCAGCTCAACCCCAAGGGCCGACAGGGCCGTCGCCGCCTCGATCAATCCGGTCTTGTCCGACACAGACAGGAGGGCACGGCCAATCTTGGCGCGGTCAGGTGCGGCGGGATAGGCTGGAGCGGACATGACGAGGGCCTTCGGTCAGGGGCGGATCACTGCGCGCCTGCTAACACGGACGGACCTTAGAATGAACCCTAAGACTAGGGCTTTCGCGGATCCGGGCAGAACCCAGGCTCTAGCCCCATCAGACCCTCAATAACCGCCTGCTCATTGCGCGATTGGGCCGCCGCCATCAGTCCGTCAAAGGCCTCTTGCAGGTCCGACCATTGGGCGGGGTCCGTGCGGGCGGCCATCACCCCATCGGCGAGCGTCTGGCGAACATCTTCGGCGGCATAGAACACCTCTTCATAGAGCTTTTCGCCAGGTCGCAGGCCTGTATGGGACAAGATAATATCCCGATCAGGCCGCAGACCATGCAACTGGATCATGCGCCGGGCCAGATCTTCAATCCGAACTGGCTCACCCATATCCAGCACATAGACCGCTGCAGAACCGGGCTCTTGCGGCAAGGCGGCGGCCTGCAGCACAAGACCGGCAGCCTCCTGAACGGTCATGAAATAGCGAACCATGTCGGGGTGGGTCAGGGTCACAGGCCCGCCGGCCGCGATCTGGCGTTCAAAGAGGGGCACAACCGAGCCTGTGGACCCCAAAACATTACCAAACCGGACAATGGCAGCCTTCGCCTTGCCGCCGACCATCAGGGCTTGGATCGCTCGCTCCGCCGCCCGCTTGGTTGCGCCCATGACATTGGTCGGATTGACCGCCTTGTCGGTGGAAATGAACACAAAGGCTTCAGACAGGTCCCGCGCCAGCCGCGCCACCTGCACTGCACCGCCCAAATTGGTCATGACGGCTTCAGAAGGATTAGCCTCCATCAGCGGGACATGTTTGAGGGCGGCGGCATGGACAACCACCTGTGGCCGTTCGCGGGCGAACAGTTCGCTCAAACGGCCCTGATCGCGCACATCGCCAAGCTCGACGCTCCAAGGCACCTCGATGCCCGATTCGGTCAACTCGCGATCAATGGCGTAGAGATTATATTCCGAGGCATCGAACAGGATGACCCGCTCTGGCCCATAGTTGAGAATTTGCCGGGTCAGCTCAGACCCAATGGTCCCGCCCGCACCGGTCACCAAGACCCGCTTACCCGCCACCAGATCAAGGGCGCGAATCGGATCGAGCACACGCGGGGGACGACCAAGAAGGTCGGCGGCTTGAACCGGGGCAAGCGCGGCGGCTCCGCCGACCATCGATCTTGCCCTTGCCACCCGAACGCCAGCCTCACCCGCCGCCCCCACGACCTGCTCCAGCAAAGCGCGGCTGGGCCTTGGATCGACGACGACAACCTGAGGAAGTTGGACATCGCGCTCAGACAGGCCGCGCAGAATAGAGGTCAGCCGGTTCAGCGCGCCCAAAACGGGGCGACCATCAATGGTGCGGCCTGTTCCTCGGTTATCGGGGGTAACCAAGCCCGCAATGCGCATCGGCAGCGCCGCGCGGCGGTTCTCCCGCAAAAAATCTGCCGCATCCTGCTCTGTACCCACCAGCACCATGGCCGGTGCCGAACGATCTTCAAGCGACAGGGCGGCGCGAACATCTCCGCTGGCTAAGCCACTGGCAAGAACCCGACCCAAACTCATAAACAGGACGGTCAAACCGATCACCAGAACCGGCGCAGAACGCGGGAAATCAACCAGCCTATTGACCAAGAACAACAGGGGCAGGACCAAGACACTGGTTGCGGCGACAGCCTGGGCGATGCGCCAAATGTCATTCAGGGCCGTGAACCGCCAAACCCCCCGATGGAGCTTGAAGAACGGAAAGACAAAGGCGGCGACCAAGGCAAAGGCGAGCGTCGCCTCCCAGATCATGCCATAGGGCGTAGCCTTGGTCTCAAACCGATAACGGCCCAAAAGAACCACCGCCATCGCTGCCGCCGCCATCAGCAGATCATGGAAATAGATCAACAGGGCGATCTGACGGACAGACCAAAGGGGGATCTTTTGAAAGGGATCGCGCGGCGCCTCACTCATGTTGAAGGCTCCGCCGCCGCCAATTTCCAGCGAATGCGCGTGCGACCTTGGCGGGTCAGTGGACTGTGGAGAACCACCTTCATACAGCGCCTCGGCCGTCCGTCGAGAAAGTGAAAGCTCGGCTCGATGGTCACACTGGCCGCGTCATTTCGCAACCACCAGCCACTATTGGACGGGCCCATCAGCAAGACACTGCGCCGGTCGCGGGCCAAGGTGGCTCGAACCTGAGGATGAAGGTGAAAATAGACCCCCACCTCAACCTGCCGCGAGGCGGAGCCACCCGGGGCCAAAGGAAAGACGTCCTCGCCGCGCATCTCGTCCAGACGGGTATCTAAGAACAGCCGACGCTCGTGCAGCAGGCCGTAACTATGGACCCAGCCATCATGAACCGCCTCAAGCCAGACCCCAGCTTCGGTTTCGCTGCGGCTACAATCGACCGTCAAGGCAGCGCCGTCCAGCCGAACCCCCAACCGATTGGCGGCGACGCCCCTCAAGGGCCAACCGGCAGACCCCTCGCCCAGACAGGCGGTCGAGCCCCCGTCACTCAAGCGCCAAGCCTGACCCTGAGGCAGGCGCGGGCTCCAGCCACTGTTGGTAATGAGCCGTTCGCGGCCCGTGATCACTTCGATGGCCAAGGGCTGGGCCGTGGCAGTCTGGCTCATGGCATCGCGCGCCGGGGCGCCCACATCCATCATCACTGTCAAGGTTCGGCCTGACATGCGCTGATAGCCCGAATGCAGCGCCTGTTGCGGCTCACGCGCCTTTGGGTCACGATCCTCATGGGCCCGTGCCGCCGCCACATAGTCCGGATGGCTTTCTTCGCCGCCTTGGAAACAGGCCAGCCGACCGTCAGGCAAGGTAAAGAACCGAACCGCCGATGTGAGCCGATCAATGGCTCTGGATATTTCGACCGGCGCTGCCAAGCCACGCTGAGACAGGGCATCATCAAGGGTCAGGAGATCATAGAGCAGTTCTAGGGTGGCTTCTGGCGAGCGGTTAATGTGCCCCCCATCAGTCAAGACCCTCTTGGGCAATAGGGCCGTCAGGATCGACAGGCCCTTGGCCATTAATCGGTCACCGGCAGGGCCGCTCAGGGCCGTTCCAGCGATGGCGGCGGCGGCGGCGCGCTCTGCCGCTCGCGGGTCAGTTTGGGGCAGGCACAGAAGGTGACGGGCTTGGCGCGCCACGCTGTTGCAAAGGGCGAGGGTCTCAAGTTCCGAAGCCACACCGGCCAGATATCTCAGGTGACAGGCAAGGTTAAAGACCCGCCGATCAAGAACATCGCCGTCCCAAGAGAAACTGTTCCACAGTCCGTAGGCGCGTCGCCAATCTAGGCAGAGCTGCAGACTATAGTCCAATCCGACGGGGCGCTCCTCCATCAGGGCGCTGAGCCATGAGAAGCGATGAAGCTCGACCGCAAAGGATCGACTGGGGCAAGGCTTGTCCCAAGGATCGCCGCCAGGCCCGACAGACAGGGTTTCTCCCGCCAGAACAAACCGACCTTCAAGCAGGGCGGCCGCCACCCCGTTTCGAGGCGGGCGCAGATCGCGCGGTGCAGCTGCAACGCCCTGAACCTTTGGCCCACCCAGACCCCAAAGATGGAACGGCGTGCCGTACCAGTCAGAACTGACCAGATCGGTCGTCGTCTGCGCCACCATCTGGAACAGAAGCTTCAGGGGCCGCGGCTTGGCGGTCTTGAGGCGACGTGTGGGCAACAGGGCCACGGCGGGACCGGTCTCAGACGCCCCTTAGGGCGCGGATATTGTCGGCATAGGCCGAGGGGCCGCCCCGGAAGACGGCAGAACCGGCAACAAGGGCTGTCGCGCCCGCCGCGATGCAGAGGGGCGCTGTTTGCGGGGTCACGCCGCCATCCACTTCAAGGGGAATGTCGCGGCCGGTCGCATCAATCATGGCCCGCAGGCGCTCAATCTTCTTGAGTTGCGATGTCATGAAGCTCTGGCCGCCAAAGCCCGGATTGATCGACATGACCAAAATCAAATCGACCTCATCCATCATCCACTCAATGGTTTCAGGCGGGGTAGAAGGGTTAAAGACCACGCCCGCCTTCGCGCCTAGCTGACGAATGCGCTTGAGCGTGCGGTTCAGGTGCGGGCCCGATTCGGGGTGGACACTGATGATATCGGCCCCCGCCTCGCGGAAGGCTTCGAGATAGGGGTCCGCCGGCGCGATCATCAGATGGACATCGAACGGGATCTTGACGTGCGGACGCAGGGCTTTGACGATATCTGGGCCAAGCGTGATGTTCGGCACAAAATGGCCGTCCATGACGTCAATATGCAGCCAATCGGCGCCTGCGGCCTCGATGGCGCGCGCCTCTTCGCCAAGCTTAGCAAAATCAGAGGCCAGCAGAGACGGAGCGATGATGGGACGGATCTGTGTCATGGATAGGACTTAGCCCCGCTGGCCTTGTCCGCGCAAGCAAACAAGGGTTAAAACCGGTCCATTAGGTGGCCATAGGCGAGCGCACCGTCATTTTTAGGGCAAGGCAAGACCATGATCGAAGCGGTAATTTGGGACTTCGGCGGTGTTTTCACCACCTCGCCCTTCGAGGCCTTTAATCGGTATGAGACCCAGCGTGGCCTTCCGTTAGACTTTATCCGCACCGTCAATTCGACCAATCCCGACACCAATGCTTGGGCCCTGTTCGAACGGTCCGAAATCAATAGCGCCGCCTTTGACGTGATGTTCGCCAAGGAGGCTGAGGCCTTGGGTCAAACCGTTCGCGGCGCCGATGTTCTGCCGCTTCTGTCCGGCGATGTCCGCCCGGCCGTGGTCAAGGCCCTGATGCTCTGCAAGGCTCAGTTCAAGGTGGGCTGCATCACCAACAATGTCTCGGCGGGTGAAGGGGCGGGTATGGCCTCGACGGCCGAAAAGGCCCGCACCGTCGCGGGCATCATGACCCAGTTCGACGCGGTGATCGAAAGCTCCAAAGCTGGGGTCCGCAAGCCTGACCCCCGCATCTATCAAATGATGTGCGCCCAATTGGACGTGGCCCCTTCGGCCTGCGTCTATCTGGACGATCTGGGAGTCAACTGTAAGCCTGCCGCCGCCTTGGGCATGAAGGCGATCAAGGTCTCGAACGAGGGCCAACTGCTGCGGGACCTTTCCGCCATTGTCGGCCTAACCTTTGAGGGGGCAGCCGCTTGACCCGGCCCAGCAAAATCGGCGCGGCTGCGGCGCTTAGCCAACTGACCGGCTGGCAAGAGGTCGAGGGCCGCGACGCCATCGCCAAGACCTTCCGGTTCAAGGATTTCAACGCGGCCTTTGGCTTTATGACCTGCGTGGCGTTGGAGGCCGAGAAACGTGACCATCATCCCGAATGGTTCAATGTCTATAATCGGGTCGAGGTGGTGCTAACCACCCACGACGCCGATGGGGTCAGCGCACTGGATGTGGCCTTGGCGCAGTTTATGGACAGTTTAGCCGGTTAGTTGATCAAGATCGTGCCTAAGAGCAGCTTGGCTCCGCGCTGACCGACGATCCGGTCCGTTTCCTTTTGCAGAAGCTGGGCCAGATAGTCGGCATTGGGGATGGTCCCGGGGGGCAGCCCGACCACGTAGCCCCGAACGACTTCGCCAAAGGCCGCTTGGAGCCGAGGGATAGAGGCATCTGTGCGCTTTAAGAGATTGGGGTCTGTGACAAAAATGCCAACCTCTAGGGTCACGACGGTGCGCGCGCCTGAACTGCGCAATATATTCACATTGAGGGCCCTCATCCGAACATAGGGCGTGGTGGGACCGGTCGTTTTCGCACTGCCGCCGCCAGCGGCTTGGACCGGGCCAGCGGACATCATCGGAAAGGCCAAAAGCGCGATGAGACCTAAAAGCTGTGCGCGGCGATTGAACATGGTCCAGTCCTTAGGGGCGGGTCGTTCGGCTTGTTTACAACCTTCTTACAGTCGCCCCTAGCGCTTTTGGGGGCATGACCAAAGGTCACAGGGGCGCCCATTGGCCTTGACCTAAGGGTCTATCGCACGACATCACCCCGTGAGACGTGGAAGGACCGACGATGAGTGGCGATAAGACTGTAGCGACCGGCCTAAAGCGGGGCCTCTTTCGCCGTTGTCCGAACTGCGGCAATGGCAACCTGTTTCAAGGCTACCTCAAGGTGCGCAGTGAATGTGATGCTTGCGGGCACGATAATGGGCAATATCCGGCCGACGATGCGCCGCCCTATTTTACCATTCTGCTGGTCGGCCACCTGATCATAGCGCCGATGCTGTTCTTCCCGTTCATCTGGCAGTGGCCAGTCGGGCAGGTGCTCGCCCTAACCATGCCGACCGTCATTTTTCTGACCCTTTGCCTCTTGCCCCTGGTTAAGGGCGCGGTGGTCGGGGTGCAGTGGGCGATCGCCAATCGGGGCTAACTCCAAAAGCAAAACAGCCCCCGAGGGGGCTGTTAAACTTGGATCTGAAAGGCCGCTAGACCCTATTCTTCGCGCATACGCTTCTTGCGGAAGGAGGGGTTGAGCACTTCTTTGCGTAGCCGGATGGACTTGGGCGTCACCTCAACCAGCTCGTCCTCTTCGATATAGGCAATAGCCTGCTCAAGGGTCATACGGCGCGGCGGCGTCAGGCGAATAGCCTCATCCTTACCCGAGGCGCGGACGTTGGTCAGTTGCTTAGCCTTCAGCGGATTGACGTCCAGATCGTCAGAGCGGCTATTTTCGCCAATGATCATGCCCTGATAGGTCTTTTCGCCGCCGCCCACGAACATGATGCCGCGCGCTTCGAGGTTCCACAGGGCGTAGCTGGCCGTTTCGCCTTCGGAATTGGAGATCAGCACGCCGTTACGACGGCCTTCGATGGCTCCCTTGTGCGGCTCATAATGCGAGAAGACGCGGTTCAGAACGCCGGAGCCGCGCGTATCGGTCAAGAACTCGCCCTGATAGCCGATCAGCGAGCGCGACGGGGCCATCAAGGCAATACGGGTCTTGCCCGCACCTGAAGGGCGCATGTCGGTCATTTCAGCCTTACGGGCCGATAGCTTTTCAATGACGATGCCAGAAAACTCTTCGTCCACATCGATGAAGACCTCCTCTACGGGCTCCATCCGCTTACCGGTCTCTTCGTCCTTGCGATAGACCACGCGCGGACGCGAGATCGACACTTCGAATCCTTCACGGCGCATATTTTCGATCAGAACGCCGAGCTGCAGTTCGCCGCGGCCCGCCACTTCATAGGCATCCTTGTCCGTGGTTTCTGAAACCTTGATGGCCACGTTGGATTCCGCTTCGCGCAGCAGGCGGTCACGAATGACGCGGCTTTGGACCTTGTCGCCTTCACGCCCTGCCAGAGGGCTATTGTTCACCGAAACGGTGATGGAGATGGTCGGCGGATCGATGGGCTGTGCGGGCAGAGCTTCCATCAGGCTGAAATCGCAGATCGTGTCGGCCACCGTCGCCTTGGACAGACCGGCAATGGCGACAATGTCACCGGCTTCGGCCTCGTCGATGGGCTGACGCTTCAGACCTCGGAAAGCGAGGATCTTGGTGACGCGGCCACGCTCAATTTCGGTACCGTCACGCGACAGGGCCTTGATCGCCATGCCGGGCTTAATACGGCCCGCCTCAACGCGGCCGGTGAGCAGACGGCCCAAGAAGGGGTCGTTTTCGACCAGAACCGCCAACATCTGACCGGGCTCTTCCGAGCGCTCAGCTGCCTTGGGGCTCGGCACATGCTCAACGACCTTGTCATAGAGCGCAGCGAGTGTATCGCGCGGATGGCTCATATCGTTGACCGCCCAGCCCTCTTTGCCCGAGGCATAGAGATGGGGGAAATCCAGTTGCTCGTCCGTCGCGCCGAGAGCGGCGAACAGGTCGAACGTGTCATTCAAGACCCGGTCAGGATCGGCGTGCGGACGGTCGACCTTGTTCAAGACCAGAATGGGGCGAAGGCCAAGCTTCAGCGCCTTGCCGAGCACGAACTTGGTCTGGGGCATAACGCCCTCTTCGGCATCCACCAGCAACAGACAGCCATCCACCATGCCAAGGATACGCTCCACCTCGCCGCCGAAGTCGGCGTGGCCAGGGGTGTCGATAATGTTGATGCGGGTCTCGCCCGCTTCGCCGTTCCAAAGCACACTGGTGCACTTGGCCAGAATGGTAATGCCGCGCTCACGCTCCTGATCGTTGGAGTCCATGGCCCGCTCAACGGTTGCTTCGTTGGCTCGGAACACCCCCGACTGCGCCAGAAGCTGGTCGACCAGCGTGGTTTTGCCGTGGTCAACGTGGGCGATGATGGCGATGTTACGCATGGGTTGGGTGGTCGTGGTCATGGTTTGGGAACCGATTTTGTGCGGGTGCGAAAGGAAACAGGCGCGCGGCTTGTACGCGACTGTGAGCAACAAAGCCACCCCGAGCGGCTCGAAACTCGATAATGGGTGCAGAACAGTCACCCTTTAGCGGCAATTTGACCCAAGGGGCTGCGAGATAAAATCAGACGCCCAACCTTGTTTTTCCCCGCTGCGCGCTCATCTGTGAGGCTGTTCGGTCGCCTTTGCCCCACCCGACGGCTCGAACCTGCCCAGCCAACAGAATTATATTGCGGCGCAACAATTCCATCGAGAATCGTTAGGATATTGATTTATATCGATAAATCGTCCCTACTGTTAAAAAAGTCGATAAAAATGCAATTCGAGCTTTGTTTTTCGCTTGTTATTTTGTGCATCGCACATTAGATAGGTCTCGTGAGGCGTCTCTGATGCCTCTGCCCTTCCTGGGCGTTTCCTCCCTAATGACTGGCCGCGCCTGATTGGCGCGGCTTTTTTTTGGCTAAAGTTCTTTAGGCCAACCGTTCGGCCCACGGGCATGCCGCCAAAATTCCGATCAATCGATCCAGATTGCGCTTCAAGCCGGCAAAGCCTTGGCTGAGGGTCAGATCGGCCTCGTTCAGATAGAGACGGCGATTGATTTCGATCTGAAGGGCGTGGATCCCCTGTGACGGGCAACCATAGTGCTCAGTCGTATAGCCCCCGGCATAGGGGCTGTTGCGCGCCACCTGATAGCCCATGCGGGTCAGGCTTTCATCGACCAGACGCGTCAGGCCAGAGCCACAGGATGTGCCGTGGCGGTCCCCCAACACAAAATCACTGCCCGCCCGCCCCCAGCCGCCGCCAGAGGCCGCAGAGGGCATAGAGTGCCAGTCGATTAGCACTGCCAGCCCGTGTCGCTGCTGTGCCTGTCCGAGCAATTCCCTGAGGGCCGCATGATAGGGCCCATGGACCGTCTCGAGACGAGTCTGAGCCTCGGTGGATGCGAGCCGATGGCGATAGATCTCTTGGCCCTCTGCCACGACCTTGGCGATGACGCCAAGGCCTGCGGAGACACGTGCTGAGGGCCGCACCTGATCCATCGGCAGGACGCCGTCAAACATATCGGGGTCAAGTTCGAGCGGGGATCGGTTCACATCCAGATAGGCCCGGCCATAGGTCGCCGCGATCAGGCTCGCCCCTTGCGCCGGTCCGCCCGCGATCAATTGGTCAACATAGCCGTCCTCAGACTGACGAATGGACAGGCCATCCAGCCGGGTCGCCTCCATCAGGGATGCGGGATAGTGTCGGCCCGAATGGGGAGAGGCGAAAACCAGTGCCGTTGACCGCGCCGCCTGCGTCAGAACGAAGGGCGCAGGATCAGAGTCAAGCTCTGCGAAGATTAGAGGGTCGGGCGAGGTCATTAACCCCATCATCACGACCTTGGCCTAAGGGGTCAATGCAAGCCGCCCAAGACCATGGGATTTATCTCGGCTTTACACCTGCGGGCTTAAGCTTGGGCCAAGTGACGATGGATAGGACATGACACGAATTCTCTTGGCCGAAGATGACGAGTCCCTACGCGGCTTTTTGGCCCGGGCGCTCGAACGCGCCGGTTTTGAGGTCAAGGCCTGCGCCGATGGGGAAGAGGCGGTCGCCGAGCTGGACGACCGCTGGGACCTTCTATTGACCGATATTGTCATGCCCGGCATGGACGGGATTGAGGTCGCCCGCCTGGCCGCTGCGCGCCAGCCCGACATGCCCATCATGTTCATCACCGGCTTTGCCGCCGTCGCCCTGTCGGCGGGCAACCAGACCCCGCAGGGCTCTAAGGTGCTGTCCAAGCCCATCCACCTTCGCGAAATCGTCACCGAAGTTGAAAAGCTGATGGCCGCCTAAGGGCCGCCCGTTCGGGGCCTTTCACATTTCCCCACCAGAGCCGCTTGCCTTGAGCGCGCCGGGTCTGTATATCCCCGCTTCCCGCTCCTCACCGGAGCCCGGTCGGACGCGTAGCTCAGCGGGAGAGCACCTCGTTGACATCGAGGGGGTCACAGGTTCAATCCCTGTCGCGTCCACCATTTTTCTTCTTATACCCTGACATTAGCATGATTAGACCACGCGTCATTGAGAGGCGCAGCGCGCCGAAGGACGAGGATGTCCCACTCTCTCCGCCGCGTCCCCCGCGAAGGCGGGGGTCCAGATCAGGGCTAACCGGCCGTGGGCGCTCCGCAGGTCTGGGTCCCCGCCTGCGCGGGGAACACGGATGTGGGGGCAAGCTTCGGCGCGCGCGGCGCGCAATGACGCGAGTAAAGAAAACAAGGCCCTCACCCAACCCTCTCCCACAGGGAGAGGTCTAAGAGGTGATAAGCCCTCGCCCCCTTTAGGGGGAGAGGGTTGGGTGAGGGGGTCGTCCACGCCCTAAAGGCGGAAAATATAATAAACAATCTTGCGCTGTTTTTCGTTCAGGATTAGTCTTGTCTCCTATGAACTAGCCGTTCTAGGAGCGCGGCCTATGATCAAAAAGTCAGTCTGCGCATCGGCCTTCGCCCTTGCCTTGGTCATGCCCCTTTCGGTTCAGGCGGAGCCAGTCGACGGGGCGACAGTGGCGAGATCTTGGTTGAGCCTCTTGGATCAATCGACCGCCGGTGCCTGTTGGGCCACCCCAAGCGCGACCAAAGAGGACGGCGTTAGCACCGATCACTTACTAGCGGTCGTCAAGGCGTTCCGTAGTCGATTCGGCGAGCCAGTCAGGCGGACCGTTGCCGCTGAAGAGAACAGCAAAAGTGTGCCGGGCATGCCCGATGGGAACTACAAGATCTTAAGCTTTAAAACGGTTTTCACCCACAAAAGCGATGTGATCGAGGCGGTTATCCTGTCCAAGGTAGCTGGAGACTGGCAGGTCTCGGGCTATTGCATCCGCTAGGCTGGGCACACGGTGGAACGCGGCTGTGCGGCTCCCTCAACGCCGTCTTCCCCGCGAAGGCGGGGATCCAGATCAGGGCTAACCGGCCGTGGGCGCTCCGCAGGTCTGGGTCCCCGCCTTCGCGGGGAACACGGATGTGGGGGGTAAGCTTCGGCGCGCTTGGCTCGCAATGTCGCGATTAAAGGAAACAAGGCCCTCACCCAACCCTCTCCCACAGGGAGAGGTCTAAGAGGTGATAAGCCCTCGCCCCCTTGGGGGAGAGGGTTGGGTGAGGGGGTCACCCCAGAACCTCACCGTCCTAATCCACCTTCAGATCCGGACGGCTGGCCAAGAAGGCGGCGCGTTCGGCGGGGGTCATGACCTTGCCGGGTTTGCGGCGGCTGACCTTGGGGGTCGGCGGCAGGAAGGCGGCGGGCTTGGCGTCCTTGCCCTTGAGGTCGGTCAGGCGGGTCTTGCTGGGCTTGGTCATGATCTCATCCTGCTGCACCATTAGGGGGACTATGGAGCCACCCCGGCCCCTTGGCTAGAGCCCGATCTGGCCGAAAGGAACGCTCAGGCCCTGCACCTCCGCCCCCTGTTCATTGCGGATCGACAGACGCAAGGACTTGGCCGCCCAATCGATCTCCATCAGGCCCGAATTGTTGAGGGCATAGGCCGGACCGATCTGCTGGCTGCTCATCTCATCATTGGTCGGTCTGATGGTGCGGTTAAGCGCCGAGGCGGTCAGCTCGACCATCGGATAGTCCACCAGCCCCGCCTGCCGATAGAGCGCGGCCATGTGCCGGTCCCCCGACACCATTACCACCCCCTTGGCCCGCGTCTGATTGATCAGGCGAAAGAGCCGCGCCCGCTCACGCGGCAGGGTATGCCACGCCTCATAGCCATGCCCATCGGCCAGCACCTGCACCGACGAAACGATCAGGCGCAGGTCGGCGGGCTGCTTCAACTGCGCCGCCAGCCAGGCCCATTGGACCTCGCCCAGCATGGTCTTTGCGCCATCCTCGTCGGGAACATAACGCTCCTTGCCCTTGGCGCCCCTCTGATCTGTATCTTTCAAGTCGCTGCGGAAGGAACGGCTATCGAGCATGATGATCTGGACCCTCTGGCCCTTGGGGCCAAAGAGGCGCGCGCCATAGATGCCAGGATGGTCTAGGCCAAGAGCGCTATCACCCCAAAAGCCATCAAACAGGGCCTCGGCGCGGGCCTTACCGACATAGTGCGCCCCGGCATCATTGGCCCCATAATCATGATCGTCCCAGGTCGCCAAGATCGGCACGCTTTTGTTGAGGGCGGCAAAGTCTGGATTGAGCGCCAGATCACGATAGGCCTTGGTCAAGATCGGCAGGCTTGGATCAGCGGCGGGATCATCGCCATAAACATTATCGCCCAAGGCCAAGAACAGATCGGGCCTAGAGGCCAGCACACCGTGCAGAGCCGGAACGGGCCAAGTTTCCTTCATACAGGAGCCAAAGGCGATGCGAGTTAGCACCGTTTCAGCCCCCAACATCTTAGCCGCCTCAGGACGTTTGACGATCTCTTGCGCCCCGACCGGATGGGCCAGCGATAGAAGGGCCACAAGGCCAAGGGTACGGATCATGAAACACCTCTAAGAACGGACGAGACTATTGTGCCGATGATCTATGACTGGGCCGTGACGTCAAACCGATTGCGCCAAGAGGCGGGGTAAATCGCGCATATGATCAAAGACCTCAGCCCCAGCGTTGCGCAAGGCCGTCGCCGCGTGAGGCCCTTCGCCCGCATAGCCTAGAACCCGCATCCCCGCCGCCTTGGCTGCGGTCACGCCGGTGACCGAGTCTTCGACAACGATACAGCGGGCAGGGTCCGTGCCGAGGGCCTGCGACGCATGGAGAAAGAGGCCCGGATCAGGTTTCCAGTGACCGACCTCATAGGCGCTAAAGATGCGGCCCTCAAAGCGGGTGTAAAGGTCGGTGAGGCTAAGCGTGTGGGACAGTTTTTCCAACGGGCCATTGGAGGCGACGCAATAGGGCTGGCGGATCAGATCCAGCGCCTCATGGACGCCCTCTACGGCCTTAAGGTCCTGATCAAAGGCCAAGGCCGTGGCGCGGCGCACCTCAACGATGAAGCCATCGCCCAAAATCCGGCCAGAACGGCGCTCGATCTCCGCAACACAGAACGCGATCTTGCGGCCACGAAATAGCTCCATAGCCTCCTGAAGGTCCATCGGTGCCCCAGCCGCCGTAGCCGCCTCGGCCATGACCCGGTTGGCAATGATCTCGCTATCGACAAGGACACCGTCACTGTCGAAGATCACCAACTCAATCGGTTGGACCATCAGCCCCTCCTCGCCCGCCACTGCTCCCGACTCTGGCCCCAGATGTCGATGGGGATTTCGATGGGGGGTGGCATCATATCTTGCCGCAGGATCGTCGAGCCCAAGCGCGCGGCCACGGCCTGCGAGGCGAGGTTGGCGGGATCGATACAGTGGATCACTTCGCTCCAGCCCAGATGGTCAAAGACCCAGTCGATGGCCGCTGTGGCTGCCTCGGCGGCATAGCCCTTGCCTTGAAAGGCCGCGCCCAAGCCCCAGCCAACCTCTGTCCCCGGCCAGCCTTCCGGCTGCCACGGCCCAATACGTCCGACCCACTGACCCGTCGCCCGTTCCACCACCGTAAAGATGGAGCAGCCGTTGATGGCCCAAGCCCCAGCGATGGTCATAAAGCCGCGCCAGGCCACAGAACGTGGTTGCACCCCGCCAATATAGCGGGCGGTGGCCTCATCGGCCATCAGTTGGGCATAGGGGTCGAAATCCTCGGCCACAGGGGGACGAAGGATCAGGCGCTCGGTGATCAGGGTGGGTCCAAGATCGCTGCTGACCATCGCAAGGCTCCGCAAAAGAAAAAGGCCGCCAGATCGCTCTGACGGCCTCTATCATAGGATGTTTCTAGGCCTTTAGGCCAGAGACGGTTCGATCTCTTTACAGGCGGCGATTAGACCCTGAACCGAGGCGACCGAGGCGGCGAACATGGCCTTTTCTTCGGCATTGGTTTCGAACTCAACAATGCGCTCAGCGCCGTCCTTGCCGATTACCACCGGCACGCCGACATAGAGCCCGTCCAGACCATATTGACCGGTCAGATAGGCGGCGCAGGGCAGGACGCGCTTCTTGTCCTTGAGGTACGAGGTGGCCATAGCGATGGCGCTTTCAGCCGGGGCATAGAAGGCCGAACCGGTCTTGAGCAGGGCGACAATCTCGCCGCCGCCCTTGCGGGTCCGTTCTACAATGGCGTCCAGCTCGGCCTGGGTCATCCAGCCTTGCTTGACCAGATCGGGCAGGGGCAGACCGCCGACGGTGGAGTGACGCACCATGGGCACCATGTCATCGCCGTGACCGCCCAGGGTCCAGGCCTTGATATCCTGCACCGAGATGCCGGTCTTTTCGGCGAGGAAATAGGCAAAGCGCGCGCTGTCGAGCACGCCCGCCATACCCACGACCTTATTGTGCGGCAGGCCCGAAAATTCGCGCAGGGCCCAGACCATGGCGTCGAGCGGATTGGTGATGCAGATAACGAAGGCGTTGGGGGCATAGGTCTTGATGCCCTCACCGACGGCCTTCATGACCTTGAGATTGATGCCCAGCAGGTCATCGCGGCTCATGCCAGCCTTGCGCGGCACACCGGCGGTGACGATACAGACATCAGCGCCAGCAATATCGGCATAGTCATTGGCGCCCTTGAGGATGCTGTCCTTGCCGAACACGGCGGAGGCTTCGGCAATATCCAAGGACTTGCCCTGAGGCGTGCCTTCGGCAATGTCAAACAGGATGACGTCGCCCAGCTCTTCGCGGGCTGCGATATGAGCAAGGGTGCCACCGATCATACCGGCGCCAATAAGGGCAATCTTCGCGCGAGCCATCAAGCGTCTCCAAGGTCTAAGGGGGAAATGAAAAGGTCCCGCGCGGAATAGACCCGGATGAACGACACTGCAAGACCATCAAGGTAGCAAACGCAATAGACGCCCGGCGATCTGACGCTTAAAAGCTGTCCGAACATTTACGAGGCGCACCATGTCCAAGACCAACCCCGGCCGCTATTTCGAAGATTTCCGTCTGGGCGAGGTTCTGGCCCACGCCACGCCGCGCACCCTCACCGCCGGGGATGTCGCCCTCTATACCGCCTTTTATGGCCCACGCTTTGCCCTCTTTAGCGCCGACAGCTTTGCCCAGAGCTGCGGCCTTGGCCAAAGCCCCATCGATCCTGTGGTGGTCTTCCACATGGTGTTCGGCAAGACCGTGCCCGATGTGTCGCTCAATGCCGTGGCCAATCTGGGCTATGCGGATGGCCGGTTCCTCTGTCCCGTCCATGCCGGGGATACGATCACCTCGCGCTCTGAGGTCATTGGCCTGAAGGAAAATTCCAACCGCAAGACCGGCGTGGTCTATGTGCGCACCACTGGCGTCAACCAGCATGGCACAGCGGTGCTGACCTATGTGCGCTGGGTCATGGTTCGCAAACGCGATGAGGCCGCCCCTATCGCCCAAGAGGCGGTCCCCGCCCTGCCCGCCTGCGTCTCTGCAGCCGATCTGGTGATCCCAGCGGGCCTGTCCTTTGCTCACTATGATTTTGCCTTGGCAGGCTCTGCCCACGCCTTTGAGGACTATGAGATCGGCGAGAAGATCGACCATGTTGACGGCATGGCCATCGAAGAGGCCGAGCACCAGATGGCCACCCGGCTCTATCAGAACACGGCCAAGGTCCATTTCAATCAATATGAGCGCGCCAAGGACCCGACGGGCCGCCGGCTCGTCTATGGCGGCGTGGTCATATCCACCGCCAAGGCCCTGTCGTTCAATGGGCTGGAAAATGCCGGTCTGATCCTTGGCATCAATGGCGGACGGCATGTGAACCCCTATTTTGCCGGGGCCACGATCTTTGCCTGGAGCGAGGTTCTGGACCGTGCCGAGATTGCGGGCCGCAGCGATGTTGGGGCCCTGCGCCTGCGTCTGGTCGCGACCAAGGACCGGCCCTGCAGCGATTTCCCGGATAGGGACAGCGAGGGGAAATATCCCCCCGAAGTCATTCTTGACTTCGATTATTGGGCAGCGGTGCCGCGTAAACGCTAATTTTCTTAGCCATAGCTAAATTTCGACCTAAAGCGATTGCGAACTGGGCTGCGATCCGAGATAGGTTTGCAGCGCTTTAAGAGAGATTCAGATGACCTTCGTGCTCGATCCGGCCTTTGACGAGACCTCTGAGTTTCTGTGCGACCTGACCCTTTGCGAAGTACGCCTGCAGTTGGATGCCCGTTATGGCTGGATCGTGCTGATCCCGCGCCGCGACGACATGCGCGAGCTTGAAGACCTGTCGATGGCCGAGCGTCTGGTCTTGATGGAAGAGATCGTCTTGGCCAGCCAAGCCGTTCGGGTGATCAGCGACGCCATCGGTCTGGCGACCGAAAAGCTCAATGTTGGGGCCTTGGGCAATGTCACCGCCCAACTCCATGTTCATATTGTCAGCCGCCGCAGCGATGATGCGGCTTGGCCCGGTCCGGTCTGGGGCCATAGCGCTGCTGCGTCCTATAGCCCTGAGTTGCTGGCCAAGGCCCGCGCTGGCGCCCTAGCCGTCTTTGAAGAGGCTGGATTTTTCAGCGCTGCATAGTCACGGGGACCTTGCGACTTTCGTCCCAAAGATTGCCGGTCCATTGGCCTGATCCTGTCGGGGTCAAGACAATCTCAGTCGGCCCCTGACCTTCACGCTCATAGAAGTTCATCCGCAGGCTATCCTCGTCGCGATAGATCACGGCGATAAAGCCGGAGCCGCCGAGCGCCGATGGACGGCGAAGATCGCGCCAAGCCCCCTCGACCCCGCCGCGCGGCAGGTCCGCCAACTGGAATCCGAACAGAGGCTTGCCATCCGCCGCCAGAAGCCGCCAAGCCCCCTCGAGAGGCCCCTGTTGCTGATCCACCACCGAATAGGACTGACGCAGCTGTTTGTCGAAGGCCTCCTCCTGCGGGGTCAAGGGTCCGCCGGGGGTCCTGCCCACCTGATCGATGGTCACAGGTGCCGGATCAGGCTCGGCCGGGACGGGCTGAGCGCAAAGGACCACAGGCATGGCGACCAGCGCCACACCCGTTAGGACTGTTGCCGCCCAGCGACGCATCATGGCTAGGCGGCTGCCGCTTCGGCGATCGCAGCAGCGACAGCCACAAGGCTCTCAGCCTGCACCAGATGCAGCAACTCAGCCATGCGGCCCTCGACGCGGATCGCGCCCTTGCCCTGATTTTCCGGCAAGGCGAAGGCGGCGATAACGGCCTTGGCCCAAGCGACCTCGGCCTCGGACGGCGAGAAGATTCGGTTACAGATCTCAACCTGCTTGGGATGGATCAGGGTCTTGCCGTCAAAGCCAAAATCGACACCCTGCTCGCAGATGGCGCTCAGCCCCTCTTCATTGTCGATATCGTTGTAGACGCCGTCCAAGATGGTCAGGCCATAGAGACGCGCCGCCGCAACCGACAGGGACAGGGCGGCGTGGAAGGGGGCGCGGTCTGGCGTCTGGCGCGCGCGCATCTCCTTGGCCAGATCATTGGTGCCCATCACCCAGGTGGTCATGCGGCTGGAGGTGCTGGCCTCAGCGATCTGGGGCAGGTTGAACAGGCACCGGCAGGTCTCGATCATGGCCCAGAGCTGGGTTGAGGCCGGAGCCGCTGCGATGGCGCTATTGTAGGCCGCGACATCAGCCGCATCATTGACCTTGGGCACCAAAATGGCGTCGGGACCGGCTGCGGCTGCCGCGGCCAAATCCTCAGCGCCCCAAGGGGTATCCAAGCCATTACAGCGAATGACCAGCTCGCGCCGACCAAAGCCGCCCGCCTTCACCGCTGCCACCGCCTGCTCACGGGCCAGAGCCTTAGAGTCGGGGGCCACCGCGTCTTCGAGGTCCAAGATCACCACATCGCAGGGCAGAGTGCGGGCCTTATCGATGGCCTTGGCATTGGAGGCGGGCATATAGAGGGCGCTACGGCGCGGCTTGGAGGTCTTGGACATGGATCGGTTCCCTTGGATCGAATGGGGACATTATCAGGCTTTTATCAGACGCCTCTTAGCCTCTAAGATAGGGCCATGACCACCCGTTATGACGAGACCGCACTGAACGTTTTAGGGCAAGAGCTTTTGCCCTGTTCCAACGCGCCCCTGACCGGATTTTTCCGCAATGGCTGTTGCGAGACCGGACCCGATGATCTGGGGCTCCATACGGTCTGCGCGGTCATGACCGCTGAGTTTCTGGCCTTCAGCAGGCGGGCGGGCAATGACCTATCAACGCCGCGTCCGGACCTGCATTTCCCAGGCCTCAAGCCCGGCGACCGCTGGTGCCTGTGTGCCCCGCGCTGGAAAGAGGCGCTGGATGCAGGGGCTGCCCCCGGTGTGGTGCTCGAAGCCACGCACGAGGAGACCTTGACGATTGTCACCTTGGATGTGCTCAAGGCCTATGCGGTAGCGGCCTAACCGCGCGAACGCGGCTAGGCCTTCTCCATCAGGCGATGGTCGCGCCGCCATCAACCACGATGTTCTGACCGGTCATGAAGGACCCCGCGGCTGAGGCCAAGAACACGGCCGCCCCGGCGATCTCATTGGGCTCCCCAATCCGGCGCAGCGGGCTGCCGCTGGTGGCACGCTTGAGGGTTTCAGGATTTTCCCACAGGGCCTTGGCAAAGTCGGTGCGGATAAGGCCCGGCGCGATACAGTTGACCCGGATATTGCTGGGGCCATATTCGCAGGCCAGATTGCGGGCCAACTGGAAGTCCGCTGCCTTAGAGATATTATAGGCCCCGATCACGGTCGAACCGCGCAGGCCGCCGATGGAGGAGATGATGGTGATCGAGCCATCCTTGCGCTCGGTCATTTCCGGAATCACCATCTGGATCAGCCAGTGATTGGCAATGACGTTATTTTCCAAGATCTTGCGGAACTGATCATCGGCAATCCCGGCCATGGGGCCGTAATAGGGATTGGAGGCGGCGTTACAGACCAGAATATCGATCTTGCCAAAGGCCTTGCGGGTCTCGTCGACCAGGCGCTGAAGGTCTTCCTTCGAGGAGATATTGGCGGGCACAGCAATGGCGGCGCCGGGATGGGCGACATTGATCTCAGCAGCCACCTCTTCGCAAGGTCCGGCCTTACGAGAAGAAATCACCACCTTGGCCCCATGGTCGGCCATACGTTCAGCCACAGCGCGGCCAATGCCGCGCGACGAGCCGGTGATGATGGCGACCTTACCGGTCAGATCGAAGAGGTTCATGGCGTTTCCCTAATGAGATTTTTTGTTTCAAACCGTTGTTGGAGCCAACTTGGCGGCAGGCTGGCGACAGGTCAAGTCTGAGCGGTTAGGCGTCCGGCGTCAGGCGCGCCTCAACCGCGGCAAGGGCCGTGCGGGCCACATCACCCATCATCGGCGTGATCTTAAAGTCCTTAGGCGTATAGACCCGGCGAACCCCCATCTGCTTGAGCATCATGGCGTCCTGCGGCGGGATGATACCGCCGACGATGACCGGCACATGGTCCATTCCCTCGATACGCATCAGGCGCACAACCTCCTGCACCAGATCAAGATGCGAGCCCGACAGGATCGACAGGCCGATCACATGGGCGCGAGTGTCCTTGGCCCTTTGCACGATCTCGGCAGGGGTTGAGCGGATGCCGTCATAAAAGACCTCCATACCCACAGCGCGGGCGCGGGTGGCGATCTGTTCGGCGCCGTTGGAGTGACCATCAAGGCCCGGCTTGCCGACGAGGAAGCGCAGGGTTTCGCCTAAGGCCGCGCTGACGCGGGCCACTTCCTTTTGAACCTCTTCCTCATCCGGATCGGTGCCGGACGAGACCACCACCGCCACGCCGGTTGGGCCACGATATTCCCCGAACACATTGCGCAGGGCATCGGCCCATTCACCGGTCGTCACCCCAGCCTTTGCCGCCGCCAGCGAGGCGGGCATCAGGTTGCGACCTTCCTTGGCGGCGCTGTCCAGGTCGGCGAGAGCAGAGATCACTGCCGCGCCATTGCGGTCGGCCTTCCATTGTTTCAGGCGGCCAATGACCTCGGCCTCTAGGCGCGGATCAACCGTCTCGATGGAGCCTTCGCCCGCCGACAGGGGCGAGACCTCGGTTTCAGGATAGCGATTGACGCCGATGACGGTCATGCCGCCGGTCTCGACCCCGCGCACGCGTGCGGCATTGGAGGCGACCAACTGGCCCTTCATATAGTCGATGGCCGCAGCGGCCCCGCCCATGGCGTCGATCTTGGCCAGCTCATCAATGGCTTGGGTCTTGAGTTGCGCGACCTTGGCGGCGACGACGTGCGAGCCGTCAAACAGGTCTTCATATTCCAGAAGGTCGGTCTCAAAGGCCAAGACCTGCTGCATGCGCAAGGACCATTGCTGATCCCAAGGACGCGGCAGGCCAAGGGCCTCGTTCCAAGCGGGCAGTTGCAGCGCGCGGCAGCGGGCGTCCTTGGACAGGGTCACGGCCAGCGCCTCGATCAGGATGCGATAGACGTTATTTTCCGGCTGCTGTTCGGTCAGGCCCAGCGAATTGACCTGAACACCATAGCGGAAGCGGCGGGCCTTATCGTCGGTAATGCCATAGCGCTGTTGCAAGAGCTCATCCCAAAGCTCGGTAAAGGCCCGCATCTTGCAAAGCTCGGTCACGAACCGGATCCCGGCATTGACGAAGAAGCTGATGCGCGACACCACGACGGTAAAGTCCGCCTCGGGCACCTGACCCCCGGCCTTGACCGCATCCAGCACCGCCACCGCTGTGGCCAGCGCATAGGCCAGTTCCTGCTCCGGCGTCGCACCGGCCTCTTGCAGATGGTAGGAACAGATGTTGGTCGGGTTCCATTTGGGCGTCTCAACATAGGCCCAAGCCACCATGTCGCTGATAACCCTCATCGAAGGCGCAGGCGGATAGATATAGGTCCCGCGCGACAGATATTCCTTCATCAGATCGTTCTGGGTCGTGCCCTGCAAGGCCTTGGGCGAGACGCCCTGCTCCTGCGCCAGACCCACATAGAGCGACAATAGCCACGCCGCCGTCGCATTGATGGTCATGGAGGTGTTCATGCGATCGAGCGGGATCTGGTCGAACAGGGCGCGCATATCGCCCATATGGCTGACCGGCACCCCGACCTTGCCGACCTCACCGCGCGCCAAAATATGGTCTGGGTCATAGCCGGTTTGGGTCGGCAGATCGAAGGCCACCGACAGTCCCGTCTGACCCTTGGCCAAATTGGCGCGGTAGAGGGCGTTGGACTTGTCCGCCGTCGAGTGGCCAGCATAGGTGCGGATGATCCACGGGGCGTCTGGCGCATGTTGGAACGGCTTGGCGGACATGTTCGATCATCCTAGGCGGTGGGCTGCAGAGCAATTGTCCGGACTTTATCATTCACCGAGGCTGCGGCAATCCACTGTCTTGATGAGGGAAGGCGACCGCGGCGCACAATTTCTTGTGCTGCGTTGCAAAAAAGCCTCTTGCCAGCCTCGCAAGCTTGTCCCACGGTAATGACCGGACAATTGAGGCAGGGCCCCTCTAAGGGCACGGTCTTGCTTGAAACCACCCAAAACAAGTGGGTCAGGGGCTGACTATTGTCGGGCAGCCTTAAGATCTGCGGGGTTACAGCCCCAATCGACGCCACGCCAAGACCGGAACCGCGCCATGACCAGCACCGCTATGACTGCCCCAGCCTTGAAGGACCTCTATGAGATCGGCGAGATTCCGCCGGCCTATCATGTCCCTGCCCGCATGCATGCCTGGACGATCCGCAAGGAACGCCATGGCCGCCCGAACAAGGCCATGCAGCTCGAGGTCGTGGAGACCCCAACCATTGGCGAGGATGAGGTTCTGGTCCTCGTGATGGCCGCTGGCGTCAACTATAACGGCGTTTGGGCAGCCCTCGGCGAGCCGATCAGCCCGCTCGATGGCCACAAGCAGCCCTATCACATTGCTGGGTCTGATGCCTCGGGCGTGGTCTGGGCCGTCGGCTCAAAGGTGCGCCGCTGGAAGCCTGGAGACGAGGTGGTCATCCACTGTAACCAAGATGATGGGGACGACGAGGAGTGCAACGGCGGCGATCCGATGTATTCCACATCCCAGCGCATCTGGGGCTATGAGACCCCGGACGGCAGCTTTGCCCAGTTCACACGGGTTCAATCCCGCCAGCTGATGCCGCGTCCCAAGCACCTGACCTGGGAAGAGAGCGCCTGCTATACCCTGACGCTCGCCACCGCCTATCGCATGCTGTTTGGCCACCGCCCCCATATCATCCGTCCCGGTGACAATGTCCTAATTTGGGGCGCCTCGGGCGGCCTCGGCGTCTTTGCCACCCAACTCTGTGCCGTTTCGGGTGCCAATGCCATCGGCGTGGTCTCCTCCGAAGATAAGCGTGATTTCGTCATGTCGATGGGGGCCAAGGCGGTTCTCAATCGCAGCGACTTCAACTGCTGGGGCCAACTGCCCACGGTCAATGGGCCGGAATTTAACGACTATATGAAAGAGAGCCGCAAGTTCGGTAAGGCCCTGTGGCAGATCACCGGCGGCAAGGATGTCGATATGGTGTTCGAACATCCCGGCGAGGCCACTATCCCGGTGTCGGTCTTTGTCGTGAAGCGCGGCGGCATGGTCGTGATCTGCGCGGGAACCTCCGGCTTCAACCTGACCATGGATGCCCGCTTCCTGTGGATGCGTCAAAAGCGCGTTCAGGGCAGCCACTTCGCCAACCTGGCCCAAGCCTCGGCCGCCAACCAGCTGGTCATTGAGCGCCGGATTGATCCTTGCCTGTCGGAAGTGTTCGGCTGGGACGGCATTCCTGATGCTCACGAAAAGATGCTCGATAACAAACACCTTCCCGGCAATATGGGCGTTCTGGTCAATGCCCAGCGCCCCGGCCTGCGGACCGTCGAAGAGGTTTTGGAAATTTCGAACGGCGGCTAAGCCTCTGATCGTGAGGGATTAAGGGGCGTCAAAACCCCTTGATTCGGCCCCTTAACCCTTGGGCCCAAAGGCATCATTGAGCCGTTGAAACTGGCTCAGCACAGGATTGGGCTCAGCCACCACCTCGGCCTCGACATATAGTCGCCGGTCCAGATGCAGGACGTGCCCATAGAGCCGTTCGGATCGCTCCAACAGATCAACCAGTCCAGCCGGTAAATCGTCTGGCAATGGATCTAGAACGCGCTCGGCGGGCTCAGGCGCGAGGCGATAGCGCTCTTCGCAGGCGTCAGAGGCGGCGATCTCACCGTCTCGCACAGAGCGCTGGACCAGAAGCCAAGAGACCACCTGCATCAGCTGCGTGGTCAGGCGCATGCTCTGACCCGCATAGGCCAACGCCGTATTGCGCGACAGAAGTTTAGAATCATGACGCCCGCCGCCGTCCAGATAGGCGGCCGCCTCTTCGACCAGATCCATACCCTCAGCAAAGGTCCGGGCAAACAGCTCCGATCGGGTGAAGTCCTTCACCTGACTGGCCCGCCAATCAATGACTGCCGCTGTGCCCAAATCGCTCATTGCCGTCCTAGTCTTGCCAAAGTCCGGTCGCTTAGAGCAGCAGACGGCACTGTACAAGCAACCTATATGCCAAAACCGTCCTTAAGCGGAGGGGTCATCGGATTTGAAGCTGAACAGGGCATCGGCGGAGGAGCGGACATTGGCCTTTTTGGCCATCTGGGCCTCGATCCGCACGATCTCGGCCTTGAGATCAGCGATCCGCGCGGTCAATTCCTCGGCGCTATAGAGCTCAAGATCCTCGCGGCCCAAGGCCAATAGGATCTGGCCACGACCGGTGCGGGGTTCTGCAGCGTCTTCGTTCATGGCCTCATCCTCCCTTAGTCACAGTCGCGCCCTTGTGTTTGGCGCGCAAGCCCGTCTATCTGTGACCCAACAGATCGCCGATGCAAGCCCATGGGGACATTATGGACGACACTATGATCGCCGTTTCGATTGAAGGCGGCAAGGGCCCGGCCTCGGCTCTGGTCCCTGAACAGCGCCCCATTCCCAAGGCGGGCCCAGGCGAAATCCTCATCAAGACCCGCTCGGCCGGGGTCAATCGCCCGGATATCTTGCAGCGGATGGGCTTCTATCCGCCGCCTCCCGGCGCACCCGACATTCTGGGCCTAGAGGCCTCAGGCGAGGTTGTCGCCGTCGTTGAGGGCACCAAGCGCTGGAAGGTCGGGGATCAGGTCACCGCCCTGCTTGGCGGCGGCGGCTATGCGCAATATTGCGTGGTCGATGGTCGCCACGCCCTGCCCGTGCCCAAGGGACTGGACCATGTGCAGGCCGCAGCCCTGCCCGAAACCGCCCTGACTGTCTATGTCAATGTCTTCGAACATGGTGCCCTTAAGGCTGGTGAGACCCTGATGATCCACGGGGCCACCTCTGGCATCGGCGTCATGGCCATTCAAATGGCCAAGGCGGCGGGCGCTAGGGTCATCGTCACGGCAAGGAGCGCCGAGAAGGCCGCTCAAGCTCTGGTCTTGGGCGCAGACATTGCCGTCAATTCCAGCTCGCAAGATTTCGTCGCTGTGGCCCAAGCGGCAGGCGGCGTCGATGTGATCTTGGACATGGTGGCCGGTCCCTTTTTTGCTCAAAATATCGAGGCCCTGAACACCGGTGGGCGTCTCGTCCACATCGCCACCCTGTCGGGGGCTAATGTCGAGCTGAACATTATGAAGGTGATGCAAAAGCGTCTGATCATCACCGGCTCGACCCTTCGCCCGCGTAGCGCCGACGAAAAGGCCCGCATCACGGCGGCGGTCGAGGCCACCGTCTGGCCGTGGATCGAATCGGGCAAGATCAAGGCGGTGGTCGACAAGACCTTCCCCCTCGAACAGGCCGCTGAGGCCCATGCCTATCTCGAGGCCGGAGCCCATGTCGGCAAGGTTATGTTGGTGGTCTAGCTCAAGACCGGGCGAAAGCCGCGACGGGCTCTAGACGGTTCTGGCCGGATCAGGTCATACCCGCTTCGTGACCCCAGAAGCCCATCTTGATCAAGCCCGTGACACCCTGCGCCGCACCTTTGGGCATGGGGATTTTCGGGGTTTGCAGGCGGGCGTCATAGCCGAGGCCCTCGCCGGACGCAGCGCCTTGGCCGTGCTGCCCACCGGCGGCGGCAAGAGCCTTTGCTATCAGATCCCCAGCATGATCCGGCCCGGCCTCGGCATTGTGGTCTCGCCGCTCATTGCCCTGATGGCTGATCAGGTGGCGGGGCTGCAGCAGTCGGGCGTGGCGGCAGAGCGGCTCGATTCGGACACGATGATGGACGACCGCTCGCGCATCTGGCGACAGATCGAGGCGGGAGAGCTGGACCTGCTCTATATGTCCCCCGAAGGCCTGATGCAGAGCCATATGCTGGACCGGCTGGCCCAAGTCCAGATCGCCCTGATTGCCGTCGACGAGGCCCACTGTGTCAGCCAATGGGGCCATGATTTCAGGCCCGAATATCGCACCCTTGGCCGCCTGGCTGAAATCTTTCCGACCGTGCCAAGGCTGGCGGTCACGGCCACCGCCGATGCGCGGACCAGAGACGATATCCGCGCTGAGCTTCACCTGACCGATGCGGCCGAGTTTGTGGACAGTTTCGCACGGCCCGAACTGGCCCTCAGCGCCGAACGCAAGCGCGGGCGCGGTCATGAGCGGGTCATCGAACTGGTCAAGGAGCGCCGGGGTCGGGCAGGCGTGGTCTATGCCGGATCGCGCGAGGGCACTGATCTTTTAGCGCAGAAACTCTGTGATCAGGGCATCCCCGCCCTCGCCTACCATGCGGGCCTTGACCGCAAGGTGCGTGAAGAGCGTTTGACCCGGTTCCTTGATGAGGACGATGCGGTCATGGTCGCCACCATCGCCTTTGGCATGGGCGTCGATAAGCCAGACGTCCGCTTTGTCATCCATGCCGATCCCCCCGCCTCCATCGAGGCCTATTGGCAAGAGATTGGCCGGGCTGGACGCGACGGCGACCCCGCCGAGGGCATCACCCTCTATGGCTCTTCGGACATGGCCTGGGCCCTGCGCCGCAGCCAAGGGCGCGATGTCGATGAGGCCGTCAAGCAGGTGCAGGGCCGCAAGCTGCGCCAACTCTATGCCATGCTCGACGGTATGACCTGCCGCGCCGCCGCCGTGCGCCGCTATTTTGGTGAGACCGGGGCCGAGCCCTGCGGTGTCTGCGATCTTTGCCTGTCGCCGCCCGTCGGGGTCGATGCCACCGAGGCGGCGCAAAAGGCCCTGTCGGCGGTCCATCGGCTTGGCGGGCGCTATGGCCGAGGCCGGGCCATCGACCATCTCTTGGGTAAGACCAAGGACCCCGATGCCGTCGAGGTCAGCATGACCACCTTTGGCATTGGCAAGGACCTCAGCGCCGTGGCTTGGCGCGACCTGATGGATCAGCTTCTGTTCGAAGGGCTCTTGGCGGAAGACCCCAATGATGGCCGCCCCCTGATCCGGCTGGGCGATGCCGAGGGCGTGCGGGCGGTCTATCGCGGCGAGCGGCGGGTGATGTTGCGCAAACTGACCGAAGATGCCCCCGCCCGCGCGGGCAAGACCCGCCAGACAAGGATGGGCGGCGCCTCGCTGGAGGTGCCGGTCCACGACCGCGCCCTGTTCGAGGCCCTGCGCAACTGGCGAAAGTCAGAGGCCGCGCGCCAGCACGTACCGCCCTATGTCATTTTCCATGACCGCACCTTGCTGGACATCGCCAGCGGCAGACCGACCACGTCATCGGCTCTGGCCAAGACCGGCGGCGTCGGCCAAGGCAAGCTGGACCGCTATGGCGAGGCGGTCTTGAAGGTGGTTCGCGATACTGAATAGCGGGCCTTAGCCCACAAAGGCCCGTTCGATGACGAAATCGCCGGGTTCAGCATTAGAACCCTCGACCAGGCCATGGGCCTCTAACATGGCCGCCACATCCTTGATCATGGCCATACTGCCGCAGATCATGGCCCGGTCTTCGGCGGCATCGAAGGTCGTCCGATCAAGGCCCAGGTCGCGGAACAGTTCCCCGCTGGCGGCACGATCCGTGATCCGGCCCTGACGCTCAAAGGGCTCGCGGGTGACGGTGGGGTAATAGACAAGCTGGGTTCTGGCCTGCTCGCCGACCAGCTCATCCTCGAAAATGTCCTTCTCGAACAGGTCGCGATAGGCCAGCTCGGCCACTTCGCGCACCGTATGGACGATAATGACCTGTTCAAACCGCTCATAGGTTTCCGGATCGCGCGCGACGCTGAGGAACGGGGCAAGGCCAGTGCCGGTGCTGATCAAGAACAGCCGCTTGCCGCCCTTGAGCGCGTCGAGCACGAGCGTTCCGGTCGGCTTCTTGCCCATCAGCACCTCGTCGCCGGGCTGGATGTTCAAGAGGTGCGAGGTCAGCGGACCGTCGGGAACCTTGATCGACAGGAACTCGATCTCGTCGGCAAAGCCGGGACTGGCGATGGAATAGGCCCGCAGGATCGGCTTGGGCTCCAGCGCCAGCCCGATCATGATGAACTCACCCGAGCGAAACCGCAGGCTCGCCGGACGGCTAATGGCAAAGCTAAACAACCGGTTCGTCCAGTGCTTCACCCACAGAACAGTCTGATGATTATAGGGCGAAGGCTTGGCCTCAGGCGCAGGGGTGGTCATGGACGGTCTTTCGATATCGGAGCCTTGGGAGTTAAGGGCCCATCCCTATTGAACAGTTCTAAACCTCAAGGCCTTGCGCCAAAGGCGCTGTGACCCCTAACAAAAAACCCGCCAGTCCGGCGGGTCTTGCAATTCCAAAGTCCTCAGGGGGAGATTTTACCCAGCAAAGGCCCGAGGTACTACGCAGTTTTTCTATGAGCGAAGCGAGCAAATGTCAAACTTTCAGACCTTGGCGGAGGCCGGAAAGAACCTGTCAGAGGCACGAGTGGAAAGGGCCTACGTGCCCGAGCTGGTTCTGAAAATTGATGCAACAGAGAAAACTTCGCTTTAAACTCCTCGAAAGTGTTAAATTATTTTTTCATACGGGAGTTGTATTTATATGCGAAAATGCCATCATGGCGTGAAAATTTATTCTTTGTATCTAATTTTAGGAGATGGTTATGGTTCGCTCAACTCTGCGCCCACTCTTGGCTGCAAGCTCGGCTGTGGTTCTGTCTGCCTGCGCCTTCGCAAAGCCCTATGAAATGTCCTTCCCTAAACCGGCGGGGAATACAGCAGCGCTTCGATCTAGTGCTACAATTTGCGAAGCGGCCTTCTCGGCACCAGGAGACTCTGACAAGGTCCTGATGTGTCTTCAGGCCCGTGGCTATGACTGGGACGTTAGAGGCTTTACCATCCGCCAACAGTCCGGACTTGCCGGACATATGTCCATTCCGGCGGCGGCTATGGCCGTTGGTCTGGCGGCGGCTGGTAACACCAGTGATATTGTTCCCATAATGGGCATTGCCGGTGGTTCTTACCTTGCACATGCTGGGTCCTATGCGAGACCTGATCAGGCACAGGTCTATGAACTGGCGGCTGACGCTTATCGGTGTTTGGTGGCTGGTGCTGCGGACTGGAAATCAGATGGTCTTGATGATGCGTACAAAGACTTGAAATCTGTATCAGAAGTAATAAAGAATTTATCTATAAAAACCGATAAAAGTACTGAGGCTCAAAAAAGATTTGCAGATGCAAATGTTATTTACGGTCGAGTTAAAGGTGCCAATGGATTAATACTTCTTCGGCAATCTAATGCTGTAGAGACAGCGGCACGCACAGCAATAGGCGACAGACTGCCTTCTGCTCAGGCCGTAGCCGCCAGTGTGGGCTTTGTGACGAAAATTCCAACGCCGGTAGCCATTAGGAACGAAATTCCGCCAACGGGCAGCGATTTATTAGACACCAAAGAAAAATCTTTTGACGGCAAGCTAAAAAGCCTCACCTCGAATCAGTACCAAAAAGAACATGATGCAGTTGATAGATTTAATAAGGCGGAAGAGTATTTTTACATTGTCCTAAAAGCTCATCAACTCAACCCTCAAAAAATTACCATAGACTGCCGGTTTAATCCTTCAAGCACCCCGCAGTTAACGGCACCGGCAGAAATAGTTTTAGATGCCACTAACAAAGCTGGCTTCGTGCTTAAGGGCGGGGTTCCCCCCTATGGTTATCTTCCTCTGCCCGACAAGGTTAAGGTCACTATTACCCCCCTAACGGCTAACGCCGCTCACATAGCGATAGATTTGAACGGGTTTAGCGGAGATGGGCCGTGGGAAGTCACGATTATCGACGCCTCTCAAGCCGGGGATACTCGAACCATTTTGGTCAAAAAACCCGCAAAGACGGAATAGTTAGCCTCGTCAGTCCACGGGCAAGATCACGACTCCCGCCGCCTAAACATCCACCTCTGCATCCAGAGCATTGTCTTGGATGAATTCGCGGCGGGGTTCGACCAGGTCGCCCATCAGGCGGGTGAACATGTCGTCGGCATCGTCGGCATGGTTGACCTTGACCTGCAGGAGGGTGCGGACCTCCTTGTCCAGCGTGGTTTCCCACAGCTGTTCGGGGTTCATTTCGCCAAGGCCTTTATAACGCTGGATATAGAGCCCCTTGCGGCCCGCATCGAGGACGGCGTTCATCAGATCGAGCGGCCCGCGCACGGTGGTGGACTTGTCCTTGCGCCGAAAAACACCCATCCCCGCAAAGCTCTCGGCCAAGGCCGGAGCCCGTTCGGCCAGACGGCGGGCGTCAGCGGCGTGCAAGAGCACCTCGTCCAGCACCACCCGCTCGGAGACCCCGCGCTTGATGCGGCTAAAGACAAAGCCATTGACGTCACCGGCCTGACCGGACCAGCGGCCATCGCCCTCTTCGGCATAGAGATCAAGCCGCGCGGCGGCAGCGACCGGATCGGGACTTTCACCAAACAGTCCGGCAATGGCCGACTGCTCGACCGCAAAGGCCGGCGCCCGACCGCTTAGGCGCTCGATATGGGCCTTGGCGGCGCGTGAGGACTGGACCAGCGCCAACAGGTCATTGCCCGCCAGCCGCTCGCCCGAGGACAGTTCTAGAACAGCCCCATCGACCCCCTCGTCGATCAGGAAGGCCTCCATCTCCGAATCGTCCTTCAGATAACGCGAGGACTTGCCCTTGGCGGCCTTATAGAGCGGCGGCTGGGCGATATAGAGATAGCCGCGCTCTAGGACCTGCGGCATCTGACGATAGAAGAAGGTCAGCAAGAGGGTGCGGATATGGGCACCGTCGACGTCGGCGTCGGTCATGATGACAATCTTGTGGTAGCGGATCTTTTCAATATCAAAATCATCGCGGCCAATGCCCGCTCCCAGAGCCGTGATCAGGGTGCCGATCTGGTCGGAAGACAGCATCTTGTCAAAGCGCGCCCGCTCGACGTTCAAGATCTTACCGCGCAGGGGCAGGACCGCCTGATTTTCACGGTTGCGCGCCTGTTTGGCCGAGCCACCGGCGCTGTCACCCTCGACGATGAAGATTTCAGACTTTGCCGGATCGCGTTCCTGACAGTCGGCCAGCTTGCCGGGCAGGGAGGTGATGTCCAGCGCCGACTTGCGACGGGTCAGTTCGCGGGCCTTGCGCGCCGCCTCGCGGGCCGATGCGGCCTCGACGATCTTGGCGACGATCAGCTTGGCCTCAGCGGGATGTTCTTCAAACCATTGGGCAATGCCCTCGCCGACCAAGCCCTCGACGGCGGGCCGCACCTCGGACGAGACCAGCTTGTCCTTGGTCTGGCTGGAGAATTTCGGGTCCGGCACCTTGACCGACAGGACGCAGGTTAGGCCTTCACGGGCGTCTTCACCGGTAAAGGTCACCTTCTCGCGCTTGGCCAGGCCCGTGCTTTCGACATAGTTGCCAATGACCCGCGTCAGGGCCGCCCGGAAGGCCGCCAGGTGGGTGCCGCCGTCGCGCTGAGGGATGTTGTTGGTGAAGCACAACATGGTCTCGTGATAGCTGTCGTTCCACCAGAGTGACAGGTCCAACTCGACCTTCTCACGGCGACCCCGCACCACAATCGGGGTCTTGATGATCGGGCTCTTGGCCTTGTCCAGATGGCGCACAAAGGCCTCGACGCCGCCGTCATAGTGCAGGATCTCTTCGTAGGCCTCCGCATCGCGCAGATCGCGGAACTTGATATAGACGCCGGAATTGAGGAAGGCCAATTCGCGTAGCCGGTGCTCTAGGGTCTTGCGATCAAAGAGGATGGCCGAGAATGTCGTCAAGGACGGGAAGAAGGTGACGCTGGTGCCGGTCAGAAAACTGCCGTCATCGCGGTTGGGCGCATCGCCCGTGACCGTCAGGGGCGTGACCGTATCGCCGCGCTCAAAGCGCATCTCGTGGGTCTTGCCGCCGCGCCAGATCTTGAGCAGCAGATAGTCTGACAGGGCGTTAACCACCGAGACCCCGACCCCGTGCAGACCGCCGGAGACCTTGTAGGAATTCTGATCGAACTTTCCGCCCGCATGGAGCTGGGTCATGATCACTTCGGCAGCGGAAACCCCTTCGCCCTCGTGAATGTCTGTGGGAATGCCGCGCCCATCATCGGTGACCGTTACCGAACCATCGGCATTGAGCGTCACACCCACCTGAGTGGCATAGCCGCCCAAGGCCTCATCGATGGCGTTGTCGACCACCTCATAGACCATGTGGTGCAGGCCCGAGCCGTCGTCGGTGTCGCCAATATACATGCCCGGACGCTTGCGCACCGCGTCCAAGCCCTTGAGAACCTTGATGGATGCCGCGCCGTAGTCCGCTGCCTGGGCATCTGCCTCAGCATTTTGGCCGTCAACGGTGATTTCAGGTTCTTCGCTCATCGGTCTTCCGCAATGGTCAAGGACCCGGCATCCACATGAACACCTTGGGCCCGCCCTTTCAGGTCAGAAAACAGCGCCTCGTCCGTGCCCGTTAGAAAGGCTTGCAGGCCAAGCGCCTCGATCTCATCGAAAAGCGCTGCCCGCCTCATAGCATCGAGGTGAGCGGCGACTTCGTCGAGCAACAGTACAGGATTCGGCGCAGAAACTGCACGAGAAAGTCTCGCGGCCTGGGCCAGAACAAGGTTCAAAAGCAGGGCTTTCTGCTCTCCGGTCGAACATTCCGCAGCCGGACGGTCTTTTTCGCGGTGCTGCACCGCCAAATCCCCCCGGTGAGGCCCGCTTAAGGCCCGCCCAGCCCCGGCATCACGCTCTCGGCCCACGGCGAGCGCCCTTGCCAATTTGGCCTCCAGATCCGCCTCTGGCGCGCCGGATAGGGCCATCTGTTCCCACTCGCCGGTCAAGCTGAGGTCCGCCTGAGGAAAGGGCCGGTCGGCGCGGCCTTCAATTTCGGCCTGGAGGGCCAAAATGGTACGCGCCCTCGCCATGGAAAGGGCCGCCCCACTCGTCGCCGCCTGCGCCTCTAGTGCGGTCAGCCAAGCCCCATCGACGGCGCGCCCCGCATCGCGCGCCTCGGTCAGGAGCCGCATCCGTTCGCGTAAGGCCTTTTCATAGGTGCTGGCAGCGCTGGCATGGCCGGGCTCGGCGGCATGGACCAGACGGTCAAAGAACCGGCGCCGATCAGAGGGTCCTTCCAAAAAGAGGCGGTCCTGCTGCGGGGTCAGCCAGACCAGCCGGATCTGATCGGATAGACGCGCCGGCGGCACGGTCTGGCCCTGCAGCCGGACCGTGCGGCGCACAGAGCCGGGACTCTCAAGGCCCGTGCCGATGCGATAGTCACCGTCGCCGCCCTCATCTGGATCATCCAGCACGGCCGCCACGCTCCAAGCGCGTCCAACAGCCTCCCCCGGCATGCGCCGCCCGATCTCAACCAGCGGCGCGTGACGAAGGCCGCGCCCCGGCGCGAGCAGGGAAACCGCTTCAAGGAGATTGGTCTTGCCTGCCCCATTGGGGCCATAGAGATAGACGGCTCGCCCATCCAAGGACAGGCTGGCGCGCTCATAGGACCGAAAGTCCGTAACCGTCAGACGGCGCAGGGGCCGTCTTGGGGCGACATGCGCCTCTAGGCTCATAGCTGGCGCCGCGATCAAACCCGCAGCGGCATCAGCACGTAGCGCACGCCCGCATCGGCGGGGTCGAGCACGAGGGTTGGCGAGGCGGGATCAGCAAAGCGGAACTCGGCCGTATTTTCCTGAATCTGACCGGCGACATCGAGCAGATAGCGGGCATTAAAGCCAATCTCGAAGCCTTCACCCTCATAGTCGACCTCGACCTCTTCGACGGCCTGACCGGCTTCCATATTGCGCACGGTCAAGATCACGCGTCCGGGCTCAACCGCCATCTTCACCGAGCGGGACTTCTCCGCCGAGATGGTGGCCACGCGGTCAACGGCGGCTGCGAACAGAGCATTATCGACGATCAGGACGCGGTTATTGTCGCGCGGAATGACCCGGGCATAGTCAGGGAACGAGCCATCAATGACCTTAGAGGTCAGGGCCGCACGGCCAAAGTTGAAGCGAACCTTGGCGGGCGACAGATGCAGCTCAACCGTCTCGCCAGCCGTTTCCAAGAGGCGGCGCGCCTCCTGAACGGTCTTGCGCGGCACGATCACGCCGGGCGAGCCTGCGGCTCCCTCAGGCGCTGGCATTTCGGCCAAGGCCAGACGGTGTCCGTCGGTGGCCACAGCGCGCAGCTTGGTCTCGCCGTTCTCGACCACCGTGTGCAGATAGAGGCCATTGAGATAGTATCGGGTCTCTTCGGTCGAGATTGCAAAGCGGGTCTTGTCGATCAAGCGCATCAGATCGCCCGTATCGACCAACAGGTGGCTCGACAGGCCTTCGGACGACATGACCGGGAAATCACCCGCAGGCAGGACCGGCAGATTAAAGCGCGAGCGGCCCGCCGACACGGTCAGGCGCGGATCGTCACCGTCGAAGGACAGCTCGACCTCGGCGCCATCGGGCAGCTTGCGGACAATTTCGTAGAGGGTATGGGCCGGGGCGGTGATCTGACCGGGGACCTCGACACGGGCCGAGACCTCGTCGGTGATCTCCATATCCAGATCGGTGGCCGAGAAGGTCAGGGCCCGGTGGCTGGCCGACAAAAGGACGTTGGAGAGAATGGGTATGGTGTTGCGGCGCTCAACAACGCTTTGCACATGTCCCAGAGCCTTAAGTAGGGCTGCCCGTTCAATAGTCAGCTTCATCTTGTCTTCCGATCCGCAGGCCTAGGAAAATCTCTCCTGAGGCCATGAGAAATGCTTCCCTGCGGAACGACCGGAAAGGATAAGAATCCTGTCGGCAGGGTTACCGAGATTAGCTGAAATGACGCGTTGGGGAAGGGGGGCGAGCGCGGAATCTCGCTCCTATCCCCCAAGGTTAACAGTTTCTTTAGCCGCGCAGCTTGCGGATAAGGGTTTCGAGGTCGCGTGCCAACTGTGGATCTTCGGCGCGGAGGGCCTCAATACGGCGCACAGCGTGCAAAACCGTCGTGTGATCGCGGCCCCCAAAACGGCGCCCAATGTCAGGCAAGGAGCGCGTGGTCAATTGCTTGGCCAACCACATGGCCGCCTGCCGAGGGCGGGCGATGGAGCGATTGCGGCGCTCGGAGATCAGGTCGACCTGCTTGAGACCGAAATGTTCCGAGGTGGCCTTTTGGATATCATCAATGGTGATGCGCTTTTCCCCGCCGCGCAGATGCGGGCGAAGGATGGCTTGGGCCTCATCCAAGGTCAGGCGCGACACGCCTTCGCCAACGCGGGCCACCAGGGTGTTGAGCGCGCCCTCCAATTCACGCACGCTTTCGGTAAAGCGATCGGCGAGAAATTGCAGAACCTCTGGACGGGCGCTGGCCCCGATCAGGCCCTGCTGACGACCCAGAAGGTCGAGCTTCTTTTCCAAAATGCCCAGACGCAAGGTGCGGTCTGCCGGTTCAATGCCGCAGACCAGACCCGCTTGCAGATGGGAGCGAAGGCGCGCATCGATCTCGTCAAGGGCCGCTGGGGCCCGATCCGATGAGAAGACCACCCGGCGACCATCTTCCATCAGGGCGGTCAGGGTGTGGAACAGTTCTTCTTGGGTCGACTGTTTGCCACCGACAAAATGGACATCATCGATCAAGAGAAGGTCAGCCGCGCGCAGCTCTTCCTTGAAGGCCGCCGTCTGCTTGTCCATCACCGCGCGCACGAAGGTCGAGAGGAACCGTTCGGCGGTCAGATAGATGACCCGCTTGTCCGGTGCCGTCCGCATGGCTTCCCAGGCCATGGCATTGAGCAGGTGGGTCTTGCCAAAGCCATAGGGCCCATGGATCAGGACGGGATTGAAGTGCCCATCACTCCAAGAGGCCACGCGCTTGGCAACCGCAAGCGCAAATTCATTGGCTGGCCCGGCAACGAAGCTGTCGAAGGTGAACCGTTCCTGCAGACCGGCCATGCGAGGCGCGCGCACATCGCCTGAAACGGTAGGCGCCGATGAGGTCGGCATGTCCGACGAGACGGGCTCAATAAATTCGATCAGATCTTGGTTGGCCAGGTCCAAGCTGGCGCTGGCGGCCTGACGGGCAGCACCGGCCAAACCAACATCGGCTTCAAACTCTACGCGTGACTTAAGATCCAAGCGGCGGCCTTCGGGATCATTCATCGCCCAAAGTTCGCAAATCCGGCGCCAAGCATTGCGGCGGATCCAGTCCCGCGCAATGCCGGTTGGCGTCACAATGACAAAATGTCCGCTGCTCGATTCGCGCAAGGCCGCTTGAGACAGCCAAGAGCCGTAGGTGTCGTCGCCCAATTCAGATTTCAAAGCCGCACAGGCCCGGTTCCACAGGGTTCCTGCCTTGGTGACCGTTGGGGACTCCGCCTGAATCTGAATTGCCGCCCCCTTTGAAACCGTCATAAACCCGCCCCGTCAGCCGTCCAAACTCCACCCCCAAGGATGAAATCTTATTTTAAAACCTAAGGGTTTTGTTTTCGGCCGAACGCAGCAGAAAAGCCGCATTCAAAATCCAGCCAAAAAAACCCGCCCTCCTCCAGTCGATGAGGCCTACTCGAAATGGAGGCCTCAATCCCATCCAGCACCGAAGCGCGGCGGCAACTCGAAGATAAACCCAAAAAAACATACAGTTAGCCCTCGCAGAACTGACTATAGCTCCGCGTCGTCGTTTTCATCCGTGGTGAGATGGAAGACGTTAGTGAAGCAACATTAGCCTCGCCGCCGGGCCGGTCAACGGGGATTCTTCGCTTTTTTTGGTGATATTTTTGTTGACTCTAAAAAGCTCCACAAATGCCTAGGGCTAACAAAATTACTCTCTGTTCACGGCTCAATTTTTTCACGCAAACAAGCAAAAGCCGACGGTGCAGGCGCACAGTCGGCTTTAAATTACTGAATAATTACTTAGCTTTAGCTAAAGTACGACCCAGAGTCGGTACGGCTTAAGCTGCGTCGAGCTTCTTAAGTTGTGCGGCTAAACGTGACACCTTCCGTGAGCCGGTGTTCTTGTGAACAACGCCCTTGGACACGGCCCGCATCAGCTCCGATTGAGCCTCAACAAAGGCACCCTTAGCAGCGGCGACATCACCAGCCGACAGGGCCTCTTCAAACTTGCGCAGGAAGGTGCGAACGCGCGAACGACGCGCCTTATTGACCTCAGTGCGGTGCTCAATCTTGCGGATCGCCTTCTTGGCGCCGGGCGTATTGGCCATGTGTTTAGAACCTTCGATGCGGACAAGCGCTTATCGCGTCGTGCGAGGGCGCTGAATTCAAGAGTGCGCGGATATACTGAAAGCCAAGGCCCACGTCAACGCAGCAGTCTAAGCTTCTTTTCAGAATCTCGGTCAAGCCCCGCGGATCACGGCCCCTCGACCCGATAGCCGAGCCGTCGAAGCCGCTCTGGCACGCCGTCCTTGCCCAGCAAATGACCAACCCCGACAATCATGACGGTTCGGCCACCGCTAGCCATACGCTGCTTAATCGCCTCGACCCAGCGCAAATTGCGCTCACGGATCAGGGTCTCATAGAGCCTTGGGGTCTGCGCTCTGATCGGCAGCAGGGCTTGGCGCTCAAGGGCCTGAAGATCCGCCGCCATCCACGAGGCCAGAAGGGCCTCATAGGTGTCGGGCTCCTCATCCATTCGCCTCAAGGCCTCTTCAACCGAGGCGATCTGGTCGGCTTCGCTGACATTGGCCATGAAATCGATCTGCTGCTCCGGCGTCTCAAAGGCGCGGCGCTCTATGTCTGGGCCCAGTTCAGCAGCAAGGACCTGCTCAACCCCCGTCGTTGCCCGCGCACCCTGACGCTGGAAATCAGCAACCGATAAGGAGGCCTCCGCCAACCAGGGCCGAAAGGGCTCAAGCTGCTCAGGTCGAAGGCCCGCGCGGACCGCGACCCGGCCTAGCCGTTCGCGCCCCACCGCCGAAAGCTTGTGGCTTAGAGAAACGCCCTTTGGCAGAAGGCCCTTTTCGAGGGCCAACTGCGCCGCGCGCGATTGGGTCCCCGGATCAATGGGAAGCTCAAACCAAACATCATCAGCCTTGCCAAGGGCCGCGCCAAGGGCCCGTGGCTGCCACTCCAAATCGCTGGGCAGGACATGGACGGACCCAAAGAGCACAAGTTCTGAATCGGCATCTCGCACGATCCAGAGGGGCGGTAAGGCAAGGCAAGGCCCCGCCATCAAGGCCATCACACCGCCAAGCGCGATGATGCGCGCACGCCAATAGGCCAAGGGGGTCTCAAACAGGGTCAAACGGGCGCGCTCACTGCCGACCTTGCGGCCGGTCCCCTATAGCTGACAGACAGGGCAGAAAAATGTCGAACGCCCTGCCTGGACGGTCCGCTCAATCACGCCCCGGCAGGATGGCGTCACACAGGCCTCACCCTCCCGGCCATAGGCGCGGAATGTGTGCTGGAAATAGCCCAGCGCCCCATCGGCCCCGGCATAGTCACGTAAGGTCGAGCCGCCCGCCTTGATGGCCTCGGCCAGCACGTCCTTAATGGCCGCCGTCAAGATCTTGATCTTGGCCTTAGAAATCAGGGCCGCGGGCTTGATCGGCGAAATCCCTGAACGATGAAGTGCCTCGCAAACATAGATATTGCCCAGACCTGCCACCACGCGCTGATCCAAGAGCAGGGTCTTTGCCGTCTGTTTGCGCCCCTTGAAAGCCGCGACCAGAACGCCTGCGTCAAAGTCAGGTCCCAAGGGCTCAGGTCCCATGGCGGAAAACCATGGATGCTGATCGAGCCGCGCCGTCTCAACCAGCCCCATAAAGCCAAACCGCCGGGGGTCCGAATAGGTCACGGTGGCCCCGGCCTCGGTCATGAACAGCACATGGGCATGTTTGGGATCAGAGGCAGGCGCATGGACAAAATCACCGGGCCTTTGCCTCGGACCGCCCGGCTCATCAATCTCAAAGCGGCCGGTCATGCCCAGATGCATGACCAAGGTGTCGCCTCGGTCCAGTTGCGCCAGCAGATATTTGGCCCGCCGCTCTAGGGCGGTGATGGTCGCCCCCGTGAGGCGCTGCACAAAGCCGTCAGGAAAGGCAAAGCGCAGATCCGGGCGGCGCTGCTCGACCCGCGACAGGCGCGCGCCCTCGAGCACCGGCTGAAGCCCTCGGCGGACGGTCTCGACCTCTGGCAACTCAGGCATGGGGCAACTCAGGCATGGGGCAAATGGTCCATATTGGGGCTCTGCAAACGCAGGAATGTTCCTAAGACGCTTTGTCCGGTTTGCGGCAGAACGCAACCGGGTTTAAAGCAGAGCCATGAGCAAGCCTTCCCCCCACCCCACAGCCACCTTTGGATTCACCGACGTCGCGGCGTCCGACAAGCCGGGCCTCGTGCGCGGTGTGTTTGATCGGGTGGCCAAACGCTATGACCTGATGAACGACCTGATGAGCGCAGGGGTCCATCGGCTCTGGAAGGATGCGGTGGCCTCGCGGCTCAATCCGCAGCCAGGCGAAGTGATCATCGACTGCGCAGGCGGCACCGGCGACATGGCGCGGCGCTTTGCCAAGATGGCCCGGGCGGCCAAGCAACGGCGCGGAGGCGAAGATGCCCGCATCTATGTGATGGATTACAATGCTGAGATGGTTGGCGCGGGCCGCGAGCGCGGCGGCGAGCCAGAGATCGTCTGGTCCGTTGGTGATGCCCAACGTCTCGCCCTGCCAGATGCTTGCGCCGATGCCTATGTCATCTCCTTTGGCATTCGCAATGTCACCGACATCTTGGCGGCCTTGAAAGAGGCCCGGCGGGTCTTGAAGCCGGGTGGACGGTTCCTCTGTCTGGAATTTTCCCATCCCGTCACCGAGGCCCTGCGAAAGGCCTATGACGCCTATTCCTTTGCCGTCATCCCCGCCATTGGCGAGTGGGTGGCCAAGGATCGGGCCTCCTATCAATATCTGGTCGAGAGCATTCGCCGCTTCCCAGATCAGGTGGCCTTCGCGGCCCTGATGCGCGAGGTTGGCTTTTCGCAAGTCAGCTGGACCAACTTTACCGGCGGCGTCGCGGCCATGCACCAAGGCCGCGCTGTTTAATGGCTCTCTTGCGTCTTCTGGGTGCGGGTTGGGTTCTGGTGCGGGCCGACGCGCTTTTGCCACGTGAGGCGCAAGGCCTGATGCCCGCGCCGTTGGTGGCGCTGGGTAAGATATTGCGACTGTTGGCGGGGCCTCAATCGCGCCGAGGAAGGCCGGGCGAACGTCTCGCCAAGGCTCTCGAAGGGCTTGGCCCGGTCGCGATCAAGCTCGGTCAGCTTCTATCCACGCGAGCCGATATTTTGGGCGCCGATTTCGCCGATGATCTGGCGCGGCTCAAGGATCAGCTCCAGCCTTTTGATACCAAGCTGGCCACCGCGGTGGTTCAAGCTGGTATTGATCGGCCCATTTCGGACCTGTTTGTTGAGTTTGGACCTGCCGTGGCCGCAGCCTCCATCGCTCAGGCTCACCGCGCGGTTCTGGCCGATGGGCGCATCGTTGCGGTCAAGGTTCTTCGGCCCGGTATCGAGCAAGATGTGGCCAAAGATGTCGCGGTGCTGACCCTTGCCGCCGATCTGGCCCACCGGCTGGTTCCGCTCAGCCGCCGCCTTGCGCCGCGCGATCTGGCCGCCACCGTCTCACGGTCCTTGACCCTAGAGCTTGATCTGCGGCTCGAAGCGGCCGGCGCTGACGAGCTGGGCGAGGTCATGGCCAAGGATGGCTGGATGAGCGCGCCCAAGGTGGTTTGGGAGGGGGTCGGCAAGCGCTTCTTGACCCTGACCTGGGCTGAGGGTCAGCCCCTCTCATCGGCCCAATCGCTCGAACAGCCGGGTCTGGACCGCCCAGCCTTGGCCAATGGCCTGATGCGCGGCTTTTTGGCCCAAGCCCTCGATCACGGGGTTTTTCATGCCGATCTGCATGAGGGAAACCTGTTTGTCGGTCCACCCTCCGCCATCGTCGCGGTCGACTATGGCATTATGGGGCGGATTGGACCGGACGAGCGACGCTATCTGGCGGAGATTCTCTGGGGCTTTTTGCGCCGGGACTATCGGCGGGTCGCAGAAATCCATTTCGAGGCCGGTTATGTGCCCGCCGTCCATTCGGTCGACGCCTTCGCCCAAGCCCTGCGCGCCGTGGGCCAACCGATCTTTGGCCGCAGTGCCAAGGATGTGTCGATGGGTAGGCTCTTGGGGCAACTGTTCGAGATCACCGCGCTCTTTGACATGCACCTTCGGCCCGAACTGGTCCTGCTGCAAAAGACCATGGTCACGGTCGAGGGTGTGGCGCGGCGTATTGATCCTGATCATGACATCTGGGCCGCCGCTGAGCCCGTCGTGCGCCGCTGGATCGCCCGGGAACTATCGCCGACCGAGAAGGTCAAGAGCCTCGTCCAAGACGCCATCGGAGCGCTGCAATCTCTTGCCCGCTTGGCCGAGGCCGAACGCAAGGCTCAGCCCGCGCCAGTGCTTCCCACTGCCCCTAGCATCAGCCCCTTCTGGTTGGCCCTAAGCGTCAGCACCGCCCTGACCTTGGCCGCGATCTTGGTGTTCAAAGCTCTGAACGGCTAGAGCGCCGCTAAAACCGCGCCTTTAAACTCCGCCAAACCCAATAGAGCCCCAGGACATAGAGGGCCATGCCCGCCAGATAGCTGACCCAGGTCGCGATCCGGGCCCAGCGCAAGATCATCCCCGTCTCATCGGTGTAATGGGACAGGATACCGGGTGCGGCCAAGACCAAGACTATAGACACAAGGATCCAACCGGCGGCTTGCCATCGCGCCCTTACCAATCGCGCTCGGTTCTTTCTTTCCCAATCTTGGAATTCCGGATCGGATGAGGTCTTGAGCACGATCTAGCGGCCCGTTGGGTCGTCGGCCTGGTTCTTTTGTCGATCCACCTGTTGTTGCCAATAGTCAGCCCCGTCATCGGGTTTGAAGAAGGCCTTTGGGGCACCGCTCTTGGCCATCACCGCAAAGCTGTTGGTCTTGGCATCATAGATCAGGGTATCGCCATTGGGCCGCGACAGGGTCTGGGATCCCTTGGGTGGACGGCTGGTAAAGGCGTGGGCCTTGGCGACATAGTCATCCAGACGGTCGGCATTGAAAGCCTTACCATTACGCTCGAACTGGCGCTCGGCGCTTTCTTGGGCGCTATAGCGGCGGGTTTCACCCCACATGGGCACGCCATCGACGAGGGGCACATCGTCCGCCGCTGCTCGTTCGCGCTGAGGCCGACGCCCGCCTTGAACATCAGATTGATCTTGAGGCTCAGCCCGACTGTCACGGTCGTCCATGCGCGCCTCACCCCTGTCGCGGCTCGGAACAGCAGACGGGCCTGCATCGCACGACCAGAGACCCCCTAAGGTTAGAACGGCAAAGGCCGATAGGGCGACGCCCTTGGTTATACGCATTTTTAGCCCCCCAATTTCACCATCTGAAGTAGATTGACTCCGATATTCGACCTTGTCAAACGCGGGGCTTAGAGGGCGAACCCTCGCACCATTTGCCCGCCTGCCCGCAAAGCGCTATGCAACCGACTTGGCTTGGGAGCACAGCACGGTGAGTGACAAACGGGTCCTGTTGATCGTGGGCGGCGGCATCGCCGCCTACAAATGCCTTGAGCTGGTGCGCCTGCTGCGCAAGTCCGGCATTGCGGTGCGCTGCATCCTGACCAAGGGCGGTGAGGCCTTTGTCACCCCCCTGTCGCTGGCGGCCCTGTCCGAAGATCGGGTCTATCAGGAGCTATTCTCGCTGACCGATGAGGCCGAGATGGGCCATATCCAGCTGTCGCGCTCTGCCGATCTGGTGGTGGTGGCCCCGGCGACCGCAGACCTGATGGCCAGAGCGGCCAATGGCCTGGCCAATGATTTGGCGACCACAGCCTTGCTGGCCACCGATAAGCCCGTCCTGATGGCCCCGGCCATGAATGTGCGGATGTGGAACCATCCCGCCACCCAGCGCAATATCGCGACCCTCGCTGGCGACGGTATCAGCTTTGTTGGACCTGACGAGGGCGCCATGGCCTGTGGTGAATTTGGACCGGGCCGGATGGCCGAACCGGCCGCCATCTTTGTTGCCATCATGGAGCGCTTTACCCAAGAGCCTGCGCCTCAAGAGATGGCTGGCGACCTGCCGCTCAAGGGGCGTCGCGCCCTGGTCACGGCCGGTCCAACCGTCGAGCCCATTGATCCCGTCCGTCTGATCACCAACCGCTCAAGCGGCAAGCAGGGCTTTGCGATTGCACAGGCCTTGAGCGCGCTCGGGGCCGAGGTGACGCTCGTCGCCGGACCCGTTGCCCTGCCCACCCCGCCCGGCGTGCACCGCGTCGATGTCGAGACCGCGATCCAGATGCAGGCCGCCTGCCAAGCGGCGCTTCCCGCCGATGTCGCCATCTGTGTGGCCGCCGTCGCCGACTGGCGGCCCGCTGAAGAAGGCACCCTCAAGATCAAGAAGGGGCCAGACGGCCCGCCTGCCATCAACCTGATCGAGAACCCGGACATATTGGCTGGCCTCGCGGCCCAAGGTCCAAACCGTCCCAAGCTGGTCATCGGCTTTGCGGCGGAAACCAACGATGTCGAAGCCCATGCCCGCGCAAAACTGACGAAAAAGGGCTGCGACTGGGTCATCGCCAATGATGTGACCCAACCCGGCGTCATGGGCGGCGAGGACAATACGGTTCTGCTCGTCACGCCTGAGGGTACCGAACGCTGGGAAAAGGCTCCCAAGTCTGACGTTGCTAAACTGATCGCCATCCAAATTGCCAAGGCCCTGAAATGACCCTCGCCACTGGACTTGCCGCCCCCACCATCGCCGTTGTGCAGATGGCCCATGCTCAAGGCCTGCCCCTGCCAGCCTATGAGACCTCTGGCGCTGCCGGGATGGATCTGCGCGCCGCGGTCGAGGATGAGGCCCCTGTGGTCCTGCGCCCCGGATCACGCGCTATGGTCCCGACGGGGCTCTGTATCGCGGTTCCGGCAGGCTTTGAGGTCCAGGTCCGGCCTCGGTCGGGCTTGGCGGCTAAGGCTGGCATCACCTGCCTGAACAGTCCCGGCACGGTCGACAGCGACTATCGCGGCGAACTGAAGGTCATCTTGATCAATCTTGGGGCAGAAGACTTCATCATTCGGCGCGGCGAGCGCATTGCCCAGATGGTGGTCGCGCCCGTTGTGCAGGCCGCTTGGCAACAGGTCGACAGCCTCGATGAGACCGCGCGCGGCGCTGGCGGCTTTGGCTCGACAGGGGTCTAGACCCTAGGCCTTTAGACCCAAGACATCTTGCATATCATAGAGGCCGGGCTTGGACTGGGCGACGGCCCAGAGGGCGGCCTCAACCGCGCCCCTTGCAAATAGGCCTCGGTCACGCGCCGAGTGGGACAGGGTCAAGATCTCGTCTTCAGCCGCAAACAGCACACTATGCTCACCGACAATGCCGCCGCCGCGCAGGACGCCAAAGCCGATATCGCCTTCCTTGCGCGGCCCGGTCAGGCCATCGCGGCCTCGGTCTGAGTGGCCGGCCAGATCAATGCCGCGCCCGACTGCTGCCGCCTCACCCAACATCAGGGCGGTCCCAGAAGGCGCATCGATCTTTCGGCGATGATGGGCCTCTAGCACCTCAATATCATAGGCCTTTGGGCCCAGCGCCCGCGCGGCCTGACGCACAAGACCCAGCAGCATATTGACGCCGAGCGAAAAGTTGCCCGAACGGACAATGACGATCTGGGTTGCCGCCGCTGCGAGCATCGCCTCGTCTTCGTCGTCAAATCCGGTCGAGCCTATGATCAGGGCCGGACGAACGGTGCCGACCGCGCGAGGCTCGGCGCAGGACCGCGCCAAGGCGGCAGAGGCCTTGGGCAGGGTGAAATCAATAATGACGCGGCTGGCCTCAATGGCCTCAAGGGCAGAGGTCAGGATGCGTGACCCACTGAGGCTACCCTCGGTGCCCACGCGATCAAAAAGGGCGCTGACGGTCACATCGCCTTGGGCTTCACTGCGGCTATCCAACGCAGCGGTCACGACCTGCCCCATACGCCCAAGGGCCCCGGCAACACCGATGGTGACAGCTGATGACGAGGCCATAACGAACCGCTTTCCTTGAACAATGGATCAATTGATAGACCGCCATCTGTCGCAACATCAATGGCACAAAACCCTAAACAGATGTTTGAATAGGCCCCCATCAGGATATTTACCCTATTTATTCGGTAGAATTTGCCTCAACCCCTCATGGATGCGGTTGTGACAGGGGGGCGGCGCCGTTAGGGTGCGGCCTCAATTTGAACCTGGCTTGCAAGATCCGCGGGACATCATGACCACCGAAAAGCGTACTTTCACTGACGAAGAAGCCTTGGCGTTCCACAAGTACCCAACGCCGGGCAAGATCGCCATCATCCCGACCAAGCCCATGGATACCCAGCGCGACCTGTCGCTGGCCTATTCGCCCGGGGTGGCGGTACCGGTACGCGCCATCGCGGAAAATCCAGACCTCGCCTATGACTATACGGCCAAGGGCAACCTTGTGGCGGTGATCTCAAATGGCACGGCCATCTTGGGCCTTGGCGATCTGGGGGCTCTGGCCTCCAAGCCGGTGATGGAAGGCAAGGCTGTGCTGTTCAAGCGCTTTGCCGATGTCGATTCCATCGACATCGAGGTGACCTCCAAGGATCCCGACGAGATCATCACCGTCATCAAGAACATTGGCGTCACCTTCGGCGGCATCAATCTTGAAGATATTAAGAGCCCTGAATGTTTCCGCATTGAGAGCGAACTGCAGGAACTGCTCGACATTCCGGTGTTCCACGATGACCAGCACGGCACGGCAATCATCTCGGCCGCCGGTCTAATCAATGCCTGCCATATTCAAGGTCGCCGCCTCGAAGATGTGAAGCTGGTGCTCTGCGGCGTTGGCGCGGCGGGTATTGCCTCGCTCGATCTGATGAAGGCCATGGGCGTGCGCGCAGAAAACTGCATAGCGGTTGACACCACCGGCGTCATCTATCGCGGCCGTACTGAGAGCATGAACCAATATAAGTCAGCCCATGCGGTTGAGACCAGCTGCCGGACCTTGGCCGATGCCATGGTCGGTGCGGATGTGTTCATTGGTCTTTCGGCCAAGGGTGCCCTGACCCAAGAGATGGTCAAGTCGATGGCTCCCAATCCCTTGATCTTCGCCATGGCCAATCCGGATCCGGAAATTACGCCCGAAGAGGTCCATGCCGTGCGTCCCGACGCCATCGTCGCCACGGGCCGGTCGGACTATCCCAATCAGGTCAATAATGTTCTCGGCTTCCCCTATATCTTCCGCGGCGCGCTGGATGTGCGGGCCCGCCGGGTCAATCACGAGATGAAGATCGCCTGCGCCAACGCCTTGGCACAGCTGGCCCGTGAAGATGTGCCCGATGAGGTCGCCGCCGCCTATCATGGCCGTCAGCTCAAGTTTGGCCCGCAATATATTATCCCCTCACCCTTCGACCCGCGCCTGATGAGCTATGTCCCCCCCTTCGTGGCCCAAGCGGCCATGGATACGGGCGTTGCGCGCAAGCCAATTGAAGATATGGACGCCTACCGCGCCTCGCTGGCCCAACGCCTCGATCCAACAGCCGCCTTCCAACAAAAGATTTCCGGCGCTGTGCAAAGCGCGCCCAAGAAGCGCATTGTCTTTGCCGAGGGCGAAGAGGCCTCGGTCATCCGCGCCGCCTATGCCTTCCAGAGCCAAGGCCTTGGCAACTCCATTCTGGTGGGCCGCGAAGAGCTGGTGCACCAGAACATGCGTCTGGCCGGGATTGATCCAGAAGAGAACCCGCTCGAAGTGGTCAATGCCCGCATGTCCGACCGCAATTCGGACTATGTCGACTATCTCTATAACCGCCTGCAGCGTGAGGGTTACCTGCAGCGCGACGTCCAGCGCCTGATCAATCAGGATCGCAACTCCTTCGCCGCCTGCATGGTGGCTATGGGTGACGCTGACGGCATGGTCACGGGTGTTACCCGCTCCTACGATCAGGTTCTCGAAGAGGTCCTGCGCGCCATCGACCCGGCTCCCGCTGGCCGCGTCATGGGCATGTCCATCGTCCTGACCAAGGGCCGGACCCTGTTCATCGCCGACACCAATGTCACCGAAATGCCAGAAGCCGACGAACTGGTTGAGATCGCCATAGAGGCCGCGCGCGCCGTGCGTCTTCTCGGCTTCAAGCCGCGTCTGGCCTTCATGTCCTATTCCAGCTTTGGCACGCCGCTGGGTCTGCGCTCCGAAAAGGTGCGTGAAGCCGTGGCTACGCTCGACGAGATGGACGGGATCGACTTTGAATATGAAGGCGAGATGAGCCCGGAACTGGCCCTCGATGCCACGGCCCGCGCCAACTATCCCTTTAGCCGCCTGACCGGTGACGCCAATGTCCTGATCATGCCGGCCATCCACTCCGCCTCGATCTCCACCAAGCTGGTGCAGGCGCTGGGCGGCGCGACGGTTCTGGGTCCGATCTTGCTGGGCATGTCGCGCCCGGTGCAGATCTGCCCTCTGTCATCTTCGGTATCAGGCATATTGAACATGGCGACCATGGCCGCCTATGACCGGCCCCTGTCGGACGCCACCGAAGACTAGAGACTATCCCTCCATAGGCACCCTTGGCTGCCTGTGGAGGGGTCTATCCTTCAGCCTAGGCCGCGCAGGCCTCAAAACCTGCCCGCAGCTTGGCCTCGTCAAGATCGCGTCCAATAAAGACCAGACGGCTATGGCGCTGATCGGTGGCATTCCAAGGCCGCTGGAAGTCGCCCTCTAGGATCATGTGCACGGCCTGGAAGACCAGACGTCGCTCATCGCCCGCCACATCGATAATGCCCTTGGCCCGCAAGATGTCGGGGCCTTGCGCTGCGAGCAGGTCGTTGAGCCAGGTCGTAATCTTGCCCCCATCGACCGGGCGGTCGAGACGCAGGCTGATGCCGCGAATATCGTCATCATGGATATCGGAGGCCTTGGCGTGATCGTAGTCGTGATGATGGCGATGGCCGTGGTCATGCCCATGATCATGGTCACAATGTTCGTCGTGGACGTGGCCATCCTCGCCATGGGCAGGGTTGAGGAACTCTGGCTCGATGGAGACGATACGCTCCAGATCAAAGCCGCCTCGCCCCAAAATCGCATCGAGCGGCACATTCGAGCGCTGAGCCCGGTGGATCGGCGCAAGGGGATTGAGACGGCGCAGGCGGGCCTCGACCATGCGCAGATCCTGCTCGGACACCAGATCGGTCTTGTTCAAGACAATCTGGTCGGCAAAGGCGATCTGCTCTCGCGCCTCGCGGCTGTCGGAAAGGCGCAGGAGCACATGTTTGGCGTCAACCACGGTGGTGACACTATCGAGCTGGGTGCGGGCCTTGACGTCCTCATCGACAAAGAAGGTCTGGGCGACCGGCCCCGGATCGGCCAAGCCTGTGGTTTCAACAATGATGGCGTCAAAGCCGCCCTTGCGCTTCATCAGGCCCGACAGCACCCGGATCAGATCGCCGCGCACCGTGCAGCAGACGCAGCCATTGTTCATCTCAAAGACCTCTTCGTCGGCCCCGACGATCAGGTCATTGTCGATACCGATCTCGCCAAACTCATTGACGATCACCGCATAACGCTTGCCGTGATCCTCCGACAGGATGCGGTTGAGCAGGGTGGTCTTACCGGCGCCGAGATAGCCGGTCAGAACGGTAACGGGTGTCTTTGAGACAGGAGCTTGGGTCATGGGGAAACTCTTACAGACAAGGTCGCATCAGGAAAAGCGGCTTCAGCCTTCCAGATGGGTACGCCCGGGCAGGTTTTGAAGCAGACCATTGTTAGACCCAACCAGCGCCGACAGGGCAAAGAGGCTCGCCGCCGTCAAGGTCATGGTCGCGCCGGGTTCAGCCCCGAACCGATGGGCGAGGAACAGGCCCGCGCCGCTGGACAGGGCCGAGATCAGCACCGCCGTCCCCGCCTGCCCGACATAGGTGCGAGCCCAAAACCGAGAGGCGGCGGCAGGGATCATCATCAGGCCAACCGTCATCAGGGCCCCAAAGGCCCTAAAACCCGCCACCAGATTAAGGGCCACCAACAGCATCAAAAGCAGATGGAGTAGGCCGCCCGGCAGGCCTGAGGCCCGCATAAAGACCGGATCAGCACTCTCAGCCAAAAATCCCCGAATAAAGAGGGCAAGGGCAAAGAGGGTTGCCGTCGCAGCCCCCGCTGAGACCAGAAGGGCGGTGGTATCCAGCCCCTTGGCGGCGCCGAACAGCAGATCAAACACCATTTCGGCATTGGCGTTGCGTCCCAAGATCAAGACGCCAAGGGCCAGAGCGCTGAGATAGAAGACCGCAAAGGCGGCATCCTCGGGCAAGCGCTTGGTCCGGGCCAGCAGACTGGACAGACCGGCAACGACAAAGCCCGCGAGGAGCGCCCCAATCGTCATGGCCACAGGATCAGGACCGGCAATCAGATAGGCGAGGGCGGCGCCCGGCAAGATGCCATGGGACAGGGCGTCACCGACCAGACTCATACGCCGTGCGATCAACAGAACCCCAAGCGGCGCACCGCCCAAGGCGAGGGCAAGCCCCCCCGCGAGGGCCATGGGCAGGGCAAATTCGGCACCAGAATGGACGGCGCTCACGCGGCATGGTCCCGATGACAGATCCCAGCGCCGTCGCTCCAGGCCTCAGACAGGCGCCGTGCGGTCAAGAGGTTCTCTGGAGCCAAGGCCTGCTCGGTCGGGGCCCAGGAGACCTTTTCACGGGCAAGAAGCAGGGTATCGGCGCAGGTGTCTCGCACCATATCCAGATCATGCAGGACCATCACCACGGTCCGGCCCTCGCTCGGCCAGCGCTTGACGAGGGCAATCAGGTCGTCGGTCGTGCGCGCATCGAGCGCAGTGAAGGGCTCATCCAACAGGATCAGCCGCGCATCTTGCACCAGAACCCGGGCAAAGAGGGCGCGTTGAAGTTGGCCGCCGGACACAGACCCAAGGGCGCGATCCTCAAAGCCAGACAGGCCCACGGCGCTCATGGCGTCTTCGATCCTATGACGGTCCTGATGGGTTACCGCCCCGAAGAGGCCCCGCCGCCCCCAAAGGCCCAAACCAACCAACTCGCCAATGGTCATGGGAAAATCGCGGTCCACACCATGATCTTGCGGCAGATAGGCGATCTGGTTGGGCTTTAGACCGCTGCGGTCCACGCGGCCCGATAGGGGGGCTAGCGCGCCCGCTAGGCCCTTGAGCAGGGTCGACTTGCCAGACCCGTTCGGACCCACCACCGCCGTAACCCGCGCCTCATCAAAGGCTCCATCCAGATGATGGACCGCTGGACGGCGCTCATAGCCGAGGGTCAGATCGTGAAGACGCACCAGACTCATGAGGTTTCCTACGCGGCCAAGGACCAAAAGACCGCCGCCCACACTAGAGCGGACGCCGCAGCGGCCAGCACCAGGCGGGAAAAGACGCTCATATTGACAAGATCTAGGCTAAACTTTCGCATGGGCACCGTTTAGCACGTTATAGTGTAACATGCGAGGCCATGGTTTTAGCGCCCATTCGGCCCTCAATCGGCAGAACCTTCACCGTCTTGCATGGCTGGCGTTGACTCAGCAAAAGACGGCTGTATAAGTCCTGCCTCCGCCCGCTGGACCACTAGCGGGCCCATCTTTTTTGCGAATAGGGTCTAGGCCTCGCCGGTACGTCAAGGCGCGACTAGACTGCACCAGAGAGGCCTAATTCGATGTACGCGGTGATTAAGACCGGCGGGAAGCAATACCGGGTTCAAGCAGGTGACCTGCTTGTGGTCGAGAAGCTTGACGGCGAACCTGGCGCAGAAGTCGCCTTCAATGAAGTTCTGATGCTCGGTGAGGGCGCGGACGTCATCGTTGGGGCCCCTGTGGTCGAAGGCGCATCCGTTAAGGGCGCTCTGATTGAAACCCGCAAGGGCGTCAAGGTTAAGGTCTTCAAGAAGATCCGCCGTCAGGGCTATCGCCGCACCGGCGGTCATCGCCAGCTCGAAACGGTCATTCGCGTGACCTCGGTCAGCGGCGCTGGCCTGAGCGAAACCTGGGACGGCACCGTGGACTTTACCCCACGCGCCATTCTCAACGCCAAGGCTCGTGGCCTGACCAATCTGGTCGCCGAGCTGGAAGCTGCCCACGCTCCCGTGGTTGCGGCCCCAACCGCTGACGCCGCCCCGGCAAAGAAACCCCGTGCAAAGAAGGCGGCTCCAGCAGCAGACGCCTCCGAAGGCGCCGAAGCCTAAGGCTTCGAGACAGATTTAGGAGTTCCAGATGGCTCATAAGAAATCAGGCGGTTCTTCGCGCAACGGTCGCGATTCCGACGGTCGGCGCCTTGGCGTCAAGAAGTTCGGCGGCGAGAAGGTCCTCGCCGGCAACATCATCATTCGTCAGCGCGGAACCAAGTTCTTCGCCGGTGAGAACGTGGGCATGGGCAAGGATCACACCCTGTTCGCCCTTGAACACGGCAATGTAAAATTCATCACCAAGCGCAACGACCGAACCTTTGTTACGGTCGTTCCGGCTCAGGAAGCCTTGGCCGCCGAATAGGCACCAACCCCTTCCCCCGGATCGCGCCAAGTTCGCTGCGGTCCGGAGACAAAACACCCAAGCGGGGAGTCCGGACCACGGACTCCCCGCTTTTGTTTTGGACCAAGAGGCCAGCCATGGGCCAGACCCTCGAACGGATTAGGACTGATATTCAAACCCAGCGCCTGCGGCTTCGAACCCCTGTCGCCGCAGATGCGGCCGCTATCGCGTCGCTGGCCGGTGATTTTGACGTAACCCGCATGACCGCGCGCATGCCGCATCCCTATTTGCGCATCGATGCCGAGGGCTTTATCAGCCGTGCGGCACAATCGGCCTCGTTCGACAATCAGACCCTCGTCATTGAGCATCAAACTGAAGGGCCTATCGGCTCGATCGGTCTGTTCCAGAGCGAAACCGGCCAGCCTGAGATCGGCTATTGGATCGGCAAGCCCTATTGGGGACAGGGCCTCGCCTCCGAGGCCCTGCGCGGCCTGCAAGATTGGGTCAAGAACGTGCAGGGACGGCGCTATCTGACGGCCGGGCACTTTGCCGACAATCCGGTCAGTGGCCAGGTGCTGATCAAGGCGGGCTTTCTCTATACCGGTGAGGTCCGCACCCTCTTTTCTCAGGCCCGAAACACGACGGTGCCGTCGCGCATGATGGTGTGGCTGGCCTAGAGGGCTAATTTCAGATGGGCAATGACCTCGTCCACCGCCGCGCGGGTGGGCTCACCGGCGGCATCGATCAGATCGCCGGTAAAGACGCTGTGGGGCGGAACCATGCCGCGCGGGTTACCGCCAGTGTCAGGAAGGCTTTTGCCGACAAAGCCATCGCCCAGCGCCGCCTGAAGGGCCTCAAAGCGCGCCGGGCGACAGAGGCGGTCGCCGTCAAAGCGGTAGCCCCGGACCACCAGTCCCTCATCGCGAATACGGGCCTGAACCTTGGCAAGATCGGCGGGCGAAATATCGATCTGGCCATGATCGCTAACGGGCATGCTGGGCTGGCTCAGGATCGGCACCCTGACCACCGGATCAACGGCCATGGACAGGGCAAAGCCGCCGGTCAGGCACATGCCCACCACCCCGACCCCCTTGCCGCCGCACTCCTCATGGGCCTGCGCTGCCAAGGGTCGCAGCCATTCCACCACCGGACTGGAGGCTCCGGTCTTGAACAGATGAAATTCCCGCGAGATGCACAGCCCAGCCACCAGGCCCAAACTCGGCTTGGCCCTATTGCTGGCATCGGGCCGTCCCAAAAGGATCGGCGCATAGACCCGAAGGCCAGATGCAGCGAGCCAACGGCAAAAACGCGCCACCGGCGGGGTGAAGCCATAGACCTCGTGAATGACGATGACGGCAGGCCCCGACTCGCCCAAAGTCAGCACGGGCTTGGTTTTTCCGTTGTATTTCAGGTCCCGACGCGAAAAATCGTCAATGTCAGTGCTCAGAAGCGTCGTCATCTCTTTCCCCATCCGCCCATTTGTCGATATGAACGCTGATGAAGTTTCTAGACCAATGCAAGATTTACATCCGCTCCGGTGACGGAGGCGGCGGTTCCGTGTCCTTTCGCCGGGAAAAGTTCATCGAATATGGTGGCCCCGACGGCGGTGACGGCGGCAATGGCGGTGATGTTTGGATTGAGGCCGTCGACGGTCTCAACACCCTGATCGACTTTCGCTACCAACAGCACTTCAAGGCCGATACCGGCGTCCATGGCATGGGCCGCAATCGCCATGGCCATAATGGCGAAGATATTGTCCTAAAGGTCCCCGTCGGCACGGAGGTGCTCGAAGAGGACAAGGAAACGGTGGTCTGCGATCTTGACCGTCCCGGCATGCGCGTGCGCTTGGCCAAGGGGGGTAATGGCGGCTTTGGCAATGCCTATTTCAAGAGCTCGATCAATCAGGCCCCCAAATATGCCAATCCCGGCCTAGAGGGTCAGGAAAAGTGGCTCTGGCTGAGGCTGAAACTGATCGCCGATGCCGGACTGGTGGGCCTGCCCAATGCGGGAAAATCCACCTTCCTCGCCGCCGCCTCAGCCGCCAAGCCCAAGATCGCCGACTATCCCTTCACCACCTTGACCCCCAATCTTGGGGTGGTGGACCTGTCAACGCAGGAACGGTTCGTTCTGGCCGATATTCCCGGCCTGATCGAAGGCGCTTCCGATGGCGCAGGCCTTGGCACCAAGTTCCTTGGCCATGTCGAACGCACCGCCGTGCTGATCCACCTGATCGACGCGACCCAAGAGGATGTGGTCGGCGCTTGGGCAACCATTCGCGGCGAGCTCGAGGCCTATGGCGCAGGCCTCGCAGACAAGCCCGAACTTCTGGCCCTCAACAAGGCCGACGCCCTCTTGCCCGAAGAACGGGCACAAAAGGTCGCTGAGATCGAGGCCGCCGCTGGCATCACCCCCTATGTGATTTCGGGCGTCTCCGGCGAAGGGGTGCGTGATATTCTGCGCCTCGCCCACGGCAAGATCCGCGCCGCACGGGTCATAGAAAAGGCCGCCGCCCTCAAGCTCGGCAAGACCTTGGCCCCGACCGAGGATGATCCTGACAAGGACTGGGCCCCATGAACCGGCTGACAACCGCCCACCGGGTGGTGGTCAAGGTCGGCTCAGCCCTTCTGGTCGACCCTACCGCCGGACAGGCCAATCACGCTTGGCTGGCCAGTATGGCCGCCGATGTGGCGCGGATGAGGGCGCGGGGCCAGCAGGTGCTAATCGTCTCGTCCGGATCGGTCGCCTTGGGGCGTCAACGCTTAGGGCTGGGCCGCCGCGCCCTGACCCTGCCCGAAAAACAGGCCGCTGCCGCTGCGGGCCAAAGCCTTCTGATGCGCGCCTGGGAACAGGCCTTCGAGCCCCACGGCCTGACCACGGCGCAGATTCTTCTGACCCGCGATGATACCGAAACCCGCCGCCGCTGGCTCAATGCCCGCGCCACGGTCGAGACCCTGCTGGAGCTTGGGGCCACGCCGGTGATCAATGAGAATGACACGGTGGTCACCGAAGAGATTCGCTATGGCGATAATGACCGCTTGGCGGCCCGCGTCGCCCAGATGATCGGGGCCGATATGCTGGTGCTGCTGTCCGACATTGACGGGCTCTATACGGCTGATCCGCGCAGCAACCCTGCGGCCCGGCATATCGCGATCGTTCACGAAATCACACCCGAGATCGACGCCATGGCGGGCGGTGCCAATAGTGGCGCAGGGGTTGGCACGGGCGGCATGGCCACCAAGCTGATCGCCGCGCGCATTGCGGGCGGCGCGGGCTGTGCGACCCTCATCACCATCGGTTCGGGAGAGGCTCCCTTGAAGGCCGCTGAAGAGGGTGCCCGCTCGACCCTCTTTGAGCCCTCCACCACCCCTGCTGCCGCCTATAAGCAGTGGATCGCCGGATCTCTGGCCCCGCAAGGCCGGGTGACGGTGGATGCGGGCGCAGAACGGGCCCTGCGCTCAGGCAAGAGCCTGCTACCTGCTGGCGTGCGCGCGGTCGAAGGCCGGTTTGAAAAGGGCGATGCCGTGGCCATTGTCGGCGAAGATGGCCGCGAATTTGCCCGGGGCCTCGTGCGCTATGATGCTGCCGAAACCGAGCGGGTTCAGGGCGTCAAATCCAGCCAGATCGAAGCGATCCTTGGCTATTCGGGCGGTCCGACCCTGATCCATGCTGACGATCTGGCCCTGATTCACAGCTAGGCCCAACCTTCCGAACACCGCCAATTCCAGCGCCTTACGCTTGTTCCACTTGCCAAGCTCGCTTTCAGGCGGCAAAGCGGAGTTATGATCGAAGAGAGCAAAAGCCTTGATGGGGTGATGGCAGCGATGGGCGAAGAGGCCCGGCGCGGCGCTGAGGCCTTGCGGCTCTCCTCTGCCGAGACCCGGACGGCTGCGATCCTGGCCATGGCCGGAGCGGTGCGCGCCTCTGCAGACACCATCTTGGCCGCCAATGCCAAGGATCTGGCGGCGGCGGAAGTCAACGGCGTCACCGGACCGATGTTAGAGCGCCTGATGCTCAATCCTGACCGGATCGAGGCCATGGCGGCGGGGCTAGAAGCCGTTTCAAAGATCCCCGATCCGCTGGGCCGGGTCACCGACCACTGGATCCGTCCCAACGGCCTAGACTTTAGCCGGGTGCGCACCCCCATCGGCGTCATTGCCATCATCTATGAGAGCCGCCCCAACGTCACGGCGGATGCTGCGGCCCTTTGCATCCGTTCGGGCAATGCCGCCGTCCTGCGCGGCGGGTCCGAATGTCTCGCCTCCAATATGGCCATACACGCCGCCGTAACCAAAGGCCTTGAGGCGGCTGGCCTGCCGGCCGCCTGCGTCCAGACCGTACCCACCACCGACCGCGACGCGGTGGGCCTGATCCTTGCGGGGTTGAAGGACACAAGAGGCCATCGCTGCCTTGACCTGATCATTCCGCGCGGCGGCAAGAGCCTTGTCGCGCGCGTGCAGGCCGATGCCCGCGCGCCCGTTCTGGGTCACCTTGAGGGCCTGTGTCACACCTTCGTCCACCAAGATGCCGACCTCGCCAAGGCCAGAGCCATCGTGGTCAATGCCAAGCTGCGCCGGGTCTCGGTCTGCGGCTCATTGGAGACCTTGCTGATCGATAGCATCGCCGCCGAGCGCCTGCTGGTGCCCATCGCTGCTGACCTTTTGGCAAAGGGCTGTGAGCTTCGCGGCGACGCGGCGGCCTGCGCCCTTGTTCCCCAGATGATCCCCGCGACGCTCGAAGACTGGACCACCGAATATCTGGCTCCGATCTTGGCCGTGAAGATCGTCGATGGGGTCGCCGGTGCCGCCGACCATATCCGTCTCTATGGCTCTGGCCATACGGACGCGATCATCACCGAAAATAGTGCTGTGGCTGAAGCCTTCATCGCTGAGGTCGATTCAGCCATCGTGCTGGTCAATGCCTCGACCCAGTTTGCCGACGGCGGCGAGTTTGGTTTTGGGGCAGAGATCGGCATCGCCACTGATAAGTTACATGCAAGGGGGCCCGTTGGGGCCGAGCAACTGACGACGTTCAAATATGTGGTTCGCGGGACAGGCCAGACGCGGCCCTGACGCCGGTCGTCCCAAGGCGCTGCGTCCCGGGTTTCACCTGGAGCGGGGCCAAAGGGTCGGTCTGTTCGGTGGCTCCTTTAATCCCCCACATTCGGGCCATGCCCATGTGGCCCGCACGGCTATGGCCCATCTCGACCTGGACCGGGTGCTGTGGCTGGTCTCACCGCAAAACCCGTTGAAGCCCGCTGGCCAAACGGCAGACCTGTCCGAGCGCATGGCCCAGACCCGGGATGTCGCCAAGACAGCCAGCCAAGGCCTGTCGATGATCGTCTCGGATGTGGAGTCCCGCATCGGGGCCAGCTTTACGATCGACACCCTGCGCGCCCTCAAGGCCCGCCATCCGGGGGTCCAGTTTGTCTGGATCATGGGGGCCGACAATTTGGCCCAGTTCCATCGCTGGCGCGGCTGGTTACAGATCATGCAGCTCATGCCCGTCGCGGTCATTGCGCGCCCGGGCAGCTTGCTGCGTAGCCGCTTTGCGCCCGCAGCCAAGCGCTTTGCCTCATCGCGCATTGATGACGCCGCCAGCCACGGCCTTGCCAGCCGCACAGCACCGGCCTGGGTCTATCTCAATGCGCCGCTCAATCACGTCTCCTCCTCGGCCATCCGAGCGGGGCACCGGGGCGCAAAAAGCTGATTCAGATCAACGGTGACCCCGGCGCTTAGATGTGATAGGATGCCTCTTCATAGTGATCAAAAAGGAGTTTCACGCTGAATCGTGAGACCGCGCCAAGCGCGACCGAGACCTCGGCAAACCTCGCCGACGCCTCATCAATAGACCCCTCGACTGACAGCGCCCCTGCCCTGTCGTCAGATTTTCCCGCCGGTTCTGTGGAAGCTCTGATCCTTGCCCGTCTCGAAGACGACAAGGCTGAAGATCTCGTCTGCATCGACCTAGCGGATAAGAGCTCGGTGGCTGACTGTATGGTCGTGGCCTCTGGGCGTTCGCACCGCCACGTCGGGGCTATGGCCGACCACCTGATCCGCTCCCTCAAGGAAGCCGGATTTGGTAAGGCGCGCGTCGAGGGTATGCCCCATTGCGATTGGGTGCTGATCGATGCCGGGGACGTCATTGTCCACCTGTTCCGGCCCGAAGTGCGCAGCTTCTACAATATCGAGAAGATCTGGTCGGTTGAGCCTCCGGCTCGCCCCATCGCCATCTGATCAGGACCCCTCGGATCTGATCCGAGGGACCTTAAACAAGTCCGCCCATGAAGATCACCCTTCTGACGGTCCATCGCCTTGGCACCTCACCTGAGGCGTCGCTGGCGCGGGACTATGCCGCGCGGGCCACGGCGACAGGCCGCGCCTTGGGTCTGGGCCCCGTCGAGATCATCGAGGTTGAGAGCCGCAAGCCCGGCAAGGCCGCCGAGGCTGAGGTTCTGATGGCCCAGATCACCGCCTTGGGTCCAGCTTGGCTGGCTGTCTGTGACGAGCATGGCACCGCCCGCAAATCTCGTGATCTGGCCAGCCATATTGGCCGCCTGCGCGATGATGGCCATCGGCGGATGATCCTCATCATTGGCGGTGCCGATGGGCTAGATGCAAGCCTTCTGGCCAGCGCCAGAGAGACCATCGCCTTTGGCATCCAGACCTGGCCCCATGCTCTCGCGCGGGTCATGCTGGCCGAGCAGATCTACAGGGCCACCACCATCCTTGCCGGTTCGCCCTATCATCGCGACTGAAAACGGGGCGACTGACAACTGGGCGAGCCTGCGCAGATCGGCTAGGCTCGGGTCCATGCAGCTTCGCTTCGGTGCCCCCTTGACCGTGATCCTCGTTCTGACCGCCGGAGCCGTGGTTGGGGCTGCCCCGTCGCGCGAGGACCTTGCCCGCATCGAGGCCCGCGCTAAGGCCAGGCAGCGCGACCTCGACACCCTCCGCACTCAAGCCACTGAGGCACGCCGTGACGTCAACAGCCTGCGCAGTCAACTGATCCAACTGGCCGCCGAGCAAAACCGCAGTGAACAGACCGCCAGCGATAGCCGCGCCAAGCTGGTTCAACTGAACCTGCGCGAAAGTCAGTTGGCCAACAGTCTGGGCCAAAATCAAAACCAGCTTTCGCGGCTCTTGGCCGCCCTGCAACTCTATGGCCGCAACCCGCCGCCAGCCCTGCTGGTTCACCCCTCGAACGCGAGGGATGCGGTCCGGGCGGCGATCCTCATGCGCGCTGTGACCCCCGAACTCCACAGTCGGGCCAAGGGCTTTAGCGCTGAGGTTCAAGAGATCGCGCGGGTGCGCCGAGAGACGGCGGCAGCCAGTGAGACCCTGTTCACAGCCGAAAGCGACATTGCCGACCGCCGCGCCAAGATCGAGGCCCTGTTGCAAGAAAAGGCCGCGCTGGAACAGGCCGTGACCGCCGATGCGCAACTGGCCAGTGAGGACCTCAAGAAGCTCGCGGCGCGGGCCAAGAGCCTGCGTGAACTGCTTCAGGGCCTGCCGCGCCAAGCCAGCCCATCGGCCAAGGGCGAGCCGCAAGGCCAGACGGCCGGACCGGAGATCCGCAATAGCCGCTTCATCAACCCCTCGGCAGGCACATTGATCCGCCGCTTTGGTCAGACTGCGCCCCGCACCGGCGCGGCGGGCGGCGGACGATCTGAAGGCTGGACCTGGCGCACCGAAAAGGGGGCCAGCGTTCGCGCGCCGACCCAAGGCACGGTGGAATATGCTGGCCCGCTCAAGGGCTGGGGGATGGTTCTGATCCTGCGACTGGGCGGTGGCTATCATCTGGTCTTGGCAGGCATGGATCAGACCACCGCTGAAGCGGGACGCACCCTGTCGGCGGGCGAACCGGTGGGCCGCATGAGCGATCAAGACCGGCCAACGCCAGAGCTCTATATGGAGATCCGCCGCGACGGCTCGCCCGTCGATCCCGCCCGCTGGATGGCGAGCCTGCGCGCCACCGGCGCGGGATAGGACCGCCAAACCCACAGATCACGGATCTATTATCGTTAACCAGACTGAAATAGGCAGGCTGCAGGCTCGATCTTGACCACACGCCCTTTCGCTTTTGCTCAAATCGGTTATCGATCTTTCCAGTGCCCTAAAGATGCGGCGTCTTAGAAAAGACGCACTGTCCAAACAGGGTGCCTCACTCGCTATTTCAAGGTCGCCATGCGCAAGTCCCTCCTGATCGGTGTTTCCTGCTTTGTCCTCGGCGCGGGGAGCATGGCCTATATCAGTCAGGCCGCTCTGGCCTCGGCCAACGCGCCGCGCGGCGATACCTTCAGGATGCTGGAACTGTTCAGCGATGTCCTGTCGACGGTGCAGAGCCAATATGTCGCCCCGACAGAAGACAAGAAGCTGATCGAGGCGGCCATCGACGGCATGCTGACCTCGCTGGATCCCCATTCAGGCTATCTCAATGCGCAAAGCCTCACCGAAATGCGCGATCAGACGCGCGGCGAATATGGCGGCCTGGGCATTGAGGTGACCAGCGAAGAGGGCGCGGTGAAGATCATCTCGCCGATGGACGACACCCCCGCCGCACGGGCCGGTTTGCAAGCGGGCGACTATATCACTGCGATCAATGGCCAGAGCCTTTTGGGCCTCGCCCTCAATGACGCGGTCAAGCAGATGCGCGGCAAGGCTGGTGAGGCCCTGACCCTCACGGTCGTGCGCGGCAAGACCGAGCCCTTTGATGTCAAGCTGGTTCGGGAAATCATCAATGTGAAGTCCGCCAAGGCGCGGATGGAAGGCGACTACGGCTATCTGCGGGTCTCGGCCTTCAATGAAAAGACCACCGCTGAGGCGACCGCCGCCCTGCAGGACCTGATGGCCAAGAACCCCAACATGAAGGGTCTGGTCCTCGACCTGCGCAACAATCCCGGCGGCTTGCTCGATCAAGCGATCGGCATTTCCGACATGTTCCTCAGTGGCGGCGAAGTGGTGTCCCAGCGCGGGCGCGATGCCAAGGACATTGAACGCTACAATGCGCAAGCGGGCGACCTGACCGGCGGCCTGCCCATGACCGTGCTGATCAATTCCGGCTCGGCCTCGGCGGCGGAAATCGTTGCCGGCGCTCTGCAAGATCGCAAGCGCGCTGAACTGGTTGGCCTAACCAGCTTTGGTAAGGGCTCGGTCCAGACGGTCATCCCCCTTCGCGGCGGTGCCGATGGTGCTTTGAAGCTGACCACAGCGCGCTATTACACCCCCTCGGGCCGCTCGATCCAAAAGACCGGCATCGAGCCGGACCTTGAGGTCGCCGTCAGTCAAGAACAGGCCGAGTTGCTGGCCAACCGAACCTTCCAGTTTAGCGAAGCCAGCTTCTCAAATGCGCTTGACGCCCAAGAGGGCAAGACCCGCCGTGGGGCCCACAAGCCTGCCGAAGCGCCGCCCGCTGGGTTTGACTTAAAGACGGGTGACTTCCAGCTCACGCGCGCCATCGATGTGCTGAAAAATGGCGGCGTGGCCAAGACGCCGAAAATGCCAACGCCCGTGGCCAAGCCAACCATGGCCGAACTTCTGGCCCCGAAGACGCAGGCGGTCGCAAGCCCCGCTAAGGCAGCCGTTCCAGCGGCGTCGAAAGCTAAGCCTAAGCCCTAGACACGGATATCGAGCAGCGATCCTGGCCGAAGGATGCGGGCAGGACGCTCTGTATCGGCGGCGCCCATGGTTTTGATCGGTTCAATCCGGACAGGAGCCAAATCCGGTTCGCTGGCCTGAGCCGCCTTGGGCACCTGCGCCTTCTCACCCAAGGCCGCGTCAAAGAACAGTTTCTGCGCCAAGGTCCGCATATCGAGCCGCGACGAGGCGGGCCTAGGGGCCGAGGTGATGGGACCGGTTTGGGGTGATCCTATGGGCAGGGTCAAGCGCGCAACCTTTACTGAAAAGCTGGCGTGACCTTGACCGATTTATGGTTAGCCAAGGGTTAAGATTGGCGCGATGGGCCTAACGGGCCTTTGCCAGAAGGGCCTCGGCATCAGCCGGTGTCATGGGGCCGCTAAACTTGGCCAAGACCTTGCCATCCGCACCGATCAGGAAGCTTTCCGGCACGCCTGAAATGCCAAACTCGACACCCGCCCGGCCCGTGCGGTCGACCAGAACCTTTGAGAAGGGATTGCCGAGGCGCTGAAGGAAGGCCTCAGTCTTGGCTGGGTCATCCTTATAGGCAATGCCAATGACCGTGATCCCTTGAGCCTGAAGGGCGAGAAGGACGGGATGCTCCACCTCACAGGGCGCACACCATGAGGCAAAGAGATTGATCACCGTCGGTGTGCCTGTGGCCGCCGCCATCATCGCCGCCTGCCGGACCTGTTCCGGGGCGCCGCCCTCAAGCGGCGCTAATGTCATGGCAGGGACCGGTTGGCCGACCAGAGCTTGGGGTTTGATATTGGGGTCACGGTGCAGGCCGTAGGTAACGAACAGGACCGCCAACACCGCCAGCGCCGCGAGGGGCAAGAAGGCCATCAACCGCTTCATGGTTGAGACGCGTCCCTCACGTCGGACCGCAGCGCCTCGAGCCGCTGGACCTCCTTGCGCCAACGCCGAGCGCTCAACAGGCTGTCGACCACCATCCATCCGATCACGAGGGCCGAGATGGCGAAGGCGGGCCAAAGAAAGGCGCCATATTTTCCAGGATCAAGATCGAGCATGGTCATCCTGCCGCCTGAAGGGCCAGCCCATTGGCCCGCTTGCGCCAGACCTCAGAACGCACCCGCACCATCCAAAGACTGCCAAACAGGGCCATATAGCCAATGGCCATAAGCGCTAGGGGCCACAGATAGTCGGGCGGCATGGACGGGCCACCGGCGCGAAAGACCGAGGCCGGTTGATGCAGGGTGTTCCACCAGTCGACGGAGAACTTGATGATCGGCAGATTGATCAGCCCGACCAAGGCCAAGATCGAGGCCGCGCGCGCCGCCTTAACCTCGTCATCAATGGCCGCTTGAAGGGCCATATAGCCGATATAGAGCAAAAGCAGGACCAGCACCGAAGTCATGCGCGCATCCCACGCCCACCAGGTGCCCCACATGGGCCGGCCCCAAAGAGAGCCCGTGACCAGCGCCAGAAAGGTAAAACCCGCCCCGAGGGGTGCGCAGGCTCGCCCGGCCGCATCGGCCAGAGAATGGCGAAAGACCAGACCCATGAAGCTGGCCCCGCCCAAACAGGCATAGCAGAACATGGCCATATAGGCGGCGGGGACATGGATGAACACCATCCGCACCGTATCACCCATCTGATAGTCCTCGGGCACGATAAAGCTCAGCCACAGACCCACGGTAATCAGGATCACGGCGATGATGCCCACGAGGGGCGCGGCCCAGCGGGAAAAGTCCATAAACCGTTGAGGATTGGCGAGGGCTTGGAACATCATATCTCGATAGCGGCGGCGCGGTCTGGCGGCAAGTGCGTGATTGTCGCTCTCCCTGTTCAAGACAGCATATGGATCAAGATAGGGCGTTTCGACAGGCCGCCGCCATAGCAAAGGGCCCAAGGGCTGTCGCAGCCAATCCGTAGGCCGACAAAAGAGCCAAGGCCGGGTGCCAATCGAGGCCCCCGGCAAAGGCCTCAATGGCCCCTGCGCCAAAGATCACAGGCGGCGCGAACAGGGGCAAAACCAGCACCGCAATCAAGACCCCGCCGCGCTTACTGCCCAAGCTCAAGGCCGCGCCGATGCCGCCGGTAAAGGCTAGCCCAAGGCCGCCGATCAGGGCGCTGATGAAGATCAGGGGCACCAGCCGAAGCTCTGCGCCCAAAGCCACTGCCACCACCGGCGCGGCCAAGGCCAGAGGTGCGCCATTGGTTAGCCATTGGGCCAGACCCTTGGCAAAGGCGACCGCCTCAAGCGGCACAGGACCGAGTGCCAAGAGGTCCAAGGTTCCGTCCTCATAGTCTCGCTCAAACAGGCGCTCGAGCGACAGAAGACTGGCCAGAGCCAAGGCCAGCCAAGCCGAGCCCGGCGCGACGGCTGCCAGACGGGCTGGAGAGGCCCCCACAGCAAGGGGCAGCAAGGTCGCGGTCGCGACAAAGAAGGTCAGGGCCAAAAGCGGCCCGCCGCCTCGGCCCCAAGCCATGGCCATTTCTCGGCGCAACATGACCCAAAAGCCGTTCATTGGGACGGCCCCATAACGCTGGACAGGTCGCAGGCCCTCGCCGTAATCGGAAGCGGATCATGCACCGCCGCGATAATCATGCCGCCGCCAGCCAGATGCTCAGCCATCAGATCCCCGAATACCGCGCGCCGCGCCGTATCCAGCGGGGCCATGGGCTCATCGAGTAGCCAGAGGGACCGGGGACTGGCGACCAGTCGCGCCAAGGCCAAACGACGCCTTTGACCGGCAGAGAGCTTGCGCACCTCCAGCCCCGCCAAACGGTCCAGATCCAGCCGTGCACTGGCCGCCCTTGCACTAACTTCAGTGCCACCGGTCCATTGAACTTGAAAGAGCAACTCTTCCCACGCCGTGCGGGTGGCCTTGAAGCCATCTTGGTGACCCAGCAGATGCACCCCTTGGCTACGGGCGTCTTCAGCCTCGAGATCGCCCAGCGCCCCCTTGAACTGCACGTCGCCCGCATGGGGCCGGATCAAACCGGCAATGGCCCGCAAGAGGCTGGTCTTGCCTGAGCCATTGGCCCCGGTCAGGGCCACAGCCTCGCCTGCATGCACGCTAAGGTCCAGCCCCCGAAACAGGAGCCGCTCGCCACGGATAATGGCCAAATTTTGCATGTGGACGGCGCAAATCATCCCTCTTCATAGACCAGGTTGCGGCCAGACAGAATGTCCCTTTCAGATGAATGGACGAAGGGCCCTTAGGCGAGTATGAACAGCACGCCGTGCGGGGCTTACGCGGCGCGGGGTCGGACGCTGTGTGTCCGGTCCAAGATGCGCGCGATCCTCCGCTACCGATGTTCGGACGGCACAGGACAGTCCCGGGGACGGGACCTAACGAAGGATCTTTTCGTATGTCATCGCATGATAGCCTAAAGACTCGCCGCGACCTCGTTGTTGGCGACAAGACCTATGCCTACTACAGCCTGCCAGCCGCCGAGGCGGCGGGTCTGGCCAATGTCTCGCGACTGCCCATGTCCATGAAGGTGTTGCTGGAAAATCTCCTGCGCAACGAGGATGGCAACAGCGTCGGTGAAGCCGATCTGCGGGCCATCTCGGCCTGGATCGACAACAAGGGCAAGACCGAGCACGAGATCTCGTTCCGTCCCGCCCGCGTGCTGATGCAGGACTTTACCGGCGTTCCCGCTGTGGTCGATCTGGCCGCCATGCGCGATGCCATGACCCATCTGGGCGCCGATCCTGAAAAGATTAACCCGCTGAACCCCGTCGATCTGGTCATCGACCACTCGGTGATGGTCGACTATTTCGGCGGCGCAGACTCCGCAGCCAAGAATGTCGGACGCGAATATGAGCGCAACCTCGAGCGTTACCGCTTCTTGCGTTGGGGCTCGTCGGCCTTCAACAATTTCCGCGTCGTGCCTCCCGGGACCGGCATCTGCCATCAGGTGAACCTGGAATATCTGGCCCAGACCGTTTGGACGGCCGCTGCCGCCGATGGCGCAGAGCTGGCCTATCCTGACACGGTCGTCGGCACCGACAGCCACACCACCATGATCAATGGTCTGGCCGTTCTGGGCTGGGGCGTGGGCGGCATTGAGGCCGAGGCGGCCATGCTCGGCCAGCCGATCCCGATGCTGATCCCCGAGGTCATCGGCTTCAAGCTGACCGGCACCATGCCCGAAGGTGCCACAGCCACCGATCTGGTGCTGACGGTCACCCAGATGCTGCGCAAGAAGGGCGTCGTCGGCAAGTTCGTCGAGTTCTGTGGCGAAGGCGTCACCGCCCTGACCTTGGAAGACCAAGCCACCATCGCCAATATGGCCCCGGAATATGGCGCCACCTGCGGCTTCTTCCCCGTCAGCCAAGCCACCATCGACTTCCTGACCGCCACGGGCCGCACGCCTGAGCGCGTGGCCCTGGTCGAGGCCTATGCCAAGGCCCAAGGCATGTGGCTCGAGCCCGGCGCCGAAGATCCCGTCTTCTCCGACACGCTGGATCTTGACCTCGGTTCGGTTCAGCCCTCAATGGCAGGCCCCAAGCGTCCGCAAGACCGGGTTCTGCTCAGCGAGTCGGCCGCAAAGTTCAAGGAAGCTCTGGCCGGTGAATTCGGCAAGCCCGGCGAACACACCCGCGTAGAGGTTCCCGGCGAAGGCCATGACCTTGGCAATGGCGACGTGGTCATTGCGGCCATCACGTCTTGCACCAACACCTCCAACCCCAGCGTCCTGATCGCGGCCGGCCTGGTGGCCAAGAAGGCCAATGAACTGGGCCTGAAGACCAAGCCTTGGGTCAAGACCTCGCTGGCCCCCGGCTCGCAAGTGGTCACAGACTATCTGGCCAAGGCAGGTCTGACCGAACATCTGGATGCTCTGGGCTTTAATCTGGTCGGCTATGGCTGCACCACCTGTATCGGCAATTCGGGTCCTCTGGCCGAAGCCGTGACCAAGACCATTCAGGACAGCGATCTGGTTGCTGTCTCGGTCCTGTCGGGCAATCGTAACTTCGAAGGCCGGGTCAATCCCGATACGCGCGCCAACTATCTGGCCTCGCCGCCTCTGGTGGTCGCCTATGCTCTGGCTGGCAATATGAGCATCGACCTGACGACCGAGCCCTTGGGCATCGGTTCAGACGGTCAGCCCGTATTCCTCAAGGATGTCTGGCCAACCTCGGCAGAGATCGCCGAGATCCAGCGCGCCGTGGTCACCAATGCCCTGTTCAGCGCCCGCTATAGCGACGTCTTTAAGGGTGACGAACATTGGCAAGGCATCGCCGTCTCGGGCGGTCAGACCTATGGCTGGGAAGACGATTCGACCTACGTTCAAAACCCGCCCTACTTCACCGATATGAGCATGACGCCCAAGCCGGTGACCGACATTGCTGAGGCCCGCATCTTGGGCATATTCGGTGACTCCATCACCACTGACCACATCTCTCCGGCCGGTTCGATCAAGGCCTCATCGCCTGCGGGCAAGTATCTGATCGCCAATGGCGTCGATCCTATCGACTTCAACGGCTATGGCGCGCGCCGGGGCAACCATCAGGTCATGATGCGCGGCACCTTCGCCAATATCCGCATCCGCAACCGCATGACTCCAGAGATCGAAGGCGGCGTGACCAAGCACTATCCCTCGGGTGACGTGATGGCCATCTATGACGCGGCCATGCGTTACGAAGGCGAAGGCCGTCCGCTGGTGATCTTTGCCGGTAAGGAATATGGCACCGGCTCGTCGCGTGACTGGGCCGCCAAGGGCACCAAGCTGCTCGGCGTTCGCGCCGTGATCGCCGAATCCTTTGAGCGCATCCACCGCTCCAATCTGGTCGGCATGGGCGTCCTGCCCCTGCAGTTCAAGATTGATGGCTGGCAGAAGCTGAACCTGATCGGTGACGAGATCGTCTCGATCCGGGGCCTTGCCGATGTCGCACCGCGCAAGACCTTGACGGTTGAACTCTATCGTCCTTCCGATGGCCGGGTCGCTCGCTTCCCCGTTGTCTGCCGCATCGATACCCCAACCGAACTTGACTATTTCAAGAACGGCGGCGTTTTGAACTATGTGCTGCGCAATCTGGCCCGCGACGCAGGCTAATCCGCAGAGTTTGAGTCTAGCCCGCCGCACTGGATGATCTTTTTCCGGTGCGGCGGCGCTCCTCACGCCAAGTTGAGGGGCTTTTTGGTGGGAATCTGGCTTAGGTGCAGCCCATGCGTATTTTGAGACCCTTGATCCTCGGCCTTGTTGGCCTCTTGACCTTCACGACCTCCCTTGCCCTGACCTCGGCCAGCGCCTTGGCCAAGAGCCCTGTGGTCGTGGAGCTGTTTACCAGCCAAGGCTGTTCGTCCTGCCTGAAGGCTGATGACCTGATGGGAGAGGTGGCCGATCGCCCCGGCATCTTGCTCCTGACCTATGCGGTCGACTATTGGGACTATCTCGGCTGGCGCGATACTTTCGCCAAGGAAGATTACTCGGCCCGCCAGCGCGCCTATATGAAACGCATGAGTGGCCGCGAGGTCTATACCCCGCAGATCGTGGTCAATGGCACCTCTGAGACCGCCGCGATCCATGCCGACAAGGTCGATCCCTTGATCCGTAGGGCGGCGCACGCCAAGGGTCTGCCCAGTCCGTTACTTCGCCAGCGCTCCGACACCCGCATTAGTGTTGGCGCAGGTCGCTATCCCAAGGGTGGGGCCGAGGTCTGGCTGGTGCGCTATGACCCCACTGACCAGGCGGTCGAGATCAAGCGCGGCGAGAACCGTGGCAAGACCATGGTCTATCATAATGTCGTCCGCGACCTGGTTCGGCTCGGATCTTGGAGCGGTAAGGCAAGGTCCTACACCCTGCCCACGCCGGAAACCGGCAGTGCCGATGATGGACTTGAAAGCGTTATCCTGATTCAAGGCGCAAAGGGCGGCCGCATTATCGGCAGCCTCAGCCTCAAGGCGCCTGAGTCAAAACCCTGATCGGCTGGGCGGTTCGCCGCTAGCCGCACGCCAAAAAATACTCTCTAATCTTTTCCAACCAGAGCCCGGCAAACGGGTGACCCTTAAGGAAGAGACGAAGATGAGCAGGATTGTGGCAAATGGCTTGGCGAGCGATCGGTTCGCGGGCGTACGAGCAGCCTTCGAGGAAAATCTCAACAATGGTGCGGACATCGGCGCGGGCTTTACCGCGACCTTGAACGGCGAGACCGTTGTCGACCTCTGGGGCGGTTTTGCCGATGAGGCCAAGACCCGCGCCTGGGAAAAGGACACCATCGTCAATGTCTATTCCACCACCAAGACCATGACCTTCTTGGTGGCCCTGATGCTGGCTGACCGGGGCGATTTGGATTTTGATGCGCCGGTGGCCAAATACTGGCCCGAATTTGCCGCCAACGGTAAGGCCGACGTCAAGGTCAGCCATCTGATGAGCCACTCATCGGGCCTGTCCGGCTGGAAAGAGACCCTCGCGCCTACCGATCTTTATGATTGGGAAAAGGCCACCAGCTTACTGGCGGCGCAGGCCCCGTTCTGGACGCCTGGCACGGCGCCTGGCTATCACGCCATGACCCAAGGCTATCTGATCGGAGAGGTGGTGCGCCGCATCACGGGTCAGACCATTGGTACCTTCTTTCGCAAGGAAGTGGCCGAGCCGCTGGGCGCTGATTTCCATATTGGCATGGGGCCAGAACATGATGCCCGCGTCGCCGACCTGATCCCCCCGCCCGTCGGTGGCATCACCGCGGACGGCGAGGCCAATGAGCTGTCACACAATATGCAGACCAACCCGCCGATCAATCCGCTCGCGACCCGCGACCGGGCTTGGCGCGCGGCAGAAATTCCAGCAGCGGGCGGCCAGGGCAATGCGCGCTCTGTCGCCGAGATTCACGCCATCTTGGCCAATGGCGGCATGGCCAAGGGCAAGCGCTTCCTGTCCGAAGCCGGATGTAACCGCGCCCTAGAGGTTCAGATCGAGGGCAAGGACCTGATCCTCGGCACGCCGGTGCGCTATGGCATGGGCTTTGGCCTGAAGTCAGAAATGATGCCTCTACCGCACGACCGATGCATCTATTGGGGCGGCTATGGCGGCTCTCTGATCATTATCGATCTGGAGAACCACACCACCTATGCCTATGCCATGAACAAGATGGCCGCGACCACTTCGGGCGATCTGCGTGCCTTTAGTCTGGTTATGGCCACCATGCAGGGCCTGATGTCCTAGTTGCCCTTGGCGGGCCTGTGAGACATCTCGCAGGCCCGTTTCGAACAGAGGGACTAGACCCGCAGCATCAATCCGCCGTCAACGCCCAGCGCCTGAGCGGTGACAAAGCCGCCATCGTCTGAGGCGAGAAACAGGGCCGCCCGAGCAATATCGATGGGGGCACCTAAACGCTTCATCGCCGCCTTCTTGGCCCAGATCTTGGCAATGTCGGGATTGGCAAAGCTGGCCGCTGTCATGCCGGTGGCGATGGCGCCGGGCAGAATGGCATTGGCCGTGACCCCATAGCGGCCAAACTCGAGCGCGAAATTATTGATCATACCGACCACCCCCGCCTTAGAGGCCGAATAGGCGACCAGACCATTGTCGCTGAACTTGGCCATGATGCTGGCCGTGGCGATGATCCGGCCATGGGGCGAGGCAATCAGATGGGGCGCCGCTTGGCGCGTGATGCGAAAGGCGGCGCGAAGATTGACCGCCAGCACCCGATCAAACATCTCGTCAGTGGTTTCAGACGCCGGAGCGCTGCCGCTGACGCCGGCATTATTATAGACCACATCGATCTTTCCAAAGGCACTAAGGGCCCTATCGATGATGGTCTTGGGGGCGTCATCGCCGGTAATGTCGATACCAAGACCTTGGATATCGCCGGTAAAGCTAAGGTCGGTTCCGGGCCGGTCCACGGCCAATACCCTCGCCCCTTCCGAGGCGAACAGCTCAGCCGTCGCGCGGCCAATGCCAGATGCGGCACCGGTAATGATGCAGGCGCGGCCCGCGAGGCGGCCAGTGGCGGTGGTCATATGGTTTCCTCCTCATTTTCAGGGGCCTCAACCGGGCCGCTTTATCTGCTCTAGACAGCATGAAGCCCGCACGGTCTGAGGGGAAGACCGTGCGGGCTGTTTATGCCGCTTTATTCGCTCTTTTCACGAAGGCCCGACAGGGGTGGGGCAACTGAGCCATTCGAGAGCCTTAAGGGCGTCGAGCGATGGAGCCCCGGGATCAGGGTGGGCTGGGGGGGCTGTTCAGGGTCCGAGACCTTGGGGCGAGCCACCGTTCGACAAGGACAGGATCGCCGGGCAAACAGGCGCGTCCAAGTCGGAAATAAGGTCATTTCAAGGCGCTTTTGCTGCACCTGCGCTCAAGGCTGGCCCGGCGTGTCTTCCGCGCAACGGCTTTTGACGCGGCGAAATTTATCGGTAGGCTCTGTCCATGAGCCTTGATCCTTCTGGCACCCCGGTTGCCCCCGTCACCTTTTTTGAACGTCGCGAGTTAGAGCGGCTGTTGCGGCTCTATGGCCGGATGGTCGCGGCGGGTGAATGGCGTGACTATGCCATCGACGGCCTGCGCGACTATGCCCAGTTCTCGGTGTTCAAACATGCGGCCGAACAGCCGATCTATCGGATCGAAAAACGCCCGGCTCTGGCGCGCAAGCAGGGGGCCTTTGCCGTGATCGGGCAGGGCGGCATGATCCTCAAACGGGGTCATGAACTGGAACAGGTGCTGAAGATCTTCGACAAGGGCAGGTTTGCGGTGGTTGATTAGGGTGCAAAAGAAAAGGCCCCAGCTTTCACCGGGGCCCTTCCGAAAGAGACTGAAGCCAGATCTAGCGACGATCGCCAAGCAGCGAGAGCAGGAACTGGAACAGGTTGATGAAGTTCAGATAGAGGCTCAGCGCGCCAAAGTTGGTCGCCACGCCCATAGCCGCCTTGTCGCCGCCCATCTCATAGTAGCTCATCTTCAGGCGCTGGGTGTCGTAGGCGATCAGACCGGAAAAGATCAGCACGCCCAGAACATTGACCATAAAGGCCATGGCCGAAGACTTCAGGAAGATATTGACGATCGAGGCCAGCATGATGCCGATCAGGCCCATGATCAGGAAACTGCCCATAGCGGTCAGGTCCTTCTTAGTGGTGTAACCCACCAGGCTCAGGGCTCCGAAGGCCGCAGACGTGATCAGGAAGGTCGAGACGACCGAAGCGCCGGTATAGACCAGCATCACCACGCCCAAGGACGCGCCCATCAGAGAAACGATCGTCCAGTAGGTGATACCGGCCGACTTTTCCGTCGGGTTACGCAGGGCGAAGCTTGAAAACAGAATTACGGCGAGAGGGGCGAAAGATACAATCATGCCCAAGATCGTCATGCCAACCAGACGGCCCTCGACGACGCGGAACATGAGATCCCGCACAGGGGGGAAGCTGGAGGTCAAAAATGCCAAGGCCGCCGACAACAGAAGGCCCAAGGCCACCTTGTTGTAAACGCCCAGCATGAAGGATCGCAGGCCCGTATCCACCGACATGTCGGCGTGATCCACCGGGACCGGACGCGCATAGCCGCGGTTGAGGTCGCTCATCGAGTCATAGCCCTTTTCTAACGCCCAACATTGGGCACCTCCCCTATATTGGGTGAATGACGCCGTTTCGCAAGCACCTGTGCATAACGGTTTCGTCAGAATGTCTAAAGATAACGATTGGAATTGCATAAAACGGCCGTTTGAACCAGAAAGTCGGTCTGAATCCCGCCTCGGCGGGAAGGTGTTCAATTTGCGACATGGCCTGAGGGCGGGGGAATTTGATGGACTATTCTGAGCTTGGCCGCACGGGCCTTCAGGTCTCGCGCGTGTGCCTTGGCACCATGACCTGGGGCGACCAAAATACCGAGGCCGAAGGCCATGAGCAGATGGACTATGCTCTAGATGCCGGAATCAATTTCTGGGACACGGCCGAAATGTATTCGGTGCCGCCTAAGGCCGAGACCCAAGGCTCCACTGAGCGGATCATCGGCACCTGGTTCAAGGCCAGCGGCAAGCGCGACAAGGTCATTTTGGCCAGCAAGATTGCCGGTCGCAGCCCCATGAGCTGGACCCGCGAAAACGAGTCCATGACCCGTCACACCAGGGCTCAGATCGATGAGGCGGTGGAGAAGTCACTCAAGCGCCTGCAGACCGACTATATCGATCTCTATCAGATGCACTGGCCAGACCGCGCCCTGCGGGTCTTTGGCGGCATGACCTATGCTGACTATCCGATGGATTTCGAGCCGTTCGAAGACATTCTGGCCAATCTGGGTCGCCATGTCGAAAAGGGCAATATCCGCCATATTGGCGTGTCCAACGAAAGCCCTTGGGGCGTCATGCGCTTTGTCGCCGAGGCCGAAAAGCACGGTCTGCCGCGCATTGCCTCGATCCAAAACGCCTACAGCCTGATCAATCGCGTATTCGAAATGGGCTTGGCTGAAATTGCCATGCGCGAAGATGTCGGCCTGCTGGTCTATTCCCCGCTCGGCCAAGGCTATTTGACCGGCAAGTACCAGAACGGCGCTCTGCCCGCCGGTGCGCGCAAGACCCTCTATAACCGCCTTCAGCGCTATGAAGGCCCCGGTGCCGATGCCGCCATCTCGTCCTATCTGGCCCTTGCGGCAGAGCTCGGCGTCCTGCCTGAGACCTTGGCTCTGAAGTTCTGCGATAGCCGCCCCTTCGTGACCTCGACCATCATCGGGGCCTCGACCATGGCCCAATTGAAGATCGATATTGACGCCTTCCAGATGGAATGGACATCCGACATAGAAAAGGCCGTCGAGGCCCTTCACTATGCCCAGCCCAATCCTTGCCCCTAGGGGCTGAGGCCCTTTAGCCCAGAGGCTGTCATGATCCGCCTGTTCGCCGCCTTGGCCATCCCCGATGGGGTGGCCCAGAACCTTGCCTCCAGCCAATGCGGCATTGTCGGGGCAAGGTGGCGGCCAGCGGAGGCCCTGCACGTGACCTTGCGGTTCTTTGGCGATGTGACCGAGGTCATGGCCGAAGACCTCGATGCCGAACTGGCCAAAATCACGGGCAAGCCCCTGACGCTCAGCCTGTCCAGCGTTGGGGCCTTTGACGAGGGCGACCGCATCACCGCCATCTGGGCAGGGCTGCAAGACCATGAGGGCCTTCGCGTCCTAGCGGGCCGCTGTGAGGCCGCCGCGCGCCGGGCAGGGCTCAAGCCCGATGGGCGCAAATATACCCCCCACGTAACGCTCGCCTATCTGGGCCGCACCGACCCCGCCCAAGTCACCGCTTGGCTCGCCAACCATGGCGGTCTCAAATCCGAGCCCTTCACCCTCAACCAGTTTGGCCTCTATTCCAGTTGGCAGACCTCCGAGGGGTCGCGATATACGGCGGAGCGGATTTACCGGCTATAGAACCCCCTACCCCGGCTTCGCCGGTACTTCCCCCAGAGGGGGAAGATTTACCGTCCTAGATCTTCCCCCCTTGGGGGAAGTGGCGCGCAGCGCCGAAGGGGGCCTTGTTTTTTTCTTCCTTCCGGCTTCCCCGCGAAGGCGGGGATCCAGACCCTTGCACTCCGGCGGGAAGTGACCCGCTGGACCCTTCGTTTCGTGGGGAACGCGGCGGAGAGATCGTGGATGAACACCCCCCTCTCCCAACCCTCTCCCCCTCAAGAGGGGAAAGGGCTTACCCATCCCCTCAATAGATTTTGGCATTTGCATAGAACCAGCCTATAATCCCTTATGCTTCCCTCCCTTCGCCAACTGCACTATCTCAAGCTTCTGGCCGAACATGGCTCGTTCAGCCGTGCGGCAGAGGCGGCCCATGTCACCCAGCCGACCCTTTCGGCCGGCATTCAAGAGCTGGAAAAGATCCTCGGCGCGCCGGTGGTGGACCGGGCAAGGTCCGGTGTGATCTTGACCGCTGTCGGTGAAGATGCTGTGCGGCGCGGCGGCGAGATCTTGGCTCAGGCTGAGGATCTGGTTCAGGCGGCCAAGAGCACGGGCCAGCCCCTGTCGGGCCGGTTTCGGTTAGGGGTGATCCCCACCATCGCCCCCTTCCTGCTACCGCGCGTCCTTCCACTGCTGCGCACGCGCTTTCCAAAGCTGCGGCTATTTTTGCGCGAGGACATGACCGCAAAGCTGGTCGTGGCCTTGAAGTCCGGCGCGCTCGATGCCGCCCTGATTGCCCTGCCCTATGACACGACCGGCCTGCGCACGGCCCGCGTGGGAGATGATGAGTTGATGGCCGCCTTGCCGCCGGGTCACCATCTGGGCCATGGCGGTCCCGTTTCGATGGACAATATCGACAGTGATGATCTGATCCTGCTCGAAGATGGTCACTGCCTGCGAGATCATGCCCTTTCCTCCTGCGGGCTAGAGCCGCCCAAGCCCAATAGCAAGACGGGCGAGAGCCATTTTGCCGCCACATCCCTACACACCCTGGTTCAGATGGTCGGGTCGGGACTGGGCGTTTCGCTCCTGCCCGCCATGGCGGTCGAATCCGGCCTCGCCGAGCGGGCCAGTGTCACCATCCGCCCCGTCGGCCTGACAGGCGACGAGCGTCCGCCCTCTCGCGAGATCGTCGTGGCTTGGCGGGCCGGATCCAGCCGCGCGATTGAGGGACGCCTTCTGGCCGAGGCCCTGCGGGTCTAACCGGCGCTACAGCTCGCCCCGCCAAGGACGCAGAACTTGGCGCAGTGGGGGTGGTTCAGTTTCACGGACCCTAAACTCGAGGCCAGATCAGGCCCCAGCTCAAATTGCGGATCATAGGGCAGAAGCGTGCAGGCCACGACAGCGGGCCGGTCGGCACCCCTGCGCTTGACCACCATCCGGCTTGAGGCACACATCAGGTCTGCCGGGTCCTTGTGCAAGATGCTCCAGCAGGCCGTGGTGATTTCGGGCACATCGACCCGCGCGTCCATCTCTGGAAACAGCACCAAGGCCGCTGGATTGCTGGCATCAAGCGCCACACCCATACCTTCAAACAGGGCCTGATAGCCCGCCCTAGCCTCATCGCCCCCCTCACCCTCAAGGCTTCGCCCCGCAACGGCCAGATTAAATCCGTGTACGGACAACCAGTGCAGACCCTCGAGCGCCTTGGCCCAGGTGCCGACACCGCGCTCGGCCTCATGGACCAGGCCCGTATAGTGATCAAGGCTGACGCGAAGGGTTAGGCGGTCGCCATATTGCGCCTTCAGGGCCAGCAAGCCATCCTTGCGATGGTCCATCGGCTTCATGGCGTTGGTCAGGACCAGAACCCTAAGGCCGCGCTGCAACGGCACCGCGATCAAGGACAGGATGTCGGGGTTCATAAAGGGCTCGCCGCCGGTCAGACCGATCTCTTCGACCGGCAGGTTCAGGGCCGCGATCTCATCCAGATAGGCCAAGGCTTCGACCGCCGTCAGATAGGACAGGGCGTCATTGGTCGGAGAGCTTTCAATATAGCAGTTCAGACAGGTCAGGTTGCACAGGGTCCCGGTATTGAACCACAGGGTCCTTAGCCCGGCCATATCGACACTGGCCCGCACCTCCCCCTTGGCGGTCAGATGGGGATCGTGAAACTTGGCACCCGCCAAGGGCGTTGGGTGTGCAGCCACAAAGGGCGAAAGCTTAGAGACGATCTGGTTCATGGCCGATCAGTCCATCAGCTTTCGAGACAGGTAGACCATCTCAAGACTAACGCGCTTGGCCGACTCTTTCAGGTTTGCCGCCGCCGCGTGGCCGCCATCGGTATTTTCGTAATAGAGAAAGGGCAAGCCCATGGCCTGCATCTTGGCCGCCATCTTGCGCGCATGGCCCGGATGGACCCGGTCATCCTTGGTCGAGGTGACGAAGAGGGGCTCAGGATAGGCCACGTCCGCCTTAAGATTATGATAGGGCGACAGACGCTGCAAAAAGGCCCCCTCGACCGGGTCGGCCGGATCACCATATTCGGCCATCCAAGAGGCTCCGGCGAGCAGCCGATGATAGCGCAGCATGTCGAGCAAAGGCACTTGGATCACTACGGCATTCCACAGGTCCGGCCTTTGGGTCAGTTGCACCCCCATCAAGAGGCCGCCATTAGAGCCGCCCTGAATGCCCAGATGGCGCGGACTGGTGATCTTGCGCGCGATCAGGTCCTCGGCCACGGCGGCAAAGTCGTCATAGATCCCTTGGCGCTTGGTCTTTAGGCCCGCCTGGTGCCAAGCCGGTCCAAATTCACCGCCGCCTCGGATATTGGCCAGCACATAGACCCCTCCGCGCTCGAGCCATAGCTTCCCCGTCAGGCCCGAATAGGCCGGGCTCATGGAGACCTGAAAGCCGCCATAGGCATAGAGCAGGGTCGGTGCCTTGCCGTCGAAGGCCAGATCTTTGCGCCGCACGACGAAATAGGGAACCTTGGTGCCGTCCTTAGAGGTGACCTCAAACTGTTCGGTGACCAGACCGCTGGCATCGAACCGCGCTGGTGCAGACTTGGCCTCATGGGTCAGGCCCGAGGCCGCATCGGCCAGCCAAAGTGTGGTGGGCATCAGAAAGCTGGTGGCCGAAACAAAGAGCTGATCATCCCGATCACTGGCCGTAACCACGCCCAAGGTCGCCGGGGCGGGCAGGTCAAGGGCCTTGCCGGTCCAGCCCTTGGGGCCATGGCCGTAGCTCATGATCTGGCCGACGACATTGGTGGTCAGGGTAAAGACCAGACGGGTCTTGGTCGATCCAACCCCATCGATCGATTGGCGAGCATTGGGCGCGAAGATCAGGCTGGGCTGGATCGATGAAGGATCGGCAATAGCCTTGGCCAAATCAAAGCTGACCAGAGCCCCTTGGGCAAAGGCCTCACCGCCCGCCTTAGGGGTCCAAGCCTCTTCCAGCGTAAAGACCGCCTCACCATCCAGATAGGCTTGGAAGCTGGATTTGGTCGGTACCGGCAGGCGCACAGGCCCCTTAGGCGTCAGGATGTAATATTCGCTGTCAAAGAAGCCGACCGCGCGGGTGATATAGTCGGCCACATGGCGACCTTCAGCGTCGCGAATGACCCCCGGCCAGACGCCAACATCGGTCTTGGTTCCCGTAAAGACCTCGGTCGCCTCTGACAGGGCCTGACCGCGCTTGAGACGCTTGATGGTGTAGGGATAGCCAGACTCTGTGACATTGCCCGCCGTCCATTCGCGGCCAACCAGCAAGGTGTCCTGATCAATCCAAGCGGCCTGTTGTTTGCCTGCGGGCAGGTGGAAACCACCGGCGACAAAGGCCTTGGCCTTAGCGTCGAACTCGCGCACCTCGACGGCGTCCTTGCCGCCGTCGGACAGGGAAACCAAACAGAGCCGCTCTTCAGGGGCCAGACAGTTTGCGCCCTTATAGACCCAGTTGGCGCCCTCGGCCTTGGCCAGAGCGTCAATATCGAGAACCGTGTCCCAGGCGGGATTGGCGCTGCGGTAGCTTTCAAGGCTGGTCCGCCGCCATAGGCCCCGCACCGCCGCCTGGTCCTGCCAGAAATTGTCGATCAATCCGGCGCGGAACGACGGCATCGGCACCCGGTCGGTCGCATTGACGATGGTCAGGGCCTGTTCGTTGAGACGGGCAAAGCGAGGGTCGGCCTGCAGCAGATCCAGACTGCGCTTATTTTCCGTCCCCACCCAATCTAGGGCCCGCTTGCCCTCCACCTCTTCCAGCCACGAAAAGGGGTCGGCGGTCTTTTCGGTCATGGACGAGGCCTTGAGAGTCGAGGGGGTGGATTGGGCGAAACTGGAGGCGCAAAGGCCGGTCGCCACAATGAAGGTCAGAGCGGCAAGGGTGCGGGTCAGAGCGAGGTGGATCAGGGCAGGATGGGTCACGGCGTCTCGGTCGTCATGGGTGGGATGGTTTAGACCCTAACCCTAGATCATTGTTCTGGGGCGGCAAGAGACCTTTATAGCTCGGTCGCTCCCTAGGTGCATGACGGGCGCGGTTAGCCTATATGGAAGCTATGACCCACCGGTTTTTGAAAATGAACGGTCTTGGCAACGACTTCATCGTCGTCGATGCCCGCGGCAGCCCCTATCGCCCGACCTCTGATCAGGTCCGGGCCCTGTCGGCGCGTGGCGAGGGGGCTATCGGCTGCGATCAGTTCATCGTTCTAGAGCCCTCCAGCCGCGCCGACCTGTTCATGCGCATCTGGAATGCGGATGGCACGCAGGTTCAGGCCTGCGGAAATGCCACCCGCTGCGTGGGCCAACTGCTCTTGGATGAAACCGGCGCGGCTAGCGCCACCATCGAAACCGCCGCCGGGCTCCTCGGCGCAAGCCGTCCGTCTGAAGGCCAAGCGGGCGTCACGGTCGATATGGGGGCACCCCGCCTGGACTGGACCCAGATCCCCTTGTCGCAAGAGATGGATACGCGCGGCATCGAGCTTCAGGTCGGCCCCATAGACGCGCCGATCCTGCATACGCCGGGCTGCGTCAATATGGGCAATCCGCATGTGGTGTTCTTTGTCCCCGATATTGAGACCGCCCCCGTGCGCGAGGTCGGCCCGATGATTGAGCATCATTTTCTGTTTCCAGAAGGGGTCAATGTCGGCTTTGCCCAGATCCTGAGCCCTGACCGCATCCGGCTTCGGGTCTGGGAACGGGGCGCTGGCCTGACCAAGGCCTGCGGCACAGGCGCCTGCGCGGCTCTGGTCGCTGCCCACCGCCGAGGCCTGACCGGCCGGGAAGCCACGCTCGTTCTGGACGGCGGCGAGCTTCACATTGCTTGGCGGGCCAGTGATGACCATGTGCTGATGACTGGCGCTGTGGCCCTGGACTATGAGGGCGAACTTCCATGAGTGATCCCCTCGCCCTCACCCCCGTCGCGGACCTCGGTGTCGAGGTGGTGACCTTTGGCTGCCGCCTCAATGCCTATGAGTCCGAAGTGATCCGCAAGCGGGCGGCGGAGGATGGCCTGAGCGATGCGGTGATCTTCAACACCTGCGCAGTGACCGGCGAGGCCGTTCGCCAAGCGCGCCAAGCCATTCGCAAGATGCGCCGCGAGCGGCCAGATGCCCGCCTGATTGTCACAGGCTGCGCCGCCCAGATCGACCCCGCCGCCTTTGGGGCGATGGAGGAGATTGATCTGGTGCTCGGCAATGCCGAGAAGACCCAGGCTGGGGCCTATGCCATCGCCGCCCCCGACGCTCCCCGCGTTCGGGTCAATGACATCATGTCGGTGCGGGAAACGGCGGGCCACCTGATTGACGGGCTCAAGGAGCGGGCGCGGGCCTATGTCGAGGTGCAAAATGGCTGCGACCATCGCTGCACCTTCTGCATCATCCCCTTTGGCCGGGGCAATTCGCGCTCGGCCCCTGCGGGCGAGGTCGTCGAGCAGATCCGTCGTCTGACCGCCGAGGGCTATCGCGAAGTGGTTCTGACCGGCGTCGATGTCACCTCGTGGGGCAGTGACCTGCCCGGCCAGCCCACCCTTGGCCAGTTGGTCGCCCGCATCTTGAAGCTGGTGCCCGACCTGCCGCGCCTTCGCCTCTCCTCCATCGATGCGGCCGAGATCGATCCGGACCTCCTGCGCTGTATGGGCGAGGAACCGCGCCTGATGCCCTATCTGCACCTGTCCCTCCAGGCGGGAGACGATATGATCCTCAAGCGTATGAAGCGGCGTCACTCGCGCCAACAGGCGCTGGATCTGGTCGCCAGTGTGCGGGCCGTACGGCCAGATGTCGCCTTTGGTGCCGACCTGATCGCGGGCTTTCCCACCGAGACCGATGAGATGTTTGACAATACGGTGGCCTTGGTCGAGCAGACGGGCCTAGCCTTCCTGCACGTCTTTCCCTTCAGCCCCCGCCCCGGCACCCCCGCCGCGCGGATGCCGCAGCTTGACCGTGGCCTGATCAAACGCCGGGCCGAGCGCCTGCGGGCGGCTGGCGACGCGGCCCTGATCCGCCACCTCGAGGCCCAGATCGGCAAGGATCTTTGCGGATTGGTTGAGCGGGCCGGTACGGCGCGGGCCGATGATTTCAGCGAAATTCGTTTTGAGGGCGAGGCCGACCTTGGCCAAATTCTCGGTCAAATCGTGCCGATGCGCATAACCGGCCACGACGGCAAAAGGCTAACGGCGGTTCTCATCTAGCCCCCAGAACGCAAAAATCCCCGGGGTCATCAAGACCACGGGGATCGCGTCCCGCCGAAGCGGAAAGATTAGATCAGACTAGCTCAGGTCTTCGTTGATCAGGCCGACCTTGAAGAAGCCATCGGTCTGTAGCTGGTTGACCACGCCCATAAAGTCCTCATAGCGGACTTCCTTGTCAGCGCGGATCATGACGGTCTCATCGGTGGGCTTAGCCACGTCAAAACGCTTAGCCAGATCAGCCGCCAAGGTTTGGCGCGAGGTTGGCTTGTCGACAATATAGATCGCGCCATCGCTCTGGATCGAAATGAAGGTTGGCTCCTTCTTTGGCTTCTCCTTCGGGGCTTGCGCCGGAGGAAGGTCAACCTTGATCGCCACAGTCGCCATCGGCGCCGACACCATAAAGATGATGAGGAGCACGAGCATGACGTCGACCAGGGGTGTCACGTTTATTTCAGCGTTTTGCCCGAGGTCGAACTTATCGCCTGAACCGCTGGAAATCTTGCCCGCCATATCACATTCCCTACTGGGCCGCCTCTATCTGAGCGACCGAATCTCGTTGCAGCCCCCGCTAGACAGGGGTCGGGAGAAACTAAAATCAGAGAAACGCCGCCGGAGCAAGCCGGTCAGACGATTCTTCATAACAGTTTCGCAAATGTCTCTCAAAGTTGGCTGGGCAAACCCGGCCCTCGTGGGTTATTGCCCCTCTATGAGCCAGATGTTCGACGCCTATGTCACCGCCGCCCTCTTTTGCGGGGCCGATGCCTTCTTCGCCCTCGGAGACGGAACAGTCCGTCTCGATGACGGGACCAAGCCAACAGCGCCGTCTGTTCAGGCCCATGACGGCGCCGTGCTCTGTGCAGCGCCCCACCCCTCGGGCGAGGGCCTTGTCACAGGCGGCGACGATGGCAAACTGGTCTGGACGCGGCGCGAGGGTGAGGGCCTGACATGCCAGACCTTGGCCGATGCCAAGGGCCGCTGGATCGACAGCCTCGCCACCAGCGCTGTTACCGGCCTGATCGCCTATGCTACGGGCAAGACGCTGATCGTGCTCGACGCCAAGGATGCCAGCTTTGCCCGCACCTTTGCCCACGAACGCTCCGTCGCCGCCATCAGCTTTGATCCCAAGGGCCGCCGCTTGGCTGCTGCGACCTATGGCGGCGTCGCTCTTTGGTATGCGCGGATCGCCGATCAGAAGCCGCAATTTCTAAAATGGGCTGGTAGCCATGTCGGGGTCTGTTTCAGCCCGGATGGCAAGTTCGTGCTCTCGACCATGCAGGAGAACCAACTGCATGGCTGGCGCCTATCGGACAGCAAGGACATGCGCATGGGCGGCTATCCGGCCAAGATTAAGAGCCTGTCCTTTTTGGCTAAGGGGCTGATTTTGGCCACCTCAGGCTCCAACGGCGTGGTGGCCTGGCCCTTTGTCGGCGCCAATGGCCCGATGGGCAAGGAGGCCGCAGAGGTCGGCTATGATCAGGCCGCTCTGGTGACCCAGGTCTCCGGCGCGTTGAACCATAATGTGCTGGCCGCTGGCCTCGATGATGGCCGGGTTTGGGTCTGCGATTTAAGATCCCAGAAGATCGAGACCCTCAAGGCCGAAAAGGGCGGGGCGATCAGCGCCCTCAGTGTCAATAGCCGGGGCGACCGACTGGTCTGGGGCGACGAGGACGGTCAGGCCGGAACCTTCGCCATCCCCGCCCTCTATCCTTAAGGCCAGATCAGTCAAAGCCGCGCAGATCGGCGACAATATCCAGTCCGTCTCGGCGGGTGCGCCAGCCATTGATCGGGGCAGTCTCGTCGCGATAGCCCAGCGCCATGCCCGAAAACATCATCATCTCAGGCGGCAGATCGAGAAAGTCGGCAATGGTCTGGCCCCAACGCGCCCAGGCCTCCTGCGCGCAGGTATCGAGCCCGCGCTCCTTGGCCAGCAACATGACGGTCTGCATCAACATGCCCATGTCAGACCATTGGGCGGAGCCCAGATTGCGGTCGATACAGAAGAAAAGGCCCACCGGCGCGCCAAAGAACTCATAGTTCTTGGCCATCTGCATCAGGCGGCCGAGCTTGTTTTCACGGGCCACACCGATTGAGGCATAGAGGTCTTCGCCGCACTCGAACCGGCGGGTCCGGTAAGGGTCCCAAAGATTGTCTGGATAGATCGGATATTGGGTGGGTTCAGCCCCCGGATTGGCGGCCTGTTTTTCAACAATCAGGGCCTTGAACCGCGCCAATTCCGTACCCGCTAGGGCATAGATGCGCCAAGGCTGGAGGTTGCCGCCAGAGGGCGCGCGCAGGGCTCGGCCCAGAAGGTCGCGCACCAGATCGCCCGGCACCGGGTCTGGCTTAAAGGCGCGGATTGAGATGCGCTGTTCGACGGCTTCACTGACATTCATGATCGGACCTTACGGGACAGACGGGGCCCATGTTAGGGGCGACAATAGGATGGGACGCAGTTAGCATCCCGCCGCAGGGTCAAGGCAAGGGGGTGCGTGTGACTAAGAAACCTAAATCCAAGCCACGTCCCATTCGGGCCAAGCCACGCGGTTGGATCCACCGCCTGATGATGATCCTCTTCATCGTCGGGGTTGTCTTGCCGGTGACCTTAACCCTGATCTATCGCTTCGTGCCGCCGCCCATCACCGTCTTGATGGTTCAGCGCAGCATTGAGGGCAAGGGGCTGGACTATCGCTGGCGCGATCTGGACCAGATTGCCCGCGCCCTGCCTCAGGCCGCGATGGCCGCCGAAGACGCCCGCTTTTGTGAGCACTATGGCTTTGACTTCAACGCCCTCGAACAGGCCATGATCAATAATGACCGCCGCCCCGGCAAGATCAGAGGCGGCTCAACCATCAGCCAGCAGACCGCCAAGAATGTCTTTTTGTGGCCGGCCCGGTCCTATATCCGCAAGGGTCTAGAGGCCTATTTCACAGTCCTGATCGAGACCCTTTGGGGCAAGAAACGGATCATGGAGGTCTATCTCAATGTCATTGAATGGGGACCGGGCATCTATGGTGCGGAGGCCGCCGCCCAATATTATTTCGATAAGAGCGCCAGTCGCCTGACCCGTTTTGAATCCTCACGCCTGACAGCCATCTTGCCCAGCCCGCTAAAATGGCGCGCCACCAAGCCGGGTCCCTATGTGAAAAAACGCAGTCGTCGCATCGGCGGGGCTGTGGGCACGATCCGAAATGAAGGCCTTGCCGCGTGCCTGTCCTAAGGGCAAATCCATGCCGAACGCCTAAGGCCTTGACTCCGTTCATGCCCCGGCTTCCCATATCCTCAACATTGGCGTCGCAAAGACCTCTGCTGCGCCCAAAGATCTGACCTTAAGGACATAGGATGAAAACCAAGCTTCTGGTTCGGGTCGCGGCAGCCGCCCTGACGCTGACGGCCTATAGCGCTGCCCATGCCGCAGCCCCCAAGCCCACGGCCGCTGAGGCAATCGCTTTTGTCACCAAGGCCGAGGCCGATCTGGCCAAGGCCAACAGCTATGCCGCCAAAGCCGCTTGGGTGCGGGCGACCTATATTACCGAAGATACCCAGTGGCTCGAAGCCAAGGCTGGGGCCGAGCAGAATGAATTGGCGACAGGCCTGGCCATGCAGGCCGCGCGCTATAACGGCGTCAAGCTTGATCCGGTGAACCGCCGCAAGCTGGAGCTTTTGAAGCGCTCGCTGGTTCTGCCCGCCCCCATCCGGCCCGGCGCCGCTGACCGGCTGGCAACTCTCGCCTCCAAGCTGGATTCAACCTATTCGACTGGCAAATTCACCTATCAGGGCAAGGCCTTGACCCTGAACGACGCCGAAAAAATCTTGGCCTCGTCGCGCGATCCCAATGAACTCAAGGCCGTTTGGGAAGGCTGGCGCACCATCTCGCCGCCGATGAAGGCCGACTATGCCGAACTGGTCTCTATGGCCAATGAGGGCTCGCGCAGCCTCGGCTATCAAGACACCGGGGCCCTGTGGCGCAGCGGCTATGATATGGACCCCAAGGCCTTTGCGCAGGAAACGGACCGCCTCTGGAAACAGGTCGAGCCCTTCTACAAGAACCTGCACTGCTATGTGCGTGGGCGGCTAAATGATCGCTATGGCGCGGCGGTTCAGCCCCGCGCCGGCGCGATCCGGGCCGACCTTTTAGGCAATATGTGGGCGCAGGAATGGGGCCATATCTATGATGTGGTCGCGCCAAAGACCCAAGGCTCGAGCTATAGTCTCGACCATCTGCTCGTCAGTCGCGGCTATGATCCGATCAAGATGGTCAAGACCGGAGAGGGCTTCTACTCCTCCATCGGTATGGCCGCCTTGCCCCAGACCTTCTGGGAGCGCTCGCAGATCACAAGGCCGCGCGACCGCGAGGTGGTCTGTCACGCTTCAGCATGGGACCTGGATGATCGCTCAGACATTCGCATCAAGATGTGCACTCAGGTGACCGCTGAAGACTTCGTCACGGTCCATCACGAGCTGGGCCACAACTATTATCAGCGCGCCTATCAGGACCAGCCCTTCCTGTTCAAGGGCGGGGCGAATGACGGGTTTCACGAGGCGATTGGTGATTTCGCCGCCCTGTCGGTCCTAACACCGACCTATCTCAAGCAGATCGGCCTGCTCGAAACGGTGCCGGGAGCGGAGGAAGACATTCCGTTCCTGCTCAAGACGGCCATGGACAAGATCGCCTTCCTGCCCTTTGGCCTTCTGGTCGACAAGTGGCGTTGGGAAGTCTTTTCCGGTGAGGTCAAGCCCGAAGGCTATAATGACGCCTGGTGGGCACTGGTGAAGCAATATCAGGGTCTGGTGCCGCCCAGCGCGCGCCCAGCCGATGCCTTTGATCCGGGCGCGAAATATCATGTGCCCGGCAACACGCCCTATATGCGCTATTTCCTCGCCCGGATTTACCAGTTCCAGTTCCACCGCGCCGCCTGTCAGCAGGTGGGCGTGACCGGACCGCTCCATCGCTGCTCGATCTATGGCGACCAGAAGATTGGCAAGAAATTCAATGCCATGATGGAGATGGGCCAGTCCAAGCCTTGGCCAGAGGCCCTTGAGGCCTTTACCGGTCAGCGCCAGACCGACGCCAGCGCCATGACCGAATATTTCAAGCCACTGGATGCTTGGCTAACCGAACAGAACCGGGGCGAGACCTGCGGCTGGTAGTTTAGGCCAGCTTGATCTCTCTCAGGCGGTCTTGCAGAAAATCCTCGGCCGTTATGGGGTCATAATGGTCGGGGTTTTCAGCGCTTACACAGGACGGCAGGGTCTGGATCAGATAGTCCGGCTCGAAATGTAAGAAAAAGGGCGTTGAATAGCGCGAGACCCCGCGCCGCTCTGGCGGGGGATTGACCACCCGGTGGGTCGTCGAGGGCAGGGCCTGATTGGTCAGGCGCTGAAGCATATCGCCAATATTACAGACCACAGCCCCGGGCGGCGGCGCGATGGGCAGCCATTGGCCGTCCCGGTCGAGCACCTCCAGCCCTGCCTCCTCGGCCCCCAAGAGCAGGGTGATGACATTGATGTCCTCATGGGCACCGGCGCGCACGCCCTCGGCATCGGCCGGAACCGGCGGATAGTGCAAGAGCCGCAAAACGCTATTGCCCAGATCGACCTTGTCATCAAAGAAGTCGCGCTCAAGTCCCAGATGGTGCGCAATGGCGCTCAGCACCTTGCGGCCCAGATCATCCAAGGCCCGATAGAGCCCGCCGACATAGGTCTCAAAGCCCTCGATCTCACTGGGCCAGAGATTGGCGGGCATGAAGCGGTTAAACCGATGGCCTTCGGGCAGGTCCCGCCCCATATGCCAGAACTCTTTCAGGTCGACATGGCTGGCACCCTTGGCGGTTTCAATACCAAAGGGCGTATAGCCGCGCGCGCCGCCGCCGCTGGGCAGACGATAAGCGGCCTTGACCTCGGTCGGTAAGGCAAAGAAGGCCTTGGTGCGCGCAAGAGCCCCCTCGACCAGCTCTGGCGACAGGTCATGATCGCTGACCACGGCAAAGCCATAGCGCGCAAAGGACTGGCCCAGAGCCTTCGAAAAGGCCGCGAAATCTTGATCAAACAGGGTCAGGGACACGGGCGTGATGGCGCAGTCGGATGCGACGAGGGATGACACAGCAAGGCTCCTAACCAAATCAGGGTAACGGCCCTATCATAGCGGCTCGCACCGCCTCGCATAGGGCCCCAAGATGCCGCGAAAACCAGCAACTTGGTCGCAGGCGATTCAAAACCAAAGGTCCGGCTCGCCAGTGGCCCAAGACGCCATTATGGCCTAAAGACCAGCGGACAATCTGATAGGAAGCAATCATGGTTCAGAAAGTTCACGCCGATGCTGACGCAGCGCTCGCGGGCCTGCTGTTTGACGGGATGACAGTGATGGCTGGGGGCTTTGGCCTCTGCGGCATTCCGGAAAATCTCATCGCCGCCATGAGGTTGGCCGGGGTTCGAGACCTGACGGTGGTGTCCAACAATTGCGGCATTGATGGCTTTGGCCTCGGCATCCTTTTGGAAAGCGGCCAGATCAAGAAGATGATCAGCTCCTATGTCGGTGAGAACAAACTGTTTGAGAAACTCTACCTGTCCGGTGAGTTGGAACTGGAATTTAACCCGCAAGGCACCTTGGCCGAACGCATCCGCGCAGGCGGCGCAGGCATTCCGGCCTTCTTCACCAAGACCGGCGTCGGCACGCTGGTGTCGGAAGGCAAGGAGATCCGCAATTTCGACGGGGATGACTATGTGATGGAGCGCGGCCTAGTGGCCGACCTATCGATCATCAAGGCCTGGAAGGGCGATCACGAGGGCAATCTGATCTATCGCAAGACCGCCCGCAACTTCAACCCGATGATGGCCACAGCGGGTAAGGCCTGCGTCGTCGAGGTCGAGCATCTGGTCGAGCCGGGTCAGCTTGACCCTGACCATATCCACACCCCCGGCATCTATGTTGATCGGATCATTGCTGGGGCCCGGTTTGAAAAGCGCATCGAGCGGGTCACCACCCGCCCGCGCGACACTGCCCCCGCAAAGGACGCCGTCTAATGGCCTGGACCCGCGAAGATATGGCCGCCCGTGCGGCCCTCGAACTGCAGGATGGTTTCTATGTCAACCTGGGCATCGGCATCCCGACCCTTGTGGCCAACTATATTCCGGACGGCATGAGCGTCACCCTGCAGAGCGAGAATGGCATGCTCGGCATGGGCCCCTTCCCCTTTGAGGGTGAGGCCGATGCGGACCTGATCAATGCCGGGAAACAGACCATCACTGAACTGGCCCAGTCGTCCTATTTCTCATCTTCAGACAGTTTTGCCATGATCCGAGGCGGGCATATCAACCTGTCGATCTTGGGTGGGATGCAGGTGGCCGAAAATGGCGATCTGGCCAACTGGATGGTGCCCGGAAAGATGGTCAAGGGCATGGGCGGGGCCATGGATCTGGTCGCCGGTGTCCGCCGCGTGGTCGTGGTGATGGACCATTGCGAAAAGACTGGCGCCCCCAAGGTGCTGAAACGCTGCAACCTGCCCCTGACGGGCGCGGGCGTCGTCGACCTGCTGATCACCGATCTGGGCGTCTTCGAGATCGACCGCAAGGTCGGCGGTATGCGCCTGACCGCGCTGGCCACTGGCGTGTCGCTGGACGAGATCACCGCCAAGACGGAAGCAGACTTTATCGTCGCGCTCTAGAGGCCGTTAGAGCCCCTGCTCGGCGATCCAGTCAAGGCAGGCGGCGGCGACGTCCAGATAGCCCGGCTCACCGGGCAACCAGTGGCTCATCTCTGGGAACACCGACACGGTTCCAGACAGGCGCGCGGCGGTCTGGCGCACGGTGGCGGGGGGATGGATCACGTCACGTCCGCCCGCAATGGCCAAAACCGGGACCTTGATCCGCTCGGCTGCCACCATGGTGGTCATGAAGGGATCGAGCCACCAGTTCAGGGTCTCCCAAAGGGCGCGGCCGCTCTCAGGCGACATCCTCTCGAATATGGCCCGGCGATCCGGGCTGGAGAGCCGGTCAAGACTATAGCCCTTGGCTAGGGCGTAGTCCGGCGCGACCGCTTGGCTCCAGAAGGGGCCCAGCGCATAGAGGCTGACAGCACTGACCGCCTCCTCCATCGTGCCGCCCTGAATGCCCCAAGGGGCGGAGGGGGCCAAGAGCACGAGCCCCGCCACCTGAGCCTTAGAAGCCGCCATCTGGGCCACCAGTCCGCCAAGGGAATGGCCCATCAGCACCGGCGGCGTCTCGCAGCTTCGAATGAGATCGGAAATGTCGCTGGCATAGTCGCCCATCGATAGGCCCGCCGTCTTGCCGCTTCGCGTGCCGCCGCGAAGATCGGGCGTGAGACAGATATGACCGGCGGCCTCGAAGGGCGCGCGGAACAGGTCGAATGTCCAGCCGCCGCAAAAGGCACCGTGAACCATGATAATCGGCGTCAAGAAAACGTCCTTTTCGCCATGCGCCCACCACCGTGGCCGACGCGCCTTACCCCCGAACTATAGCGGCCCAACCCCCGGCGCGCCTATAGGCCATCGCAAATGGGGCGATTAATCCACCGGTTTTGCAAAGGCGGTGAAAGCCTCAGCAACCGTCGCATAGACATGCCGTTTGAAGGGCACAATAGCCTCTACCGCTTCGGCTATCGTTGCCCAACGCCAGGCGTCAAATTCGATCTCATCATGGGCCGCCAGATCAATTTCTCGATCCTCGCCGATAAAGCGGTAGGCGTACCAGACCTGCTTTTGGCCATTCCAGCCCTTTGCCTTGGGCGTGCCCAACAGTTCGGGCGGAAAGTCATAGACGATCCAGCCGGGCGTTCGGGCCAAGAACATGACGGACGATATGCCGGTCTCCTCGTGCAGCTCGCGCAGAGCCGCCGCATCGAAATCTTCACCATCGTCAACGCCGCCCTGAGGAAACTGCCAACTATAGGGACCCTCCTCGCCGGCGCGGCGGCCCAGCCAGACACGGCCGAGGCGATCAAAGACAACGATCCCGACATTGGGACGATAGACAGACATATCCGGCATAGATCTTGAACCCTTCGCTGCCGCCCCTAGCGACGCGTCATGACCGCCGAGGCCGGGGCCAATTGAAAGCCCCGAGCCGACGCCTCGCGAGACCACCGCGCCAACTGGTCAATGGTTACGGGATAGGCGCTGCCGACCCCCAAGGCCTGACCATTTTGCTTGGCGGCGAGCTCTAAACCTTCAAGCTGCTTTCCGATAGAGTCCGCCGACAGTTGCTGACCATCCACCACACGGTCGGCGGAGGCGCGCTGCACGTCGCCCACCCGCGTAAAGGCGGTGCCGTCATCGATAAACGCCAAGCCGCGCTGACGCAGAACATCGAACAGGGCGTTCATGCCCTCATCCGAGCCGATGAATTTCGAGCCAAGATAGTTGGTCAGGCCAAAATAGCCGGTCGCCCGTCCCATGACCCATTCTAAGCGCTTGGCATTCTCTGCCGGGGGGCTCGCCGACATCAGGCCTTGCGGGCCAGGATCATTGTCCGGGTAGTCCAAAGGTTCCATCGGCACCTCGAGCAGCACCTCATGACCCTTGGCCCGGGCAATGTTAACCCAGGTCTGTAATCCATCCGCATAGGGCACAAAGGACAGGGTGGTCTCGGGCGGCAAGGCATCTATGGCCTGCTGGGTGATGCGCGCATTGAGCCCAAGGCCACGAACGATCAGAGCGATCTTTGGCCGTCCATCCGCCTTGAACGGCCGCGCATAGGCCTTCGAAGCGGTACGGCCATCCGCGCTAATGATGGGCAAGGATCCGCTAGCACTATTGGCAAATAGGCCTGCGATCGGCGCGGGCTGAAGCGGGCCAGTGGTCGGACCGGACCAGCTTGGTGGCGGGCCTGCGAGCGCGGCCTGCCCACCGACCGAGACCCGCACGACTTTAGGCGGTTCGGTAAAGAGCTCCATCGGCTCGGTTTTGGTCTTAGCTCCGGGTGTCGTGCGGACCTTTGCCAAGGCCTCGGCCCATCCCGCTGGCGCAGGGGCGGCGTTCTTGGGCAGGACCGGCATATGGACTCGAGGTTCGCCCGCGTAGGGGTCGCCCAAAAAGCCAATCAAAAGGCCGCCGATCAGCAAGATCGGGCCAACAATGGCCGCAAAAATGATATGGGGCGCAGGCAGTTTCAGGCCGCGCGTTTTTGCTGTCTTGCCGGTCGCAAGATCTGCTGGCGCATCAAATTTGAGCCGTGATTTTTTAGAGACCATGGATGGGTGCCCGACGCCTAACCGGAAAGTCCGTCGTCGCGATTAAGAAACCACTAAACTTGCCCCATCTTCTACACCAAGACGGGGCAAGCAAGCGACTTAAAGCCCCTTAACGATACCTTCGACCATTTTCTTGGCATCACCGAACAGCATCATGGTGTTGTCGCGGAAGAACAGCTCGTTCTCGACGCCCGCATAGCCAGAGCTCATACCGCGCTTAATGAACAGCACGGTCCGGGCCTTTTCAACATCAAGGATCGGCATGCCATAGATGGCGCTGGTCGGATCGGTCTTGGCCGCTGGGTTGGTGACATCATTGGCCCCGATGACGAAGGCCACGTCAGCGGTTGAGAACTCGCTATTAATGTCTTCCAGCTCGAAGACCTCGTCATAGGGCACATTGGCTTCGGCCAGCAGGACGTTCATATGGCCGGGCATACGGCCCGCCACAGGGTGGATGGCATATTTGACCTCCACGCCCTCTTCTTTCAGCTTATCGGCCATTTCGCGCAGGATGTGCTGGGCTTGGCTCACGGCCATGCCATAGCCCGGAACGATAATGACCTTTGAGGCGTTCTTCATGATGAAGGCCGCATCCTCAGCAGAGCCCTGCTTGACCGGACGGGTCTCGACATGGCCTCCGGCACCGGCCGCCGCTGCATCCGCGCCAAAGCCGCCGAGGATCACCGAGATGAAGCTGCGGTTCATGGCCTTACACATGATGTAGGACAAGATTGCCCCGGACGAGCCGACGAGCGCGCCTGTAATGATCAGGGTGGTATTTTCCAGCGTAAAGCCCAAGGCCGCCGCCGCCCAACCCGAATAGGAGTTGAGCATCGAGACCACGACCGGCATGTCTGCACCGCCAATGGGGATGATCAGGGTGATACCGATGATCAGGGCTAGGGCAAAGATCGCCCAGAAGGCCCAGATGGCATGACCACCGCTCACGACCAGCACCACCACCAGAGCCACGATCCCCAGACCCAGCGCGATGTTCAGCAGGTGACGAGCAGGCAGCAGGATCGGCGCGCCGCTCATATTGCCGTTCAGCTTGGCAAAGGCGATGACCGAGCCGGTGAAGGTGATAGCCCCGATGGCCAGACCCAAGGATAGCTCGATGAGAGACTGGGTGTGGACCAGACCATTTTCGCCCAAAATGCCATAGGCGGCGGGCGTATAGATGGCGGCTACCGCCACCAGACAGGCGGCAAGACCGACCAGAGAGTGGAAGGCGGCAACCAGTTGCGGCATGGAGGTCATCGGCACGCGGCGAGCAATGATCGCACCGACCCCGCCGCCGACGGCGACGCCGCCGACAATGAGGGCCAGGGTGATGGGATCCAGCGCCCCTTGGCTGAACAGGGTCAGCAGGGTCACGCCCACGGCAATGGCCATACCGACCATGCCCATATTGTTACCCCGGCGCGAGGTCTCGGGGCTGGACAGGCCACGAAGGGCCAAAATGAACAGGACACCTGAAACCAGGTAGGCGATGGCGGCGATATTGGCGTTCATGTGCGTCGTCGCCCCTATTTCTGCTTTTTCTTGTACATGGCCAGCATGCGCTGCGTGACCAGAAAGCCGCCAAAAATGTTGACGGCGGCAAAGCCTGCGGCCAGCGCGCCAGCGCCCTTAGAGATCCAGACCGAACCGGTCGCCTCAGCCCCATCAACACCGTGCGCCGCCGCAGCCAGCAAGGCCCCGACGATAATCACCGACGAAATGGCGTTGGTCACGGCCATGAGCGGGGTGTGCAGGGCGGGGGTCACGCTCCAGACCACATAATAGCCAACAAAGATCGCCAGCACGAAAATGGCCAGACGAAATACGGTCGGATCAACGGCTTCCATGGGTCTAGGTCCTCTTCAGCGGAGACGTGGAATAGGTGGCACTGGCAAAACTGATCAGGTCCTCAGTATCATATTCATGCCGCTCGGCGACCACGTGGCCGGACTGATTGCGGTAGACCAGAATATGATCCTCGAGCCCTTCGCAAACGCCGATGGGGTCAAACTTAAGATTGCGCACCCGAGGCAGGGCGGTGCGGACATAGATCTCCAACGCCGACTTGCCGTGCAGCTTGCCGTCTTCGGACATGCCCAAGCGCGCCACAAAGGGGGAGTGGAATTCAACCCCATCGGCATAGAGCGCCAAGATGGCGTCTGCCTCACGGCCATTCCACGCGGCGAACCAGCGTTCGGCCTTGGTTTCCATCAGGATCGTCCTCGCCTAGCTCGGCTTGAAGGCGGGATGCACAATGGCTCCGCCGTGGGTGAGGGCCGAAGCCTTGAGAATTTCGTCTTCGAGATCGGCGCTAACCTTACCCTCTTGCAGGCCCAAGAGGCCGACAAAGGCAAACAGGTTGCGCGCATAGAGGGCGCTGGCATCGGTGGCGATGCGTCCAGGCAGGTTGGGAATGCCCATGATCTTGGCGCCGTTGGCGGTGATCACCGTCTTATCCAGCTCAGCACCGACCACATTGCCGCCCTGTTCGATGGCCAGGTCGACCAGAACCGAGCCGGGCTTCATTGAAGCGACCTGTTCGGCGCTGACCAGCTTTGGCGCGGGACGTCCGGGGATCAAGGCCGTGGTGATGACGATGTCTTGCTTGGCAATGTGGCTGGAGACCAAGGCCGCCTGCTTGGCCTGATAGTCGGCGCTCATTTCCTTGGCATAGCCGCCAGCAGTCTGGGCGTTCTTGAACTCTTCGTCCTCGACGGCCAAGAACTTGGCCCCAAGGCTTTCGACCTGTTCCTTGGTGGCGGGTCGAACATCGGTGGCGGTCACAACCGCGCCCAAACGCCGGGCCGTGGCAATGGCTTGAAGGCCGGCAACACCGACGCCCATGATAAAGACCTTCGCTGCTGCGACCGTGCCCGCCGCCGTCATCATCATCGGCAGGACGCGGCCATAGGCCTCCGCCGCTTCGATCACAGCGCGGTAACCGGCCAAATTGGCCTGAGACGACAGGGCGTCCATGACCTGAGCGCGGGTGATTCGCGGCACGAACTCCATGGCAAAGGCGCTCGCCCCCTTGGCGGCCAGAGCCTCGATCATGGGGCGGTCATTATAGGGGTTCATCAGGGCGACCACGATCGAACCGGGCTTGAGGGCCGCGATCTCCGCATCAGAGGGCCCGCGCACCTTGAGGACAATATCTGCCGCCGACAGGCTTGCAGGGCCTGAGGCCGCGATGGTCGCGCCAGCCGCTGCATAGTCAGCGTCCAGAATAGACGCCGCCAAGCCCGCGCCCGTCTCAACGGTGACCTTATAGCCAAGACCCATCAGCTTTTTGACGGTTTCCGGCGTTGCCGCGACTCGGGTCTCCCCAGCACGTGTTTCCTTGGTGACGGCGATTGTCGCTGTCATTCGGTTTCCCCCGGTCGTCATGAACAGTAGCCGGGAGGTTAGGGAAGGAATTTGCCTTTTGTCCAGCCCGTATGGGTCATAGACGCAAATAAATGCTGCGGCGCATCATAAAGGCCGCATAGCCAAGCCTAAAGGCCGGTGCCCTAGACTGGCCAATCGCTAGATTTAGTGAGCGCTGGGCTTGTCGCGCAGCAGGACGATACCACCGACCGTGATGACCACCGCACTGATAAGGCCAGGCAAGAAGCCTGCGGGCGTGCAGAACCAAACCACCAGAGGCACAAGGCTGGCCACCAGGGCCAAACTGCCCCACTTGGTCAGCGCCATGAAGGCATCATAGGTCGAGGCCTGCTCTTGAATGTCCATCGCGCCGCGCTGATAGTCGTGATTGTGGTCGGCAGAGGGCGTGGCCATGGTCAGTCTCTTTGGCAAGTCGTTGAACCTAGAGCGGGGTTTATACCAATCAGCGCCGCGCCTCAAGCGTGACGACCCGCCGCAGGACCTCGCGATCTGTCTAGCCTTTTTCGCCATATGACTTAGGACAGGCTTAGCACCCTAACGGAGCCACCCCATGAGCCGTTCCATTGCCCGCGCCCTGCACGGGATCATCAGCCTCGCCACTGCCGCCCAGAGCCCCAGACGGCGGGCCATGACCCTGTCGCGGTTAGTGGAGCGATTGGACAGTTCGGCGGCGACCGCCATCAAGACCGACCGGGGCCCCCTTCAGGTCCTGCCCCTGCGCGGGCCCCATCTGGCGGCGGCGGCCCTCGATTTCGACAATGAAGAACCGGAGCTTCTGGCCTGGATCCAAGAGATCGCGGCGGGTGAGGTCCTGTGGGATGTCGGGGCTGCGACGGGCCTCTTTGCCATGTATGCCGCCCTCAAGGATGGGGTCGGGGTCTATGCCTTTGAGCCCAAGGCCACCAGCTTCGGGGTTCTGGTCGAGCATCTGGCCCTCAATGGGCTGGGCGAGCGGGTCTTTCCGCTCTGCGTCGCCCTGTCGGACGAGACGGGCCTGACCCGTCTAGAGCTCGCCGCCATGGCCCCGGGCTCGGGTGGCAATTCGGTCTCGGGTGCCCCCAACCAATTTGGCGAATATAACTCGGTCTTTAGTCAGGGCGTCCCGGCCTACCGGATCGATGATCTGCGCGCCGCCTTCAACCTGCCTGCGCCGCACTATCTGAAGATCGATGTCGACGGGGTCGAGGGGGCCATCCTGCGCGGTGCCGCTGGCACCCTGCCGATGATCAAGTCCGTTCTGGTCGAGGTTGAGGGCGACAATGCCCGCGAGGCCGCCACCCGGATCGAGCCGCCCCTGTTCGCAGCGGGCTTTGTCGAGGACGCCGCCGTGCGCACCACCGGCTCGGGCCGCAACCGCCTCTATCGCAATCCGAACCCAAGGCGGGGCTAAATCCTCCGCTACCGGCCCAGAGAAAAACCCCTCCGGTCAAGACCGGAGGGGCTGTCTATGTCAGCGTCTGGTGAGGCCTAGAGCCTACCAGTTGTAGCTGATGCGCGTATACATAAACCGGCCATTGAAGCCGAAGGGCGAGAAGCCCGGGAAGCCAACGGGGCCATTGGTGTTAACATTGACCGGAGTCTTGTTAGGATATTCATCCAACAGGTTGTTGGCACCCACAGCCAGATTGATCTTGTCCATCAGCTTATAGCGGGCTTCGAAATCCACCAAAGTATGAACGCCGGTATTATAGTCCAGCGTTGCGGTATTGTTGGGGACCAGAACCTCGCCATAGCGGGTGGCCTTTAAGGTCGCGCCCATCTTGTCCTTTGACCATTCGGTCGTGAAGACGAACTTTTCTTGTGGCGTGCCCTCTTCGAAGGTCAGGCGGTTGCTACGGGCGAAAAGCAGGGGCGGCACAGGCAGGGCCGACAGCTGGCTGGTGGTTGGCAGGCGCGTCACTTCGGTCTGGTTGAAGTTCCCAGCCAAGGTGAAGTCCAGCTTGCCCATCGCGTCGGCATCAAGGCGATAGCGCGCAACGATGTCGAGGCCCTTGGTCGTGGTATCCACGCCGTTGATGAAGAAACGTGCAGCGCCCAAGGCACCGCCCGCTCCTGGAGGATTGATGAGCTTGTAGATCGCGACCGCCGTAGCCGTACCGGTCGGGGCACCTTGGATATTTTCCGACAGCACGATGCGGTTGTTGATCTCGATATAGTAGGCATCAGCGGTCAATTCGAAGTTGCCCATCTGATAGACGAGGCCACCGGCATAGTTGTTGGACTTTTCAGGCTCTAGGGCCTTACCGCCCAAAGCCCCGGCCGTCGCGCTGGTGGCAGGGAAGGTGCCGACTTCAACAGGGGTGGAGATGCCATTGATGGCGATGAAGTTGGTCGAGGTGGCCGTGAAATATTGCTGCTGGAGCGAAGGCGCACGGAAACCGGTCGAAACCGCGCCGCGCAGGGCGAAGGCATCATTGAAGTCATAGCGCGCAGCGATCTTGCCGGTGCCGGTCGAACCAAAGTCCGAATAGTCTTCGTAGCGGACGGCGATATCGACGGCGAAGGCCTTGGTCACTTGCGTGTCCAAGTCAGCATAGAGGCTGAAGGAGTTGCGTGACTTGTCGACGGCGTTGGCGGGCTGGAAGCCTGGGAAGCCTTGAGCACCGGCAGCCTTACCGGCTACGCCACCAAAGATGTAGGAGGGCGAGGTGCCCGCCGTGATCTGATAGCCTTCCGAGCGATATTCAGCGCCCAAAGCCAATTGCGAAGGCGTTGCCAAGCCCAGCGACACGGGACGGCTGAGGTCCAGGTTCGCGGTCAGCAGGTCATATTCCATCGCGCCTGCATCGAAGGTGGTCGGCGAGGCCGTACCCATCGAGGCATTGACCGAATTTTCAACGCCGTACTGAACCTTGTTCTTGCCATAGGTGAGGCTTGCATCGACGGCAAAGCCCGACAGGTTGCCCTTGACGCCGCCGCCAGCGGACAGATCATCAATGTCCGTCGTGATCAGGGGCAAGAAGCCATTTGGGAAGATGGTGGCAACGTTGTTGGCATTGGTCGCCAGACGTGGATTGGCGGCGCTGTCACCAACGCGGTTTTGATAGCCGAGCCAGCCATAGGCCTCAAAGCCTTCTGCCAGCGGCATGCCGGCATTGGCGTAGAAGGTCTTGCTCTCAACCCGTGGATCGCCGTAACGGGCCGTGACCTTGAAAGGAACGGTGCGCGGGTCGAGATCCGAACGGTTGGTTGGGTTGCGGAAGCTATAGTCCGCCGAAACGGTCAGAAAACCGTCAGCGCCGAGTGGCAGGCCTTGCCAGCCCGACAGGGTATAGACATTGCCGTCATTGGCCTTGCGGCCGTTTGGATTACGGGCCGTAACCACATCGGTATTGTACTCACCCCAGCTGGCCGACAGGCCGCCGCCTTGGCTGGCTTGGCGCAGACGCAGATTGATGACACCGGCGATGGCGTCAGAGCCATACTGAGCCGAGGCACCGTCACGCAGCACTTCGACGCGGTCGATGGCCACGGCTGGAATGGTGTTCAGGTCGACCGCTGCCGAGCCCCGGCCGATCGAGCCGTTGACATTGACCAGAGCCGAAGAGTGGTAACGCTTACCATTGAGCAGGACCAGGGTCTGGTCGGGCGCGAGGCCGCGCAGGGTCGCTGGGCGGATGCTGTCGGTACCATCGGTGATGGCTGGACGGGGGAAATCCATCGACGGAATGAGGTTGGCCAGGGCTTGACCCAACTCTGGGGTCGCTTGCTGGGTCAGGGCAGCGCTGCTGACCACGTCCACGGGGGCAAGGGTTTCGAGCTTAGAGCGCTTGGCGACGCGCGAACCGGTGACGACCAGTTCGTCAACGCTGGCCGACGCGGCCTGAGCGTGAGCAGAGGTGCCCATGGAGCCAAGGATCAAGGCAGGAGCCGAAAGGCCGGCAATTAGGAATGTCTTATAGTTCATTGGAGAACCCTCAATGTTACGCGCCGAGGGCCACCATCGCGGCGATCAGGAGCCACAGCTCCGACGTTCCGCGCGGCCTCAGTCGCCTATAGGGGGCATTTGGAACCGATAGTGAAAGCTTTCAACTACCGATCCATTTCGTCGGACAGTTGAAAAAAGACCGTTGCAAAAATGTCAAA
>CANESI010000006.1 GCA_947441065.1 Caulobacteraceae bacterium
GCGGCGATGCGATTGACGGTCTCATTGGGAAGGCGGCGGATGGCCATGGGTGCTCTCTTGGACGGCTGGTAACCCTAGGCCGATTCCGAAAGAACCTCACTTTCCGAATGACGAGCCACAATTTTGCCCTTAGGGTGACCACAAGGGACATAACAACTTCACATGGGATGACCCTATGCGCTTAACTGTGCCCCTTGCTCTGCTTTCAGCTGCTCTGCTGGTTTCGACCGCCGCACCCGCCTTGGCTCAAAGCTCGCCCCCTGTCGATGACCCCAACGCGGTCGTCGAAGAACTCGTCGTCACCGCCCGCTATCCCGGCCCCGCCTTTTGGCGCGTGGCCGATGCCGATTCAGAGGTATGGATCATGGCGGTGCCCTATTACATCCCCGAGAAGATGGTGTGGGATAAGACCCGAACAGAACAGGTGTTAAAAGGGGCCAATGGTCTGATCCTGCCCTCGGGTGTTGGCGTCGGATTTGGCGAAGCGGTCAGGTTTGCGATCAAGTACCGCAAGCAATTTACCAATGAGGGTAACCGCACGCTCGACCAGATCCTCCCGACGCAGGTCATTGAACGTTACGCCCAGCTTCCCAAAGCCTATCAAACGACCGACCTCAAGACCTCGACCATAAAACCGATCTTTGCCGGGCTGTCCGTTGCTGCCCGCGCGAGGAAAACAGGCCGATGGATCGAGCCCCATAGCGACATTGTCACGCTGGCTAAGAAGGCCAAGGTCAAGATAAGAACAGCCTCCATAACCTCGGCCCTGCCCATCGCGAAGGCGGTTATGACAATGCCAGACGCTGAGCAAAGTCAGTGCTTTGACGGCTTCATCAGCAGCGTTGACCGCGGCATTAAGACCGTGGGTCCGGTGTCTAAGGCTTGGGCCGAGGGCCGAACTGCAGAATTCTTAGGCGGAACCACCACAACCGGCGCGGACCAATGTATCTATTCGATTGGTGAAGTGAGTAACATGCGTGAAAAGGCCTATCAGGCCGAAATCAAAACCATCAAGACAGCGCTCGACCAACCCGGAAAAACCCTAATGATCACCGGTGTCCGCCCCCTCGTGGCCCAAAACGGGATCTTGGCGCGGCTTAAGGCAGAGGGGCTGACTGTGCGAACGCCCGCCGATTAGGGTGTATCAAAGAAGGAAACAAGGCCCTCACCCAACCCTCTCCCGCAGGGAGAGGGCTAAGAACCGATAAGCCCTCGCCCCCGTGGGGGAGAGGGTGGGGTGAGGGGGATGCATCAGATCACTCTCGACCGCGTCATTGCGAGGCGCAGCGCGCATCATCGGTTCGGGTAAGACCCCTGGGCTCCGTCGCTGCGCTCGCAATGACGCGGTTAAAACAAGGCCCCCTACGGCCCTTCGGGCCACTTCCCCCAGAGGGGGAAGATTTTAGAGCATTAAATCTTCCCCCTCTGGGGGAAGTACCGGCGCAGCCGGGGTAGGGGGTCTTGGACTATTTCCCCGTCTGAACCCCTTTGCCGCATCCATGGCCGGTTGCCAGTCGGCTATGGGACAGTCATATTTGGCCGCAAATTAAGAATGCCGTCGGGGATAGGGTTTTCGTGAGCGATCAAGAGCCAATGGATCCGCAAACGCGGGTCGTCATCTTAGGCGCTGGCCATGGCGGCGGCTCCGTCGCGGCCTTTTTGCGTCAATATGGCTTTGCCGGTCCCATCACGCTCATCGGCGAGGAGCCCTTGCCGCCCTATCAACGCCCGCCCCTGTCTAAGGCTTGGCTCAAGGGTGAAGCGACGGCGGAGTCGCTGGCGCTCAAGCCGCTGGAATTCTATGGCGAAAACAATATCGACCTTCGGCTCGGCGTCCATGCTGTTGCCATCGACCGCGCCTCCAAGACGGTTGCCGTCTCTGAGGGTGCGCCAATAGCCTATGATGTTCTGGTCCTAGCCATGGGCGCGCGGGCGCGTCGCCTGACCATTCCTGGCGCGGACCTGAAGGGCGTACTGGAACTGCGCACGGCGGCGGATGCAGAAAAGCTCAAGACCGCGCTGGGGGCTGGCAAGACCTTGGCCGTGGTCGGCGGCGGCTATGTTGGTCTAGAGGCCGCAGCCTCGGCTATCAGCCTGAATGCCAAGGCCGTGATCATCGAGCGCGAACATCGCGTTCTGGCCCGCGTCGCCTGCGAGCAACTGTCCAATTTCTTCCAATCCTATCACGCCGCCCGTGGCGTAACCTTCGAGCTAAGCGCCGGGGTCGAGGCCTTTGTCGGCGACGAAGGTCAGGTGACGGGGGTCAAGCTCGCCGATGGACGCACCATCGCCTGTGACGCGGCGCTGGTCGGGGTCGGTGCCATCCCTAATGACGAGATCGCCAAGGCGGCTGGGCTAGAGTGCAATAATGGCGTGGTCGTTGATCTGGCGGCCCGCACCTCTGATCCGGCCATCTTTGCTGTTGGTGACCTGACCCAGCGTCCGATGCCGCTCTATAGCCGCAGCGTGCGCCTCGAAAGCGTCCCCAACGCGCTAGAACAGGCCAAGGCCGTCGCCTGCGCCGTCACGGGCCGACCGCTTGCGCCGCCCGAAGTGCCGTGGTTTTGGTCCGATCAGTTCGATCTAAAGCTCCAAATTGCCGGCATGCCCTTCGATGCCGACGAGATTTTGATCCGAGGAGACCCCGACACTGCCAAGTTCGCGGTGTTCCATCTCAAGCAGGGCTGCATCCAAGCGGTCGAGGCCGTCAATGCCGCGCCAGAGTTTATGGCCGGAAAACAGTTGGTCGCTTCGCAAAAACCTGTTGCAAGAGACAAACTTGTCGATATGTCCATCTCTATGAAACAGGTAGCGGTCTAAACCGACTGCCGTGCGAGGAAGCTTATGGCTAAGATCACTTTTGTTGAACATAACGGCACCGAACATGTGGTTGATGCCAAAAACGGCCTGACCGTCATGGAAGCCGCCGTCAAGAACAACGTCCCCGGCATCGACGCCGACTGCGGCGGGGCCTGCGCCTGCGCCACCTGCCACGTCTATGTGGGCGAGGCCTGGGTCGGCAAGCTCGACAAGCCGTCGGCTATGGAAGAGAGCATGCTCGATTTCGCCGAGAATGTTGAGCCCAACTCGCGTCTCTCCTGCCAGATCAAGATGTCCGACACTTTGGACGGCATCGTTGTCACCCTGCCGGAAAGCCAGCACTAGACCTTGGCCCTGCGTATCGTCGCTGGACGGTTTCGCGGCAAGGTTCTGATCGCGCCTGAGGGCGAGGCCACGCGCCCGACCTCGGATCGCGCGCGTGAGGCTGTGTTCAATATTCTTGAACATGCCGACTGGTCGCCGGGCCTTGTCGATCTGCGCATTATTGACCTCTTTGCGGGATCGGGCGCGCTGGGCTTTGAGGCCCTATCGCGCGACGCAGCCTATTGCCTGTTCGTCGAGACCGACCCGGACGCCAGAGGCGCGATCCGCGAAAATGCCGACGCGATGGGCCTGTTCGGGGTTACCCGCATCCATCGCCGCGACTGCACCGACCTTGGGGCCAAGCCCGCAGGCGATGGTGAACCCTTCGATCTGGCCTTTCTCGACCCGCCCTATCGCAAGGGCCTTGGCGAAAAGGCCCTTAGTGGCCTCCTGACCGGCGGCTGGCTCGCACCCGGGGCCATCTGCGTCTGGGAACGGGCCGCCGATGAGCCGTCGGTGACCGTGGAAGGCTATGAGATCCTCGACAACCGCACCTATGGCGCAGCGCAGGTGACGTTCCTGCGGCGGGTTTAGGGGTCTTCGCTGCGCTCGCAATGACGCGGTATGGAAACAAGGCCCCCTTCGGCGCTGCGCGCCACTTCCCCCAGAGGGGGAAGATTTGAGCGCCGAGATCTTCCCCCTCTGGGGGAAGTACCGGCGAAGCCGGGGTAGGGGGCAACCCATCTTTACGCCCGCGCCCGCTTGATCCAAAAGGAAGCCATGACTCATACGTCCTATCGAAAGGCGATGGCGGTCCTGATCTTGGGGGCCTGTATCATTGGCTTGGCACCGATCTTGGTGCGCCTCAGTTCCGCTGGCCCGGCCGCGACGGGGGTTTGGCGGCTGGCCTTTGCCTTGCCTGCACTGGCCTTCTTGGCGCAGAGCGGCGCACGAGATGCGCAGCCTCGATCTTCGGTCCTCATGGCCCTGCCGCCGATCATGGCCGTTTGGGCGGGCCTCGCCTTTGCCGCCGATCTTGGCTTTTGGCACTATGCGCTAGGCTTCACCACAGTGGCCAATGCCACGGTCCTCACCAACCTCACCCCCATCGTGGTCACCGCATTGGCGTGGCTGGTGTTCAAAGAGGTCCCACAGCGGCTCTTTCTGGCGGGACTGGTCCTCGCCATCACCGGAGCGGTCACCCTTACCCACGGGGCCGCCAGCGCGAGAACAGGGTCCAATACCGGATTGGGCGATGCCCTCGCGGTCGGGACAGCCTTTTGGTACGCCCTTTATTTTCTCGCCATCCGTAAGGCGCGTCAGACGTTGAGTGCGCCTCTGGTCATGTTCTGGTCCAGCCTTGTGGCCCTGCCCTGTCTATTGATCTTTGCGCTGGTCATGGATGAGCCCCTTTGGCCCACCACGCCTCTGGGCTGGTTCGCCTGTCTCGGACTGGGCTTTGTCCATGTTGCCGGTCAAGGCTCCATCGCCTGGGCCTTGGGCAGGTTACCGACCGCCATCACCTCGCTGGTCGTGCTGATCCAGCCGGTCGTCGCAGCCCTCCTTGGCTGGATCCTCTTTGCTGAGGCCATCGGGCCTTGGCAGATCCTCGGCGCGGCCCTGACCCTATCGGGCGTCGTCTTGGCTCAATGGGCCGCCAGCCGCGTCCAATAGTAATAGCGATAGGCCACCTCAAAACCGGCCCTTTGATAGATCGGGATGGCCCCAAGATTGGCAGCCTCGACCTGGAGATAGGCTTTTGTCGCCCCCGCCTGCCGCGCCTTGGCCAGAAGGGTTGAGAGGATGCGGGCCGCATAGCCTTGGCGGCGATGGTTCGGGGCCGTGCGCATACCGAAAATACCGGCCCACTGCCCTTCAACCGCGCTGGCCCCAATGGCGGCGGGCTGGCCGTCCACCTCTAAACGCGCAAAGAACCGAGGTGCCTCAATCCGACTAAGGGCTGCGAGCCGCTCAGCGCTATCGGCCGGATCGGTCGCCGTAGCGGCAAAGACGGCGCCAAACACCTCATCCAGCATGGAAGAGACGCTCACCTCACCATCAACCGACGCCCCCTCGACCGGCCCGGTCATGACCAAGGTTTCTTTACCGCAGACATAGCCCCGATCCATCAGGGCCTTGGCCAAGGGATCGTTCGAAGCTGCGCCATAGGAGCATTTGAAAATGGCCGCCCTACCCTGCCCTTCGTACCAAGCCTCGACCTGATCCAGCGCGGCCTCAAGCCTAAGACCGGGATCACCCGCCACCCAGCAGGAATTGATCCTTAAGGAATGGCTATCGGTGGCATAGAGGGTCCAGTCGCCCAGATGATGCTGACGAGCAGCAGGCCAGGCTCTGGCCGTGATCGGTTCAAGCTCTTGGGAATCCGCTCGGCTCATTTCTCGGCCAGCAACGCCTCGACCAGTCCCCGCGCCTGAGGGCTCGACCAGTCCGCGCCGCCCTCCAGCCGCGCCCGCTCCATGCCCTTGCGGTCAATGATCAGCGTCGTCGGCAATCCGGCAGGACGCGGCGTGAGACCAAAGGCCAACGCATATTTGGCGTCGCGATAGAGGGCCAGCGGCGGGGTCTTGGCGATGTCCGCACGGGCTAGGTCATCATAGTCGATACTGTCGACACTGACTGCCACCACCTTGAAGGGCGAGGCGGCATAGGTGGCCTGAAGCTTGGCCAAGGTCGGCATCTCTTCCTTGCAGGGTCCGCACCATGTCGCCCAGAGGTTCAGCACCACGACCTGGCCCTTAAAATCGGCCAAGGTCACGGGTTTGCCGTCTCCATCCTTGAAACTGACGGTCGGGACGGGCCTTGGTTCGGTGACGATCTGCAGCTTTGCAAGGGCCCCGACCTTAAATTCGTTGAGGTCCAGCGCCGCCTTGGGTTTGATCGAGGCGCTAAGGATGACATATAGGATATAGGCCACGCCGATCAGCATCAGGGTGCCGATCGCTAAAGACATCAAACTACGCTTGCTCGCCCCTGAAGGTTTGCCATTGCCGTCCTCTGTCGGCGGATTTTGGATAGTGCTCATATGACTGACATCCCTTCGGCAGTGCCCAATTCTGCTGACACCCCCTCCGGCCAGAAGGCGCAAACCGGCCAGACCATGTGGGGCGGGCGGTTCTCTGCCAAACCGGCGGAACTGATGCAGGCGATCAATGTCTCGATCGGCTTTGACAAACGTCTTGCGGCCCAAGATCTGGCAGGCTCAAAGGCCCATGCTGCAATGTTGGCCGCAACCGGGGTGATTTCAAGCGCTGATGAGGCCGCAATTCAAGACGGCTTGTCGCAGATCGAAGCGGAAATCGCGAGCGGCACCTTTCCCTTCCGTGAGGAATTTGAAGACATCCACATGAATGTGGAGGCGCGCCTTCGCGAGCTGATCGGTCCAGCGGCTGGCCGTCTGCACACGGCCCGCTCGCGCAATGATCAGGTCGCCCTCGATTTTAGGCTCTGGGTGCGTGACAGCTGCGACCGGACTGCCGCCCAGATCATGGCCCTGCAGCGCGCCCTCGTGGCCAAGGCCGAGCCCAATGCTGACACGCTGATGCCGGGCTTCACCCATCTGCAACCCGCCCAGCCGACGACCTTTGGCCACCATCTGATGGCCTATGTCGAGATGTTTGGCCGCGACGCCTCACGCTTTGTCGATGCGCGCCAGCGGATGAATGAATGCCCTCTGGGCGCTGCCGCCTTGGCAGGCTCGCCCTTCCCCATCGATAGGTTCCAGACCGCCAAGGCGCTGGGCTTTGATCGGCCGACCGCCAATTCGCTCGACAGTGTCGCGGCCCGCGACTTTGCGCTGGAGGCCCTGTCGGCGGCGAGCATCTGCGCGGTGCACCTGTCGCGTCTGGCCGAAGAGATCGTCCTGTGGGTCACGCCGCAATTTGGCTTTATCAAGCTCAGCGATGCCTTCACCACTGGCTCGTCGATCATGCCGCAAAAACGCAACCCCGACGCCGCCGAGCTGGTCCGCGCCAAGGTGGGCCGGATCTTGGGGGCCTTGACCGGTCTGACCGTGGTCATGAAGGGTCTTCCCATGACCTATTCCAAGGACATGCAAGAGGACAAGGAACCGGTGTTCCAAGCCTTTGACAGTCTCGATCTGGCCCTCGCGGCCATGACCGGCATGGTCGCCGATATGGAGCCGGTCAAGGACAGGATGGCCGCCGCTGCCGGTTCTGGCTATTCCACGGCCACGGACCTGGCAGACTGGCTGGTGCGCGAGCTGAACATGCCGTTCCGTGATGCCCATCATGTCACGGGCGCAGCGGTTAAGCGGGCAGAAGGTCTGGGCCTTGGTCTGGCCGACCTGCCCCTAGCCGATCTTCAGGCGCTGGAAGCGCGCATCACCGACGGGGTCTATGCCGTCTTGACCCCCGCCGCCTCCGCCGCCAGCCGTCGCAGCTATGGCGGCACCGCGCCAGATCAGGTGCGCATCCAAATCCAACGCTGGAAGGACCTGCTCGCATGACCCGCCGTCCCCTTAACCGATCCGCCCTGATCGTGGTCGCAGCAGCAGGCCTCTTGATGGTCAGTGCCTGCGGCAAGCAGGGCAAGCTGGATCAACCCGCGCCCCTGTTCGGGGCCGAGGCCAAGGCTGCCTATGCCGCCAAAAAGCAGGCTGAGGCCGACGCGGCCGCCAAGGCTGCCGAGGCCAAGGTCGTGACGCCTCAACCTTTGACACCAAAAGAGATCGAAGCCGCACCGGCTGCGACCCCAAACTGATTTAGAGCCCAGACAGAGACCCCATGGATCATTTTGACTATCGCGACGGCGAGCTTTGGTGCGAGGGCGTGGCCCTTTCGGCCATTGCCAAGGCTGTTGGCACGCCGGTCTATGTCTATTCCTCCGCCACTCTGGAGCGCCATTTCAACGTCTTTCAAGATGCCTTTAAGGGCTTGGGTGTCGGTGAGCCGCTGGTCGCCTATGCGGTCAAGGCCAATTCCAACCTGTCGGTTCTCAGCACCCTTGCCGCCCAAGGGGCCGGGGCCGATACGGTGTCTGAAGGCGAGGTTCGCCGCGCGCTGGCCGCTGGCATCCCGCCATCACGCATTGTCTTTTCTGGGGTCGGCAAGACGGCGGCTGAGCTGGCCTTTGCCGTCCAGACCGGCGTCTGCGAGATCAATGTCGAGTCTGAGCCGGAACTCGACCTTCTGGCCGAGGTCGCCGCCCGCTTGGGCAAACGCCAAGCCATCGCCATCCGCGTCAATCCCGATGTCAGCGCCGGGGGCCACGCCAAGATTGCGACCGGCAAGTCTGAAAACAAGTTTGGGGTCTCCTTTGCCGAGGCCCTGCGGCTCTATACCAAGGCTGAATCCCTGCCCTCGATCCATGCGGCGGGCGTGGCCTGTCACATTGGCAGCCAGATCACCGACCTGACGCCGATGCGCGAGGCCTTTGCCAAGATGCGCGGGCTCGTCGAAAATCTGCGCCAGCATGGCCACAAGGTCGAGCGACTGGACCTCGGCGGAGGCCTCGGCGTTCCCTATTTCAATCAGCCCACCCCGCCCGCGCCTGACGCCTTCGCGGCCATGGTCGCTGACGTGACCCAAGGGCTTAATGTGCAACTGGCCTTCGAGCCAGGACGGATGATTGCCGCCAATGCTGGGGTTCTGGTCTCCGAAGTCATTCACGTCCATGAACGGCCAGAGGGGCGCAGGTTCCTCGTGCTCGATGCCGGGATGAACGATCTGATCCGTCCGGCCATGTATGACGCCTATCACGCCATCAGTCCCTTAAAGGAACCCGCAGGGGACGCTGGCCTTGTGACCTATGATGTGGTCGGCCCGGTGTGCGAGACCGGCGACACCTTTACCCGCGACCGCGATTTGCCACCGCTAGGGGCCGGTGATCTGGTCGCCTTCCTGTCGGCGGGGGCTTATGGTGCGGCCATGTCGAGTGAATATAATAGCCGCCCTCTGGTGCCGGAGGTTCTGGTCAAGGGCGAGCACTATGCTGTGATCCGTCCGCGCCCAACCTATGAAGAGATGCTGGCCCGCGAGCCCATGGCCCCTTGGCTAAAGGCTTAGGCGTCTAGAGCGCCTATGCCCGATAGGCCGCGCAGGCGGCCGCCATCATCCATGCCATAGCCGACCAAGAATCGGGCCGGGGCTTCCCAAGCGACAAAATCAGGCTCCATCGCCCGAGGGGTTGGCCAAGGCTTGCGGGCAAAGACGGCGCTCAAGACCTCAGCGGCCCCGGCCTCCTTGACGATCCGCACGGCCTCGGACAGGGATAGGCCCGTATCGAACACATCATCGAGCAGAAGGACCTGCCGTCCTGTGACCGGGCGCTGAAGTCCTGCCTGCACGCGAACAGAACCGCTAGACCGGGTCTCATCGCAATAGGATGAGAGCCAGAGCGCGTCGAAAAGGGGGTTTCGGCCATGGTCCGAGAGGGCCCGGGTCATATCGGCTGCAAACCAGATTCCGCCAGTCAGCAGACAGACCACCACCGTGTCATCGGTAATTTTCGGGGCAATCTGTTTGGCCAGGTCGGACACATGACACGCGACTTCTGCTGACGTCAGCAGCATGGTCGGTGCGGGCCTATCACTCATGACCTTTAGCCGACCCATGGGCTGGGGCCGGTTTGACCATCGCCGCCTTGGCTGGGACAGCCTTAGCAGGGGCTGCGTGGGCTTCCCCTCCCGCACCTTCTGCATCGTGCAACGCATAGGGAGAATCGGCGGTTAGGGGTTTAACCTCCTTAGCCGCGCCTTGGGGCGGTTCAGAGGCGGATGGGCCGGGCTTCGTGTCAGAGCTGTGCGCGGCAGGTGCCTTTTGAACCGGCTTGTCGAGCACGAAATCAACATCCATGTCCCGCGCCAGAGCCGGGGGATCGATGATCGAGACCGCGAAATAGCGCACGGCCCCGACCGGAATGGTCACCCCATCCGGTTTGGCGATCTGAACCGCCAAGGTCTTTCCGGCAGGATCGGTCAAGGTAATGCGCAGGGGCGGCGCGATCAGGGCGCTCTGCGAGACATTACGAATGGCACCGGTCACGGACAGGGCGGCGTGGCCATCCTTAAGGATGCGATCGGCCTTGATCCCTTCGAGGGCCAATCCCGTCGGATTGGGGGCAAGGCCAACAAGGGCATAGGCACTGGCCGACTGAGGCCACATCCGCACCACATCAGCGCGCATGACCACCGCCGCTGCGATTGAGGCCACGAGCACAGCCGCCAAAACCCCAGTGATCACCATCGGTGAAATCTGAGGCGCAGCCTTTTTGCGGCTGCGCGTCTGGGCGGCAAACATAATCGGGCCATCGTCAGAAGCCGCCGTAGCCGCTTGAGCGGCCACTTGAGCCGCCTCTTGAGCTTCCTTTTGACGCTGCGCCCGTCGCGAAGCTGCGCTTTCAACCCTATCTTCATCGGAGACGACCGGGGCGGGCGCGCCGTCCTCTTGCGGTAACTTGGCTAACCAGCGCTCGCCGCAGGATGCACAGCGCACGGTCCTTCCTTCGCTGCCAATCTTGGCATCGTCGACGAAATAGCTGGTGGCGCAGGCGGGACAGGTCAGTATCATGGCAGTCGAATCGGAAGCTCCAATGGTCGACCCAACGACGTTGCCTATTTCCGTCACTCTGTCCAGAAGCGCTGGCGTGCCCCTTGATAGAACTCGCCAACAGAGATCAGACTGACACCATCGTTCGATTTGATGGCGTAGGGTTACGCTATGGTCGTTCGCCTGAAACTCTACAGGATTTGAGCTTCGAGCTAAAGGCCGGGAGTTTTCATTTCCTGACGGGACCATCCGGAGCCGGAAAGAGCTCGCTCCTCAAGCTGATCTATCTGGCCCACCGCCCGTCGCGGGGCCGGATCGAACTGTTTGGTCAAGACATTGGGCGCTCCAAACGTAAGGACCTGCCCTTCATGCGGCGCCGGATCGGGGTCGTGTTCCAAGAGATGCATCTGTTGGAGCACCTCACCGCGTTCGACAATGTCGCCCTGCCCATGCGCCTCGCTGGACAGAAGCCTGCGACCTATCGTACCGATATTGCTGAGCTCTTGCAGTGGGTTGGGTTGGGGACCAAGATGCACGCCATGCCCGAAACCCTGTCCGGCGGCGAACGTCAAAGACTGGCCATTGCCAGAGCCGTTGTGGCCCGCCCTGAGATCATCTTGGCTGATGAGCCGACGGGCAATCTGGATCAGGAGATGGGCCAGAGAATTCTCAAGCTCTTCACCGAGTTGAACCGCCTCGGCACGACCGTGCTGATCGCCAGCCATGATCTGGATCTGGTTGCCAGTTCGGGCATGCCCGCCTTCAATATCGAAAGCGGCCGCCTGACCTCGCCCTACATGGACGGGGCTGCGGACGATCCTGCCGATGATCTCGGCTTGATGGCCAGCGGCGAGCCAGAGTTCATCTATCGTCGGCCCCTCACCCTTTCCCAAGAGGACAGTCTCGAGGATCAAGGGCCATGAGCATGGCCTTCAATCCCGCACGCTGGAAACCCGCTGCCCTTCTGCCGCGCGAAGAAGCCCATGACGGGGCCTTGGTCTTTGTGGTCGCGGTTCTGTGCTTCCTAGCCTGCGCGACGGCAATCTTCGCGATCAGCGCCGATCGCGCCGCCCAAGGCTGGGCCAATCAGTTGCAAGGCTCGGCCACCGTTATCATTCGCACCAAGGGCAGCGAGTCCCCTGACATGGCCGCTAGCCGCGCCGCCGAAGCCTTGGCCGGAACGCCAGGGGTCGCGCAGGCGCTGGTCCTCGAGCGCGCCAAGGCCGAGGCCCTGCTCGAGCCTTGGTTGGGCACGGACGGCATCATCAAAGACTTGCCAGTCCCGCGCCTGATTACGGTTGAGCTGGACCCATCAGCGCCCGCCAGTGCTAAGGCCCTCGACAATGCCTTACGGGCCGCGGGTGTCGATGGAACCGTCGATGACCATAGTCTTTGGATGCAGGACATTATTCACGCTGGCCAGATCGCTAGGATCGCGGCCGTCAGCCTCTTTGCCCTCATGGCCCTTGCCGCCGCCGCTGTGATCGCCTTTGCGACCCGAGCGGGCCTATCGGCCAGACATGATGTGGTCGAGATCATGCACCTGACCGGCGCGACGGACGGGTTCATCGCCAATCTGTTTCAGGCCCGCTTTGCCGCCATGGCCGCGTTGGCCGGACTGCTGGGCGGGGGCGCGGCTGCCCTGTTAGCCGCAGGCATAAGGCTGCTCGGCGGGGGCTATGGCCTAATACCGGTGCTGCCCATAGGTTGGCTTGACCTGCTTGTGGCCCTCCCCAGTCCCGTGATCGCAGGGCTGGTCGCGGCGATTGCTGCACGGGTTACGGCCCTTGGTCTGATAAGGGCCATGCCATGAGAAGTTTGGCGCTGTTTTTCATTCTGATTCTGATCTGGGCAACCGGCCTTCTGGCCTTTTCCGCGCGGGTTGACGCCTTTACCCCCGCCGCAGAGCCCGAGCGCGCCGATGGGATCGTGGCCCTGACCGGCATATCGACCGACCGCATCCGTGAGGCCATGAAGCTGCTCGAAGAGGGCAAGGCCCAGCGCATGCTGGTCTCGGGCGTCAATCGCGAAGCCACCCGCGACGATATTCGCGGCGTCGCCAAGGCAACCCGGCGGATCTATGACTGCTGTGTGGATCTTGGTTTTCAGGCCGCAGACACACTGGGCAATGCCACCGAAACCGCCGCTTGGGTAAAGACCAAACAGTATAAGAGCCTGATCGTGGTGACCTCGGACTATCACATGCCTCGCAGCCTTTTGGAGCTGCACGCGGCCCTTCCGAACGTGAAACTGACGCCCTATGCGGTCAAGACCGATGATCTTGCCGCTAAGCACTGGTGGCGCAACGCCCCTAGTGCCAAACGGATGATCATGGAATATAACAAATACTTGGCCATCCTATCGCGTGAAGCCTTCATCAGCCTTGGGCCGAAGGAAGAGGATCGAGCCGTTCCCGATAAGGCCGCTGGAGGCGAGACGTTTTGACCCTGATCCGGTCCCTTTTATTTACCGTTTGGCTATTCTTTTGGACAGCCTTGCTGGGTACAGCCTACCTGCCGCTGCTGGTCTTTCCGCGCCAAATTATGGCTAGGTGCCTGAGGGTTTGGGCTCATGTCATGCTGTTTGGGCTGCGTTGGATTAACGGGATTAAGATCGAAATTCGCGGGCAAGAGCATATCCCAACCGGCGCGGCTCTAATTGCGGGCAAGCATATGGGCATGCTCGACACGATCGTGCCCTTTGTAGTCCTGCCTGACGTCTGTTTCGTCATGAAGCGGGAGCTGACTTACATTCCCCTGTTCGGCTGGCACGCCATGAAGGCGACCATGATCTGGATTGATCGGGGGGCCGCCGCCAAGGCCCTGCGCAAGATGGTGACAGACGCGCAAGAGCGCTTCACCCAAGAACGTCAGCTGGTTATTTTTCCCGAAGGCACACGCAAGGCTCCGGGGGCGGAGCCGGACTATAAGCCCGGTGTGGCTGCGCTCTATCGCGACCTCAACCTGCCCTGCACCCTGATCGCCACCAATTCAGGCGTCCATTGGCCAGCCAGTGGCATTGCCAAACATGCAGGCACCGTGGTGTTCGAATTTCTGGAGCCGATCCCCGCAGGCCTACGCCGGGGGGAATTTATGAAAGAGATGCAGAACCGTATCGAGACGGCGAGCAGTGCCCTGTTGGCTGAGGGCCTCTAGAGGCCCAAGCCGCTGACGCTCCTTCAGAGAAGCGCCAGCGATCCTTGACCATCCCCCAATTAAGGGGACGCCCCGGCCTGAGCCGGGGACTGTCTTTATCGTCCGGTTGGCATGTCCTTAAACGCTACGTCCTTGTCGACGCGGACATCGCCCGGCAGGCCAAGAACCCGTTCGGCGATGATGTTCTTTAAGATTTCATCCGTACCACCGGCAATGCGCAGGCCAGGGGCCCACATCAGGCTCTGCTGGAAGGCGGCTTCCATGGGGGCGATGGCCGTGTCGGTGATGATGCCGAACTGGTCTTCCAGCTCAATGGCCGAATTGGACAGGTCCTGCAGCTGATTGGCCGAGATGATCTTGCCGATCGAGCTTTCAGGTCCAGGGGTCTGGCCACGCGACAGGGCGGTCATGGTGCGGAAGCGGGTCAGCTTCAGACCTTCAGCCTGCACATACCAGTCAGCGAGCTTTTCACGGAACGCGTCATTGGCCAGCGCGTTGCCGTCTTCGGTGACGGTGCTGCGGGCCAGAGCCATGATCTCGGCATAGTTGGGGCCGGTTGAGCCGCCCACGGCGAGACGCTCGTTCATCAGGGTGACCAGAGCGACCTTCCAGCCGTCTCCCACCGCGCCGAGACGCTGGCTATCATTGATGCGCAGGTCGGTGAAATAGACCTCGTTGAAGTTCGAACCGCCCGACATCTGATGGATCGGACGCACTTCGACGCCTGGAGCCTTCATATCGATCCAGAACATGGTCAGACCCTTGTGCTTGGGCACATCAGGGTTGGTGCGGACGAGCAGGATACCGAAATCGCAATAGTGCGCGCCCGAGGTCCAGACCTTCTGGCCATTGATCACCCAGTCATCGCCATCCTTGACCGCACGGGTGCGCAGACCGGCAACGTCCGAACCGGCAGAGGGCTCGGAGAACAGTTGGCACCAGATTTCCTCGCCGCGCACGGCCGGAGCCACAAAGCGCTGCTTGGTCTCGTCATTGGCAAATGCCATGACGGTAGGAACGCACATGCCAAGACCGATGTCGAAGAAGCCGCGCGGCACGTCGAACTTGGACTCTTCTTGGTTATAGATGACGTTCTGGATCGGCGTGGCACCGCGGCCACCCAGAGCCTCAGGCCAGGTCATGCAGGTAAAACGGGCTGCCGCCTTGGTCGCTTGCCAAGCCTTGGCCAGCTTCAAGATTTCAGGCTCCGACATCTTCTTAGTGTCGACCTTCTTAGGGGCGTTGGCTTCGAGCCAGGTGCGCACTTCGATGCGGAAGGCGGCTTCTTCGGGGGAGTCGTTGAAGTCCATGATGGTCTCCGGTCTTTTGAGGCTAGCGCTGAGCCACAATAGGCAGCGCTGAAATTTGAAGGGTGAGATAGTTCGCTTAGGCGCGGCGACTAGGCCGCGTTACGACGTTCCAACTGCTGCACGAGACGCTCTTTCCAGACCTTGGGGGCCCCGGCCACGAGGGCCAGTTGGCGCGAGCGACGATAGTAAAGGTGGCAGTCCACCGCCCAGGTGAAGCCCATACCGCCGTGGGTTTGGACATTTTCCTTAGAGGCAAACCAGAAGGCTTCGCTGGAGGCCACACGTGCCGCTGCCGCCGCAATGGGCAGTTCAGCCGCGCCGACATTGAGTGCCCATGCGCCGAAATAGGCGTTGGAACGGGCGAGCTCGTTCTTCACATACATATCGGCCAGCTTGTGCTTGATCGCCTGATAGCCCGCGATGGTGCGGCCAAAGGCATAGCGGTCCATGGCGTAGTCCTTGGCCATTTCCAAGCAGCGGTCCGAACCGCCCAGTTGCTCGAAGGCCAAGAGGACGGCGGCGCGGTCAAACACCGCTTCGGTTAGGGCAAAGCCTTCGCCTGCATCGCCCAGACGCTCAGCGGCAGCACCGCTGAAGCTGATCTTGGCAACGCTGCGCGTGGGATCAAGGGTCTTGAGGGTCTCGCGCGTGACGCCAGCGCCCGCCAACTCGACCAGGAACAGGCCAGGCTTGCCGCCTTCATTGGCCAACACCACCGCTAGGTCGGCAATGTCGCCATCGGTGACAGGGATCTTCACACCGGTCAGCTTGCCGCCGACAACATTGGCCTGCAGGTTGGCCGCATTGACCACGCCTGGACCTTCAGAGGTCGCGAAAGCGCCAATCAGTTCGCCCGCCGCGATCTTAGGCAGCCACTTTGCCTTTTGGGCGTCAGAACCGGCCAGCATCAGGGCTTCAGCGAGGAAATAGACCGTCGAGGCGAAGGGGATCGGGGCGCAGGCGCGGCCCAACTCTTCGGCAATGGCGCAAAGCTCAACCCGGCCAAGACCAAGGCCACCATGTTCTTCAGGGATAGCGGCGCCCAACCAGCCTTGAGCTCCAACGCCTTTCCACAGATCGGCGTCATAGGACAGTTCGACATTGTCCAGCACCTTGCGCACATGGGCCGAGGTACAGTTGCCATCGAGGAACTTGCGCGCCTCGTTCTTCAAAAATTTCTGATCGTCGGAATAATCGAAATTCACGGCTATTAGCCTCCTGCCCATGGTGCCCGCCCACGGTGGGGCGGCATCCTGTTGTTCCTTGGGCGACAAGATAGACAGTTCCGGGGGATAGGGAAGACTGACCTCGCGTCAAGAAATTCACGAATGCGAATTGTTGCGTCGGTTTGGCGGATTTTGACCGTTCTCAAGTCTGACAAAGACGTAATTTGATCTTGTCCTTGGTTCGGAGGACGATGGGGCTCGAACTGGGAAACTAAATCATGACCGACCTCTCTGCCTCGACACAACCTACACCGCCATCAGGCTCACCCGCCTATGATGACCGGATGATTGCAGGCATCACCTATGTGCTGTTCCTGCTGCTGCCGACCTTCATTCCGGTCCTGATCGGACTGGTCTTGGCCTATGCCAATCGCGACACCCCTTCGGCCATGTTGCGCAGCCACTATGTATTCCAGATCCGCTCCTTCTGGATCCTATTCGGCTGGTCGATCATTGCCTTGGCCATGATCTTTATCGGTATCCCGCTCTCGATCCTGCTGGTTGGCATACCGGCCGTCGTCTTGGGGGCCGCGATCCTATGCGGTTTGGGCCTATTCTTCGCCCTTCGCAGCGTCGTTGGCCTCATCTATCTGGCACAGGGCAAGCCCTATCCTCGGCCCCAGACCTGGCTGATCTAGGTGCCCACGCAAAAGGGCCGCCCTTGCGCAAACAAGGACGGCCCCTCAGCGATTAGAAAAGCCTAAAGCCTAGATATCCAAAGGCTGGCGGCGGACCATGCGGGCATAGTCGTCCATCAGTGACAGTGAGATATTACCGGGCCTGTAGGTGAACTCGCCAATCTCCGCCACCGGCGTGACCTCGGCGGCTGAGCCGCAGATAAAGACTTCGCTGAAGGTCGGCAGTTCCTCTTCGAGGATGTGACGCTCCACCACCTCAAAGCCCCGCTTCTTGGCCAGCTTGATCACCGACTGACGGGTCAGGCCATTGAGGAAACAGTCAGGCGTCGGGGTATGGATGACCCCATCGCGAACCATGAAGATGTTGGCACCCGTGGCCTCAGCCACATAGCCGCGATAGTCGAGCATCAGGGCGTCGGCATAGCCTTCGCGCTCGGCGGCATGTTTGGACACGGTGCAGATCATGTAAAGACCCGCCGCCTTGGACTCAACCGGTGCCGTATCGGGGGCCGGACGGCGGAACTTGGCGCGGCCAAGACGGATGCCCTTGGCCTTTTCTTCGGGCTTGAAATAGCTAGGCCATTCCCAAGCCGCGATGGCGACGTGGATCTTGCTCGCCTGAGCCGACACGCCCATCACTTCGGACCCGCGCCACGCAATGGGGCGGATATAGCCGTCGGTCAGGCCGTTGCGCTTGCAAACTTCGATAGAGGCCGCATCGATCTCTTCGACCGTGAAGGGGATTTCGAAATCGAGCAGTTCGGCCGAACGGAACAGGCGCTTGGTATGTTCGGTCAGCAGATAGATCTCGCCGCCATACATGCGCTCACCTTCGAACACGGCCGAGCCATAGTGCAGGCCGTGGGTGAGTACGTGTACCTGTGCCTCGCGCCAGGGCACAAATTCCCCATCCAGCCAGATCCAGCCGTCGCGATCATCAAAAGGCACAAGAGACATTGCTCATCAAACTCCGAAAAAAGACTTATGGGATTAGACGCTGCCGACCGTGCGGCGTCAATCCAACCCCATTCTAACGCGCGTTCCCTTAACATGATCAAGGTCCTGATCACCCGTTTGATTGCACCCGATGACAATTTGTCTAGGGTGTGTGACCAGATGTTCTGCGCCAAGAGGGCGCGACGGGCCGCGCGATGACCACAGTTTCTGCCAACCGCGAGGTCAATCGCAACCGCCACCTGCTGGTGGTCGATGACGATGATCGCATCCGTACCCTGCTCAAGGAATTTCTAGCGCGGAACGGATTTCGTGTGACGGCGGCTCGTGATGCCCACGCCGCCCGCAGGCTTTTGGACACGCTGGACTTTGATCTGGCCGTGTTCGACGTCATGATGCCCGGCGAGGACGGCTTCTCGCTCGCCCGCTGGCTTCGCGGCCGTTCAGGCACCAGCGCCGCGACCCCCATCCTGATGCTCACCGCGCGGGGATTACCCGAGGACCGGATCGAGGGCCTTAGCCTTGGGGCCGATGACTATCTGTCCAAACCCTTTGAGCCTCAGGAGCTGCTGTTACGAATCGAAGCCATCCTGCGCCGCGCCAATGCTAAGCCGACCGGGCAAGAGCGCCTGAAACTGGGACGCTGCACCTTCGATCTGGACCGCGCCGAACTGTTTGTCGGCGATGAGCCCGTGCGTCTGACCGAGGCAGAGGCCCAACTGCTCAAGCAACTGGCCCAGTCCCCGAATCTGGCTATCGACCGCATGGACCTCGCCCGCGACACCGCCGATGCGACCGGCCGGGCAGTGGATGTGCAGGTCACGCGCCTGCGCCGAAAGATCGAGTCTGATCCTAAGAACCCGCGCTATCTTCAGACCGTGCGCGGCGTCGGCTATATGCTGGCGCCAGATTGAGGGCGGGACCGGGCACATGAAAAAGGGTTTTCGTCTCGGCCTGCCCCTGTCGTGGGTCAAGTTTATCAAGCGCCTGTTGCCAACCACCCTGTTTGGCCGCTCGCTGCTGATCATCGTGTTGCCGGTGGCGATCATGCAGATCGTCATCACTTGGGCCTTTTTCGATGCCCATTGGGAGACCGTGACCAGCCGCCTGTCCGAAGGCCTGTCGGGCGACATTGCTTGGGCGGTGGAAAGCTATCGCGACGATCCCTCCCCTGTTGCGCTGGCCAAGATTGCCGACCGGGCCGAGCGGTCCTTGGGTCTGTCCATTGTCCTGCAGGAGGGCCGGGTCCTGCCGACGGGGCGCAGGCCTTCGCTCTTTGCCGCGCTGGATCGGTCCTTGCAGCGCGCCTTGGATGACCGGCTCGATGTGCCCTTCTGGTTCGATACGACCCGATATCCGGCCTATGTCGATATTCGCGTCCAGACCGAAAAGGGCGTCCTGCGTATCATTGCCCCGCGCGACCGAGCCTTTGCGACCCAAGGCCACATCTTCATCCTGTGGATGACGGTCGTAACCCTATTGCTGACCGGTATCGCCGTCGGCTTTATTCGCAATCAGGTCCGCGCCATCGAACGTCTGGCTGAGGCCGCAGACGCCTTTGGCCGGGGCGGCGATATGCCGACCTTCAAGCCCTATGGCGCGCGCGAGGTCCGCCAAGCCGCCGCCGCCTTCATCGCCATGAAGGCCCGAATCCAGCGCCATATTGACCAGCGCACCGTCATGCTCGCCGCCGTCGGCCATGATTTGCGCACGCCCTTGACCCGGCTCAAGCTCGAACTGGCCATGGCCGAACCCTCCGACCGCATCGAGGCCATGAAGCGCGACCTGTCGGAAATGGAACATATGATCGACGAATATCTGGACTTCGCACGCGGCCAAGGCGGCGAGGCGTCAGAGCCCGTCTCGATGGGAGAACTGCTCGGCGCCCTAAAGGCCGATGCCGACCGCGCCGGGGTCGAGATCCTCCTCAGTGTCGAACCGGGCCTAGAGGTGGTCTGTCGTCCCCTCGCCCTCAAACGTGCCCTAGACAATCTGGTGATGAATGCCGCCAGCCATGCCGCGCGCATAGAGCTGACCGGACGAACCCGGCCCAGCGGCGGCATCGAGATCTGCATTGATGATGACGGTCCCGGCATCCCCGAAGACCTCTATGAAGAGGCCTTCCGCCCCTTTAATCGCCTCGATGAGTCCCGCAACCAGAACGAAAAGGGCGTCGGCCTCGGCCTTGCCATCGCCCGCGACGTCGCCAGAGGCCACGGCGGCGACATCACCCTCTCCCGCTCTCCGCTGGGGGGCCTGCGGGCGCTGGTGAAGTTGCCGGGGTAGGGAGCCTTGTTTTCTGTCTTCCGTTTTCCCCGCGAAGGCGGGGAACCAGACCCTTTCACTCAAGCGGTAAGCTGCCCACTGGCTCCCTGCCTGTACGAGGACCGCGGAGCGATGGGCTATACAACGCCCCCTCTGCCGCGTCATTGCGAGGCGCATTGCGCCGAAGCAACCCAGGGGGACATCTGCTTAGGTTCGTGTCAGCCCCCTAGGTTGCTTCGCTGCGCTCGCAATGACGCGGGAGGGGGGAGTGGATGCCCCCTCACCCAACCCTCTCCCCCTCAAGGGGGCGAGGGCTTTGATTTGCGTAGCCCTCTCCCTGTGGGAGAGGGTTGGGTGAGGGCCTTTTTGCTTCCTCCTCTGGGGGAATTACCGGCAAAGCTTGGGGAGGGGGAAAGGTGATCAGGGTTCAGGTCTTTTTAGCCATCATACTCACATGCCTAGGCCTCGTTCTGGGGATCGGAGCTGAAAGCCGAGCCGCCGCAAAAGGCCGCGCGGGGACTTTCTTGATCACCACATCGACCAACAGCCTCGGCAGCGGATGGGTTCTGAACCCTGACGGATTGGCCCTAACCGCTGCCCATGTGGTTGGCGGTGCGCAAACCTTTCAAGCGACCTTTGCCGATGGCGATGTTCGCGAAGGGGTCGTGATCGCCATGGACAGGGCCACGGACCTTGCCCTGCTGAGGATCGATCCCGCGCCGGTCTTGCATCCCCTTCCTCTTGCCCAAACCGCTTTGATGGGAACGCGAGTGATCGCGATGGGCGCGCCGGGTGGACGGCTTGGCACGGTGACGCGCGGCCAGATTACATCGCTGAACGCTCGGCCAACCGATCAGATTAGCGTTGGTCTGATCCAACATACCGCGCCCTTGGCCCAAGGAAGCTCCGGCGGTCCCTTGCTCAAGGGTCAAGGCGAGGTGGTCGGGGTCAATATTGGCATTCTGACCCAAGACGACCGGCAGGGTTCAAGCCCATCGCCTATCGGCTATGCCGTTCCCATCGATCAGGTCTGCCAGGCGATCTTGCGGATGCAGGCGTCAGAGCGGCGCTCACCCACCCCGCTACCGTGGGCTCAGCGCGAAAAATCTGCGCAAGGATAGCCTTGGAAATAGAGCAAGGCCGTAAGGTCACTGTGATCAATTCGGGCATGGGCCTGCGCCGCGACCACAGGCTTGGCACGATAGGCAATACCGAGACCCGCCGCCTCTATCATGGCCAGATCATTGGCCCCGTCACCAATAGCGATAGCGGCCTCAAGGCCAAGGCCCAGTGCCGCGCTCTCTTCGCGCAGGGCCGCCAGCTTGGCCTCCTTGCCAAGGATCGGTTCCGCAACCTCACCCGTCAGGCATCCATCGGCCTCGATCAAACGATTGGCCCGGTCACCGGCAAAACCCGCCGCCTTGGCCACGCGGCTGGTAAAGAAGGTAAAGCCCCCCGAGACCAGCAGGCACTTGGCCCCTGCCGCCGTCATGGTGCCAATCAGGGTCTTGGCGCCGTCATTCAAGCGCACCCGCTGATCATAGCAGTCCTGCAAGGCCCCCACGGGAAGGCCCTTAAGCATGCCGACCCGCTCGCGCAGGGCCGATTCAAAGTTCAGTTCCCCGCGCATGGCCCGCTCGGTGATGGCCGAGACCGCCTCCTTTACGCCGGCAAAATCAGCAAGCTCGTCGAGGCACTCACAGCCGATGATGGTGGAGTCCATATCGGCGATCAGCAGACGTTTGCGCCGCCCGTCCTGCGCCTGAACACAGACATCGACCGGCAGGTTGGCCAGATGATGGTCCATCTGATGGCGCAAGGCCGCGACATCGCCCGTGGTCAGCGACAGGTCGATGGCCCCCGGCCCAAGCAGGGTTCGGCTGGCAATCGACATCAACCCCTCGACAAGGCGGGTGGCCTCTTCAGCGGCGGCGGGATCGGGCGAAACGAGGGTTATGGCGATGGTCATAGGGCCGAGGTAAACCGCCCTTGAACGCGGATCAAGACCAAGCCTTGATGCGGCCCTTTCATTGGCAGGCCGTTTCGTGGTTTTGTCTTGGCCATGACGCCGGATAATCTGCCCCCCATCACCCTGATTGCTGGTCCCACCGCCAGTGGAAAATCGGCCTTGGCCTTGGGGCTGGCGGCGCAGACCGGGGCTGAAATCATCAATGCAGATGCCCAGCAGATCTATGGCGACCTCCCGATTCTTACGGCGGCTCCCTCGCCGCTGGATCTAGGGACCGCGCCGCACCACCTGTTCGGCGTGGCGGAGGCGACAGGGGTCTGGTCTGTAGGGCACTGGCTGCGTGCGGCCAGCGCCAAGATTGCGGTAATAAGGGCTGAAGGTCGGCCCGTGATCCTTGTCGGGGGCACGGGTCTCTATTTTCGCGCCCTGACCGAGGGCCTCGCCGACATTCCCGCCGTGTCAGTGGCGGACCGGGACCAGATCGAAGCGCGGTATGATGCTGAGGGCGAGGCAGCCTTTCGAATGGCTCTGGCAGCCCATGACCCTGCCGCTGAAGCAAGGATCGAACAGGGTGATCGCCAGCGCCTGATCCGCGCCTTAAGTGTGTTTGAGACCAGCGGCCGGTCCTTAAGCGACTGGCAGGCCGACACGACCTCCGCGCTGGCCGGACAGGACTGGACCGGCGTGGTGATGGAGACCGAGCGTGCCCTCCTATATGAACGCTGTGACGCGCGGCTCGTGTCCATGATCGAGGCCGGTGTGCTGGACGAGGTCGCCGCCTTCGCTGCGCGGGGTTTGGACGCCAAGCTTCCCGCGCTCAAGGCCGTCGGATATCGCGAACTGGCGGCCCATCTTCGCGGTGAAACAACCCTGCCCGAAGCGCTCGAAGCGGCTCAACGTGAGACCCGGCGCTATGCCAAGCGGCAACTGACCTGGTTTCGCAATCAAACCCCCGGCTGGATGAGGCTATCAGCCGTCAGCCCCGATGCCGCCATGAGGCAGTTTTTTGCGCAAACAGCCGCCTTGACCCCCGGCACGTAGCGTGGCATCACTTTAATCTGTAGTTTCGGAGAAAACTCGTGCTCGCAAACGCGAACGTACTTAGCAAGCGGCCGCCCTCGGTTTGATCGTATGATCAAGCCGTCGTCGGTCGCGTATCCAATGGGCCCCTCGAGGGCCTTTTTCTTTGACCAAACCCTTGTAAACTCCGCCTCCTCCTCTTTCGTGTGATCCCATGACCAAAGCCGCAACCCTGAACCCGACCGATGCTGCCGCTGCAGCGCCATCCCGCGCCATGACTGGCGCAGAAATGGTCGTCCGCGCCCTTGTCGATCAAGGCGTAGACACCCTGTTCGGCTATCCGGGCGGCGCGATCTTGCCGATCTATGACGCGCTGTTCCACGAGCCGCGCCTGCATCATGTTCTGGTCCGTCATGAACAGGGCGCAACCCATGCCGCCGAAGGCTATGCGCGCTCGTCGGGCAAGGCGGGCGTTGTGCTGGTCACCTCTGGCCCCGGCGCGACCAATGCTGTGACCGGGATTGTCGATGCCCTGATGGACTCCATCCCCTTGGTGGTCATTACCGGGCAGGTCCCCACCCACCTGATCGGCTCGGACGCCTTCCAAGAGTGCGACACGGTCGGCATTACCCGCTCCTGCACCAAGCATAACTATCTGGTGAAGCGCACGGCTGACCTGCCCGCCATCCTGCACGAGGCCTTCCACATCGCCACCAGCGGCCGCCCCGGCCCTGTGGTCATCGACATCCCCAAGGATGTTCAGTTCGGCACCGCCGACTATTACGGTCCCGACGAACTGGTCTTTAGCCATGCCTATAACCCTCAGACCAAGGGCGATGCGCAGCGTATTGCCGACGCGGTTGAACTAATCGCCAAGGCCAAGAGGCCGGTCTTCTATACGGGCGGCGGCGTTATCAATTCAGGACCTGAGGCCAGCGAACTCCTGCGCGAACTGGTGGCCCTGACCGGCGCGCCCATCACTTCGACCCTGATGGGCCTAGGCTCCTTCCCCGCCGCTGACCCTCAGTGGCTAGGCATGCTCGGCATGCACGGCACTTTTGAAGCCAACAATGCCATGCACGATTGCGACGTGATGATCGCGCTCGGCTCGCGCTTTGATGACCGGGTGACGGGCCGTTTGGACGCCTTCTCGCCCGACTCAAAAAAGATCCATGTCGATATTGACCCCTCGTCGATCAATAAGACGGTCCGGGTCGATATTGGCATTGTCGGGGATGTCGGGTCGGTCATGCGCGACATGATCACCCTGTGGAAAGCCAAGGGTTACACGCCCAATGCCGAGGCCCAGTCCAGCTGGTGGGCCCAGATAGACGCATGGCGCGCGCGCGACTGCTTGGCCTATCGTCCCTCGGACAATGAGATCAAACCGCAATATGCCATCGAGCGGCTCTATGCCCTGACCAAGGACCGGGATGCCTATATCACCACCGAGGTCGGCCAGCACCAGATGTGGGCCGCGCAATATTACCGCTTTGAAGAGCCCAATCGCTGGATGACCTCTGGCGGGCTGGGCACGATGGGCTATGGCCTGCCCGCCGCCGTGGGGGTGCAATTGGCCCATCCGGGCTCGCTGGTCATCGACATTGCCGGTGAAGCCTCGATCCAGATGACCATGCAGGAGATCTCGACCGCCATTCAGTACCGGCTGCCGATCAAGATCTTCATCCTCAATAATGAATGGATGGGCATGGTGCGCCAGTGGCAGCAACTGCTGCATGGCGAGCGCTACAGCCAGTCCTATTCCGAAAGCCTACCCGACTTCGTCAAGCTGGCCGAGGCTTACGGCGCCGTCGGTATCCGCGCCTCGACCCCGCAGGAGCTTGACGCCAAGATCATCGAGATGATCGACAGTCCCCACCCCGTGATTTTCGACTGCCGCGTGACCAAGCTCGAAAACTGCTTCCCCATGATCCCCTCGGGCAAGGCGCACAATGAAATGATCTTGGCCGATATGGGCGTGGATATGAACACCGCCATCGACGCCAAGGGCCGGGGTCTGGTCTAGTCCTTCACCCCACGACCGCATAATCTGCTTCCCCTGTCCTGTTGGGCAAGGGGGCCGCACCGAACGGAAATGAGACCCCGAAATGTCCGCTGACCAACCCGGCTCTGCCTATTTTCTCGACCATAAAGATGTCGCTGAGCAGCGCGCCACCTTTGCGGTGATCGTCGCCAATGAACCCGGCGTCCTGCACCGCGTGGTCGGCCTATTCGCAGCCCGGGGCTATAATATTGAGAGCCTGACGGTTGCAGAGACTGACCGTCGGGCCCACACCTCGCGCATCACCATCGTCACCTCTGGCACGGTCGAGACCCTTGCCCAGATCCGCGCCCAGCTCGAAAAGATGGTCGCGACCTTGGAAGTGCAAGATGTCAGCCGCGATCCGCTCGGCGTTGAGCGCGAACTGGCGCTGGTCAAGGTCAGCGGCCGGGGCACCGAACGGGTCGAGGCCCTGCGCGTGTCTGAAATCTTCCGGGCCAAGGTGGTCGACACCACCCATGAGAGCTTCATCTTCGAAGTCACCGGCGATTCCGGCAAGATCGACAAGTTCATCGAGCTGATGCGCCCCTTGGGTCTGGTCGAGGTCTCGCGCACGGGGGTCCTGTCGATCACCCGTGGCAATGAGGCCATGTAACCAAATCTCTGCGTCCCAAAGCGTGAGCACCCCCCTATGACGGCAATGACCTTCAGCACCCTGCCCCTGACCCTTTTGGCGCGCGGCAAGGTGCGAGATGTCTATGAGGTCGATGCCGAGCGTCTGTTGCTCGTCGCCTCCGACCGGATCAGTGCCTTTGATGTGGTGATGGACGAGCCTGTGCCCTTCAAGGGTCTGGTCCTGACCCAGCTTAGTGTCTGGTGGTTTGCGAAGTTGGCGAGCGTCACCCGTCACCACCTGATCAGCGCTGATACGGACGCGATCATTGCCGCCATTCCCGCCCTTGCCCCCCATAGGGCCGCGATCTTAGGGCGGGCCATGCTCTGCAAACGCACTAGGGTCGTACCGTTCGAGTGCGTGATGCGCGGCTATATTTCAGGCTCGGCTTGGAAAGATTACAAATCCACCGGCACGCTGGCGGGCGAGGCCTTGCCGACGGGCCTGCGCGAAAGCGACCGGCTGGAACCCGCCCTCTTTAGCCCCGCGACCAAGGCCGAAAGTGGCCATGATGAGAATATCGGCGTTGGGGACCTGCATGCCCGTCTTGGCAGCGACCTTGCCGGACAGCTCGAGGCCCTGAGCCGTACGGTCTATGAGTTTGGCCGTGCCAAGGCTGAGGAACGCGGCATCATCATTGCCGATACCAAGTTCGAATTTGGTCAAGATGCCGAGGGTGGCCTGTGGCTCATCGATGAGGTCATGACCCCTGACAGTTCACGCTTCTGGCCCGCCGATCAGTATCAGCCCGGCCAGGGCCAGCCGAGCTTCGACAAGCAGCCCTTGCGCGACTATCTGGACGCTGAACGGGCCGCCGGACGCTGGAACGGCGAGGCCCCGCCCCCGCCCTTGCCCGACAGTGTGATCACCGCGACCAGCCAGCGCTACCTCACCGTCTATCAATTACTCACCGGCAAAGCGCTGGATCTCAAAGCCTTTCAGTGAACCCCTTCCGCTGAGGCGGTTTCGCGCCTATATTGATCCTGTTCGGCGACGGTCGGACTATGGAGATAAAGGCGCGTGCAATAAACGGACTGGACCCGGGTGCGATTCCCGGCGGCTCCACCAATTCCTACCCCGTGTATCGACGGGCTGTTTGGGGCCGATCAGCATCGACAGACGTGTAAAGACGTTAGTGCTTTCTCTCGGGTGGGCTCACCGGTATCGGGCCTTAATCTAAATGCGAACGATAACTTCGCTCAAGAGATCCGTCTCGCTGCGTAATGCGGTGCCACGAATTTCGACCTAAAGCCCTAACGTCTTAGCAGCGTTAGGCGGGGCCCGAGGGGAGCCTGGCAACAGCAATCCCCTCACCTCATTTCATATCAAATCCGCGTTCGCGGAAGAGAAAACAAGGCCCTCACCCAACCCTCTCCCACAGGGAGAGGGCTAAGAAGAACGATAAAGCCCTCGCCCCCTTGGGGGAGAGGGTTGGGTGAGGGGGACTTTAGAACAGGGCCCCCTTCGGCGCTGCGCGGGTACTTCCCCCAGAGGGGGAAGATCTAAGATGAGATAATCTTCCCCCTCTGGGGGAAGTACCCGCGCAGCGGGGTAGGGGGTTTGGGCCCTAGACCGGCTCGGCGTGGGACAGCCAGCCCTTTTCGGCGCGCCAGTTGGGGGACAGGCCATCAAAGCGGCTGAGCTTGAGCAGTTCCAGATCCGCGAACGAACATTTGCCATCCATCACCAGGTCACGCACCGCATGGCCGCTGGCAGGCGAAAGACCAAAGCCGACGCTGGACATGGTGATCATCGTCACATTGTCGATCCGGTCAATGACGGGACGACCATCGGGCGTGTTCTCAATGACCCCGGCCCAACTGCGGATCACCCGCAGGTTCCCAGCCTTACTGAACAGGCCGAGCAAACGCTTTGTAAGGTTGCGCACCAGCGGCGATCCGGGGCGAACCGATGGCCCCATCGGTCCAACATCCAGCCACTCATGAGGGCCGCCGCCATAGGCGAGGTTGCCGCGCTTGGTCTGACGGCCATAGAGACCGTTACCGTCGACCGCGCCAATGGCCATCATCGGGGCAGGCTCGGTGACGATCATCTCCGCCCGCGCCGAAGCGATGGGCAGATCAATCCCAACCCCAGCCAGCAGGATCGCGCTCTGCGGGCCAGCCGCGACAACGACGCTATCGCAGCCTAAGATGCCGTCCTTGGTCTCGACGCCCGTGACCTTGCCACCTTCATGCACCAGTCGCAGGACCGGCGTGTGCTGTTGAATCCGGCCGCCCAGATCCTGCAGGGCCCAAGCATAGGCCTGCACGGTGCGCTGAGGGTTGGCCTGACCGGCGATGGTCAGATGCACGCCGCCGAGGATATTGTCACCGCTCATCGGCACCCGCTCGCGGATCTCTTGCAGGTCGATCTCGTGGGCGGGCGAGCCGTTCTCGCAGAAGGTCTCGGCCATATAGCGATAATGCTTAAGCTGCCCCTCGGTCGTGGCCAGCACCAGCTTGCCGCGTTGATATTCGGTCGAATAGCCGAGCATCTCGTCCATCATCGGCCATAGACGCTGCTCTTCGGCAAAGAGCGGGCTTTGGAAGTGCGAGGCCCCGCCGCCATTGCGGCCCGAGGCTTCCCATCCGACAATGCCCTTGTCCAAAACTAGGACATCAACGCCTGACCGGGCCAGCCACCAGGCTGCGCTCAGGCCACTGACACCCCCACCAACAACAATGACTGTTGCGCCCTTTTGCGTGCTCATGATCGCTCGGTCCTAGATGTGCTGGCTGTCGGTGAGCATTTCGAGGTGCATGGCCTCACGCTCGGTGCCGATATCGTTATAGGGGACCCACTGGCTGGCAATGCCGAACCAGACATCCCAGTTCGAGGTCATGTCATAGGGCTCATCGTGGGCCGCCAGCACGCTCATGGGCAGTGGACGAACGGGCGCGCGATAGCCCGCGAGCGGCACCTTGGCCACGGGCACATTTGACGATTGGGCGAGGATCAGGGCCACCTGCTCGCGGCAGCGCCTGGCTTGGCACTGGCCCATACAGGCGCGGGTCAGGCGCTTGAACTGATCCTGATTGAGCGGACCATCGCCCGCCAAACTCTTAATATCGCGCTTGGCTGCCACCTCGGAGGGGGGGCCAAGATAGCGGGGCTGGCGCACGGCGGTCAGATCACCGCGCGTGACCTCCTCGCACTGGCAAACCACGATGGAATCGTCACCGACCGCCATCAGGGCCGTCATCCAGTCGGCGTGATAGGCGTGGGCGTCGAGGCTGGTCGCAGCGGCAGGAGCCTCATCGGCGAGAGGCTGACCGGCAAGGGCGGCGAGCGCCAGAGCCGCTGCGGCCTCGCCGTGGGCGGCGGCATCGACAGTGCTCAGACCGGCGCAATCTCCGGCCACGAGGACATTGGCAAGGCCGGTGCTGACCAGGCCGGTGCGCTGGGGCACATGACCACCTAGGTCGGTGCGGACCGACAGCTTGCCGCCCAGAACATTGAACAGCTCGATGGCGGGGACCAGACCGATGGCCTGACAGATTGTATCGCAAGTGAAGGTGCGGCTATCGCCCCCCGCTACCGGCACCACCGTCGCGCGCTCGACACCGTCGGCGCCGCCGCTGGCCGAGACGATCACATGGCCGGTCAAGATCTCGATCCCATGGTCGCGCACCTTGTCGGCAAGGGCCGCATCGCCCTGCACCTGATTACGCACCTCGATCAGAGCCGCGACCTTGAGCCCAGCCGCGACCACCATCAGGGCGGTATTGAGGGCCAGATCACCCGAACCCAAGATCAACACTTGGTTTCCGGCAAAGGCGTCATAGCGTTTGATCAGAGCATGGAGCCCATTGGCCCCCATGACGCCGGGCTGATCCCAGCCTTGGAAGGATAGGCTCAGGTCGCGCGACCCCGTGGCGAGGATCAGTTGCTTGTAGGCCACCATCCAAGAGCGCTCTTCGTCGGCAAGGCCGACAGCCGCTTCGGGCATGGCGGCAATGCCCGGGCCATTCTGGAAGGCGCCCCAAGCATAGACGCCCAGAGCCACCTCGACGCCAGCCTCAAAGGCGGCTTCGAGCAGCGGATCAGAGGCGAAGACCTGCTCGATCATTCGGGCCTTATTGTCGACGGCGCGGGTCATGCGGCCACCGAAATAGAGCGGCGTATCCAAGCCCATCAGGGAGGCGGAGACGGGATTTTCATCGACCAGCAGGACGCTCGCCCCGCCCTTGGCCGCTGCGATGGCCGCTGCGACACCCGAGGGGCCCGCGCCGATCACCACGACATCGGCCTTTTGAGATGCCGAGGGGAAGCGGTTTGTGATCGAATAGCGATCGACCAGTTTGGCGTCGGTCATACGGCCTCCAGAGCCTGAGAAAGATCTGCGATCAGATCATCAATATGTTCAAGGCCCACCGAGATGCGGATGGTGCCATCATCAATACCCACCTCTTCGCGCTGGGCCTGAGGCACAGCATAGTGGGTGGTGGTCGCCGAGTGGCAGATCAGGGTCTCGGCCCCGCCAAGGCTGACGGCCATCTTGGCCAGCCGCACCCGATCAAGCATACGGAAGGCCTCGGCCTCTCCGCCCTTGATCTTGAACGAGAAGGTCGAGCCTGCGCCCTTGCACTGACGATCATAGACGGCGCGGGCGGGCGATCCTTCGGGCAGAAAGCCTAAGTAAGTCACAGCGCGGACCTTGGGATGGTCGGCCAAGAACCGGGCAATGGCAGCGGCATTGGAACAGGACCGCTCGGTCCGCAAAGACAGGGTCTCCAGCGAGCGCAGCATCAGCCAGCTTGTATGGGGATCAAGATGACAGCCAAAGGTCGTGCGCCGCTGTTTCAGACGTCGCACGAGGGCGGCATCACCACTGACAGACCCAGCCAGCAGATCGCTATGACCGCCGCAATATTTGGTCAGAGACGTCATGGTCAGGTCGGCACCGTGCTTGAGCGGCGACTGAAGAAGGGGGCCAAGGAAGGTATTATCCACGACCACGATGGGCCGAAATCCGGTCTTGGCCCCGACCTCATCGGCAATGGCGCGGATCATGGCAATGTCTGCTGTCGCCCCCGTTGGATTGGCCGGGCTTTCGATCATCATCACTGTCAGAGGCCCGGCCTTGAGGGCCAGATCGACGGCGGCCTGCACATTGGCCCGGTCCACCGCAACGGTAATGCCAAAGGGCTTGATGCCATAGTCGGTCAGGTGGCCGTTCATCAGCCCATCGGTGCCGCTATAGATCGGGCGGCTATAGACCATGCTGTCGCCGGGACGCAGCAGGGTCATCAGGGTCGTGCTCAGCGCCGCCATGCCGCTGGAAAAGGCCGCGCAGTCCTCGGCGCCATCGATCACCGCCAACCGCTTTTCGACCATATCCAGATTGGGATGGTTGAGGCGCGAATAGATATAGGCCCCGGCAGGCTCGCCATCGACCGGACCATTGAAAAACACCCGGTGGGCATCCTTGGCGATCTGGGCGCTGGGATAGACGAAGGTCGAGGTCAAAAACAGCGGCGGCTTGGCCGAGCCCTGATGCTGAGCCGGATCATAGCCATAGCCGATGGCCAGGGTTTCGAGATGCAGACCCGTGGGATCAGTGGTCATGGGATCGGTTCCGCCCGTCAGCTGTTTGCGTCGATATAGGCCTTAGCCTTGGCGCAATACCAGTCGATGATCCGCAAAACCAAAACTTCGGCCTCAGGCGAATAGGGGCCAGGTTTGTAACCGATGGAATTGACGCCCTTTTGATTGTTCTCGGCCAGATCGCGGTCTTGGATATTGGTCTTGTTCCAGATGTCGCTCAGGCCCTCAGCCGTATAGTCGACCCCTTCAACCGCATCCTTGGAGACATACCATTTGGCGACCACATGGGTCTCGTTGGGGGCCACGGGAAGGGCGCTGAAGATGAAGGTGAAATCGCCCAAGGTGTGACAGAAACTATGGGGCTCGAGCGCCCAACGCATAGTGCCAATATCGCCGTCTCCGACCTTGCCCATGGTCTTGGCCACCAGCGGCTTGCCATCCTCCGACATGGTTACAAAGCCCGGATTGAGCGGGAAGCGCATGGCTTGCCACCAGTCGCCCTCGACCGGACCGACAGGCAGACCCATCGATTCCATCTTGCTATTGTAGGCCTCAAGCGCGGCCTTATCGTCATAGTCAAAATAGGCCGTGGTCCCGGTTGGGAAGCTGGCCGACAGCTCAGGGTGACCGGTCAGACAGTGATAGCACTCGCGCGCATTTTCCATGACCAGCTTCCAGTTGGCCATCTCGACCAAGACGCTTTCATGGGCCAGCTTGGCATTGGCAAAGTCATGGGGCGCCATGAGCGGGCCAGCCTTGGCGCGGTACTCATCAAAGGCGGGGGGATTGTCCGACAGACAGATGTGGACCGCACCTTCCAGAACCTCGATGGCGATCGGGGTCAGGCCATGGTCGTTCATCTCGAAATCTTCGGCCATGCGCGGCGCGCTGACCAACTCACCGGTCAGTTCATAGGTCCATTTGTGATAGGGGCAGACGAGGCGCGGCGATGAGCCATGGCCGGTCTTGCAGATCTGGGCACCGCGATGGCGGCACGAATTGTGGAAGGCCCGCAAGGTGCCATCGCGGCCCCGTACCACGACGATGGGCCAAGGGCCAATATTCATGGCCAAGGTGGCCCCGGCCTTAGGCAGTTCGCATTCCAGACCCAATAACAGCCAAGACTGACCATAGATGGCCAGTAGATCGAACTCAAAGATGTCCGGATCATTATAGAGCGCCTGTGGCAGGGCATGACCCGTCTTGCGTTGCGCGAACAGGTCCGAAATTTTTGCCAAGTCCAACATGAGGCCTCCTAAAACAGACCTTTAGATTGCCACGTTGCGCGGGGGGCTGGGCAATCTTATTTCCTCATATGCCTATATCGTTTTGACCGCTGCGGCGCTTGACCTCAGCGCAGAATGGCCGTGTGGTGCTTTTTTCTGCAATGGCTTTGAAAGGTCTGACGAGTGATCAACCGCCGATGGCTTCCCCTTAACGCCCTTCGAGCCTTTGACGCGGTCGGTCAGCACCTCAGCTTTACTGCGGGGGCGCAGGCTTTGCACGTCTCGCAAAGCGCCCTCAGCCGTCACGTGATCGGCCTTGAAGACCTGCTCGGAAAACAGCTTTTCGAGCGCCGCCCTCAGCGTCTGGTCCTGACCGAGGCCGGGGCCGCGCTGTTGCCCGTCGTGCGCAAATCCTTTGATCGGCTGGAACAGTCGCTCAACACCATTCGCGACAGCAACCGCAATGTCCGCACCCTGCGCATCCATATGCCGCCGTCCTTGCTGCACCAGATGGGCCTGCCGCTGCTGCGCGATTTTCGTCGAGAATTTCCAGACATATTGATCGATGTCTCTTCGTCCCACGTGACCGGCCTACCGGCGCAGGATCTGGATATGGCCGTCGTCTATGATCGCCAGAACGTTGATGACAAGGTCTCGGACCTTCTGTGGCTCGTGCGCGTGACCCCGGTCTGCTCGCCAGAACTGGCCGAAAAACATGCCGGAAAATCTATCGATCAGTTTTTGGCCGACAATGAGCTGTTACATGTGAAGCTGGAGAGCGAGCCGCGCGGCATGCTCTGGTCGATCTATATGCGCCAATGCGGCATTGTCGCCGATACCGATCGGGGCCTGGCTTTCGACACGGCCATCTCGGCGGTCAAATATGCCATTTCCGGCGAGGGCGTTGCCTTGGCCGATGTGGACATGTTCGCCGAGGAACTGGCCGATGGCAAACTGGTGGCCCCGTTCGATACGGCGCTCGAGGACGGCTTTGGCTACTATCTGAAATTCCACCCTGAAGATCTGGCCGATCCCGCCGTGGCCCTATTCCGGACCTGGATCATTAGTCGCTTTGCCACCACGAGCGAGCCCGCCAAGGTCAGCCGCGAGCCCTGATTTAGCCGGTTAGCGCCTAGGTCGGGGGGATGACGACCAGCTTGCCAATATGCCGCTTGGCCAGAAAGTCCTTCTGAGCCTGTACAAGGTCCGACAGGGGGTAGGTCTGGGCCAACAGAGGCTTGATCTCGCCGCGCTCAATATAGCCAATGAGGGCTTCGAACACCCCCTCCTCTTGGGCCGTGCAGCCAAAGAGGGTCAAATCCTTCAGATAGAGCTTACGAAGGTCCAAGCTGACCATCGGCCCGGCAATGGCCCCGGAGACCGCATAGCGACCGCGCGGCTTGAGCACCTCCAGCAGGTCAGGCCAGTCCTCTCCGCCGACCACATCGATAACGACGTCGATGGTATTATCGCCGACGGCCTCTAACAGAGGCTGATCACGCGAGATGAGGCGGTCGGCACCCAAGACCGCGCAGTCCGCGATCTTTAGCGGTGAGACCACCGCCAGCACCTCAGCGCCCCGGCGCTTGGCCAACTGCACCGCTGCCGACCCAACCCCGCCTGTGGCTCCCGTGATCAAGACCCGCTCACCCGCCTTGACGCCGCTGCGCGTCAAGAGGTTCTCAGCGGTGGCATAGGAGCAGGGAAAGCTTGCCAGTTCAGCATCGCTCAAGGCGCTGTTGATCCTATGGGCATCGGCGGAGGGAACTGAGACATATTGCGCAAAGCCGCCGTCGCGCTCTGATCCGAGCCAAACATCCAACAGACCTTGGCGCAGGGAAACCAGGCAGGCCTGAACCAGAACCCGCTGACCGACACGAGCCGGGTCAACCCCTAGGCCAACAGCCACCACTTCTCCGCAGACATCCGCCCCCTGAACACGCGGAAAGCCCAAGGCCTCGCCCGTCCAACTGCCATCGGTGACGCTGCCATCCTCAGCCGCACTATTCGAATACCAGCCGATGCGCGTATTGATGTCGGTATTGTTGATCCCCGCCGCCCCGACCCGGATCAGCACCTCACCGGCCAAGGGCGAGGGGCGCGGAAAATCTGTGCGATAGCTGAGTTGCTCATAGCCGCCGTGACCGGTCAAAACCATGGCCGTCATCAGCGTGGGCAGTGCGGTTTCATCGGACATTGAGCCTGCTCCGACGGGCCAAAATCACAATCGCCCGGCCTGTCCTTGATAGGCCTCCCAACCGCCCTTGCAAATCCCGTCCCTTTGCGAAAAAAATTTTGCATTCCGGTTAAAATATTCAATTGTTTGCTTGTGCTGCGCCTCTCAAAACCGAAGTCCATCGTGGGCTTGACGCCCGCGCCTCGCTGTTCGAAACAGACTGTATCGAACCGGATCAACGCCTCAACTATGGTCATGAAATTCCAATGAAAATCGGCTTTATCGGACTGGGAAATGTCGGCGGCAAGCTGGCGGGTAGCCTTCTGCGCAATGGTCACGATGTGACGGTGCGCGATCTGAACCCAGATCTGATGGCGGAATTTGTTGCCAAGGGGGCCAAGAGCGCCGCTTCGCCCAAGGAAATGGCCGAGCAGGTCGACATGATCATCACCTGCCTGCCCTCCCCCGCTGCCACGGCCCATGTGGTCGAGGCCGAGGATGGTTTCCTTCAAGCCCTGCGTCCGGGCATGGTCTGGCTCGAGATGAGCACCACCGACTATGAAGAGGTCATCCGCCTAGGCAAACTGGTCGAGGCCAAGGGGGCCATGATCATGGACAGCCCGGTCTCCGGCGGCTGTCACCGGGCCGACACCGGCAATATCGCCATCTTCGCGGGCGGCAAGCGCGAAGCCTTCGAATATGTGCTTCCCGTCCTGACCACCATGGGCCGCCGCATCCTGCACACGGGCGAGCTGGGCTCCGCCTCACGCCTGAAGGTCGTGACCAACTATCTGTGCACCGCCCATCTGGTGGCGCTGGCCGAAGCCCTGACCACCTGCAAGGTCGTGGGTCTGGACATGAACACCGCCTATGAGGCCATCCGCATCTCGTCGGGCAACAGCTTCGTGCACGAGACCGAGTCGCAGGTCATTTTGAACGGCAGCCGTGACATCAGCTTCACCATGGATCTGGTGATCAAGGATGTCGGCCTGTTCGACCAACTGGCGCAGGACCATAATGTGCCGCTGGAACTGTCGCCTCTGGTCTTGAACATCTTCAAGGACAGCGCCGAACGTTACGGCCAGCGCGAGTTTTCGCCCAACGTCATTCGCCGCTATGAAGAGCCTTGCGGCGTCAAGGTTCTGGGCCAAGGCTTCCCCGCCGAAATGACCGACGACGAGCCAGAAGAACCCGGCTACGAAGTGATCGCAAAGCGCTAATCGGAACCCTGTTCCGCGCCTATCCCCTATCGCAAGGACCCTTGCCCATGATCCCTCTTGACCATTCGGCCTGGAAGGCGCGGGCCAAGGCTCTGAAGATCGAGACCGGCCTGTTCATCGACGGTGCCTTTCGCGCAGCCGCTGATGGGGCCCTGTTCAACGCCCTTGATCCAGCCAATGGCCAGACCGTGGCTGAGGTCTCTTGCGGCAATGGCAGCGATATTGACCGGGCGGTCGCCTCGGCCAAGGCCGCGTGGGATGATGGTCGGTGGCGGCACATGTCGCCGCGCGCACGCATGGCGGTGTTCAGCCGCTTTGCCGATCTGGTCGAAGAAAACGCTGTTGATCTCGCCCTCTTGGAATGTCTGTCCATGGGCAAACCGGTTAGCGACAGTCTCAATATCGACGTTCCGGAAACGGTCGTGACCATCCGCTATTTCGGCGAGGCCATCGACAAGGTGGCCGGGACGGTGACCAACTCGCCGCACGAAGCGGTCCAGATCATCGCGCGCGAGCCGCTGGGCGTCGTCGGGGCCATCTCCTCTTGGAACTATCCCCTCCTGATGGCGACCTGGAAGATCGCGCCTGCTCTGGCTGCGGGCAACTGCGTGGTCCTGAAACCCGCGCAGCAAGCCCCCTTGAGCTGCCTGAAACTGGCGCAGCTCTTTGTCGAGGCGGGCGGTCCCGAAGGCGTGTTCAACGTCGTCAATGGCCGGGGGCAAGAGGCCGGCAAGGCGCTGGCCCTGCATCAGGACGTGGCCAAGATCAGCTTCACCGGCTCCACCGCCGTGGGCAAGCAGCTGATGATCTATGCCGGTCAGTCCAACCTCAAGCGCGTCAGCCTCGAGACCGGCGGCAAGAGCCCGCAGATCTTCATGCCCGATCTGGCCGATCTGGACGCCGCCGTCGACGGCGCGATCCGAGGCATTTTCGATAATGCTGGACAGGTCTGTAACGCGGGCTCACGCCTGCTGGTCCATGCCGACATCCATGACGAGTTCATCGCCCGCTTCACCACGCGCTCGGCCGAGCTCTACACGGCAGGCGATCCGCTGGACCCCAGCACCACGCTTGGCCCCATGGTCTCACGCGCTCAGCAGCGCGACGTGCTCGGATGGATCGAAAAGGGCAAAGAAGACGGGGCCCACCTAGCCTTTGGCGGCACCGAGGTCGAAAGCCTGCCAGACGGCGCCTATGTCACCCCAACCCTCTTTACCGGCGTCACCCCCGGTATGACCATCGCCAAGGAAGAGATCTTCGGCCCCGTGGCTTCGCTCCTGTCGTTTGAGACGGAGGCGCAGGCGCTGCAGATGGCCAATGATTCCATCTATGGCCTCGCCGCCAGCGTCTGGACCTCAGACCTTGGCCGCGCCCATCGCATGATCAAGGCCATCGAAGCGGGAGTCGTCTGGGTCAACTGCTTCGGCGACGGCGACATGACCCAGCCCTTCGGCGGCTACAAGCAGTCGGGCAATACCCGCGACAAGTCGATGGAATGCCTGTCCGGCTACATGCAGTCCAAGGCGGCTTGGATCAATATCGCGTAGGGGGGATGGACCCTGTTTTACCTGCGTCATTGCGAGCGCAGCGAAGCAACCCAGAGGACTGACACGAACCTGAATTGATGTTGCCCTAGATCGCTTCGCTGCGCTCGCAATGACGCGGGGAGAGGGCTAGAACCGATAAGCCCTCTCCCTGTGGGAGAGGGTTGGGTGAGGGCCTTTTTTTAGTTAAAAAAGCCCCCCTACCCCGCCTTCAAAAGCTGCTCAGTCTCGGCCGCATTCTGGGCGACCCAGTCGACAAAGGTCTTGATCCGGTAATTTTCTTTCATGTCGCGCCGGCAGATGAGCCCCCATTCGCCGGGGCAAATGGCCTTGTGCGCGACGGGCCGCACCAGACGGCCAGAGGCGAGATCTTGGGTCACGAAGGGGCCGTTGACGAGGGCGATGGCCTCATTGTCCAAGGCCAGTTCCAGCGCGACCGCCAAAGTATCGACGACCATAAACTGCGATTCAGGATTAAAGGCGACGCCGGCCGATTCAAACCAGGTGTGCCAGTTCTGCACCTCGGTATTGATGGTCACCAAAGGCCGCTTGAGCAGGTCAGCGACCTTGGGATTTGGCCCCAACTGCGCGGCCATTTGAGGGCTGCAGACGGGATAGAGGCCATATTCAAACAGTGGCGTCCAATGGAAATGCCGAGGGTCGGGTACCGTCTCGCAATAGACGAGGCCCACATCGGCATGGACATCATCAAATTCCCACTCGACCGCGCAGGTACTGAGGATCAGCTTAATATCGGAATGGTCCTGCAAAAATTGCGGCGCGCGCTTGGCCAGCCAACGGATCGACGCCGTCACATAGGTCTGGACCCGCAAGGGCTTGTCGATCGAATGGCGCCGAGCGGCCTCGACCCCAGCAATGAGAGATTCAAACGCCGCTCGAACATAGGGATAGAGGGCGCGGCCCTCCTCGGTCGAAACGATCCGGCGGCCCTCCTGCACGAACAGGGTCACGCCAAGGGCCTCTTCGATCAGTTGGACCTGATGGCTGACCGCAGGGTGGGTCAGGCAAAGCTCTTCGGCCGCCTCGCGGATGCTTTGGTGGCGGGTGGCCGCCTCAAAGCCGCGCAGGGACTTGAGCGGTGGCAGCTTTCGAAGATCAAATTTGCTTTGCACGCCCAATTACCGCTGTCTGGCTGGTTCAGAGACCGCAAGCTTACCAGCAGATTGGACGATTGGTAGAAAAAATTGACCGGTTGGGCGAAGCTTACTGGACCCGGTCCTCAAGCACCATCGCCGCACCCTTTTCGGCCACCATGACGGTCGGGGCATTGGTATTGCCGGATGTCACGGTCGGGAAGATCGAGGCATCAATGACCCTAAGGCCCTTGATCCCATGGACCCTAAGCCTTGCATCGACCACCGACAGGGTTGGATCAGCGCCCATCATGCAGGTGCCGACCGGATGATAGACCGTATCGGCGCGCTGGCGAAAATCCTCCAGCAGCTCTTCATCGGTCTGAAGATGAGCGCCGGGCACCAGTTCCTCGGTGATAATATCGGCCAAGGGCTTGGTAGATGCGACGGTGCGCAGGAGCCGATTGCCGACCATGGCCTCTTGGATGTCCTTGTCCGTGGACAGATAGTTGGGCTGGATCGAGGGATAGGCCAAGGGGTCGGCAGAGACGATCTTCAATGATCCCCGGCTCGTCGGCTTGCAGGCATTGAACGACAGAAGAAAGGCCGAGAACGGGTCCGGGTTCATCAGCTTGCGCTCAGACAGGGGCGTCTTGGTATAGCTGACCGGGCTGAAATAGAGCTGAAGATTGGGAAAGGGCTGGTCAGGGTCACTGCGCACAAAGCCGCCGCCCTGATTAACGCTCATCGACAGGGGGCCGCCCCGGTTCCACAGATAGTGAATGCCCGCCTTGACCTTGCCCAGCAGAGGGCCGAGCTCGTCATTCAAGGTCGGGCGGCGAGATCTATAGAAATAGGAGACCGCCAGATGGTCTTGCATATTGCGCCCCACGGCGGGGGCATTCAGAACGGGTGAGATGCCCAAGGAGGCTAGGTGCGCCGCCTCGCCAATGCCGGACAGTTGCAGCAATTGCGGCGAATTGATCGCGCCGCCGCAGAGGATCACCTCGCGCCGCGCCTTGACCTGCACCGTCTGGCCGCCGCGCCGATATTCCACGCCCGTGGCCTGCTGGCCCTCAAACAGGATGCGCGTAACCTGAGCCTTGGTACGCAGGGCGACATTGGAGCGCTTCAAGGCAGGCCGCAGGAACGCGTTGGCGCTGGAGGCGCGCAGGCCCTTGTCGGTATTGATCTGATAGATGCCAACACCCTCTGGCGAGGGGCCGTTGAAATCATCCGTATGGGCAAAGCCTAGCGCCTCGCCGGTCTTGATGAAGTCTTGGCAAAGGGGATGGGCGCGGCGGGTGATGTCGGTGACATGGATCGGTCCGCCCGCGCCATGATAGGGGCTGGCCCCATGGTCATGGTCTTCGGACTTGCGGAAAAAGGGCAGGACCTCGTCCCAGCCCCAGCCGGGATTGCCCATGGCTTGCCACTGATCAAAGTCATGCGGCTGGCCCCTGACATAGACCATGGCATTGATCGAGCCCGACCCGCCGATGACCTTGCCGCGCGGCCAATAGCTGATGCGGCCACCCAGATTGGGTTCGGCTTCGGTGTCATACATCCAGTTGATCGACCGGTCGAAGAAGGTCCGGCCATAGCCGATGGGCAGTTGAATCCAGACCGTCCGGTCCGACCCGCCCGCTTCGAGCACCAGTACGGTGGACTTGCCGTCCGCAGACAGACGATTGGCCACGACACTGCCCGCCGTGCCAGCGCCGACGATCACATAATCAAAACTGTCCATCACAAGACCGGATGCTGAGTCATTTCGAGGTGCAGCATCGAACCATTATAGGGATTGGCCTCAGCCACCGCCTCGTTCAGTTCGACCCCCAAGCCCGGTTCGGATGAGGGGATCACGAAGCCCTCTTCCCACTGCACCGGCTTCATCAGGATCTCGCTATGGAAGCCGCCCCAGGTCTCGATGCTTTCCAAGATCAGGAAGTTGGGCGAACAGGCCCCGATCTGGATATTGGCCGCCCCGACCACCGGCCCGCAATAGAGGTGCGGCGCGATCTGGGCGTGATAGACCTCGGCCATACCGGCGATCTTTTTGGCCTCCAAAATGCCCCCGACACGGCCGAGATTCGTCTGAAGGATCGAGGCGGCACCGGCCTGCAACAGGCGGTGGAAGTCATATTTGGTGCTGAGCCGCTCGCCCGTCGCGATGGGGATCGAGGTCGCGCGCGCCACCTTGGCCATCTCGTCCGGCGCATCGGGCGGCACGGGCTCTTCCAGCCAGAGGGGATCAGAGGCCTCCAGCCGCTTGGCCAAGCGAATGGCGCTGGAGGCGGTCATCTGGCCATGGGTGCCGAAAAGTAAGTCTGCTTTTGTGCCGACGGCCTCGCGCAGTTGATTGGCGAACCGCTCGGACAGGTCCAGCGCCTCCAGCGACAGTTGGCGACCATCAAAGGCGGTATAGGGACCTGCCGGATCGAATTTCAGGGCCGTAAAGCCCATATCGAGATATTCCGCCGCCCGTTCTGCCGCCAGATCGGGGTCGTGATAGACGTCGGTCTTATCGCCGGGACGCGGATAGATATAGGTGTAGGAGCGAAGGCGCTGATGGACCTGACCACCGAGCAGCTTATAGATCGGCTTGTCAGCCTCCTTGCCGATAATGTCCCAGCAGGCCATCTCCAGGGCGCTGAGCACCCCCATCAAGGATAGGTCCGAGTGCTGGGTAAAGCCGCTGGAATAGACCCGCCGCCACATGACCTCAATATCGTGCGGGTCCTGACCGCGCACATAACGGTCAAAGACGTCCTCGATCATCTTGGCCACCAGATGCGGGCTGAAGGGCACGCAATAGGCCTCGCCAATGCCTGAGACATTGCTGTCCGTGGTCAGTTTGACGAACACAAAATAGCGCCCGCCGAAATGGGGCGGAGGATTGCCGACCACAAAGGTCTTGATATCGGTCAGTTTCATGGACCCGCGCCTTATGCGTAAAAGCCGTTGACGGACTTATATTCGATAAAGTCATGCAGGCCGAATTCGCCCCACTCGCGGCCATTGCCAGACTGTTTGAAGCCGCCAAAGGGCGAGCAATAGTCTTGGCCTGCGCCATTCAGATGGACGCTGCCCGCCCGGATGCGGCGCGCGACATAGCGGGCCTTGTCCTTGTCGGCGCACTGGACATAGGCGGCGAGGCCGTAGGGGGTGTCATTGGCGATGGCGATGGCCTCGTCCACATCGGCAAAGGGGATCAGACACAGGACCGGGCCAAAGACCTCTTCGCGGGCAATGGTCATCTGGTTGGTCACATCGGCAAAGATGGTCGGCTTGACATAGTAGCCGCGCTCGAACCCGGCGGGCTTGCCCACCCCGCCTGCGATGACCCGCGCCCCCTCGTCGATACCGACCTGAATCAGGTGCTGGATCTTGTCGAACTGAACCTTGCTGACCACGGGACCCAGATGGGGGCCAGGCTGGGTGGGATCGCCGAGGGTCACGGTCGCCGCGACCTTGGCGGCGATCTCGACGACACGCTCATAGACCGAGGCCTCGACCAGCATCCGGGTCGGGGCGTTGCAGGACTGGCCGCTATTGTTGAAACAGTGACGAACGCCGCGCTCGACCGCTGCCTCAAGGTCGCTATCGGCAAAGACGATGTTGGGAGACTTGCCGCCCAGCTCCTGCGACACCCGCTTGACCGTATCGGCGGCAGACTTGGCGACCATGATCCCGGCCTTGGTCGAGCCGGTGAAGGAGACCATATCGACCTCAGGATGGCTGGTCAGGGCGTTGCCGACCGAGGCCCCCGTTCCGTGAACCATGTTGAACACGCCAGCGGGGAAGCCTGCCTCATCGATAAACTCGGCAAAGAGCTGGGCTGACAGGGGCGAGACCTCACTGGGCTTAAGCACGATGGTGCAACCAGCGGTCAGGGCCGGGCCAATCTTGGCGGCCAACTGATTGATCGGCCAGTTCCACGGCGTGATCAGGACGCAGACCCCGACCGGCTCCAGGATCAGATTTGCGCTCGAGCCCATCTTACGTTCCCAATCCAGCGCGTCAGCGGCTTGCAAGGTCGCATCCAGATGGCCGGGACCGCAGGCGGCTTGACTACTATGCGACAGATCAAAGGGAGCCCCCATCTCGGTCGTGATGGCCTTGACCATCTCGTCATAGCGCCGCTCGAAGATGGCGATCAGCTTTTGGACCAGCACCTTGCGCTCGGCATAGGTCGTCAGGCCAAACTCGACAAAGGCCCGGCGCGCGGCCATGACCGCCAGATCCACATCGTCGGCCTCGCAGATGGCGATCTCGGCAACTGTGTCTTCGGTTGCGGGATTGATCACGTCCATCCGGGCCTTGCCGTTGACCGGCAACACCCAGCGACCGTCAATATAGGATTTCAGAAGGGTCATAGTCGGTCCTTTAGATCAGCCGCATCTGTGCCGTTGAACAGAGGCAGCGACGATAGGCCAGAGCCGATCTCAAGCCACGGCGCAATTGGATGCCAGATCATAACATTTTTCGATGCAGCGCTATCTTGCGAGATAGAAGCGCCGATTATGGGCTCAAATAGGTCGAAGTCTCTGAATTATCGATCTTTCCGCCCGATATGACAAAGCCCCCATTGACTGGCATAAGACGAAGCACTTGAACGGCTCTAGGGCCTGCTTGGCAGGCTCAACGCCCTAGACATAGAGGTTCCGGATGACGCGTCCCTTCCTGCCCCTGGCCATCATCCTGTCCCTTGCCTCATCGGCAGTGTTCGCGGCCTCGCCGCCCAGTCGTCCGGGCGTGGACGCGCCAGAACTGGCCGCCCTTGGGACCCACGCGGTCGGATATAAGAGCCTGACCCTGATCGAGCCGCAGCAGGTCAATCTGGAACTGTTTGACCCCAAGACCGGTGCCATTCCCAAGACCGATCGCACCTTACGGATCGACATCTGGTATCCAGCGACGACCTCAAAACGCGCCAAGCCCATCACCTATAGCTCTGAATTTCGCGGCGAACCGCCCCGCCCCGCCGCCGCCTTCACCGTTCCCGGCCTCGCGATAAAGAACGCCAAGCCGGAAGGCTCGGGCCATCCTCTGGTGATTGTCTCGCACGGCTATAGCAATACGCCCATTGGTATGACTTGGCTGACCGAGAACCTCGCCTCCAAGGGCTATGTCGTCGCGGCCATCTATCATCAAGACCCTGATCCGGACCGGTCCAGCGCCGTGGTCCGGTCCGCGCCGTTCCTGCGTCGTCCGCTCGATATTGGCTTTGTGGCCCGCACGCTTCCGGCCCTGCTTGGCGAACAGATCGATCCGACCAAGGTTGCCCTGATCGGCTATTCGATGGGCGGCTATGGCGTAGTGACGGCAGGGGGCGCATCGCTCGATGCCAATGGGCCAACCATTCGCTTTGGCGGCGGCCCTGGCCTAGAGGTGGCCAAGATCGCCAAAGGGGGTCCCGATGAGGCCTTGAGCAAGGTCGCGGGCGTCAAGGCCATCGTGGCCATGGCCCCAGCCGGAGGCTCGATGGGGGCTTGGAACGCCGAGGGTCTGGCCAATATCAAGGCCCCCATGCTGCTTATCGCGGGTGATCATGATCAGACGGTGGACTATAAAACCGGTGCCAAGGCCATCTTTGGCGGCGCGGTCAATTCGGACCGCTATCTCTTGACCTTCCGTGAGGCGGGCCACTCGGTCGGGCTCGGTCCGGTGCCCGAAGAGATGATAGGCCAGCTTTGGGATCAGGACTGGTTTGCCGACCCGATCTGGCGGACCGACCGGATCAACGCCATTAATCTGCACTTCATTACGGCCTTCTTGAACAGGGCTTTGAACGGCAAGAGCGACCTCGACAGCTACCTCAATGTCGCGACCATCGCGTCCGATGATGGGGTCTGGGCCTATGATCCAAAGGCACCCTATGGGGCCTATAGTACCGCCACAAACGGGGTCACGGTCTGGAAGGGATTCCAACGCCGCCATGCCCGTGGACTCGAGCTTCGCCACGCCGCACCGATGCCGTAAGGTCAATGATTCGAGGGGCGAATCAGGTCAAGAGCGATTTCCCTTGCTAATTGAGCAGTTAGGTGAGACCCTCCGACTGTCGAATATCGAAATGGTTCGGTTGCTCTCCTCTGCTCGATCTGGATCGAGCGCCGGACTTGAACTCCTGACCCCCGCCGAATTCTGATCGTGGCCGCAAACTTTGCCGCTACGTCACTCTATGCCGTAAAGGTTTCTATTATGTCCATCGGGACCGTGAAGTGGTTTAACAGCCAAAAGGGCTTCGGCTTTATCCAACCTAACGACGGCGGCAACGACGTTTTCGTGCACATTTCGGCCGTTGAACGCGCTGGCTTGGGTACGCTGAACGAAGGCCAAAGCATCAGCTACGTCCTCGAAAAGGATCAGCGTAGCGGCAAGATGTCTGCTGGCCAGCTGCAAGCTGTCTAAAGCCATAACTGGCCGCGACTGACTTCGGTCTGGCGCGTTCGGTTCTGACGAAATTCTTAGGCCGGTTGGCGAAAGCTAACCGGCCTAAGTCTTGTCTGGGGCCTAGATCATCAGGCCTTGCGGGTTAGGTGATGCAGCACAATGCCGCTGGTGGTCGCCACATTCAGCGAGTCAAAGCCCCCGGCCATGGTCAGGCGCACAGTCTGTGTCCGCGCCAGTACCGAGGCCGACAGTCCCGGTCCCTCGGCTCCAAACAGCACCGCGCAACGCGCAGGACGCGGGCAGTCAGCCAGTTCTCCCTGCCCCGATGGGCTAAGAGACAGGGTCTCAAAGCCTTGGGCCGCGAACAGCTCTACCATATCGACCCCTGGCGCGAGCTGGACAAACGGTACAAGCAGGCCCCCGCCGACCGACACCCGAATGGCCTTGCGATAGAGCGGGTCACAGCAGTCACTGTCGAGCACCACCGCATCAACGCCAAAGGCCGCCGCATTACGGAAAATCCCGCCGACATTGTCATGGTTCGATAGGCCGCTTAAGCCCACCACCAAGGCACCGGGTCTCAAACCCGCCAACAGGGCCGCGCCATCGGTGAGACCAGAGCGGCGGCCAAGGCCCAATATGCCGCGATGGATCGGAAAGCCGACGATCTGATCCATGACCGCTTGGGCGGCCTGATAGACCGGCAACTCATCGGGCAAGTCTGCCAAGAGATCGCTCAGCCGCGCGACTTGGCGTTCCGCCAGTAGCAGCGACAGCATCTGATGTCGCGGCGTGCGTGCTAGGACACGAACCACCACCTCACCCTCGGCGATGAACAGGCCCTCACGCCCCACCAGATCGCGCTCCTTGACGGCGCGATAGGCGGCAATACGCGGATCATCTGGATCGGTGATGGGGATGATGTCGGGCAAAGGGGGTCTCAAGGACAGTGATCCTGTCGGCTTAACCCCTCGCAGCACCAATGCAAAGGGATGGCCGGAGCCTTGGCTTGCCTTGCGTGCCGCATCGCCTTACATGATGACCATCATATGAAGCCCAAAGGCGGTTCGTGCGCTATTCCAGTGACCAGAAACTTCAGACCCGAAACCGGGTTCTCAAGGCCGCTGCGGCCCAGATCCGCACCCATGGCCCGCAAGGGGTCGGGGTTGCGGCCCTGATGCAGGAGGTCGGCCTGACCCATGGCGGCTTCTATGCCCATTTTGCCTCCAAGGACGCGCTGATTGCGGCCGCCGTCAAAACCATGTTCGAAGATGCCGCGACCCAAAGACACCGGGCCATTGATGATCGCTCTGGCCCAGCCGCCCTTGGGGCCTTCATTGATAGCTATCTGAGCCCAGACCACCGCGACCGACCCGACCGGGGCTGTCCCGTCGCCTGCCTGCTGGGTCAGTCCGCCCAACTGCCCGCCCTTGCGCGTCCGGCCTTTGATACGGGCGTACGCGGCATGGTGCGGCTGATGGCAAGCTATCTGCCGGAAACCACGCCAGACCCAATGGCTCTGGCCTCCTCCCTGATCGCAGAACTGGCCGGAGCCCTGGCCCTTTCACGCGCCGTCGAGGATGAGGCCCTATCTCTTCGTCTTCTAGAACAGTCCCGCCTTGCCCTGCGCGCCCGCGCAGGCCTTACGATCCCTAAACCCGAAAGTCCCTATCATGACCACTGAACCCAAAAGCTTCGCCGAAATGTCCGGCCTAGAGCAGCTGCAAACCGCCTTCCAAAGCGGCGGACCCAGGCGAGGCATCGGCGCGACACTGGGCTTCACCGCCGTCTCGGTCGAAGAGGGCAAGGTCGTGTTCGGCGGCACCCCAACAGAGGACGTCTATAATCCTATCGGCACGGTCCATGGCGGCTATGCGGCAACCATGCTCGATTCCGCGCTCGCCTGCGCCGTTCATTCCAAGCTCAAGCCCGGCCAAGGCTATACGACGCTGGAGCTCAAGGTCAGCTATCACAAGGCCATGACCGCCAAGACCGGCCCGATCACTGCCGAGGGTATCGTCATCACCATGGGCCGCCGCGCCGCCTTTGCCGAGGGCAAGGTGACGGACGCGGCTGGGAACCTCTATGCCAGCGCAACCTCCAGCCTGCTGATTTTCGACCTGCCGACAAAGGCCTAAGGTCGAGCGCAAAGCTGCTATAGAGACGGTCTGACCGTCCCTTACTGCCTGCAGGTATAGCCCGTCCCATGGAGCGCCCCGCGCCGTCTTTGCCCCCGACCCTGCCAAGCCCGTTTCTTGACTGGTTTGCGTCCAAGGGCTGGGCGGCGCGCGACCATCAGATCGCGATGGTGCAGAGGGCAAAGGCCGGCCGCCATGTGCTGCTCATCGCCCCGACCGGCGGCGGCAAGACCTTGGCCGGCTTCCTGCCCAGCCTGATTGACCTGAGCCAAACCCCGGCCTCCGAAAGGCCTGAGGGCATCCACACCCTCTATATTTCGCCGCTCAAGGCCTTGGCCGTAGATGTGGCGCGTAACCTCATGGCCCCGATTGAGGAGATGGGTCTGCCCATCCGCGTCGAATCGCGTACGGGCGATACCAACCTGTCCAAGCGTCAGAGGCAAAAGGCCAATCCGCCGGACATCTTGCTGACCACCCCCGAACAGCTCGCCCTGTTCTGCGCTTGGGACGGGGCGAGGGCCTATTTTGCCAACCTCAAGACCGTGATCATCGACGAGGTCCATGCCTTGCACGGCTCCAAACGCGGCGACCTGCTTTGCCTTGGCTTGGCCCGGCTGCAAAGTTTTGCCCCCGCCATGCGCCGGGTCGGTCTGTCGGCGACGGTGGAAGACCCAGACCGCTTGCGCCGCTGGATTGCGCCAAGGCCCGAGGTCGCCGATCTGGTGCTGGGCACGCCCGGTGCCCCGCCGCGCATCGAGGTTCTGCTCTCCGATCAGCGGGTGCCTTGGGCCGGTCACAGCGCTCAGCACGCTATGGCCGAGGTCTATGAGACCCTGAAAACCGCGCGAACGGCCCTCGTCTTCGTCAATACCCGCTGGCAGTCAGAATTTGCCTTTCAAGAGCTTTGGCGGCTGAACGAAGACAATCTTCCCATCGCCCTGCACCACGGCGCTCTGGCCCCCGAGCAGAGGCGCAAGGTCGAGGCGGCCATGGCCAGAGGAGAACTGCGGGCTGTGGTCTGCACCTCCACGCTGGATCTGGGCATAGACTGGGGAGCCGTCGATCTGGTCATTCAACTGGCCGCGCCCAAGGGCTCGTCCCGATTGGTTCAGAGGATTGGCCGCTCAAACCACAGGCTGGATGAGCCCTCGCGCGCCCTGCTGGTTCCGGCCAACCGATTTGAGATGCTGGAATGTCAGGCCGCCCTCGAGGCGGTAGCGGCAGGAGCCCTTGATGGAGATCCGCCCCGTACCGGCGCCCTCGATGTGTTGGCGCAACATCTGATGGGGGCCTGCTGCGGTGAGGCCCTGTCGAGCGAGGCCCTGTTTGCCGAGGCAAGGTCGGCTGCGCCTTACGAGGACATGAGCCAGCAGGATTTCGATGATGTCCTGTCCTTCGTGTCGAACGGCGGCTATGCCCTTCGCACCTATGACCAGTTTCGCCGCATCGTGACCGGTCAGGACGGACTTTGGCGCGTGCGTAATCCGCAAACGGCCCAGCGGCACCGGCTCAATGTCGGCGCCATTGTGGCAGGCGCAACCTTGAACATCCGCGTTTCGTCCGGTCGCCACGGCAGCGCGCGAAAGATCGGTGAGGCCGAGGAATGGTATTTTGAACAACTGACCCCCGGCGACACTTTCCTGTTTGGCGGTGAGGTCTGGCGCTTTGAAGGGGTCAGCGGCATGGATGCCCGCGTCACCCGCTCTGCCGACAAGGAACCGAAAATCCCCAGTTGGGGCGGCACCAAGTTCTCCATGTCTACCCATCTGGCCGAGCGCGTCCGGGATATGATCATGGACCGCGACCACTGGCAGCAGCTTCCCGGCGATGTGCAAGATTGGCTTGGGGCGCAGGCGGCCCATTCGGCCATTCCCGCCGCCGATGGGCTTCTGGTCGAAACCTTCCCGCGCGGCGGCAAGCACTATCTGGTCTGCTATCCCTTTGAGGGTCGGCTGGCCCATACCACCTTGGCCATGTTGCTGACCCGGCGGCTGGACCGACTGGGCGTCGCGCCTCTGGGCTTTGTCTGTAACGACTATGTCCTCTGTATCTGGGCCATGAAGCCGATGGATGGTCTGGACCTTGATGGGCTGTTTCAACAGGACATGCTGGGGGACGATCTCGAAGCTTGGCTGGATGAGAGTGTGATGCTCAAGCGCATGTTCCGCCACTGCGCCCTGATCTCCGGCCTGATCGAGCGGCGGTTTGCGGGGGCGGAGAAGTCGGGTCGTCAAGTGACCTTCTCCAGCGACCTGATCTATGACGTGCTACGCAAGCATCAGCCCGACCATCTGTTGCTGCGATGCGCGCGCGCCGATGCGGCTGTGGGGATGCTCGATATTCGCAGGCTGGGCGATTTCTTGCAGCGGATCGTTGGAAAGGTCCGGGGGATCAGCCTGCCCAAGGTCTCGCCCTTTGCCGTGCCCGTGATGATGGAGATTGGCCGCGAGGCCATTGCCGGTGCCGCGCAAGAGGCCATTCTAGAAGCCGCCGCATTTGACCTTATCAGTGAGGCCCTCTCGTGACGGCGCCCACCAACCCTCCTGTCCGTTTGCCCTGCGGATCGATCCGGCTGAGGGTCAATGGAGAGGCGGTGACCTTACGTCCCTCCGGCGCCCTTTGGCTAGAACAGCATCAAACCTTGGTGGTGGCAGATCTGCACCTCGAAAAGGGGTCGGCCTATGCCGCACGCGGCCAGATGCTGCCGCCCTATGACACGGCTGAGACCTTGCGCCGTCTTACCCAAGAGGTCACCGCCCTAGGGCCGGGGCGACTGATCCTGCTGGGGGATAGTCTGCATGATGGTCAGGCCGAGGCGCGGCTTGCCCCGGCCGATGTCGACCAGATTGATCGCCTTGCTCAGGGGTTGGAGTTGCTGTGGGTCATCGGCAACCATGACGCCGACGGCCCCCGCCATCTTCCGGGCCAGACCATGGATGAGATCCATATCAATCCGTTAATCTTGCGCCACGAACCCTTGCCCGCACCGCAGCCGGGCGAGGTGGCCGGACACCTGCATCCCTGCGCCAAGGTGGCGGGGAAAGGCCGCAGCGTCAGGCGGCGCTGTTTTGCGACCGATGGCCAAAGACTGATCTTACCGGCCTTCGGGGCCTATGCCGGGGGATTGAATCTGCGCGACTCCGCCTTCAGCCCGCTCTTTGCCAAGCCCCCGATAGCGGCGGCCTTGGGCAAGGATCAGGTCCACCTGATCGGCTGGAACCAGTTGGTCGCGGATCGATAGGGCTTAGACCCGCAGAGACTGCTCAAAAACAAAGGCCATCGAAACCCCGGCGACCACCGTCAAGGTTGTCCGCAGGGGCGCGTACCAATGGGGGGTCTCGGCGGATCCCGTATCCCAAAGCCATTGGGCGAGATAGACCGCGATCAGGCCGCCCAGTTGCCAAGAGAGGGGCACCCAGATCGCACCAAGCAAAAGGCCCCAAGCGGCCAAGCTGGGCAAAACCGCTAGGGTGAGGATCCTACCACGGGGTGGATAGTGACGGACGCACTCCATCCCCCAACGCGCGCCCCCCAAGAACGACAGGATGACGGCGGAATAGGTCAGCATGGCCAAGCTCATAGGACCATGTAGATTTGCAGGTCCCGCGCAATATCCCACTGCCGTGCCAATGAAGGGCAAGGTACCGCCAAGGCCTAGGACCCAGGCCGCTATGGCCGGTTTTTCTCTTGCGGGCATGAGGACTTAACTCCTGCGGAAGATCACAGAGGCACCATAGCCGCTGGCGATGGCAAGAAAAACCGCTAAAAATCCATAGGCCCAAGGGCGCTGATGGGCGAACAGATAGATGGTGCGCTCAATCCCGACCTTGCGGACCTCTAGGGTGCGTTGGCGGACCTGAACCTCGCGGCCCTCTTGGAACAGATGGATCTCGGCCTGATAGCGACCAATCGGTGCGGCAGTCGGTAGGTTTATCTCAGCGCGGAACAGGCTCTTATCGACATAGGTTACGCCGCGCTCATTTTGATCATAGAGCCCGGCGGCATGCTTGATCCGCACCACGGCGCGCCGATAGTCCAGATAGTCACTGCCCAAACGGCTTACCACCAGATCCTTAACGCCAAAACGGGTTTCCACAGCCCCGTCGGCAGGGGTTTTGAAGGCCAGATGATCGACCCCGATTGCCAGACGGCGAAGGGTGCCATAGTCGGCGATCTCGCTCAGCGGACGACTGCTCGCCACAGTATAGAAGCCCGGCGCGCCTTGGAACACGACCGGGCGGCTATTGAGCCATAGGCCAGCGACCTGAACCTTGCGGGCAATACGAACCGGCTGGTCGGGACCTCGAACCACGACCACCACATCGGCAGGCCGGTCGGTGCTGTTAAACACCGCGCCATAGAGCACGATCTTCTGACCCTTATAGTCCGAGGACACCTCGACCATGGTTGTGGTCAAGGCGGCGGAAACGCTGGCCGCAGAGACTGGCGGTGGGGGAAGATCAAACGCCATCAGCCCCCCGCTCCCGGGGCGAGCACAAAGGGATCGGCCGGGGTGACAAACACACCCAGCCCCATCTGCAAGCCGACCAGCAAGACGATGACCGCGAGCACGACCCGCAGTTCTTCGGCGCGGAACCGGGCCGACGCCCTCGCCCCCAACTGCGCGCCAATCACGCCGCCAAACAGCAGCAAGGTCGCCAACATCAGATCCACGGTCTGGTTGCGCCCCGCCTGAAGGATGGTGACGAAGGAGGTGGTGATGATGATCTGAAAGAGGCTGGTTCCCACCACGACCCCTGCAGGCATACGCAGCAGATAGACCATGGCAGGCACGAGCACGAAGCCGCCGCCCACCCCCATGACAGCCGACAGGATGCCGACAAAGACCCCGATCAGAACCGGGGGAATGATGCTGATATAGAGCCGCGAACGCGGGAACTTCATCTTTAGGGGCAGGCCATAGAGCCAAGCGGGCCGACGATCCTTTACGGCCTCAGGCGGCTCGCCTCGACGGCGGCGCAGCAGGGCACCCAGAGATTCAATCAGCATCAGGCCGCCAATGACGCCCAGAAAGATCAGATAGGATAGGGATACGACCAGATCGCCCTGCCCCATAAGGCGCAGCATCCGGAAAATCTCGACGCCAAGCAGGGACCCTACCGCACCCCCTGCGGCCAAGACCGCGCCCATACGAAAGTCCACCGCGCGCTTTCGGCCATAGGCAAAGACGCTCGAGGCCGAGGAGGCCACAACGTGATTGGCTTGGCTGGCGACAGCCACGGCAGGGGGAATGCCCATAAAGACCAGGACGGGGGCCATCAGAAAGCCGCCGCCAATGCCAAACAGGCCGGAAATGAACCCCACGACCATGCCCAGCCCGATCAATAGCGGCGCATTGACCGACACCTCGGCTATGGGCAGATAGACATCCAAAGGGCCGGGCCTCGCTCACGCTTGACGGTCAGGTCGTACCGGAGTCTAGGCCAAGAAGGGCTTGAAGATCAATGTGTAACCGCCCGTTTGGTAGTTATCAGGACCCAGCCCTAAAGGCCCGGGCCTGACGCTCAATTTCAGCCCGCCCACCAGACGGCACCTGAGCCTTGAGTGTGGCCACCTTCTTGAGGGCCTCTTGATCGCCCGTTTGCGCCGCAATCAGATACCAGCGATAGGCCTCAGCGCTGTTGGCCGTGACGCCAAGCCCGGTCTCATAGAGCTGAGCCAGATTATACTGGCTGTCGAGCATGCCGCGCTCGGCGGCCCGGCGGAACCATTGGGCTGCAAGAACCGGGTTCTGAGCCCCACCTTGGCCATAATAGTGATAGAGCCCCATCCGGTGCATCGCCTCGACCACACCCGACCTTGCCGAACGTTCGGTCCAAAGGCGGGCCGTCGGCAGGTCCTTGGTTAGGCCCAGATCGCCAGTTTCAAACAGCTTTCCCAAGTCGTTTTGAGCCGGAGCATAGCCCTGTTCGGCAAGGCGCTTGAGCTTGGCCAAACCGGTGCCGTCCGTTGAGGACAGGCTCTTGAGCAGATTGGCATAGTCCCGCGAGGAGATGACAGACCTTGATTGGGTGACCGATTCAATCGGCGTACCGACATCATTTTGGGTCAAATCAGGGCTAAGGGCGGCAACGGCAGTGCGGGGTGCACGCGGCGTTGAGGGTTCTGCCGCTTGGACCATCTGGCTGGCATCGGGGATCGGTACAGCGGCTTTCCGTTCACCCTTGAGCGTGGTCATGATCGTCTGGAAGGCTTGAGCGGGAGAAAGATTTTGCTGGCCAGAGCCGAGGATCGCCAAACCGGCAATGGCGACCGCCACGGAGATAACCGCCAAGCTGGCGACGATGGCCTTACGAGGCACCACTTGCTTCTGCCGGCGGGTCGCACGGCCTTTGGAGGGCGCGCGCGCAAATAGAACGTCACCATCGCCTTGGATCACTGACAAAGGCGCGGCTCTCGCGGGCTGATAGGCCTCTGAGACAAGCTTTGGGTCTGGCTCGACCTCTTTCGCTTGGATTTCTGCAGGCACACCGATGATCTCGTCGGCCTGATCTTCTAAACGCTCATCCTGCAGGCCGTTGATCTTTGCGGCCAGTTCAGCGGCAAGACCGCTAGAGAAGAAGCTTGCACCCTCATCCCCGTCGATTTCGCCGCCCTCGACGTCGTCCAGCGAAGGCTCAGGCAGACTTGACCCTGCACCAAGCTCCGCCCAAGAGGGCTCCAACTCACCCTCATCCATGGTCATGAACGGATTGATCAGAGTGGGTTCAAGAGGACGGGTTTCAGCCATGACCTTCTCAGGCGCGGGCTCAGGCTCAGGCTCAGCGTCAACCTCGACTTCAGCAAGTACAGGCGCAGGACCAACAACCCGTTGATCCAGCTTGGTGCGGGCCTCTTCCAAAAGTCGGGCTGTGCGCTCTTCGCTCTGACGAATCCGTTCGGACAGATCCGTTGTGGCCTCAAAGGTGCGCTCAGCCATGCTGCTGGATAGAAGCGAAAACTCATCCTTGGCTTCTGTAATGGCTTGAGAAGAACGGCGCTCTGAACTGGCAATCCGTTCTGACAGCCGATCCGTAATCCGATTGATCTCAGCGCCCAGCCGCTCGAGCGAGTCGGACTGAACGATCTCGTAGCGCCCGAGCCTTTGATCCATCGCGCCGCCGAGGCGGGCCACTTCACCGCTTACCTGTTCAAGAGCGGCAGAAGACCGCCGCTCGGCCGACAGCACATGCCGGCCCATGGCCTCCAAGGCCTTGGCAAGCTGCGAGAAGCGGCGGTCTGTGCTGGACTTGAGGCTTTGGACCAGATCGCTGCGAACATCCTCGACCTGCTTGTGCAGATCGCGCGCGAGTGCCTCGAACCGATGTTCAATCGTGTGACGCTCGCCCAATCCACCGGCCCCGGATTTGGCCAGCCGATCAATGGCCGCCTGCAGGCCTTGGATCGCTTCAGAGGTCGCGGCCTCGGTCCGATCCAAGCGCTCGTTCAGACGCGCCACGACAGCCTCAGCCAACTGGGCGGTTTGGGCGTCCTGCGCCTTTAGAGGTTTGGTTCGGTCATGGGCTGGCATCACCAAGCGAACAGCAGAACGCTCTGCTGTCTCTGGGAACTCGGGCTCTGGCCCCTCTACGCTCCAGGGTTCCCCCAAGGCCATCCGATTCGGTCTCCACCTATTGGGCCCTAGGCTAACGCCGGTTTGATAGGGTGTAAACGAACCATTAACCACGGGAGGCGATTAATTAAACACAATTTTAAGGAGCCTATTGTCCGAGTAGCCCTTGCGCAGGGGTCATAGGATCGCCATTCAAGGCCTATGGATCAGACGACCACCTTGGTGATTGGCGCAATCGCCGCTCTCTTGACCGCATTTTTTGGCTGGCGCGGGGCCCTGCCGCCGAACTTCGCTAAGGGGCCGAGGCTCATTCCCTATCGGTTCTTGATGCTATTAAGTGCTGCGGTCCTGTTGATGATGGTCGTCCATCTGGCCAACCTCCTCGGGATCCAGACCGGCAATGGCCAACGTTAATTCGAAGGCTCGTCTGGGCGCTTGGGTCGCTTAGCGAGGCCCACCATACCCCCTGATGCCAGCATGCTCGCATCGGCCAAGAGAATCGGTATGGCCCATTTGTGAGGTGCAGCCACATAGCGCGGCTCCCAGATCGGATCATACTTGTCCTTGTAGCGCCGCACGCCCCGGAAATTGTAGATCTCCTCGCCGCGCTCGAACATCAGCCGCCCCACGCGAGACAGGATCGGTGCCAAGGGACGATCTTCCAAACCGGCCAAGGGCGCGACGCCAAATTCAAAGGCGACATAGCCCTGACCCACACCCCAGTGCAGCAATTCGACAAACAGATAGTCCATGACGTTCTTGGGTGCATCATCGGAGTAGCGCATCAGATCCATCGAAAAGGTCGTACGATCCGGTGTGGTCCAGATGGTGGCGAAAGCAACAATCTTGCCGTCGACCCGAACCAGGGCGCAGGGGAATTCTGCAACATAGCGCCGAATAAACCCACCCAAGGAGAAGGCCTTATCACCGCCCGCATGGTGCTTAAGCCAAGCGTCAGAAATGGCTTCAAGCTCGTCAAGGATCGCAGGAACAGCTTGGGCAGGAACCACTTCAAACAGCGCCCCGACCTCGCCAGCCTTGCGCCAATTGCGGCGTAGAACCTCACGTTTGCGACCCTTGAGGCTGAAACTGTCCAAGGGCACAGCGGCAGATTCGCCGGTCTTTTGGATGGAAAGGCCCAGTTCGACCGCTTCGGGCAAGATATCGGGTCCAATACCATAGAGCGCCGGACGGGCGGCGTGAGCATCGGCCAGTTCTCTAAACCGCCACAGAAGTTCCATCCGCTCATCACGGCGTCCGACCGGAGGACCCATCGCGATCCAAGACCTGCCCCGAACACCGAACATCAAAAAGGTTTCACCCGACTGTGAGAACAGGAACCGCTTGTCGCCGAGCAGGGCGAGGTTGGCTTCGGGAGGGGCATCCTCCGAACCGGCCAAGATGGCGCGGACCCGCTCAAAGGTCGGATCATCATCGCCCACAACCGGCGGCGTTGCGGGGGTCGAGATCAGCCGCCAAATGCCAATGACCATGAACAGGATCGCGACGCCCGCCGACGCCCGCAGCGAACGGCTCACATCATTGTCCGCCATAACCCGCCACCAGAGCTCGTCCGAATAGCCAATATTGTCGAACGACCACAGGCCCAATGACACCGTGCCAACAATCGCCGCCAGGGCCGACAACATCCATCCCGGTGTAATCTCGACACGGGTCAGACGGGCCTTGCGCGGAAAGGCTTCATGCATAGGGAGAAGCAAGATCCCGATCAGCCCCAGCGCGACGCTTTCTTCCCAATTAAACCCTTTCAAGAGCGCCAAGATCGCGCTCAAGGTCACCAGCCCGATTGTCGCGGCCCAAGCCGCATCGAGACGGCGGCGCAGGCCAAAGGCCAGCAGCACCAAGACCAAACCCAAAATGCTCGACACGAAGTGGCTGATTTCGACCAGCGAAAGGGGCGCGAACTCCACGAGGTTGCGCAACCGTTCCGGCTCGGACGGTGTGGCTCCAGAGGCCAGCAGTATCAGACCCGCGGCGAGGGCTGCGATAGCTGCAAGGGTTGGCGCGAGGGCCAAAATTCCTGGTTTGATATCTTGCGCCCAGCGCATGCGACTTCCCGAAAGGCCAATTGGTCGAGCTTATATCGTAATTTTCGCAACAGTTTGATGGCTTCGACAGTTTACGACCTAAACAATGCAACACAATGGTTTCAAAGGGCTTGCTCCGGCCCGCGCCCTTGATAAGGTCCGGACAAATCCAGACGATGTGAGGAAACCCACCATGGCCGAATTTGACGATTTCCGCGCCGAGACCCGCGCGTGGCTTGAAACCAATTGCCCGCAGTCCATGCGCACCCCTATGCCGGGCGAGGAAACCCCTTGGGCCGGCCGTAAGGGCACCTATAAAAATCCCGATACAAAGCTCTGGCTCGACCGCATGGCGGCCAAGGGCTGGACCGCGCCAACTTGGCCCAAGGCCTATGGCGGCGGCGGTCTGTCACGCGGTGAGGCCAAGGTGCTGGAACAGGAAATGGCGCGTATCAAGGCTCGCCCGCCTCTGTTCTCGTTCGGTCTTTGGATGCTTGGCCCGGTTCTCTTGGAATATGCCACTGAAGAGCAAAAGCTAGCCCACCTGCCCAAGATCGTCACCGGCGAGATCCGCTGGTGCCAAGGCTATTCAGAGCCCGGCGCGGGCTCCGACCTAGCCTCGCTGCAGACCCGCGCGGAAGACAAGGGCGACCACTATCTGGTCAACGGCCAGAAGGTCTGGACCTCCTATGCCGACCAAGCCGACTGGATCTTCTGCCTCGTGCGCACCGACACGACGGTTAAGCATGAGGGCATTTCGTTCCTGCTGTTCGACATGACCACCCCTGGCGTCGAGCCGCGTCCGATCAAGCTGATCAGCGGCGAGTCGCCCTTCTGCGAAACCTTCTTCACAGATGTGAAGGTCCCCAAGGCCCAGTTGGTTGGTAAGCTCAATGGCGGCTGGGAAATTGCCAAGCGCCTGCTGCAATATGAGCGCCAGAACATCTCCTCCAGCGGCTTTGGCGGCGCGGCGGGTCTGGAACTGGAACAGGTGGCCCTCAGCCATGTCGGTGACGTCGATGGCAAGATCGCCGATGCGGACCTGCGCGCCCGGATTGCCGGTCACAAGATGGACGCCAAGGCCTTTGCCCTGACTGTTCGTCGGGTTGAGGCCGAATCCAAGGCAGGTGGCACCATCAGCCCCGCCACCTCGATCATCAAATATGCCGCCGCCAAGCTGAACCAAGACAAGTGCGAACTTCTGGTGGAATCTATGGGCCATCAGGGTCTGGGCTGGGAAGGCGAAGGCTTTACCAAGCGCGAACTGATCGAGACGCGCGGCTGGCTGCGCTCCAAGGGCAATTCCATTGAGGGCGGCACGTCCGAGATCAACCTCAATGTCGTGGCTAAGCGCGTCCTTGGTCTGCTGGATCACCAGTAAGCCATGCCCAGCCTAACCTTCTGGTTTGAGTTCGCCTCGACCTATTCCTACCCTGCAGCCCATCGCATCGAAGCCTTGGCTGCGGCGGCAGGGGTGGATGTGGTATGGTGGCCGTTTCAACTCGGCCCCCTTCTCAATGCCCAGCAAGGCATGACCGACAGCCCGTTCAATGTGGTCCCCATCAAGGGGGTCTATATGTGGCGCGATATGGCTAGGGTCTGCGGCGAACTGGACCTGCCCCTGCGCAGTCCAAGCCGCTTCCCCCGCAATGGTTTTTTGGCCGCTCGGGTCGTTTTGGCGGACAAGACGCCCGGCTGGGCGAGCGCCTTCACCAAGGCGGTCTACAGCGCCAATTTTGCTGATGATCTGGAGATTTCGGACCAAGAGGTCGTGACATCCCTGATCACCGGCCTTGGGGCGGACCCTGAAACGGTGCTGGCCGCGGCAGGCAGTGACGCCATCAAGGCCGAACTGAAGGCCAATACGGCTGAGGCCATGGAACGCGGACTATTTGGTAGCCCGAGCTTCACCACCGACGACGGTGAGCTGTTCTGGGGCAATGATCGTTTAGAGGCAGCCCTCGCTTGGGCAGCCAATCCCAAAACCCTTTAAAAGAAAAATTAGAGAGAAACCCCAATGGCTGTCTTGAACGAAGAACAGGTGATGCTGCGGGACGCGGCACGCGACTGGACGCAAGAAAAGTCGCCCGTCGCGGCCCTGCGCAAGCTGCGCGATACCAAGAGCGCGACCGGCTTTGATGCCGCCGCCTGGACGGACATGGCCCAGATGGGCTGGGCCGGGGTGATCATTCCCGAAGCCCATGGTGGCGCCGATTTTGGCTATCGTAGCCTTGGACTGGTGCTGGAAGAGACCGGCCGAACCCTGACCGCTTCGCCGCTGGTCTCGACCGCCCTGACCTCTGCCACAGCCCTGATACTCGGCGGGAGCGAAGCCCAAAAGGCTGCTTGGCTGCCCAAGATCGCGGCGGGCGAGATTGTCGCCACCCTGGCCGTTGACGAGACCGCCCATCACCACCCCTCGACCATCGCTCTGACCGCGACCAAGTCCGGATCGGGCTATGTGCTGAACGGTGCCAAGAACTTTGTCCTCGATGGCGGCTCTGCTGACCTTCTGATCGTCGTGGCCCGCACCAGCGGTGGCAAGTCCGATGAGGCGGGCATCACCCTGTTCCTCGTCGACGGTTCAGCCAAGGGCCTGACGCGTCAGAACCTGACCATGGTCGATAGCCGCGCGGTAGCGAACCTGACCCTGAGCAATGTCGAAGTGGCCGCCGATGCGGTTCTGGGCCCTGTCGAAGGCGGCTTTGCCATCCTCGAACAGACCCTTGACCGCGCCCGCGCTGGTCTGGCCGCCGAAATGATCGGCACCGCCACCCAAGCCTTCGAGATCACGCTCGACTATCTCAAGACCCGCACCCAGTTCGGACAGGGCATCGGTACCTTCCAAGCCCTGCAGCACCGGGCGGCCAAGCTCTATACCGATCTAGAACTGGCCCGCTCCTGCGTGCAGGCGGCGCTGGACGCCATTGATGAAAAGTCCAACGACATCCGCGCTCTGGCGTCTCTGGCCAAGGCTAAGGCAGGCGACGTGCTGCATCTGGCCTCCAACGAGATGGTTCAGATGCATGGCGGTATCGGCATGACCGACGCCCATGATGCAGGCCTCTATCTAAAGCGCGCACGGGTCGCTGAGGCCACCTTCGGCGGGTCCTCCTATCACCGCGACCGCTACGCCAAGCTTGGCGGGTTCTAGACCCATGCAGGTCAAGGGCGCTGTTGCGATCATCACCGGCGCGGCCTCAGGCATCGGCCTTGGCATTGCCAGCGCCCTTGCCCGTCGCGGGGCCAAGGTCATATTAGCCGATATTCAAGCGGATCGCGCCGCTGAGGCCGCCAAGGCCCTATGCGATCAGGGTCTTCACGCCGCCAGTGCCAGCCTTGACGTGACCGAGGATGAGAGCTGGGCGGCCCTGGCGGAACTGGCCCCGACCCTCTTTGGGCAACCGGTGCAGATGCTGTTCAACAATGCCGGGGTCGGCCTGCGCGGCATGGTCCACACCACGCCCCGGCGCATGTGGGACTGGTCCTTTGCGGTTAATGTCACCGGAGCCTTTACCGGTGTCTCCACCTTTGTCCCCGCCATGTTGGCCAGCGGCCTGCCCTGTAAGATCGTCAATACGGCCTCGGAACATGCCTTAGGTCTGCCTGAAAGTGAGCGGGGCGGTATCTTGGCCCCCTATACCTCGGCCAAACATGCCTTGATGGGCTATAGCCTCTGCATGCGCCGCGACTTTGCGGGCAGCAATGTCAGCGCCGGAGTCATCTGTCCGGGCGTGGTGGTCAGTGATATCTGGAACTCTCTGGCCCATCGCCAAGAGCGGTTCGGCGGACCCCGTCAGGTTCCCACCGATGTGGCCGAGGCCATGATCGCCACGGCCAAGGCCAAGGGGATAACGTTAGAACTGGCCGGTGAGCGTATCGCCGATCAAGTGGAAGCCGACGCCTTCTTCATCTTCACCAACGGCCCAGACGAGACCGAGGTCGCTACCGACTATCAGACCGAGATCATGGCCGCTCTGGCTAACTTCAACAGTCGCTATCGGGCCTAGGCCCTCCCCACGCTGGGGGAGGGTTGGAGCCAATCGGTCTTAGAAGGTCACGACCGTGCGGATCGATTCGCCGTGATGCATCAGGTCGAAGGCCTTGTTGATATCTTCGAGAGGCATGACGTGGGTGATCAGATCGTCGATGGCGATCTTGCCGTCCATGTACCAGTCGACGATCTTTGGAACGTCGGTCCGGCCCTTAGCGCCGCCAAAGGCTGAGCCCTTCCAGACGCGGCCCGTGACCAGTTGGAACGGACGTGTGGCAATTTCTTGACCGGCGCCAGCGACGCCGATGATGACGCTTTCGCCCCAGCCCTTGTGGCAGCATTCCAAAGCTTGGCGCATGACATTGACATTGCCGATGCACTCGAACGAATAGTCAACGCCGCCGTCGGTCAGTTCCGCAATCGCCGCCACCACGTCGGGCGTTTCCTTAGGATTGATGAAGTGGGTCATGCCGAACTTGCGGGCCATGGCTTCGCGTTCGGGGTTCAGGTCCACACCGATGATCTTGTCCGCCCCGACCATGCGCGCGCCCTGCAGCACGTTCAGGCCAATGCCGCCCAGACCAAAGACAGCGACATTAGAGCCGGGACGAACCTTGGCCGTATTGATCACCGCGCCAACGCCAGTGGTAACGCCGCAGCCGATGTAACAGACCTTCTCGAAGGGCGCGTCCTTGCGAATCTTGGCCAGAGCGATCTCAGGCAGGACCGTATGGTTGGCGAAGGTCGAGGTGCCCATATAGTGCAGGACCTGTTGACCCTTATAGGAGAAGCGGCTGGTGCCATCGGGCATCAGGCCCTTGCCTTGGGTGGAGCGGATGGCTTGGCAAAGGTTCGTGCGGCCCGACAGGCAGAACTTACAGTTGCGGCATTCTGGGGTGTAGAGCGGGATCACATGGTCGCCGGGGACCAACGACGTCACGCCGGGGCCAACCTCGAGCACCACGCCCGCGCCCTCATGGCCCAGAACCGCGGGGAACAGACCCTCGGGGTCATTGCCCGACAGGGTGTAGGCATCGGTGTGACAGACACCCGTGGCCTTGATCTCGACCAGAACTTCACCGGCCTTGGGGCCTTCGAGGTCGAGGGTGACAATTTCCAAGGGCTTGCCAGCCTGAAAGGCGACGGCGGCGGTGGTTTTCATGGTCGGTGCTCCAAATCAGTCTGCGCTTTGGCCTAAGCTAACATCATCAGGGGGTCTTCGACCAATGCCTTGAAGTCATTTAACCACTGCGCGCCGATGGTCCCGTTCAGAACCCGGTGGTCACAGGTCAAGGTCACCGTCATCACCGTAGCGATGGCGAGGCTATCGCCGCGCACCACGGCCCGCTTCTCGCCCGCCCCAACCGACAGGATCGCGCCCTGAGGCTCGTTGATGATCGAGGCGAAGCTCTTAATGCCGAACATGCCGAGGTTGGAGATCGAGAAGGTGCCGCCTTGGAACTCTTCGGGCTTCAGCTTGCGGGCGCGGGCCCGGGCGGCGAGGTCCTTCATCTCGGTGGCGATCTGGGCCAGACCCTTGGTCTCGGCAGCGCGGATGATCGGGGTGATCAGACCACCGTCAATGGCCACGGCCACGGCAATGTCGGCATGGCGATGGACCGCGATACCCTGCGGCGTATAGCTGGCATTGGCCATCGGCACGCGCTTGAGGGCCAGAGCCGCGCACCGAATGATAAGGTCATTGACCGAGACCTTGACGCCTAAGGATTCCAGACCGGCATTGATCCGGGTGCGGGCGTCTAAAAGAGCGTCCAGTTCCAGATCGATGGACAGGGGAAAATGGGGAATGTCCCTGAAGCTCTCGGTCATGCGCCGCGCGATGGTCTTGCCCATGCCGTCCAGCGGGATCAGATCATAGGAACCCGGCGCAATGCCCATCTCTTCTAAGCTCTGAACCTGACGTGGTGCTGGGGCCTGTGTCGGCGCAGCTTGGACAGTGACGGGCCTCATGCCCGCCTGAGCGTCAATATCGCGCTTGATGATCCGGCCATGGGGGCCGCTGCCGCTGAGGCTTGCAAGGTCCAAACCTACTGCCCGCGCTAGGCGGCGGGCCAGAGGCGAGGCCGCGATACGATCTGAAGCGGGCGAAACCCCCTCCACCGCTTCGCGGTCCCCCTCCCCCAGTGGGGGAGGATTTGCCGCGTTCAGATCTTCCCCCTTTGGGGGAAGTCCCGGCGAAGCCGGGGAAGGGGGTGGCGGTGCAGAGACGGAGATAGCTTCACCCTCACCCTCCCCCTCACTGGCCAACTGAGCAATGACCCTATTGACCTTAACGCCCTCAGTCCCCGCTGCGACCAGCAGGGCTGAAATCACGCCCTCGTCCACAGCCTCGACCTCCATGGTCGCCTTGTCGGTCTCGATCTCGGCAATGACGTCGCCAGCCTTGACCGTGTCCCCCACCGCCACATGCCACTTGGCAAGGGTGCCCTCTTCCATGGTCGGAGACAGGGCTGGCATCAAAATGTCGATAGACATGGGCTTAGCTCCCGTAATCGAGTGAGGCGGCGGCGGCGTCCAAGATCGCCTCCACATCCAGGCCATAGGTCCGATAGAGGTCGGGCAAATCGCCGGACTGGCCGAAATGATCCATGCCAAGGGCCGAAACGCGAGACCCCTTGACCCCGCCCAGCCAGGACAGGGTTGCAGGCGGTCCATCAATGACCGTCACCAGCGAGGCCCCAGCACCGAGCGATGCCAATAACTTTTCGATATGGGAAGGCTCGCGACGTCCCTTGGCTCGCGCTTTCAAGGCCGCCGACCAGTCCAGATGCAGCCGGTCCGGGCTCGTGACCGCTAAGAGGCCGATGCCGGGAATATCTTCGCGCAGTTGCTCAAAGGCCTCCATCGCTTCGGCGGCAATGGCCCCGGTATAGACCACAGCCATTTCTGCGCCGGGGGCGGGCTCGACCTGCCAATAAGCCCCGGCAATCACATCCGCGATCTGGGCGGCGCTCAAGGTCCGGTCTGGCTGTTCGAGCGCCCGAGTCGACAAACGCAAGTAGACCGAATTGCCCTCAGGCTGCTGCATGAAGTCAAAGGCCCAGCGCATGATCTCGACCAGTTCATCGACAAAGGCCGGTTCGAAATAGCTAAGCTTGTCCTGCGCCATACCGATCAGGGGCGTGTGGATCGACTGGTGCGCCCCGCCTTCCGGCGCAAGGGTCAGACCAGAGGGGGTCGCCACCAGCAAGAACCGCGCATCCTGATAACAGGCATAGTTCAAGGCATCGAGACCCCGGTTGATGAAGGGGTCATAGAGGGTTCCGACCGGGATCAGCCTTTGCCCCCCAAACAGATCCCCCGCCAGACCCAAGGCCCCGAGCAGGAGGAACAGGTTGTTCTCGGCAATGCCCAGCTCGATATGCTGGCCATGCGGCCCCATCAGCCACTTTTGCGGCGAGGCGATGTTGCTGTCCTTAAACTGGTCATGGCGGTTATCGCGCGCAAAGATGCCGCGCTGATTGACCCAGCCGCCCAGATTGGTCGAGACCGTCACATCGGGCGAGGTCGAGACGATGGCATCGGCCAGCGGTCCGCCCATCCGGGCCAGATCATTCATCACCTTACCAAAAGCCACCTGCGTCGATTGCTTACCCGTAGGCCGGGGGAAGGCATTAGCATCGGGCACAGCCACCATCGGGGCCGGTGCGTCCGGCTGGCGCTTGCCGAAGGGGGCATTGTCGATAAAGGTTTGGTAGTCTGAAGGGCTGCGCGGCAGGCCCGCAAAGGGCTCCCATTCTTGACCCTTAGGCACGCCCATTCTGGCTTGGAAGGTCTCCATCTGGGTCGGCGTCATCAGGCCCGAATGGTTGTCCTTATGGCCCTGAAACGGCAGGCCAAAGCCCTTGATCGTATAGACGATGAACAGCTTGGGCCTCTGGTCCGTTACCTCGTGGAAGGTCTCCAAGAGCAGGTCCATGTCATGGCCGGCCAGATTGGTCATCAAGGCCGCCAGCGCCTCGTCGTCATATTGGGCCAGCAACTCAGCAATGCCGGCATGGGCGCTCAAATCGGCCAGCAGTTGCTTGCGCCACGCCTCGCCGCCCTGGAAACTCAGGGCTGCGAACAGGTCATTGGGGCAATCATCGATCCAGGTGCGCAAATGCTCGCCGCCGGGCTGCGCGAACGCCGCCTCCAGCCGGTAGCCATATTTCAGAGTGATGACGTCCCAGCCCACCGCCGCGAAAATGTCGGTAAAGCGCAGGAACATGCTGTCAGAGGTGGTGGCGTCCAAGCTCTGGCGATTATAGTCGACGATCCACCAGGTGTTGCGCAGATCGTGCTTGGCCCCCTCGATCAGGCACTCATAGATATTGCCCTCGTCCAGCTCGGCATCGCCTAAGAGCGAGATCATCCGTCCCTGCCGCGCCGGGGACATGCGCTCATGGGCCAGCATATAGTCCTGCACGATTGAGGCAAAGGCGGTCATGGCCACGCCCAGACCGACCGAGCCGGTGGAGAAATCCACATCGTCCTGATCCTTGGTCCGCGACGGATAGGACTGGGCCCCGCCCAGCGACCGGAACCGCTGAAGCTGGTCCAAGGACTGGCGGCCATAGAGATACTGGATGGCGTGGAACACCGGGCTGGCATGGGGTTTGACCGCAATCCGGTCCTCAGGCCGCAGGACCGAGAAATAGAGCGCCGACATCACCGTGGCCAAGGACGAGGACGAGGCCTGATGGCCCCCGACCTTTAAGCCATCGCGGCTTTCACGCAGGTGGTTGGCATTGTGAATGGTCCAGGCCGACAACCAATGGACCTTGCGATCCAGGTCCCGGATCAGGTCTCGGTCGTCATTTCGGGCAGGCGACAGGGCGCTTTGGACAGACATGGACAAGAACCACTTTCGTGCCGTTGTGGGTTCTGGTCATATAGGCTAGATTTAAGAGTGATTATTGCTCATTTGGACCCGTAATATGGACTTGAGCAGTCGTTTTGAACTACGGTTTACGAGATATTGAGCGCAAATGAACGTCACCGAAAAGCTTGATCGATATGATCTGAAGATCCTTGCCGCCGTGGCCGAAGAGGGCCGTTTGAGCTGGCGCGATCTGGCCGAACAGATTGGCCTGTCCTTGACTCCAACCCTGCGCCGCGTCCGCCGACTGGAGGAGAGCGGCTATATATTGGGCTATAGCGCGCGGCTGGATGAGACCCGGCTGGGCCATGCCATCAGCGTCTTTGTCTCGGTGACCCTGACGGCCCAGACAGAAGAGGCGATCTCGGCCTTTGAACGCGAGATCGCCAAGGCGCCGGAGGTGATGAGCTGCTATCTGATGACCGGCGGCGCGGACTATCTGCTGCGCGTCGTCGCCCCCGATCTGGCCGGTTACCAGTCCTTCCTGATGAACAGCCTAACGCGGATACCGGGCGTGGCCCATATCCAGTCCAGCTTTGCCCTGCGACCCGTCATTCAACGGGCCGCACCGCCCCTGACCTGAGGGGGAGCATGAAAAAGGAAATAAGGCCCTCACCCTACCCTCTCCCACAGGGAGAGGGCTAGAACCGATAAGCCCTCGCCCCCTTCAGGGGGAGAGGGTTGGGTGAGGGGGGACTGCCTAGGCTTCAACTGGGTTCCTGCGGCAATAGAGGCCAAAGGCCGCGATCCCCGCATAGCAGATGAAGGGCACGATCAGCGCCATCCGCAGGCTCGACGCATCGGCCAGCAGGCCTGCCAAGAGCGGCACAATGGCGCCGCCAACAATGGCCACACAGAGCACGCCGGAGCCCTCTGCCGCCCGCTCACCCAGACCTTCGGAGGCCAGCGAGAAGATGGTCGGGAACATGATCGAGTTGAAGAAGCCAATGGCGATCAGGGCCACGCCCGACACGGTTCCAACGGTTAGGCCAGAGGTGATCAAAAGCACACCGACGCAGGTTGCGGCTGCCGCTAGCACAAGGCTTGGCGGGAACTGACGCAGGACCCAAGCGCCGATGAAGCGGCCAACCATGGCCCCGCCCCAATAGAAGGTCACGAGCTCGCCCGCCGTTTGTGCGGCGACCTTAAGCGTATCGGCCTGCATCAGATAGTTGACGAGCAGACTGCCAATCGCCACCTCGCCGCCGACATAGATGAAGATGCCCAAGGCCCCGAAGGCAAAACGCGGACGCTGCAACAGGGTGAAGGCCTGCATCATGCTGACATTCTCAACCCTCGCCTCTTGCAAACGATTGCGACGTGACCAGACCAGAGCCGCGACAGCAGCCAGCGCGACGGCGATGGCCAGATAGGTGTTCACAATGACGCTGGTTTCAGCCGCCAGATAGGCGGTCAAGGCTTCGCCGCTCAAGGTGCTGGGATCAACCGTTCCTAGCGAGCCCAAGATCAGCTTGGCGCCAAAGAAGGGCGCAACCGTAGTCCCCAAGGCGTTAAAGGCTTGGGCAAATGTCAATCGGCTATGGGCCGACCTTGCCGGGCCAAGCAGCGAGATCAGCGGATTGGTCACCACCTGAACCGTGGTGATTCCCGCCGCCAGAACGAAAAGAGCGATCAAAAAGGCGACAAATAGCCCGGCCAAAGAGGCTGGAATGAACAGCAAACAGCCAACGGTCATGACCACCAGACCGGCCACGGCTGTGCGCATATAGCCAAAGCGCCGAACCACCGCTGCCGCCGGGATCGAGACCACGAAATAGGCCATGAAGAAGGCGAACTGGACCAACATGGCTTGGAAATAGTTCAGCTCAAACAGGCTCTTGAGCTTTGGGATCACCACATCATTGAGGCTGGTGATACCCCCGAAAATGAAAAACAGCGCAAAGACAAACCAGCGCAGATCGGCTGGAGCAGTGTCTCCTGAACCCAAGACCGCCGCCGAGGTGCCGCTGGAGTCACGGGTCTTCAAGGGGGCCGTAGCCATGATGCGCTCTCTCCGGTGTACGTCGGCACTCTGGCCGCTTACCCAAACCCTAGCGCGATTTGACAGCCATATCAGGGAGAAATTTTACGTGGGTTTGGCTGAAGGGTGAGGAGAAAGAGCAAAGAGCAGATAAGGCCCTCACCCAACCCTCTCCCTGAGGGAGAGGGCTAAGATAAGAAAAGCCCTCGCCCCCTTGGGGGAGAGGGCCTAAGTGAGGGGGACTTCTCTAGATATCCAAGCAGATCTTACCGAAGTGCGTGGCAGAGGCCTGATGGCGGAAGGCGTCGGCGATAGACTCTAGCGGATAGTGGCTGTCGATCACCGGGCGGATACCCGACACATCAATGGCGCGGATCATTTCTTGCTGCTGACGGCGGTTGCCGACAGTCAGGCCCTGAACGCGCAGTTGCTTGCTCATGATCATCACGGTCGAGACCGGTCCGGCATAGCCTGCCAGAACCCCGATCAGGGCGATGTGACCGCCAATGCGCGTCGCCGCAATCGACTGGGCCATGGTACCCGAGCCGCCAATTTCCACCACATGATCAACGCCGCGCCGACCGGTGAGCTTTTGCGCCGTGACGCCCCACTCCTCGTCCTTGCGATAGTTGATCAGATGATCGGCGCCCATGGCTTCTAGCCGTTGCAGCTTCTCATCCGAGGACGAGGTGGCAATGACCGTGGCCCCCGCCGCCTTGGCGAACTGAAGGGCGAAGATCGAGACGCCGCCGGTGCCCTGCACCAAAACCGTGTCCCCGGCCTTAAGATTGCCATTGGGCACCAGAGCGCGCCAAGCCGTCAGGCCTGCGCAGGTCAGGGTCGCGGCCTCTGCGTGGCTATAGCCCTTGGGCGCGTGGGTGAAGGCGGCGGTGGGCATGGTCACAATCTGACGGGCAAAGCCGTCGGCGCTGTCACCGGGGACATGGCCCATATTGGACAGGTCCGCATCGCCATTGGGCCAGTTGGGGAAGAAGGTGCTGACGACATTATCGCCCACTGCAAACTCGCTGACGCCTTCGCCGACGGCTGTCACCACACCCGCGCCATCGGACATGGGGATGCGGCCCTCAGGGGTCGGGATCGCGCCGAGCACGACCATATAGTCGTGATAGTTCAGCGAGCTGGCATGGATGCGGACAGTGATCTCACCCCGGCCAGGGGCGGCGGCCTCTGCCGTGCCGACCGTGAGATTGTCCAGCCCGCCGGGCTGCTTGAGACGAATGGCTTTCATGGGCGTTCCTCCGGGTCGGTCCCTACAGACCTGTTTATGTTATCGACGTTATCTTGAACCAGCCGACAGACCTTGCCAACCGTGTCGCTGCGTAAGGCTAGCCCTTGAGCGCCTAACCCTTGAGCGCAAGGTCCAGAGCGTCCTTGTCTAGAGCCCCTTCCCAGCGGGCGACCACGATGGTGGCGACCGCATTGCCGATAAAGTTGGTGATGGCTCGGCATTCGGACATGAACCGGTCAATGCCAAGGATGAGGGCCATGCCCGCCACCGGCACCGATGGCATGACCGACAAGGTTGCGGCCAAGGTAATGAAGCCCGCGCCCGTCACGCCCGCAGCACCCTTCGAACTGATCATCGCCACGCCCAGCAAGAGGAGCTGATCGCCTAGGCTAAGATGAACGCCGGTCGCCTGCGCAATGAACAGGGCCGCCAAGGTCATATAGATGTTGGTGCCATCGAGATTGAACGAATAGCCGGTCGGGACGACCAGACCGACAATCGGCTTGGCGCACCCGGCCTTCTCCATCTTGTCCATCAGGCTCGGCAGTGCCGATTCCGACGAGCTGGTACCCAAGACCAAGAAGAGCTCGGTCTTCAGATAGGCAATCAGGCGAAAGATCGAAAAGCCATTAAACCTAGCCACCAGACCCAGAACCACCACCACAAACAGGGCCGAGGTCAGATAGAAACAGACGATCAAGGTGGCGAGGTGAACGAGGGAGCCAATGCCATATTTGCCGATGGTAAAGGCGAAGGCCCCGAAGGCCCCAAGGGGCGCCGCCTTCATCAGGATCGCAACGAGGCGGAAAAAGCCGTGGCTCAGAGACTCCAGCAGATCAACCACCGGCTTGCCCTTGTCCCCGACCAGAAACAGCGCAATGCCGAAGGTGATCGAGAAGAACAGGACCTGAAGGATGTTGCCATCGACAAAGGCGCTGGCCACCGTGTCTGGAATGATGGACGTCAGGAACCCGACGATGGTGGTCTCGTGGGCCTTGGCCGCAAAGTCTGCAACCTTGGTCGTGTCGAGACTGGCCGGATCGATATTCATGCCCGCGCCGGGCTGAACCACGTTGGCGACAATCAAGCCGATGATCAGGGCCAGGGTCGAGAAGGTCAGGAAATAGGCAAAGGCCTTGGCCGTGGCCCGGCCAAAGGTCTTCAGATCGCTCATGCCCGCAATGCCGGTGACAATGGTCAGGAAAATGACCGGCCCGATGACCATCTTGACGAGCTTGATGAAGGCATCGCCCAGCGGCTTGAGGGACTCGCCCAAGGCCGGGTTGAAGTGCCCGATCAGGGCCCCGGCCGTAATCGCGATCAAGACCTGAAAATAGAGATGGCTATACCAAGGGGCCTTGGTCGCCCCATCCGTCGTCGTCTCTGCCGTTGTCATCATCCGCCCCGATTTAATCTGGTCCGCACAGTTGCTGGGTCGGCGACGATAGGCAAGCCTACATCACTAAGAACATAGCGGTGACGGCAATGGCCATGATCACAGTCGCGGCCCAACCGAAGACTCTTTGTCCCGGAGTAGCAACAAAATCCCCCATGCGACGGCGGCTGGTGGCGACCACCATCATGGCCGCCATGATCGGAACCGAAATGAAGCCATTGACGACCGCGCTCCAATAGAGGGCCTTGATCGGGTCGATGGGACTAAAACCGAGCGCCACGCCCAAGATCATGGCCGCCGCGATCACAGCGTAAAAGCCGCGCGCCTCATTGGCCTTTCGCTCTAGCCCCTCAGGCCAGCCCCGCGCCTCGGCAATGGCATAGGCCGCTGATCCGGCCAGCACCGGCACGGCCAAGAGGCCAGTCCCGATAATGCCAAGACTGAACAGTAAAAAGGCCCCTTCCCCCGCAACAGGCCGCAGGGCCATGGCCGCTTGGGCTGCCGTCTCGATCTTGGTGATGCCCTGATCATGCAGGGCCACAGCTGCAGCCAGAATGATCGCCATGCTAATCAGATTGGAAAAGGCCATGCCGACATAGGTGTCTAGGCCAATTCGGCGAAGCTGGGCCGGGGCCTCTTCAGGATGGCTACGCAGATCATGATCGAGCGGCGCAGCATCGAGCTCCTCGACCTCCTGCGAACTTTGCCAAAAGAACATATAGGGGCTGATGGTCGTGCCAAAGACCGCCACCACCATGATCAGGGTGTCACGGTTCCAGGTCAGGTGCGGCCAGACCGTACGGGCGGCAACCTCCAGCCACGGCACCTGCACCGTCATCACCACCGCGACATAGGAAAAGAGCGACAGGGTCAGCCACTTCAGCACCCGCACATAGCGGTGATAGGGCATCAAGACCTGCAAAAACAGCGAAAGAACCCCAAACATCAGGGCAAAGCCATGCTCGCCAAAACCCAGCACGAGGGCGGAGGCCTGACCCATGGCGGCAATGTCGGCGGCAATGTTCAAGGTGTTGGTGAAGAACAGCAAACCCACCAGAACATTCAGCACCACAGGCGGAAAGGTCTGTTTGATATTGCTGGCCAGACCTTGCCCGGTGACCCGGCCAATCCGCGCGCTGATCGATTGGATCGCCGCCATCAGGGGAAAGGTCGCGACAATGGTCCAGAGCATATTGAGGCCAAAGACCGCCCCAGCCTGCGAATGGGTCGAGATTCCCCCCGGGTCGACATCCGCCGCGCCAGTGATGAGGCCCGGACCGAGATTACTCAGAAACGAGGCCTTACGCGGCGTCTGAGGTACAAGGGGCTTAGGAATATGCAATTCTGTGTTCCAAGAGGGACCGGCCAAGACCCTTCTGCCTTTGGCCAGCCCCTGTCTATGGAATTAGATAGTTTTAGGGCCGCGTCACGATGGGGAAATCCCCGCCGCCCTTGTCGAACAGTTCGGTCAGCTTGCCAAAGGCCCGCATATCGCCGTCGATCTTGGCCTTGCCGGTCATCACCGCTGAGGCCAGCGACGTGCCCATCAGAATGCTCTGCAAGAACAGGGGACGGGGGACGGTCAAGGTCGCATCGACCGGTCCCGGTGCCGCGCCCGGTTCAGCGATCAGGACGCCATTGCGCACACGGATATAGATGCTCTCATTGCGGTCCGGGAACACCATGGCCAGCTTGAGATTGACGCCTTCAGCCTTGGCCGCATCGAGCCGCACCGACAGAAGATCAAACAGCATGGCGGTCGGCAGATTGGCCACCATGTCGCTGGCCATGGGTATGGTCGCCGCCTTTTGCACGCCCTTGCGCAGTTCGGTCGCGCCCATCAGATAGATGTTGCGGCCCAGCGAGCTTTCCTGCTGATAGCCCAACTGATCATAGGCGCTGGCCAGCATCTCGCGGGCGGCGACATTGGCGCCATCGCCCATGACCACATTGTTCAGCAAGGTTGCGGCCCAGCTATAGTCGCCCTTGTCGATGGACAGCTTGGCCAGAGCCATGACCTTATCGGCCCCGCCCATGGCTTCGACATAGCGCTTGCCCTCATCGGCAGGCGGCAGATCGGCAAGGTGAGCTGGATTACCATCGTACCAGCCCATATAGCGCTGATAGACCGCTCGGCTGTTGAACCTCATGGTCCCGTAATAGCCCCTATTGTACCAGCTATCATTCAGTGCCTTGGGCAGGACGACCTTGGCCGCGATCTCCTCGCCGGTTAGGCCCTGGTTCATTAGCCGCACCGACTGATCGTGCAGGAACTTGTAGGCGTCCCGGTGATTTTCCAAGAAGCCATTGACCTCGGCCTTACCAAAGCGCGGCCAGCCGTGGCTGGCGAACATGATGTCCGTATTGGCCCCATAGAGCCGCACCGACTCGGTCAGATATTCGGCCCAAGCCTTAGCGTCGCGCACCAAGGCCCCGCGCGGGGTTAGGACATTGTGCATGGTCACATTGGCATTTTCGGCCATGCAGAGAATTTTCAGATCGGGCAGGAAGAGGTTCATCTCCGCTGGAGCCTCGGTTCCCGGGGTGATCTGGAACTGCACCCGCACCCCATCAAGGACCATCTCTTCGCCGGTCTTGGTGATCGAGACTGTGGGCGCGATCAGGGTGGTCGTGCCCTTAGAGACCGCCAGTCCAATGCCATTGCCCATCTGACCTTCAGGCCCCGGCGCTAGAAAATAGCCGAACTGATAGGTGGCGCGGCGGTTCATCGCAGTTCCAGCAATGATATTTTCCGAGACGACCTGTTCCATAAAGCCGTGCGGGGCGATGACCTGCACCTTGCCCTCATCGACATCCTTCTGATCGATCATCCCTTTGACGCCGCCGAAATGGTCGCCGTGACTGTGGGTATAGATCATGGCTACGATGGGTCGGGCGCCGAGCTTTTCATTGACCAGTTCGAGCGCCGCGTTGGCCACCTCGGCGCTAGTCAGGGGGTCGATGACGATCCAGCCGGTCTTGCCCTTGATGAAGGTGACATTGGAAATGTCGAAGCCACGCACCTGCCAGATCGTGTCGGACACTTGGAACAGACCGGACTTAGCCAGCACCTGATTATGGCGCCAGAGGCTGGGATTGACCGTGTCGGGTGCCTCCCCCTTGACGAAACTATAGGCGTTCAGGTCCCAGGCCACCGCCCCATCAGCCCGCTTGATGATCGGATCACTGCGCGTGCCGATATAGCCGCGCGAGGCAAAGTCAAAGTCCTGGCGGTCGGCAAGGGGCAGGGTCTTGGCCAGCGCACTCTGGGCTGCCTTGGTGGCCGAAGAGGCCGGATCGCCCGCATGGGCCGGAACAGCGGTGAGGGCGGCCATCGCCACCATGCTCATCAGGGTCTTTCGCAACATCATCTTAAGGTCCATTCGAGAGTTCGGCGGTCGCCGGTTTGTCATCCAATCAAGCGCGCCATCCTTGGTGCGCTTTGTTTCTGTGGCCTAAAGGGCCTTGTCCATGCCCGGTAGGATCAGGGGCGGGCGATCGCCGCCCATCTGTTCTTGGCTTTCAATGTCGACATCAAAGGTGACGAGGAACCGCGAGATCATGAAATAGTAGCCGCAGGTGAGGACCAGCTCTTGCAGGGGGCGCAGACCGATCAGGTCGATCATCTGATTGAACTGCTCATCGCTGGGCCGACCGAGCGCCAGTACGGTCTCGACCATGGCGCAGACCGCCTGCTCCAGCGGCGTCAAGGCGGCCATGTCGCCTGCAATGACGGCGTCGATCCGCGCGTCCGCAATCTTGTAGGCCTGAGCAATACGGCGATGCTGATAGACCTCATAGGCCGATCCGGTGATCACACCGACGCGGAGGATCACGATCTCGCGCAGCCACGGATCCAGCGCGGTGTGAGACAAGAGCTGATTGCCGAGCTTGGTCACGCCATCGACCAGATCGCCACTATGGGCCAGCATGGCAAAGAGGTTCAGCGGCGGCAGCTTATCCATCGCCGCCTTGGCCCGACCCTCCAGCTTTGAGCGATCAAAATAGGGTACGCGCGCCATCAGCATCCTCCTTGAGCACCCGTCTTAAACGGCGGGCTTTGAGGGCTACTGTTTCAGATTTTGACGCCGCTGGCCATGGCCCCTTAGGCCGAAAGGCGCTCAGATTGGGGCGTGGCGAGAGGGGAAAAGGGGGTCGGTAAAGATGGCATTCACGGCACCCATCTTGGCAAGGCCGCAACAGCGGCGGCGGCGCGGGCGGTGATCTCGGCCCAGTTTCCGGCGCGAATGAGGTCGAGCGGCGCGATCCAGGTCCCGCCGACACAGAGCACATTGGGCTCGGCCAGATAGGCGGCGGCATTATCCAAACTCACCCCCCCGGTCGGGCAGAACATGGCCTCACTGAGCGGCCCGGCCAACGCCCGCAACATGGGCACACCGCCAACCATTGAGGCGGGAAAGAGTTTCATGGTGGTCATACCGGCCGCCAACACGGCCATCACTTCGGACGCAGTCGCCACGCCGGGCACCAAGGGAATGGGCGAGGTCTTGGCGGCGGCTAGCAGGTCGGGCGTTGATCCCGGGGACAGGGCAAAGCTTGCGCCCGCCCCGGCCACCGCATGCAGATCCGCAGGCGACAGAACGGTCCCAGCCCCCACCGCCATCTGCGGCACGTGGCGGGCGATGGTCTCAATTCCGGGCAAACCGGCAGGGGTGCGCAAGGTTATCTCAATAGCGGCAAGGCCCCCTTCGAGCAGGGCATGGGCCAAAGGCACCGCCTGATCGGCCGCCTCAATCGTCACCACCGGCATGATCCGCGCCTTGCGAAACAGGGCCTGTATATCCACGGTCATAGGGGCGACTTTCCTTGAGACGGGGCGGGAATTAACAGATTGGCCGCGCCCAAAAGGCCGGGCTGCGGATGGCGGATCAGGGCGATGGGTAGGGTCGTCAGCAGATGCTGCGACCGGCCCTTGGCCTCAAAGCGCGAGCGAACCGCTGCTTTATTCAAGAAAGGGGTCATGCGCGGCGCCATGCCGCCTGCAATGGCGACGGCGGACGCTCCATGGATCAGGGCCACATCGCTCAGCACTGAGCCCAAGATCAGACAGAACCGTTCAACCGCCTCAACCGCCAAGGGGTCGCTACCCAACAGGGCCGCTTCGAGGATCGCCGGAGCCCCGGGCGAGGTCTTGGCCGTCCCCCGAATTTCCGACAGGGCCTCATAGAGATGGCCAAGCCCCGGCCCCGACAGGATGCGTTCATTGGAGATCCGCGGGAACTTGCCGAGCAAGAGCCGCAGGATTTCGATCTCCAAGCCATCGATGGGGGCAAAGCTGACATGCCCGCCTTCGCTGGCCAAAATCACCTCTGCACCGTCCTTGGTCAGCATCCGGCCGCCGACGCCAAGGCCAGTGCCGGGCCCAACAATCGATACGACACCCGTCAGTCGCTCTGGCCAAGCCGGACCGGGCAGCGATTCCACATCCTTTGCCGTTAGGGCGCCAATCGAATGACCAATAGCGGTGAAGTCATTGACCACCTCGAACCGGTCCAGACCAAAGGTCTGTTTCAAGCCCTCGATGCTGAAGGACCAGTCGCGATTGGTCAGCTTGACCTGATCGCCGGTGATCGGACAGGCGACCCCAAAGGCCGCTTGGGTTGGACGAAGGCTAGGCTCTAACCCATCCAGATAGGCCTGAAGACACAGGGCCAGAGTCGGAAAATCTTCGGCGGCCAAGTCCTGCCGATGGTCGAGACTCAGGGTGCCGTCCGATGCTCTGTGAGCGAGGGCAAAACGGGCATTGGTTCCGCCAATATCCGCGACCAGTCCGATCTGTGAGGTCCTAACCGTCATCTCAACATCCTAAACCGGGCTAAAGAAGCCGCCGCCGCGATCTGCGGGCAAGGCAGCGGCTCTAAAGCCTGCAAACAGTTCACGCCCAAGCCCCTGAACCGAGCGGGGATCGGGCACAAAGGCTGGCCGGGCCGCCAGCGCATCGGCGGCCACCTCGACCTGCAAAAGGCCCTGCTCTGCATCTAACAGGACCATGTCACCGTCAATGATCTTGCCAATCACGCCGCCATCCAGCGCTTCAGGCGTCAGATGGATCGCAGCGGGGACCTTGCCCGAGGCGCCGGACATGCGGCCATCCGTGATCAGGCCAACCTTTTGGCCCCTATCGAGCAAGGCCCCCAGAACCGGGGTCAGATTGTGCAGTTCGGGCATACCATTGGCCCGGGGCCCTTGCCCCACCACCACGGCGACAAAATCACCGGTCAGGTCACCAGCCTCAAATGCTGCCTGAAGCGCCTCTTGGCTGGCAAAGACCTTGGCCGGGGCGCGAACCCGGTGATCCTGCGGCTTGAGGGCCGAGGTCTTGAGCACGGCGCGGCCAAGATTGCCGGACAGAAGGGCCAAGCCGCCGTGGGGCGAGAAGGGATCAGAGGCGGGGCGCAGGACCGACAGGTCGAGGCTTTCGCTTGCTGCTGGGCGCCACCGCAGCACCTCACCGTCCAGCCAAGGCTCCTCGGTCTGACGCCGCAGGCCAAAGCCGCTGACGGTCTGAACATCCTCATGCAGAAGACCCGCCTCGATCAGTTCTCGAAACAGGAAGCCGCAGCCGCCTGCCGCTTGGAAATGGTTGATGTCGGCAACGCCATTGGGATAGATCCGCGCCAAGAGCGGCGTGACACTGGAAAGATCGGCAATGTCCTGCCAGGTCAGATGGATACCCGCCGCCGCCGCCATGGCCACCAGATGCAAGGTGTGATTGGTCGAGCCCCCCGTCGCCAAGAGCGCCACCGTGGCATTGACGATCGACTTGACCGTCACCACCGCATGGAAGGGCGTATAGTCCTCGCCCAAGGCGCTGATCGCCACCGCCCTTTGGGTCGCGGCACGGGTCAGGGCGGTGCGCAGGGGCGTGTTCGGGGCGACAAAGGCCGCGCCCGGCAGATGCAGGCCCATGGCCTCCATCAACATCTGGTTGGAATTGGCCGTGCCATAAAAGGTGCAGGTCCCCGGCGCGTGATAGGAAGCGGCCTCGGCCTCCAACAGCTCCGCGCGGCTAGCCTCGCCCAAGGCATAGCGCTGACGCACCTTGGCCTTGTCCGGATTGGGAAGGCCCGACGCCATAGGGCCAGAGGGCACAAACAGACTGCCCAGATGAGCAAACCGCGCCGCCGCAATGAACAGACCCGGCACGATCTTGTCGCAGATTCCCAGATAGAGGGCGGCGTCAAACACATCATGCGACAGGCCAATGGCCGCTGACATGGCCACGACGTCGCGGCTGATCAGGGACAGTTCCATGCCGCCTCGGCCTTGGGTCACCCCGTCGCACATGGCCGGAACCCCGCCCGCCACCTGAGCCGTGGCCACGACCTCACGCGCCGCCGCCTTAATCTGATCGGGATAGGTCTCATAGGGCTGATGGGCCGAGAGCATGTCATTATAGGCGGTGACAATGCCGATATTGGGCCGCTCGGCCAGCTTAAGGGTGAGCTTTTCCCAGCCCTCGTCGGCGGCGGCAAACCCGTGGGCCTGATTGCCACAGCTCAGTCGCCCGCGCGCCGTGCCTGAAGCCGCAGCCTCGTGCATCTGGGCCTCATAGGCCGCGCGACTATCGCGGCTGGCCTCGGTAATCCGGGCCGTAACCGCCGCCAAGACGGGGTGAAGAGGGATGGTCGATGAGGTCATGGGATCAATCCACCCATTGGCGGCCAGACCGCTCGGTCAGGCCAAAGGCACCGGACGGTCCCCACGAGCCTGGAAGATAGGGTTTGGGGCTCATCTGCGCCTCGGCCCAGGCCCTTTCCAAGCCATCAATGAAGGTCCAGGCCTGTTCGACCTCGTCTCGGCGGACAAAGAGCGTGCGGTCACCGCGGAACACGTCGAGCAACAGACGCTCATAGGCAATCCGCCGGCGCCCGCCCTCGCCGCCATAGCTGGCCGAGAGGCTTAAGGACAGGGGCATATTTTGCAGCCTCATGCCGCCCTGATCCAGACCGGGGCGCTTGTTCATCAAGGTCAGCTTGATGTCTTCGTCGGGCTGGAGATCGATCACCAGACGGTTGGGCGACAGGTCGTCTGATCCGGCCTGTTGGAAGATCGAGTGCGGCACAGGCTTGAACTGGATGACGATCTTGGTTCGTCGCTCGGCCATACGCTTGCCCGTGCGCAGGAAGAAGGGCACGCCTGCCCAGCGCCAATTGTCGATCTCGCAGCGCAGGGCGACGAAGGTCTCGGTATCGGTCTCGCGGCCCACCTCGTCCAGATAGGCCTTGGTCGGGACCCCTTGGATGGACCCGGCCTGATATTGGCCGCGTACACTGTGCTGCTGAGCCGAGGCATGGGTGAAGGGACGCAGCGAGCGCAGCACCTTGACCTTTTCGCTCCGCACCGAGTCCGGATCAAGGTCGGACGGCGGCTCCATGGCCACCAGACAGAGGAGCTGGAGTATATGGTTCTGCACCATATCCCGCGCCGCGCCATATTCGTCATAATAGGGCCAGCGCTCGCCAATGCCTTCGGTCTCGGCAATGGTGATCTGGACGTGATCGATGGTCCGGCCGGTCCACAGCGGCTCAAAAAAGGTATTGGCAAAGCGCAGGGCGATCAGGTTCTGCACCGTCTCCTTGCCCAGATAGTGATCGATGCGGAAGATCTGCTCTTCATTAGCCACCGCCGCCACGGCGCGGTTGATCGCCTTAGAACTTTCAAGGTCGCGGCCAATCGGCTTTTCCAAAACCAGACGGCTATTGTCCTGAATAAGCCCCGCCGCCTTCAGATTGGCACAGGCCGCTGCATAGAGACTGGGCGACAGGGCAAAAAAGAAGGTCAATTGCTCAACAGTGCCAATAACCTCAGCCAGATGGGCCGCGCCTTCGGGCACGGTCACATCGCCGGTGACATAGTGAATGCGCGACAGGAACCGGTCCAGCACCGCCGCGTTAATCCCATCACGCCCTGAAAGATCTGCGCGTAACCCAGCCTTGAAGCTCTCGTCCGTGCTCTGCAGCCGCGCCACGCCGAACAGGGCCAACCCCTCAGGCAGCAGACCATCAGCATCCAGATGCAGCAAGGATGGCCACAACATCCGCTTGGCGAGGTCCCCGGTGGCCCCCAACAGGACCAGAGCGCGAGACCCGCTGATCGATGGCTGATCTGAGGATTGCATATGGTTTGCGCGTCCCTAGGGTCATTTCTTATCAATTGACAGCGATGTCATAGACGCAATCCAACCGGTTGGCCAGACCAAAGGTCAAGATTTTGTCCGCCAATCTCTGCCGAACTGCCGATCTGAACGGCGCGCGCCTCGCGGTGGCGTGGGAAAATGGCACATAGCTCCATCAAACTCCTGTCCGTGTTCACAAGGCAAGAAAACCCCAAGCCTACGTGCTAGAGGGGGCGATCCAACCTCTATGAGTGCGATTCATGACCACCGCCCTACCGCCACTCGCTAACCGTACCGATCGGTTCTTTCCCTTTTACGCGATGGAACTGGTCAAGCAGGCGTTGGCTCTGGAAGCGCAAGGTCGCTCCGTGATCAATATGAGCATCGGCGAGCCGGACTTTACCGCGCCGCCTGCTGTCATCGAGGCCCTCATCGAGGCCGCTCAGGCCGGGAAAACCGCCTATACCCAAGCCTTTGGCATCACGCCTCTGCGCGAGGCCATCGCCCACTATTACAAGACCGAATATGGCGTCGAGATCGCTCCTGAGCGGGTGGTGGTGACGGCGGGGGCCTCTGCGGCCCTGACGCTGGCGGCCTGCGCTCTGGTCAATCCGGGCGACAAGGTGCTGCTCAGCGATCCGACCTATCCCTGTAACAGCCAATATATCAACGCCTTTGACGGGGTCCCGACCCTAATCCCGGTCAGCCCCGAAACCCGCTTTCAACTGACCGCCGAACTCATAGATGCCCATTGGAGTGAAGGGGTGCGCGGAACCTTAATCGCCTCGCCCGCCAATCCCACAGGCACCTCCATCCCGTTTGAGGAACTGGGCAAGATCATTGAGACCGTGCGCGCCAAGGGCGGGTTCACCATTGTCGATGAGATCTATCTGGGTCTGACCTATGACGGCCACGCCCGCTCGGCGCTGGAATATGGCGATGACATCATCGTCTCCAACAGCTTTTCAAAGTTCTTCAACATGACCGGTTGGCGGCTCGGGTGGTTGATCGTGCCCCCTGCCTTCGTCTCCACCTTTGAGAAGTTGGCCCAGCACCTGTTTATCTGCCCATCAGCCTTGGCGCAGCACGCGGCCTTGGCCTGCTTCACGCCCGAATCCATGGCCATTTATCACCAGCGCAAGGACGAGTTTCGCGCGCGCCGTAATTATATTGTCCCGGCCCTCAAAGCGCTGGGCTTTGGCGTCCCCGTAGAGCCGGACGGGGCCTTCTATGTCTATCTGGACTGCAGTGCCTTCAGCACCGACAGCACCCATTTTGCGCATCATATGCTGCAGGAAATCGGCGTTGCCATGACCCCTGGCCTCGATTTTGGCGTCGACGCGCCCGAACGCTATCTGCGCCTGTCCTATGCCACCCATCTGGACCAACTGCGTGAAGCGGTCGAGCGGATGCGGGTTTGGCTGCCGACGCAAAGGATTGCCTAGGGTTTAGGGGGCTTTGTAGAGCCCCTCCCCCTTCCCTCATGGGCCTTAGCGCGCTAACTCAGGATCATGACCCTTGATCCCGTCGCCTTTGCGCAGGCCCTGATCCGGCGCCCCTCTGTCACCCCTGCTGATGCTGGGGCTATGGATGTCCTGCAGTCGGCCCTGTCCGACCTTGGCTTTGTCTGCCGTCGCATGCCCTTTGAGGGTATTGAGAACCTCTATGCGCGGCGCGGCACGAGCGGACCAAACCTCGCCTTTGCCGGTCACACTGACGTTGTGCCGGTTGGCGATGCCGCCGCCTGGACCACCGGACCCTTTGAGGCCCAGATCATTGACGGCGTGCTCTATGGGCGCGGCGCCGTCGATATGAAGGGCTCGATTGCCGCCTGGACCGCCGCCGTCAGCCGCGTTCTGGCCAAGGGCGAGGTTTCTGGCTCCCTGTCCTTCCTGATCACCGGCGATGAAGAGGGTAAGGCCATCCATGGCACCGGCCCTGTCGTTGAGGCCCTGATAGCTGAAGGCGAGACCATCGATCACGTGGTACTGGGCGAGCCGACCAGCGCCGCGCGTCTCGGCGATCAGCTCAAGATCGGACGGCGCGGCAGTCTCAATGCCTGGATCACGGTCGAGGGTGTCCAAGGCCATGTCGCCTATCCCCATCAGGCGGCCAATCCGATCCCGGTCCTGATCCGCCTGTTGGCTGAGATCCAAGCCCATGTGCTCGATCAGGGCCATCCACGGTTCCCGGCCTCGAACCTCGAGGTCACGACCATCGATGTGGACAATCCCGTCACCAATGTCATTCCCGCCAAGGCCACGGCCCGGCTCAATATCCGTTTTAACCCCTTGCATGATGGTGACAGCCTGATTGCTTGGCTGGAGGAGGCCTGCGCCAAGGCCGCCATGGGCTTTGATGGGACGGTGAGCCTCGAGCCTGTCCTGACCGGCAATGCCTTCATCACCGAGCCCGGCCCCTTCGTCGACGTACTGGCGGCGGCAGTAAAATCCGTGACCGGCGAAGCGCCGATCCTGTCCACCACCGGCGGCATATCCGACGCCCGATTCTTGCGCAAGCTCTGCCCCGTGGTGGAGTTGGGCCTGGTGGGGGCGACGATGCACGCGGTCGACGAACGCACCTCTGTGCAAGAGATCGAAGACCTGACCCGCATCTATGAACAGGTCATTTTAGGATATTTTGCAGCCTTTTAGGGGGGGGGGGCGCAGACCCCCTACCCCGGCTTCGCCGGTACTTCCCCCAAAGGGGGAAGATTTGGCTGTAGTAGATCTTCCCCCTTTGGGGGAAGTGGCGCGCAGCGCCGAAGGGGGCCTTGTTTACCTTCCGTTTTCCCCGCGAAGGCGGGGACCCAGACCCGTCCACTCAGGCCGTTTGTTCGTGAGCCATCCTCATCCTTGGACAGGCTCAGCACAAGGAAGCGCCCGCCTACTTCAGCCCCATCAGGGTCCGCAAAACGGCCGTACGATTGGCCACCCAATAGCCCGCCCAGCAGGCAAGGCCCGTAGCGGCAATGATCACGCCGGCCTCGACCAAGACCGGCAGACCCATGCGCTTGATGGCAAAGGCGGTCAGGACAATGGCGGTCTGATGGATGATGTAGAAGGGAAAGACCGCCCGCGTCAGCAGGGTCAAGGTCGGGCTGCCGCGATGGATGTGGCGATGGGCATAGCCAAACAGGGCCGCAATCACCAGCCAAGCATAGGTCGAGCGCAATATATGAGTCTCAAGCCCGACCGGGGCGCCATTGGCCAGCTGAAAGCCGAGGCGCGGGCTGAACAGCGCGATGATCAGGGCCCCTGCGGCGGCATAATGGCGCCAAGCCACAAACCGCGCCCAAGCCTTGTCCATCTTGGCCAGACCTAGGCCAAGCATAAAGGCAAAGCCAAAATGCAGGTGGGCATAGAGATCATCCCAAAGGATGATGGTCTCTGGATGGCTGGGATAGACGAGGGCTCGCAAGGCCAAGAACCCAGCAATCGGGAACAGGAAAAGGCCAGGCCCTGCCATCAGGCGGTTCAATGCGCGGTCGAGCCAGGGCAACAGCGTCCAAGCCATGGCCGCGACCATGGTGTAAAGCCAAAGATAGCCGACGAACCACATATGGTTATAGGTCGGCAGGAAGATGCCAAAACTCTGATCGCCGCTGAGATACCGGCCCCAAAATTCCAGATAGCCACCGCTAAAGCGCCTCATCTCGGTCAGTTGAACCCAAGACTGCGGGGGCACAATCACGAGCGCGGCAAAGAGAAAAGGAACCAAAAGGCGCAGGCTTCGCTCGCGCATCAGGACACGGCCTGAGGTGCGGCGATCGGCAATCTTCTCGCCCATAAACCGGGTCGCGATGCCCGATATGACGAACAGCAGGGTGAGCCGCCAAGGGTTCATCAGACCCATGGCCAGCGTCAGGTCCGGCAGGATGTGGGTGCTTTTGACGTGCCACCACCACGGGGTATAGACCATGCCCACATGATAGAAGATCAGCAGAAAAAAGGCCCCGACCCGCAGGGCATCCAGATCATAGCGCCGAGAGGAGGGCGTGGCGTCCACTCAGGAGACGCTTTCCCGAGCGCGGGCCTCGACCTTGGCGCGGGGCACGAGACGCAAGGTCGAGCTGGCCTTGGCCATGACCTCGCCCTTGGTATTGAGCAGGTGGGCTTCCATGAAACTGGTCGACTTGCCGCGCCGCTCGACCCAGGCCTCCGCGATCACGAGGCCGGGACTGGTCGGGGCAAAGAAGCTGACCTTTAGCTCCAATGACATGGGCGTATAGTCAAAGCCCGTCACTGCCATGATGCCGTGGGCCATGGCCGCATCCAGCCAGCCGGTAATGAACCCGCCCTGAACCACGCCGCCCGAATGGCACATGTGCAGTCCGGCCAAATATTCCAGCTTGGCCCGTCCGGTTTCCGCATCCATCAGGATGATCCGTTGAAGGCCGAGGGTCTGGGACAGGGCGTCTTGTGGCGGCGAAGCGGTCTGGTCGGTCATGGCAAGCTCCAATAGGGTAGAGATTGATTATCGACCGGACCGGGGCCTGTCTTGGGTTATTTTGCCGGGGTTCAAGCGATTGTCACCGAAACCAGTGACCTTCAGCAAGGAAAGCCATCACTTGACGTGACGGCACGGCTGGACAAGTGGCTGGGATTGGGAACAGTAGATAATCGCTGATCAGGGAGATAACCCTTCACAGCGTCAGGGAGGCAAAAAGACCATGGGCGAGACCGTATTACGACAGGACCGCGGTGGTATGGCCACCTTGACCATCAACCGGCCCGACAAGCTCAACAGCCTCAATGTCGAGGTCTTCCAAGATCTGAACGCCCATCTGGCGGCGCTGGAACAGCAGACCGATGAGATCGGCTGTGTGGTGTTGCGCGGCGCGGGCCGCTGTTTCTCCGCCGGGCACGATCTGGGCGACATTGCCAAGGGCGAGCGCTTGCCGCGTGCCAATTTCCAATCCCATGTCATTGAGCGTCTGGCCAATCTGCCTCAGCCGGTGATCACAGCGGTTCACAGCCATTGCTATACGGGCGCGCTGGAACTGGCCTTGGCCGGTGATGTGATCTTGGCTTCGGCTAATGCCAAGTTCGCCGATACCCATGCCAAATGGGCCCTGACCCCGGTGTGGGGCATGAGCCAGCGCCTGCCGCGCCGCGTCGGCCAAGCCAAGGCTATGGAGATGATGCTGACCTGTGCGACCTTAAGCGGCCAAGAAGCCACCGCCATAGGCCTTGCCAATCGATGCCTTCCGGACGAAGGTTTCTTTGAAGCCGTTGAGGCCTTTGTCGATCAGGTGCTGGCCAATTCGTCCTTCAGCCACCGGGCCAACAAGCGGTTGCTCACAGGTACGGACGGCCTGTCCCTATCGGCGGGTCTGGCCTACGAAGTTTATCAAAACGAGGGCGTTGGGCCGGATATGCAAGCCCGGATCGCCGCCTTCACCGCCAAAAAGGGCTAGGACGTCCTTTTCAATCATAAGACTGAAACTGGGAGAAGATCATGACTGAAGCTTGGATCATCGACGCCTGCCGCACCCCACGCGGTATTGGCAAGGTCGGCAAGGGCGCACTCGCCGACATTCACCCTCAGCAGCTTGGGGCCACGGTCCTGAAGGCGCTGAAGGAGCGGAATAATCTCAACACCGCCGATGTCGGCGATGTGATCTGGGGCTGTAGCTCGCAGCGTGGCCCTCAGGGCGGCGATATGGGCCGTATGTCGGCTCTGGACGCTGGCTATGATGTCCGCTCCAGCGGCGTGACCCTCGACCGTTTCTGCGGTTCGGGCATCACCGTGGTCAACCTCGCTGCCGCCACCATCATGGCTGGCATGGAAGATCTGGTTGTGGCCGGTGGCTGCGAAATGATGTCGATGGCCGGTCGCCGCACCAGCGATGACGGCCCGCCCATGATGGACGGTGGCAATCTGCGCCTTCGCGCCAGCCATCCTCAGTCCAACCAAGGCGTTTGCGCTGACGCGATCGCCACCTTGGAAGGCATCAGCCGCGAAGCCGTGGACGATCTGGCCCTCGAAAGCCAGCGCCGCGCCGCCGTCGCCATCGCCGAAGGCCGCTTCGACAAGAGCCTGGTGCCCGTCTATCATGAAGATGGCACCTTGGCGCTCGACCGCGAAGAGTTCCCCCGTCCCCAGACCACCCGCGAAGGTCTGGCCGCGCTGAAGCCTTCGTTCGAGGCCATGGCCGACTTCCCGCTCGACGATAAGGGCACGACCTATCGCAAGCTGATCTTGCAGGTCCATAATGGCCTCGACATCAAGCACATCCACCATGCAGGCAACTCGTCCGGCGTTGTGGACGGTTCCGGCGCTCTGCTGCTGGCCTCGCCGACCTATGCGACGAAGCATGGCATGAAGCCACGCGCTCGCGTCATCACCTCGGTCAATATGGGTGACAGCCCAACCCTGATGCTGAACGCGCCGGTTCCTGCCGCCCGTAAGGCTCTGGCCAAGGCTGGTCTGACCGTGGACGATATCGATCTGTGGGAAATCAACGAAGCCTTCGCCGTGGTGGCGGAAAAGTTCATCCGTGACCTGCGCCTTGACCGCGACAAGGTCAATGTCAATGGCGGCGCCATGGCCCTGGGTCACCCCATCGGTGCGACCGGTTCCATGCTGATCGGCACGATCTTGGATGAGTTGGAACGCCGCGACCTCAAGCGCGGTCTGGTCACCATGTGCGCCGCTGGCGGCATGGCCCCCGCCATCATCATCGAGCGTATGTAAGATCTAGACGCTTGATTTAAGACCAAGGGCCTCTGCGAAAGCAGGGGCCCTTTTTCTTGGTCAGAGGGCGGCGATGAGGTCCTGTTCAATCGCCCACAGCCGGTCCTGACCCCAGCGGGCCTCGCCGTCATTGATGCGAAAGGACGGCACGCCCCAAAGACCGCCCGCAAACATCTCTTCGCGATTAGCCTCTGCCATGGCGCGCCAGCTCTCATCGGCCAGAGCGGCCTTGACGGTGGCATCGCTCACCCCCGCGCGCTGGGCCAGCTGCGCTAGCCCAGCCTCGGTCGTGGCATCGATCCCGTCGGCAAAGGCACCTTGCGTAAACGACAGGGCAAAGTCATAGGCCTGCCCCTCTTGGATCGCATGGTGCAGCACAGCCAGACCGCGTTCGACCCCTAGGCCGACCGGATCGACCATGGTGCCATAACGCAGGCCCACGCGCTCGGCCTCACGCTTGGTGTCCATGGTGATGTAATACTGTTTCGCGCGCGGCACCGGCAGGCCGCGCATGACCATCGGCATGATGAAACGCAGGCGCAGCTCGGCCCCATAGTGATCGGCCAAGGCCTTGGCGCGCGGCAGGCAAATATAGCTGTAGGGACTGCGGAACGAGATGAAAGCGTGCAGCACGGGCTGCGGCTTGGCGGTCTTGCCCTTGGCCTTGGGTACTGCGCCGAGGGTGATCTCATGGGCGGGATAGTTGGGCGCGCCTCCGGTGCGGTCTAAACCCTGCTGGTTCAGGCGGCTTTCCAAGAAATGCAGGCGATCCACGCCCCAGTACCATTCGCCCTCAAACTGGAAGGTGGCCCCCAGATAGTGACCCAGTGACAGGCGAAGGGCTTGGCCCCCTTCCTGCTGGACCTTGGCGGCTTCAGGGGTGGCCAGCGGTAAGCCTGACAGGGCGGTCTTGTCATTGGCCCAAAGGGCCGCGCCGATCTTGACCGCGTCAGACAGGAAGGTCCCGCCCTCAAGGGCTGCCGTCAGGGCGCGATTGGCCAGATCGGTCATCTCGTCCGAGGGCAGGCTGGCTGTAGCCGGAAGGTCTAGCCCATTGACCGAGGCCAGCAGCGCCGCATCGCGAAGGCCCCATCCGGCCAGCTTCTCGCGCTCTGGCGCAGCCGCTTCAATCGGGGCTGGGACCAGATGACAGCGAAGGTCGACATCATAGCGGGCGGCGAACTGTCCAAGGGCTTGGGCGGTCAGATGGCTATAGGGATCGGCGGCCTCATGGAAATAGTGCACGACGGGGCGAGCCCCCTTCAGTTGCCGGACCATGGCGCGGGTCTGGCGGGCGTTCTGACGCAGTTTGGGACTGGTCATCACCGTGGTCACGGTCCGCATAAGAAAGGCTTTGATCATGACCCTGAAGGTTCCTGCTGTTGTCGAGGCGCTTATGGCCTTTCACGTGCCAAATTATGGCCCTGTGGTCCGATAGGTCAATCCAAGGCTTGACGATCTGGAGAGTTAATGGCGCTATCCATGTCAAAATAAACATCTGGAGGAAACCCTCATGAACGTCGTCAACGCCGTCTATCCTGAACCCGAACAGGCCAAGGCCTTTTTTACCGGCGAAGAGGATGGTCCCTTCGTGATGGTCAATCTGCTCAGGTTCAAACCCAAGGCCACCTATGAGGACGGCTCCAATCCTGACATGACCGGCAAGGAAGCCTATCAGATCTATGGCGACGCGGTGGCCAAGTTGGTTGAGGGCTTGGGCGGTAAGATCCGTTTTAGTGGTGATGTGACCGGCCTGATGCTGGGCGAGGTAGAAGACCTATGGGACATGGTGGCTCTGGCCGAATATCCCTCCCTCGCCGCCTTCCGCGCCATGGCGGTTTCACCCGAGATGCAGGCCATAGGCCATCACCGCTCGGCGGGTCTTGCGGGTCAGTTGAACATCAAGACCAAATCTGTTCGCGACTAGGGTCAGGGGCACCCTCGCCCTTCCGTCCGTTTTCCCCGCGAAGGCGGGGACCCAGACCCTTTCACTCAGATGGGAAGGGACCCGCTGGAATTCTGTTTTGCGGGAACGTGCCGGAGGGGGAAGTGGATGAATACCCCCCACTCCCAACCCTCTCCCCCTCAAGGGGGGAAAGGGCTTTATTTAATCATCGCGTCATTGCGAGCGTCGCGAAGCAATGACGCGGAAGAAGCGAGGACATAGGGCAGGGTGAGGAAACAGGACCCCCTACCCCGGCTTCGCCGGTACTTCCCCCAGAGGGGGAAGATTTAAAGCGTCAAGATCTTCCCCCTCTGGGGGAAGTGGCCCGAAGGGCCGAAGGGGGCCTTGTTGCCTCGCCCAACCCTCAATAACCCACCCCGGTCAGATAGAGCCCATCGGCCGGGGCCACAGGGCCGCAGGCTTGGCGGTCGCGGGCTTCGAGTAGGGCCTTGATGTCCGCCGCTGTCCAACGCCCGATGCCGACCTGACACAGGCTTCCCGCCATAGAACGAACCTGACGATGCAGGAATGAGCGCGCTTCAAAGACCAGATGCACCTCTTGGCCCTCACGCCACACCCGCGCCACATCCAGCGTCTTGAGCGGGGATCTGGATTGGCACTGCATGTCGCGAAAGGTGGTGAAGTCATGATGACCGACCAGCACCTGCGCGGCCTCATTCATCGCCTCAACATCAATCGGTCGCCTCACATGCCAGACCCGGCCCTGATCGACGGCCGGGGGGCTGCGACGGTTGAGGATGCGATAGAGATATCGCCGCCCCGTGGCCGAAAAGCGGGCATGGAAATCATCAGCAACCTTCTCGGCCTCAAGGATCGAGATCGGCTGGGGCATCAGATAGGCATTGAGCGCATCGCGCACCACAGCGGGGCGCCAATCGTGCTCCAGATCCATATGGATGACCTGTCCAGTAGCGTGGACGCCGGTGTCGGTCCGGCCAGCCCCTATGAGGCGAATCTTTTGGCCGCTAAAGCCTAGCACGGCCTTCTCGATGGCCCCTTGGATCGAAGGCAAGCGCTCCTGCGCCTGAAAGCCGCGATAGGGGCGGCCATCATATTCGACGAGAAGACGATAGCGCGGCATCAGACGAGCCGGGTTCCAGCGGCTAGGGCAAAGCCGCGTACAAAGATCTCGGCCTCTTGCGCCGCCTTGCCCTCACGCTGCGCCCGCAAGAGCCGGACCGCGCCAGTGCCGCAGGCGATCAGCAGTTGCTCATCCAACACCTCGCCGGGCGCACCTGAGGCTGGCTCGACCCGCGATAAGAGGGCCTTGATCCTCACAGGGCCCTTTTCACCGGGCGCCTCAAACCAAGCCCCCGGAAAGGGCGACAGGCCGCGAATGTGACAATCGACCTGCTCGGCAGATAGGGACCAGTCAATGCGCGCCTCTGCAGGCTTGATCTTCTTGGCATAGGTGATGCCGTCGAGCGGCTGCGCCATCTCCACGGCTGCACCGCGCTCCACTGCCGCGAGGGCGCGCGGTGCCAGATGGGCACCTACAGCGGCCAAGCGCTCATGCAGGCTGCCGGACGTATCGAGCGGTTCGATTCGGACCGTTTCGGACAGCAGCACCGGTCCCTCGTCCAGACCCTCGCTCATATGCATGACCTGAACGCCGGTGACCGCATCGCCCGCCATGATCGCACGCTGGATCGGGGCCGCACCGCGCCAGCGGGGCAGGAGCGAAGCATGGAGGTTGAAACAGCCCAGACGCGGCGCATCGAGCACCTCTTTCAGCAAGATCTGGCCATAGGCGACGATGACAGCGGCATCCAGATCCAGCGCCTGAAAGGCGGCGATCTCCTCTGGAGCCTTCATCGACGCGGGCGTGCGGACCGTTAGGCCAAGGCTGTCGGCAAAGGCGTGAACCGGGGAAGGTTTGAGCTCTTGGCCCCTGCCGCGCGGGGCGGGGGGCTGAGAATAGACCGCCACGACCTCATGCCCTGCGGCGACCAACTCGGCCAGGGTTTGAACGGAGAAATCAGGGGTGCCCATGAAAGCAATACGCATAGCCGCTCTTTACCCTTCGGCGCGCCGAGAGGCTAGACCGTGATGGCCTCAGGATTGTTTGAGGTCCGGGTAAGCCACTCAAACCGCAGGCCCATGGCCACAGCCGCCACGGACAGGCCCGCCGCAAGGCCGATCCAGACCCCAAAGCCCTTAAGATCAAAGGGAATGGCCAAGATCAGGCAGATCGGTGCGCCCACCAGCCAGTAGCTCGCCCCCGCAATGATCATCGGCACCCGCGCGTCCTTCATCCCCCGCAGGGCCAGACCGCCGATCACTTGGAGGGCGTCAAAGATCTGAAAGGCAGCGGCGATCATCAAAAACTGGGTGGCATAGGTGATGACCTGCGTCTCTTGGGTGGTCGGCGTTCCGAAATAGAGGCTGGCGATCTGACGACCGGCAAAGGCCATGGCGACACCGCACAGGCTGATGAACCCGACCCCCACGACCATCGCGACAAATCCTGACAGGCGCGCGGCGGCCATATCGCCTCGGCCAGTCGCCAGCCCGACCCGCACAGTCGCGGCCATACCAATGCCGAGCGGCACCATAAAGGTCACCGAGGCAAAGTTCAGCGCCACCTGATGGGCGGCCAATTGATCGGTACCAAAGGTGCCCATCACCAGGGTCATGACATTGAACAACATGGCCTCAAAGATCATGGTCATGCCAATGGGGACGCCCAGACGAAAGACCTCGGTCAGCAACCTATGGGCCGGGACGAACAGACCCTTGAACGGCTGATAGACGCGAAGGTCCGGATCAAACCGGATAATCAGCACCATAGCGACAAAGCTGAAAATGCCTGAACTGGCCGTCGAGATCCCGGCCCCGACCATCTCCAGGCGCGGAAAGCCAAAATGACCAAAGATCAGCGCATAGTTGGCGAGGGCGTTCCACAGGATCGTGGCCAACATGACCCACATGGCCGCCCTTGGCTTTCCGGTGGCGGTGGCAAAGTTGCGTAAGACCAAAAAGCCCAGCGTAAAGGGCATGCCAATGGCCAAGACGCTGACAAACTGCCCCGCGCCCTTGGCCAGCACGGGGTCCTGACCCAGATGCAACAGGATCCATTCGGCGGAGACGAGCAGAGCCGCCATCGGTAGGGCCAAGAGGGCCACAGCCCACAGTCCCATCCGCACAATGGTGCGCACCGCCTCGCGATTGTTCGGATCGGCCCCCAGACTTTGCGCGATCATCGGCGAGACCGCTGAAGACGGCCCGGCCCCGATCAGCCACGCAAAATAATAGATCGTGCCGCCAATCGCTCCAGCGGCCAGCGCGGTCTGGCTCAAACGGCCCAGCATGATCACGTCGGTGGTCATCACCGCCATCTGCGCCAACTGGGTAAAGACCAGCGGAATGGCGAGGGTCACCAGCGCCACCGTCTCCACGCGCCAAGCCTTCCACCGCGATGGGGCGGCGGCAACAGGCGAGATTGAGGGCGATGTCAAAGGGTCAGTCACGGTCATTCTTCAATCTAGGGCGGCCCAAGGACCAGACGGGCTAGGGCGTAGCGCACGGGGTAAACCGGGTGCCCTCCATTGTCAAAGTCCGGGCTAGTCTTGGTTTGGAAAAACCACCTACCCATGGTAAGCATTCTTACCAGCATTTCGGCAGTGAACGAATGGATCCCAACGACCAAAACCATGAGGCCAACGCCACCGGCAAGGGCCTGACAGGGGAGATCACGCAGCCCGCTTCGATGGCGAGCGCCCTGATGCAGATCGCCCGCGATAGCGCCGGTCTTTTCAAACATCCCTATGACCAGATCGATCACGGCACTTGGCTCTATGATGATCTGGGCCTGCCCTAAAACCCTAACCCCTCACCAGTCCTTAAAGTGCTTGGACAGTTTCAGGCCTTGGCGCTGATAGTGCGAGCCGCCGGTGCCATAGAGGCGGTTGGGGCGGGCTAGGAGCGGTTCATAGACGAGGCGAGCGACCGTCTGGCCGTCTTCGAGCAGGAAGGGGGTCTCGTGGCTGCGGACCTCGAGAACGCCGCGCGATCCGACGCCGCCTGCCTCTTCGGTGCCAAATCCCGGATCGAAAAACCCTGCATAGTGGACGCGAAACTCGCCGACCGAGGGATCAATCGGGGTCATTTCGGCGGCTTGAAGGACCGGGATCTCTACGGCTTCTTTCGAGGCCAGAATGTAGAACTCGCCCGGATCGAGCATTAGTTCGCCTCGGCGCGGCTCCAACGGCTCCCAAAAATCGCGCGGATCATGGCCGCCCACATTGTCCAGATCGATAACGCCGGAATGGCGACGGGCCCGATAGCCGGCCAGATCACCGGTCAGATCGACCCCGACACTGCGGGTCTCAAGATGGGCGGGCTGACCCTGTTTGAGCCGAAGCTGGTTTAGCCGCGTGCCGGTGCGCACGAGGATGGAAAAGGTCTGGGGCGCGATTTCAATATAGAGCGGGCCATCATAGCCGCTGGCCACATCGTCAAAGGCGCGGCTGTGATCGGTCAAGAGGCGCACAAAGACATCAATGCGTCCGGTCGAGCTCTTAGGATTGCCGCGCGCGGAAAGGCCCGGTGAAAGCTGAAGACGCTCTTGCACCTCCGCAATATAGACGCAGCCACGCTCCAGCACCGCACCCTTGGACAGGTCGATCTCGTGCATGGCCACATCGGCCATCCTTTGGCGCACCGTGCGGTGAAGGCCGGGCAGGAACGAGGCCCGGATACGCCAGCAGCGCAGGCCAAGGCGCAGGTCCAGACTGGCTGGCTGAACCTGATCGGCGTCAAAGGCGCTCAACGACGTGATCGCGCCCTCGGCAATCAGCGCGTCAATCGATTGGCTGGGCAAAATGCCCGATGAAAGTTGCTCACTCATTGGCGCGACAGTCCGCGACTCCCTGCCGAATGGCAAGTCTTCAGGTGCCGCCAAGGCCAAGATCATGGCCAGCGCCAAGACGCCCCCTTGACCTGACCCCCTTCGATGCCTTTGATGCCGCGCGCTTTGAGAAGGAAATTGCGATGTCTGAAGATCCGAAGACTTGGGAAGCAGCAACTCGTTTGGTTCGCGGCGGCACCATGCGCTCGGCGTTCAATGAGACCTCTGAAGCGCTCTATCTGACCCA
>CANESI010000007.1 GCA_947441065.1 Caulobacteraceae bacterium
CCAACATCAAGGGCGAGCTGGGCAATTTCAACACCCAGAAGGTCCGCGGCATGCTCAATGTGCCACTGGGCGACAAGTTGGCCGTTCGCGTTGCGGGCTCCATGCTGAAGCGCGATGGTTTCGGTGACAATCTGGTGACCGGCAATAATATTGATGATCGCGATCTGTTCGCCGTGCGTACGACCGTGTCGTTCAATCCGAACGAGAAGTTCAGCTCCTACATCATGTGGGAACATTTCGAAGAAGATGACAGCCGTTCGCGCGTCGGTAAGCAATATTGCGTTAAGGACACCGGCGCACCCGGTATGCCCTATTCGACCAACGCGACCATCTCGACCTTCCAGAAGGGCTTCCTGAGCCAGGGCTGTTTGGAAACGTCGGTCTATGCACCGGGCGCTCTGGGCACGCCAAACTCGTCTGCGACCTTGGGCGGCCTGCTCGGTAATCTGAGCGGCCTGATCACCGGCGATGCCTATGCTGGCAAGATGCAGTCGACCGATGTGCGCGATATTGAATCGCTTAAGGATCCAATCTATCGGGCCAAGACGGACGCTGTTAACTTCCAGATGTCGTACGATCTGACCGACGATCTGACCTTGACCTCCTTGACCGGCTATTCGAAGGGCACGCTCTTCTCACAGGCCGACTATAACCGCGTTGCGCCGATCAATACCTTGAACGCCACGCCCTTTTCACCGGGCGGTGTCTTCAATGACCCACAGATTGGGCCGTCGAACAAGTTCGCGACCTTCGATATTTCGAGCGCCGACTCTGAGCAGTTGTCGCAAGAGCTTCGCCTGCAGTCGGCCTTTGCGGGTCCTTTGAACTTCAACATCGGTGCCATTGCCCTTAACTTTAAGAGCGAGGCCGATTACTATGTGTATGGTAACACCCTGACAGCCTATGCTCTGGCGACCAATGGTGGAAAGCCTTGCCCAGCCAATACGGCGAGCTGCATCTATATTGATCCCAATTCTACCCCAACCGGTGAAGGCCATAACTACTATAACAACCGCACGCCCTATAAGCTGAAGTCTCAGGCGGTGTTCGGTGAGGTCTATTATGAGCTTTCCGACGCGTTCAAACTGACCGGTGGTCTGCGTTACACCAACGACCGCAAGCAAACCCTGAACATGCCTGTGGTCCTGCTCGCCCCTGGCAGTGGTCACCCTCTCGATGCTGTAACGCCAGTCCAGAAGGCGGAATTCAAGGAAATGACCGGTCGCTTCGGTTTCGACTGGAAACCTGATCTGGCCATGACCGACAGCACCCTGCTCTATGCCTTCTATTCCCGCGGCTATAAGGCCGGTGGTATGAACCCGCCGCAGTCTGCTGCGTCGGCTCTGTCCGCTGTGAAGAGCACCTTCGATCCTGAGTTCGTGAACTCGTTCGAAGTCGGTATGAAGAACACGATGCTTGACGGCAGCTTGATCCTTAATGCCACGGTCTTCCACTATGACTATACGGGCTATCAGGTGTCGAAGATCGTCAACCGGACCTCGGTGAACGAGAATATCGATGCCAAGATCAAAGGCCTCGAGCTGGAATCGATCTGGGAGCCCATCAATAACCTGCGCTTCAATGCCAGCCTCGGCCTGCTGCAGACCGAGATCGGTGAAGCCAGCTCGATCGACACCTTCAACCGTACGCAAGGCAATACGAGCCTTATCGTGATGAAGGCGTCGAACGCTTCCAACTGTACGGCCAGCAAGGCTGGCGTTCAGGGTCTGATGACCCTGATCAATGCGGGTGCCCTTGCGCCAACCACCATGCTCGGTGTTTGCTCGGGTGCCTTCACCGGCGCGGCCAATCCGCTTAAGGCCTTCGGCATCGACATCCCCTTCAGCGACGGTATCGCTAAGAACCTGAAGGGCAATGAGCTGCCAAACTCGCCTAAGGCGACGCTGTCCTTGGGTGCGCAATACACCTTTGAACTGCCCGCCGGTTGGGGTGGTACGATCCGCGGTGACTACTACCACCAGGGCCAGTCCTATTCGCGCATCTACAACAGCTTCGCGGACCGGATCGACTCTTGGGAGAACGTCAACGCCTCCTTGCAGATCTCTAACCCAGGCAACGGCATTCAGCTGGAAGCCTATGTGAAGAACCTGCTCGATGACGCGCCGATCACCGACCTGTACCTGACCGATGACTCGTCGGGTCTGTTCCGGAACGGCTTCCTGCTCGAGCCTCGCACCTTCGGTGTCTCGATCCAGAAGTCCTTCTAAGACTGAAACCACGATCTAAGATGGGGGCCGGTGGAATGATCCACCGGCCCCTTTTTTATGTGCGGTGCCTTAACGGCTTTGAAACACCAACTGGGTAAGGTGACGTAACAGTATCCAAAAGCGTTGCGTTCCTGATGTCCGTTACCTTGCCCCTCTGCGAATCCATTTTGCCGGTCGGGCCTGATTCCGGGCGGACGCAGGTGCTTGACCGGTTCCTCACCGAACCGGGGCTAGAGCTACTGCCGGTTGTCGAGAACAATCGTCCCGTTGGTCTGATCACCAGAGGCAGGTTCGCCCTTGGCCTACTGCAAGATGGCGCTCTGAGTGGTTCTATTCAGGCTATGACGCTTGCTGATCCGGTGATCATCAATGCCGCTCTGGGCCTCGACGATATTTGTGACCGGATGCGCAGCTCAGGCGACGCCGCACCCGGTGTCATCATGGTCGATACTGACGGGGCCTATATTGGCGTGATTTCCGCTACGGCTCTCCTGCTCGCCTTGCAACAGAGCCTTCGGCTTGAGCGTGGCGTTCAGGCAACGAAGACGGCCCAATCCTCGACCATCCCCAGCAGTTCGGCTCGGGATCGTGAACTGTTCATCTCTGCGGTCGCCCATCAGATCGATGGTCCGTTAGAGGGCATAATCAGCCTGTCTGAGCGGCTCTCGCGTCATCCGCTCAATAGTGACGGTCGAACCCAGGTTCACACCATCCTTGAAACGGGCCGAGGGGTCCTTCAGCTCGTTCGCCATGCCGCCGCACTTGGCCGAATTGATGCGGGGGATATTGTCTTGGCACCTGAGCCGGTGATCCTCGGCAACCTGATGGCAGACCTCGAAGAGGCCTGGCGTGTTCGGGCCGAAGCGGCCGGTCTGACCCTGATGGTGTCTTACGAGGGGCCGCAGGACCTTACGGTCAGTGTTGACCCTGAAATGATGCGCCGCCTTTTCAACACCCTTGTCGAGCGGGCCCTGTCTGTCACGCCGCGCGGCATTGTCGAGGCCAGCCTCAAGGCAAAGGTCGAGGCGACGGGCGTCTATCTCGAAGGCCGAATTCGGGATGGCGGCGTCAGCCTTGCGGCCAATCGCCTGGCGCGCATCTTTGAGCCCATGCCCGACCGGGCCGGCGGCTCCTTCTTGGAAAGTGTCGGGCTGGCGCTTTGCAATCGCATCATTGGCGTCATGCATGGCAATATCCGGGCTGAGAGCAATGTTGGGTCAGGCTCCAGCATCGCCTTTGATCTTCTGGTCCCAGAGCTAGCCTTTAGCCCGGCTCAATCGGCTGAGCCTCGCACCGACGGCCGTGACGGAGCCATCCGAGCCCATGTTCTGGTGGTCGATGATAATGCCACCAACCGCATGGTTGCGGAGGCCCTCTGCGAGATGTTCGGTTGCACCTCTGAGGCCGTCGAAGATGGGGTTGAGGCGGTGGACTATGCCGCCACGGGCCGTTTTGATGTGGCCTTGATGGATATAAAAATGCCGCGCATGGATGGTGTCGAGGCGACCTTAGCGATCCGCGCCTTGCCGGGCGCTGCTCGTGATCTTCCGATCATTGCCCTGACCGCCAATGCGGACCCCGATGATGTTCGGCGATATCTGTCCATTGGGATGTGCGATGTGGTCGATAAGCCGATCAAATCCGACATTTTGCGCAATGCTATCCGGGCCGCCTTCGCCTCAACCACCCGCATAGCGCAGTCAACCGCCAGCGCGGTTGCCTAGTCGCAACCGTCAAAACAGCTGAATTTCCTAAAGAAATCGCCGCAGCATGCCTTTGGTAGCTGGAGGCGGGATCGAACCGCCGACCTGTGGGTTATGAATCCACCGCTCTAACCATCTGAGCTACCCAGCCAAAGGCATTGCCGAGCGAGGGATGGCTTATAGGGGCAAGTCCGATCCGCTTCAAGCGCCCGTTTCATGTTCCTGATCAAGTCTTTTGCGGGAAATTGATGATCAGACCGCGCAGGCCGCTTGGGTCGCGGGGCGGATAGGGTTAGGGTCCCCTCCCATGAGCGTGCTGCAACTTTTGGGTTCCGCCGTCGACGGGGGCGCAGAGACCTATTTCACGGACCTGACAAGGGCCTTGGCCGCCGCGAGAACCGATCAGGTCGCGGTGATCCGAGCCCATGCGGTACGCCAGTCCGCCCTTCAGGACGCTCATATTCCAACCACCATTGCCCGCTTTGGCAGCCAACTGGATCTCTTCACCAAGGGTAAGATCCGGCAGGTGGCCCGGGTCTCTGAGGCCAAGGTTCTCTTGGCATGGATGAACCGCGCCGCCAGCCACGCGCCGCAGGGGCCATGGGCACGGATTGGCCGGTTGGGCGGCTATTACGACTTGAAATATTATCGCGGCTTTGACGCCTTGGTGGCCAACACCCCTGACATCGCTGCCTGGGTTCTCGCCCAAGGCTGGCCGCAAGATCGGGTCCACTATATCCCCAACTTCGCCGAGGCCGGATCGCTTGAAATGGTTGACCGCGCCGCGCTGGATACGCCTGCTGATGTGCCCCTGCTATTGTCGATGGGCCGCCTGCACGAGGTCAAGGCCCATGATATTAGCTTACAGGCCTTGGCCTTGATCCCAGAGGCCTATCTGTGGATCGCGGGCACCGGGCCGCTGGAGGCCGAGCTTAAGGCCCTAGCACAGTCGCTCGGCGTCTCAGAGCGCGTGCGGTTCTTGGGCTGGCGAAATGATGCTGCCGCCCTCTATCGGACCGCGGATGCCTGCCTTTTCCCCTCTCGGTTTGAGCCCTTGGGCAATGTGGTCATTCAGTGCTGGGCCAACAGCTTGCCTGTGATCGCGGCGGCCAGCCAAGGTCCCTCGCAGTTGATCACGCCCGGGCAAGACGGATTGCTGGTCCCCATCGATGACGCCCCGGCCCTAGCCGCCGCTGCCCGCCGCGTGCTGGCGGAGCCCGCGCTTCGGGATCAGATGGTTCAGCAGGGTTTGATCCGCATGGACGGTGAGTTTTCCAAGGCCGCCGTCGTTGCCCAATGGCAGGCCCTGTTCGCGCACTATGGAGACCGGCCATGTGCGCCATAGCCGGATGGTTTGGACCTGCCGCCACCGATGGCTCGGTGATCAAGGCCATGGCCGCAACGCTCGCCCATCGCGGCCCTGACGGTATTCGTATCGAGCAGGGCAAGGGCTGGGACCTTGCCCATGCGCGCCTATCGATCATCGACCTAGAGGGCGGCTGGCAGCCTTTGCATGGCCAAGGCTCCACGGTGATCGGCAATGGCGAGATCTATAACTATATCGAGCTGACAGCAGACCATGGCCTATCGGGCAGTCTGACCACGGGATCAGATTTCGAACCCCTTCTGAGCCTCTATGGCCTAGAGGGGGAGGCGGCGTTCGATCGGCTGCGCGGCATGTATGCCCTCTGCCTGATCGATAGGGCCGACCGGCGCTGGCTGGTGCGCGACCCTTTTGGCATCAAGCCGCTCTATTGGACGCAGCAGGACGGCACCTTCGCCTTTGCCTCTGAGCCGCGCGCCCTGCGCCTTGGCGAGCCGCGCCAGATCGTGCCGGAACGGATCGAGGAGCTTTTAAGTCTGAACTATAGCCTCGGCACCGGGTCGGTCTTTGAGCAGATTCACCGCCTCGCCCCCGGCGTGGTCGCTGAAATCATCGAGGGTGAGTTATCGCCCCTGCGCGTTCGTCCGGCCATCCCGCCGCGCAATCGTGCTGCGCCGACTGACGAGGCCGGGGTGCTCAAGGCTCTGGATGAAGTGCTTGAGGATAGTGTTCGGGTCCATCAACGTTCAGACGTGCCCTATGGCCTGTTCCTGTCGGGCGGTGTGGATTCTGCGACCATCGCCACCCTGATGAGCCGTCTCAATGCCCGCCCTGTCACCGCCTTCACCTGTGGCTTCACGCCGCCCAAGGGCGAAGATTGGAGTGCCAAGGACGAGCGCGGGCAGGCCGAACGCGTAGCGCGGGCTCTCAATCTGGATTGGCACGAGGTGGCCTTTGCCGAAGAGGACTTCTGGCGGCTCCTGCCCAAGGTGGCTTGGGCGTTGGATGATCCGACCACCGACTATGCCACATTGCCCACCTTTAGGCTCGCTGAGGCCGCCAGAGACGATCTGACGGTGGTTCTGACAGGCGAGGGGGGTGATGAGCTGTTTGGCGGCTATGGCCGCTACCGCCGCGCCCTGAGGCCAAGATGGCTCGGTGGGCGGGCGGCAGAACCGCAGGTTTTGGCCCCCTTCCTCAAGGATGGCGGGGCGGGGGCTCTCGCCCGCTGGCGGCAAGCGGCAAAGGCCCCCAAGAGGCTAACCCCGCTGCAAGGGGCGCAATATGGCGATATTGCCACTTGGCTGCCCAATGACCTGTTGCTCAAGCTCGACCGCTGTTTGATGGCCAATGGCTTAGAGGGGCGCACGCCGTTCCTCGACCCGGCTGTAGCGGCCTTCGCCTTTCATCTGCCAGACCGTCTCAAGGTGCGGGGACGTATGGGCAAGTGGATCCTGCGCCAATGGCTGGTGCGTCATTGTCCTGCGGCCGAGCCCTTTGCCAAGAAGAAGGGCTTTACGGTTCCCGTCGCCGCTTGGATTGCGCCGCGCGCTGCCGATCTGGGGCCACGGATTGCCGCCAGCGCTGGTGTGGCGCAGGTCTGTGATCAGAGCGCCGTCCGCGCCGTCTTCACCGACGATACCCACGCCTCAAGCCGTTGGCCCTTGCTGTTCTATGCGGTGTGGCACGCCATCCACGTCGAGGGTGCTGAGCCGGATGAGGCGCTGCAGGCACTGGTGGCCTAACCCCCTACCCCGGCTGCGCCGGTACTTCCCCCAGAGGGGGAAGATCTTGGGACGGTAAATCTTCCCACTCTGGGGGAAGTGGCCCGAAGGGCCGTGGGGGCCTTGTTTTGATCAATGGATAGGGCAGGGGATGACCCCCTCACCCCACCCTCTCCCCCAAGGGGGCGAGGGCTAGAACCGATAAGCCCTCTCCCTGAGGGAGAGGGTTGGGTGAGGGCCTTGTTTTCTTATCTTCCGTATTCCCCGCCCGCGCGGGGAATACGGCGGAAAGAGAGTGGAATACCCACCCCCTAAATCCTTTAGCTCGTAAATCTAAAATGCAGGACGTCGCCGTCCTGGACCCGGTATTCCTTGCCTTCCAGACGCATGCGGCCAGCTTCCTTGGCACCCTGTTCGCCATTGAGGCGGACATAGTCGTCAAAGGCGATGGTTTCGGCGCGGATGAAGCCCTTTTCGAAGTCGGTATGGATGACACCAGCCGCTTGCGGGGCCGTATCACCGACGTGGATGGTCCAGGCGCGGGCCTCCTTGGGGCCGACCGTGAAATAGGTCTGCAGACCCAAGAGACTGTAGGCCTCGCGGATCAGGCGATTGAGGCCAGGCTCGACAAGGCCGAGCGTTTCGAGGAACTCGGCGCGCTCATCGGCGTCGAGTAGGGCAATTTCGCTTTCGATCTTGGCGGAGATGACCACGGACTTGGCATTGTCCTTCGCCGCCCGCTCAGCGACCAGATTGGACAGGCTATTGCCCTGATCGGCGCTGTTTTCTTCGACATTGCAGACATAGAGGGCGGGCAAGGAGGTCAGGAGTTGCAGCATGTGCCAGGCCTTCTCGTCGTCAGCCTCGATCTTGGCGGCGCGGGCGGGGCGACCTTCGTTCAGTTGGTCGAGAGCGAGGTTGGCCAGACGCAGGGTATTGATGCTTTCCTTATCGCCGCCCTTGGCGCGCTTTTCGAGATTGACGATGCGCTTCTCGAGGCTCTCGAGATCGGCGAGCATCAGCTCGGTTTCGATGATCTCGAGGTCAGAAAGGGGATCGATGCGGCCTTCCACATGGGTGATGTCATCATCGATGAAGCAGCGCGAGACGAAGGCGACGGCGTCACAGTCGCGGATATTGGCGAGGAATTGATTGCCTAGCCCTTCACCCTTTGAGGCACCGCGCACGAGGCCTGCCACGTCAACAAAGTTGATCCGGGCGGGAATGATCTCTTTAGAGCCTGCAATGGCCACCAGCTTGTCTAGGCGAGGCTCTGGCACGGCCACGTCGCCGACATTGGGCTCGATCGTGCAGAACGGATAGTTGGCCGCCTGAGCCTGAGCCGTCTGGGTCAGGGCGTTAAATAGGGTGGACTTGCCAACATTGGGCAGGCCGACGATTGCGACTTTGAGCGCCATCGAGTCCTCGGATCAAAAGATGAAAACAGGGGTGCGCCGCTATGAACGACGCGTCGAAGGCCCTTATGGCCGAGCCGAGGCCAAGGCGCAAATGTTGCGCTCGGTTCAGGGCTAATCAGTTGGCCGGTTTGGTGCCTTCACTCAGGCCTGCCTTGCGCGGATCGGCCTTGGGCGAGGGGGCCAGCCGCATGACTTCGGTCTGATATTTCTCGTCCTCAGTGGCCGCCAGCAGGGGGGCGGCGTCCGCGCAGGCCCGGCATAGGGTTTCAACCCATGGCCCATCGACCTTGTTAAAATCGGACAGAACCCAGCCCAGAACCATATCCTTATCGCCCGGATGGCCCACCCCCATGCGCGCTCGGCGAAAGTTGGGACCCATCTGGCCGATGATTGAGCGAAGGCCATTGTGACCCGCCGCCCCGCCGCCGGTCTTCATGCGAAACCGTCCGGGGGCCAGATCCATCTCATCATGGAACACCACGACCTGATCGAGCGGGGCCTTATAGAATTTGGCGGCGGCCAAGATCGCTCGGCCACTTTCGTTCATATAGGTCTGGGGTTTCATCAGCAGGGCGCGAACCTCGCCTGCGGGGGTCTGGATATTGCCCTCACAGACCTCGCTCTGAAACTTGGTGCGCCAAGGGCCAAAGCGCCAGCGGCTGGCGATCTCATCGACGCACAGAAAGCCGATATTGTGGCGATTGCGCTCATATTTCGGTCCAGGATTGCCCAGACCAGCCAAGATCAACATGGGGCGTCCATTCTCAATGGGCCAGCAGGGGCCAATAGGGGCCTGAATATAGATACAGGGCGCGCCCGTTAAGGCACGCCCTGCAGTATTAGGGTCTCAGCGTTTCAGATCAGGCTGTCGCGAGCGCCAGACTTTAGCGGCTCAGCGAAGCGGATCGAAGGTCGCTTTGATTAGCTGACGCGCAGCAGGTCGAAGTGGACCGGCTCATCGCTGACAGGGTGGAATTGGATTTCCTTAGCGACGACCTTCTGGGTCTTGCCGCCGTGGGACAGGGTGACCTGTTGGCCAGCCAGCTTGCCGGACAATAGGGCCTTGCGGAATTCGTTGCTCTTGACCGAAATGGCCAAAGGCTCAGCACCGCCGCCATAGACGACGCCCGGTACATGACCTGCACGGCGGGTTTCACGCGCGCCACCGGTACCAGTGCGCTCACGCAGTTCAACATTCAGGACGATCTCGGCCATGGCCATGCTCTCAAACGAAACCGCCGCACTGTGACCGCGCGGCGTAGGTCGGACAAATAAGGTGGCGGTAGATACACGCTTCAGGGCGTCCATGCAACGGTTCAGGCCGCATGAACGCAAATGGTTGGTTCACACCGTGTGAGGAAGGGTCCGAGCCGGTCCTAATCGAACAGTTTTGACACCGATTCCTCGTTGGCGATCCGGCGAATGGCCTCGCCGATCAGAGGGGCGGAGCCGACGACCCGGATCTTGGGGCTTTGCAGCACATTGTCGGCGGCCTCGATAGAATCGGTGACCACCAGTTCAGTCAGGACCGACGCATTGACCCGGTCCACGGCGGCCCCCGACAGAACGCCGTGCGTGATGTAGGCCGACACTTCGGTTGCGCCATTTTCAATCAGGGCCGCTGCCGCGTTGCACAGGGTGCCGCCGGAATCGACAATGTCATCGAACAGGATGCAGCGGCGGCCAGAGACATCACCGATGATGTTCATCACTTCGCTCTCGCCCGGACCCGAGCGGCGCTTATCGACGATGGCTAGGTCAGCATTGAGGCGCTTGGCCAATGAGCGGGCGCGAACCACGCCGCCAACATCGGGCGACACGATCATCAGGTCGCTGCAATCGCGACAGTGATCGCGAATGTCGAGGGCCAGAACCGGGGTGGCGACCAGATTGTCGGTGGGAATGTCGAAGAAGCCTTGGATCTGTCCAGCGTGCAGGTCCATGGTCAGGACCCGATGCGCTCCAGCGCGGGTGACCAGATTGGCGACCAGCTTGGCCGAGATGGGCGTGCGGCCACCGGTCTTTCGATCCTGACGCGCATAGCCGAAATAGGGCATGACCGCTGTGATCCGCCGGGCCGAGGCGCGCGACAGGGCGTCGATACAGATCAACAGCTCCATCAGATTGTCATTGGCCGGATAGCTGGTCGATTGGATGACAAAGACATCCTCGCCGCGAACATTTTCGTCGATGGTGACGAAGACCTCATTATCGGCGAAGCGGCGCACTTGGGCGCGGGTCAAGGGCATGTCGAGATATTCAGCGATGGCCTTGGCCAGCGTACGGTTTGAATTGCCAGCAAGCAGTTTCATCTTGAGTGCACCCCTAGACCCCGATTGACCGGCTTCTATCAGTCCGCCGCCGACCGGCAAGTCTGATCTGCTCAATTCACGGTCTTGTGGGCAATCTTTATGGCTACTGCAACCTTTGGTCAGTCCGCCGTGAGCATTATGGCCGAGAGCAGGCGGCCATAATCGTCATCCTTCTGATGAAAAGCCCGGCGATTCGAGAAGAAGAGATCGGGCTCGGCCAGCGTATCCTTGCCGATCCATTCAGGCGCTTGGACGCCCGCGCCGCGCAAACGCTCCAGCACAAAGCCCGGAAGGTCGAACATGTGCTTGCCCGCCTCCGCCGCAGGGCGGAAAAAGCAGCTTGATCCAGGGCGTTCGGTTTTAAACCGTTCAAAGAACTCGGGGCCAACCTCATAGGAGTTTGGACCGATGCAGGGACCGACCACAGCGACAATGCTCTCCGCCTTGGCCCCTCTGGCCACCATCGCCGCGACGGCGGCCTCTGCCATCCCCGATAGGGCACCCTTCCATCCGGCATGGGCGGCGCAGACCACCCGTGCTTCAGCATCGGCCAAAAGGATTGGCGCGCAGTCGGCAGCCAAGGCGCCGCAGACCAGGCCAGGCTGTGAGGCCACGACCCCATCTCCCTCAAGTCGGACCTCACCGGTCTGATCCTCTGCTGACAGGACGATGGTGGAGTGGATCTGATAGCCGGTCAGCAGATGGTCGGTGTCGGTGCCAAAATGAGCCGCAGCACGGCGGCGGTTTTCGCGCACATCGGCTGGCTCATCGCGAGAGCCCCGCCCGACATTGAGACTGTCATAGACCCCGGTCGAGACGCCGCCCTGACGGGTGAAGAAGGCGTGCTTGATACCCTTGAGGGCCGAAAGCTTGGGGTGGGTCAGGACGGGAAGCGGGCTCATCATGGATCCTCTGGATCGGTCGAAAATCCGGGCGGCTGGGGCAGGTCTTTGGACCATAGGCCCGCGACCTTGAACAGGTCCCCCATCTGGTCTGGCGCAATCAGCCGTTCAAGCTGGCGCTCGATAATGGCGCTCTGGTCCGGCCGGGCCTTGGCCAGACTTTCGGCCCGCGTGACGATGCCCAGCCGTTGCAAAAAGGCACTTTGGGAGGTGATGGCAACCTCGACCCCTTGCGCCTGAGCCGCCTTCAAGACGGCGGGGAAATCAGCATGGATGGTCAGGTCATCCAGTCCCGGATGGTCCAATGGGCCGTATTTTTGGTGGCTACGGAGGGCCTGCAGCGTATCGCCGAACCCTTCGGTGTCGCGGCCATAGTCGATCAGCAGGCCCGCACCGCCGCGCCTTGCGATCAGGGCGGCGATTTCAGCGCCCATAGCCTCTTGCGCCGCCGATAGCTCGAGCACCGCACCTTGCGGGGCCGCTGGAAACAGCCCCTCGACCGGTCGCGGTGAGAGACCAAAGGTCAGGTCGCCCTCGTCGGTTAGCCCCACCATGCGTTCGGCCCAGCCCGTGGCGGTGCGGATGAATTGCCGGGCGGGCAGACAGTCCAGAACCTCATTGGCGATGAGGATCACAGGGCCATCACCGGTCACCTCGTCCAGCCTCGTGACCCAACGGATGGGCGCACCCGCCAGTTTTTGTTGTTGGATGAGGGTCAGGGGCGCGCTGGTTTCGACCAGTGTGACCTCTAGACCTTCGACCATCTGCGGTGCCAGCCGGGCTGCGCGCAGAAGATCGCTCATCAGTGTGCCATCCCCCGGCCCGATCTCGATCAGGCTGAGCTGTTTAGGGCGACCTAGGCTTTCCCAAACGGCGATGGTCCACAGGCCCAGCAACTCGCCGAACATCTGTGACGTCAGAGGGGCGGTGAGAAAATCCCCCTCTGCGCCCAGCTTAGGATGGGCCGCGTAATAGCCATCCTTTGGGTCATGCAGGCATAGGCCCATATATTGGGCCACGCTGATCGGGCCAAAGGCGCTGATCTGGGCCTGAAGACGGGCCTTTAGGCTCATTGTGCGACGGGGGGCTTTTGCGCGCGCCAAACCAGCCAAGCGCCGATCAGGATCATTGGGGCCGAGAGGATCATGCCCATGGTCAGGCCGAACGGGAAATCGGGCATGCCGATATCGGGCTCGCGCACGGTCTCGAGGCTGAAACGGATCAGGCCATAGCCGAGCATAAAGAGCCCCGCGACCCCGCCGCTTCTTTGCAGCCAGCCTAAACGATGGGTTGCGAAGCGCAGGATGATGAACAGCAAGATACCCTCTAGTGCTGCCTCATAGAGCTGGCTCGGATGGCGCGGCTCTGGACCAGCAGCGGGAAAGATGATCGCCCAAGGCACATCGGTGGGGCGGCCCCAGAGCTCGCCATTGATGAAGTTTGCAATCCGGCCAAACAGCAGGCCAAAGGGCGTAGCGGCGGCAACCAGATCGCCCAATCTGAGCAGGTCGATCTTACAATGTCTGGCAAAGAGCGCGACCGCGACACAGACCCCGATAAAGCCGCCGTGGAAAGACATGCCGCCCTGCCAGATCTTGAAGACCTCCAGGGGGTCCGACACCATGCGGTGAGCGTCATAAAAGACCGCTGAACCCAGCCGCCCCCCGACAATAACCCCAAAGGTGATCCAAAGGATGAGGTCATCGATCTGAAGGGACGTGGCGGTTGGCTCAGCGCCGCCCCACAGGGCGGGCTTGCGGGTCAGGCCAACCATATAGCGCCAGCCCAGCAAGATACCCGCCACATAGGCGAGGCCGTACCAGCGGATAGCGATAGGGCCCAGTTGGATGAGAACCGGATCGAAGTCTGGAAACTGCACGAAAGCTGTCCTTTGGCTGCGTCAAATCTGCTTTAGCAGGCTCCGACCAGACGGGGGAGGGGGACTGTAAAAATCGCTGTCGCATATCCTTTCCAAATCCTAAAGATTTTGGCTATAGAGAGCCTATGCACAGCCAAAATCCTTTCCTCGATGAGTTCGCCAAGCTGACCACCACGGCCATGGGCCTGGCGCAGGCCGCTGGCGAGGAAGCCAAAACCGCAGTCCGCGCTCAAGCTGACCGTTTCGTTGCCGAAATGGATCTGGTGCGCCGCGATGAACTGGATGCCCTAAAGGCGGAACTTCTGTCCCTGCGGCAGGAGATCGAGGCCCTCAAGGGCAAGCTGGACGATTCGTCCACAACCTAATCTTCGCCTGCTGCGTGAACCGGCTTGTGACCCGAGCCCGAAAGCAGCTTAAACTCTTTTTTGCATGAGGCGATTCCCGGTCACGCCATCCGCATCGACCGCGCCTTTTAGGACCGTCTTGTTATGGACACCCCTTACGCCGACGAAGATTTGGACATCGGTTTAGACCCGTTGGACGTGGTCGAACATGTTCTGGCGGCTGAAAACCTGACCTTTGACCGCACCGATGAGGGCGATCTCGCCTTTTCGCTGGCCGGGGACTGGAAGGACTATGAACTTTGGTTCGCTTGGCGCGCTGAGGCCGATTGTCTGCAGCTTTGCCTTTCGGTGGATTTGCGCGCGGCCAAGGATCAGCGAGCCAAGGCCTATGAGCTCCTGTCCCTGATCAATCAGCGGGTTTGGCTCGGCCATTTCGAGGTCTGGGCTGATGAGGGAGAGGTGGTCTTCCGCCACGCCCTATCCTTGCCCCATGGCGAGCGTCCAACCTTGGCCCAAGCCGCATCGATGATCGATGCAGCGGTCGAGGCGGCGGACCGATTCTATCCGGCCTTTGACTTCCTGTTCAATGGTGACAAGTCTCCCGCAGAGGCCGTGTCGGCCTGCATGTTCGAGACGGTCGGCACAGCCTGAATTTTCGGTCTAAGGCGGATTTGATCATGACTCCCATTTTAATGCTGGGCGCTGGCCGCATGGGCGGCGCTCTGATTGAGGGCTGGAGCCTCATGGGGGCCTTCGCGCCGTCCGACCTGATCATCCGTGACCCCTATCCGTCAAAGGAGGCTGAGGCGGCAGCCAAGGCCGGGGCCCGTCTCAATCCAGCAGATAGCGTGCTGGCTGAGGCCAAGGTGCTGCTTTTGGCCGTTAAGCCGCAGATGTGGCGCGAGGCGGCGGCCCAGATTGTTGACCATCTGGCTTCTGACTGCATCATTGTATCCATCGCGGCGGGCGTTAGGTCCGCCGATATCAGCGCCGCCTTCGCAGGTCGCCGGGTAGCGAGACTCATGCCCACCACGGCAGTGGCCGTGGCCAAGGGCGTGGCCTCGATCTTTGCGCCGGACCCGCAGGCTATGAGCGTTGCCCACGCCCTGTTCGATCCTGTGGCGGTAACGGTGGATGTGGATGACGAGGCCCTGATGGACTCGGTCGTGGGCCTGTCGGGCTCTGCGCCAGCCTATCTCTATGCCTTCATTGAGGCGCTAGAAGCCACCGGTCCGGCCCACGGCCTGACGGTGGAGGCCTCACGGACATTGGCCCGCGCCACCATCATCGGCGCTGCGGCTTTGCTTGAGGCCAGCCAAGAGGACCCCGCCGAACTGCGCAGGCAAGTCACCTCTCCGGGCGGCACCACCCAAGCGGCTTTAGAGGTCCTGATGGGTGAAGGCGGCCTTGGCGACCTTCTCGCCCGCGCCGTTGCGGCGGCTGTGAAGCGGTCACGGGAATTGGCGGGTTAGCCACCCCTTGCCGCCCCGGCCATCGCGGTCCATCTGTAGTCTATGACCCAGCTTGAGCCCTCCATCCTTGACCGTGCCGCTGATGCGGCCCTTGCGCTAGCAGCCGATCGTCCATGGTCGCAGATCAGCCTCTTGGATATTGCCTCTAAGGCTGAGCTTGGCTTTGCCGAACTCTATGCTGCCGCCAATGGCAAGGGGGCGGTGATGGATCATCTGTCTCGCCGGTTTGATCGGGCCGCGCTCGTAACCGCAGCGGAACCGGGCGAGGTCCATGATCGCCTCTTTGAAGCGGTGATGGCGCGGATCGAGGCCATGGAACCGCACCGCCACGCCCTCATTGCTATTTCCCAAGAAGAGGGCCCAGCGGCGATGGCGCCTCGCCTGATCACGACCTCTAAGGCGCTTCTAGAGACCGCTGGGATCGATACGGGCGGGCTGAAGGGCATAGCGCGGCGCACGGCCATGACGGCGGTCTGGGGCCGCGTGGTGCAGGTCTGGCGCGATGATGATGGTGCGCTCAATCGCACCATGGCCGAGATTGATCAAAGGCTGAAGGACTTGCGCCGGCAGTTGGGCCGGGTTGGGGCGGGGTTCTAAAGGAGCCCCCTGTGGTGTCCCCTCCTTCGCGAGGACAACGGAAGAAAAACAAGGCCCCCTTCGGCCCTTCGGGCCACTTCCCCCAAAGGGGGAAGATTTGCGCACCTAAGATCTTCCCCCTTTGGGGGAAGTACCGGCGAAGCCGGGGTAGGGGGTTATTTTACAATAGAAAACAAGGCCCTCACCCTACCCTCTCCCTCAGGGAGAGGGCTTGATCGTTCTTAGCCCTCGCCCCCTTGGGGGAGAGGGTTGGGTGAGGGGGATGCCCCACCGGCCTCGGTGAAAAGGTCTGGGTCCCCGCCTTCGCGGGGAAAGCGGGAGACAGAAAACAAGGCCCCCTACGGCCCTTCGGGCCACTTCCCCCAAAGGGGGAAGATTTACCGTCCCAAGATCTTCCCCCCCTGGGAGAAGTACCGGCGAAGCCGGGGTAGGGGATTATTTCGCCCCCGGTCCCTTATCGAAGTAGCGGAAGAAGGCGCTGTCGGGGGACAGGACCATGGTGGTGTCGCCCTGACCCAAAGCGGCCTCATAGGCCTTCATGGTGCGATAGAAGTTGGCAAAGCTTGGATCGCGGCCAAAGCTGGAGGCGAAGATCGCCGCACGCTTGGCATCGCCCTCACCTCGGGTCCGTTCAGCCTCTTCGGTGGCGGTGGCCAGGGTGATGGCCACTTCCTTGTCGGCGCCAGCGATGATTTCACGCTTGCCCTGTTCACCGACGGCTCGGATCTGAGCCGCCTCCTGCTGACGCGAGGTCTGCATGCGGCGGAAGACGGCGGTCTGGTTGGCAGCGGGCAGGTCGGCGCGCTTGATCCGCAGATCGATGATCTCGATCCCCAGACGCGAAGCCTCGGCCCGGCGCGACACATCCACCAAGGTCTTTTGCATCAAGGCCGAGCGCTTGCCCGAAATGATGTCGCTGGAGGTGGCCGAACCCAGAACCTGTCTCAGGCTGGAATTGACCAACCGCTCGATCCGGTCCGCCGCCGTACGCTCGTCCCGCAAGGTGCGATAGTACTGCAGCGGATTGCTGATCCGGTAGCGGATGAAGCTGTCGACGACCAGACGCTCCTGATCCGAGGCGATGACCTCTTCTTGCTCGGCTTCTAGGGTCTGGTTGCGCTTATCGAGCAGGATCACGTTCTCGAGGAACGGCGCCTTGATCTTCAGGCCTGCGTCGTTTTCGCCGAGAGTGGCATTGATCACGCGGACCGGTTCACCAAAGCGCACGACAATGGCCTGCTCACGCTGATCGACGACGAACAGGGTGTTGGCAATGACCACGAGCGCCACAACTAAGATGGCGATATTGGCATAGAGGCGGTTCTGGTTCATGGGTTCGCTCCGGCGACGGGAACCGGCAATTGCGGCGCGTTGGACGACTGGGCTGCGGGGGCGGAGGGGGCCGAAGGGGCCTGAGCGCTGGCACCGCGTGCACGGAAGACGTCTGGGGGCAGGATGATCGGGGCGTTGGTGTTCTTACCATCGACCAAGACCTTGTTAGACTTGGCCAAGACCCGTTCCATAGTTTCCAGATAGAGCCGCTGGCGCGTTACGGCCGGGGCGCGTTTATATTCGCCATAGATCTGGTTGAAGCGTGAGGCCTCACCCTGAGCTTCACGAACGATCTGTTCGCGATAGCCTTGGCTGGACTGGACGATGCGCGAGGCGTCGCCCTTGGCTTCGTTGATCACGCGGTTGCGATAGGTATTGGCTTCGTTGACCAGAGACTGGGCGTCCTGTCCGGCGGTGGCCACGGCCCGGAAGGAATCGATGACATCCTTGGGCGGATTGGCGTTGCGGATCTGGACGGCGTCGACAAAGACCCCGGTACCGTAGCGATCCAGCATCTTTTGCATCAGCTCAGCCGCTTCGATCTGAACCTGGCCGCGTCCGTTGGTCAGGACGGCTTGGAGCTTGGTCTTGCCGATCACTTCGCGCATGGCGCTTTCGGCTACGGCCTTGACCGCCTCGTCCGGGTCCTTGACGTTAAAGAGATATTTGGCGGCATCCGAGACGCGCCACTGCACACTGAAGGCCAGATCGACGATGTTCTCATCGCCGGTCAGCATCAGGCTTTCCTCAGGGATTTCGCTGCCGGTCGCGCCGCCAATATCAACGCGGTTCAGGTCGGTGACCTTGACCTTCTCAACCCGCTCGATGGGCGTGGGAAGGTGATAGCGCAGGCCCGGGCTGTCCGAGCGCGAATAGGCCCCGAAGGTCGTAACCACGGCCTGTTCGTTGGGCTGAACCACATAGATGCCAGACAGGGCCCAGGCGCCGAAGGCGACGCCCGCGATGGCCGCCGCAGCTGAAGGGGTGAGCCCTTGGCCGCCGCCCTTGCCGCCGCCAAAGCGCTTATTCAAGCCGGCAATCAACTGACGGATCATCGCGTCAATGTCGCCGCCGCCAGGTGGGGGCGGGGGAGGACGACGTGGACCGCCGCCGCCAGGGCCGCGCGGCGGACCGCCTTTACCACCCTCGCCAGGCGGGGGAGACCCCCACGGGCCGGGGTTAGATCCGTTGTTGGAATTATCGTTCCAGGCCATGAATCGCGTCGTCTCTCAATGTCCCGCAAACCATGCGGATGGGCTAAGGGGTTCGCGAGCCTTGTAAACTGGCGCGTAAGTTCGGATATGAGTTCCCGACCCTCACAGTGCAAGTCTCAAATCCCAATGTCCGATACAGAACGTCAGATTATCTTGTCAAAATTGAATCAAATTGTCGATCCGAGGTCCGGACGGGGCCTGGTGGACGCGGGATTGGTTCAGGGTTTGGTTGCTTCAAGGGGTCGCGCCGGGTTTATGCTTGAGGTCGCGCCTGCCGATGTGCCGCTCTATGAGGCCGTCCGTGGAGAGGCCGAATCGATGTTGGCCGCCTTGCCGGGAGTTGAGCGCGCTCAGGTGGTCCTGACCGCCAGCGCAGAGCCGAGCCTCGCACCGGGCAATATTCGGGTCCGAAAGGGTGCAACCCTATCGCCGCAAGCCGTCTCGCAAAATGCACCGAGCCGCCCGACCGGAGCCATGAAGCCTGCCCATGTTCGCCATGTCTTGGCCGTGGCCAGCGGTAAGGGCGGGGTGGGTAAGTCTGCGGTCTCGGTTAACCTGGCCTGTGCTCTGGCGCGTCTGGGGTTGAAGGTTGGGCTGCTCGATGCCGATGTCTATGGTCCCTCGATCCCACGCATGTTGGGTCTGACCGATGAGCCGGTGGTGGGGGCGGGCGGTAAGCTGCAGCCCATCAGCGTCTTTGGCATTAAGGCCATGTCCATCGGCCTGATGGTCGATGAGGCCGCGCCGATGATCTGGCGCGGGCCCATGGCGTCGTCAGCGCTGAACCAGATGCTCAATGATGTGGCGTGGGGCAGTGAGGCCGAGCCGCTCGATGTGCTGGTTATCGATATGCCGCCGGGGACGGGTGATATCCAGCTGACCTTGGCCCAGAAGGTCGCGGTCAGTGGCGCGGTGGTGGTCTCAACCCCTCAGGCCGTGGCCCTGATCGATGTGCGCCGGGGGATCTCGATGTTCGAAAAGACCCACGTGCCGATCTTGGGCGTGGTCGAGAATATGGCCTATTTCACGGACCCTTCGACCGGTGCCGCGATTGAAATCTTTGGCCGAGGCGGTGCGCGTGAAACCGCCGAGACCCTAGGCGCGCCGTTCTTGGGCGAGGTTCCCATCGATATCGCCCTTCGCCAAGCCTGCGACGATGGCAAGCCCTTTGTGATCGATCAGGCGGACAGCCCTGCGGGGCGTGCCTTTATGGATATTGCTGTGGCGGTGGCGGCGGGTCTTGAGGCTGGGGCGGACGAGCGGCCCGCGCCGACGATGCGCATTGTGGATTAACCCCCTACCCCCGCTGCGCGGGTACTTCCCCCAGAGGGGGAAGATTTCGCTGTCGTTGATCTTCCCCCTCTGGGGGAAGTGGCCCGAAGGGCCGAAGGGGGCCTTGTTTTGAAACATCCTCGTCCTTCGAAAGGCTCAGGATGAGGATGAATGGGAAGGCTTTGACCTATTCGTCTTCCTCATGCTGAGCCTGTCGAAGCACGAGGAAGTCCACCTTCAACCCAAACGAAAAACGCCCCCATCCGTAGATGAGGGCGCTTCAGGACTAATTTAGAAAAATCTTAGCCACCGGCCATTTTGCGGAAGAACTTTTGACCCTGTTCGCCGCCGGCGAAATAGGCCTTCTGGCCGTCCGTGTCGTTGATCTTTTCCCAGTTGGCCGCGACCTCTTCGACGGACAGGCCGCCTTCAGCCAGATAGACGCCTTCGGTTTCAAAGATGCGCGACAGGGCGAAGGCTCCGGCGCCAGCGGTCAGGATCGCGCCAGTTGGGGCGTCTTCGCTGACCAGATAGACCACGCCGGGCGTGACATATTCGGGCTTCAGCTTTTCCAGCACTTCTGGCGGCATCAGGCCTTCGGTCATGCGGGTGGCCGCGACGGGTGAGATGGCGTTGACGCGGATATTGTTCTTCTGACCCTCGATCTTGAGGGTGTTCATCAGGCCCAGCACCGCCATCTTGGCCGCGCCATAGTTGGCCTGACCGAAGTTGCCATACATGCCCGAAGACGAGGTCGTGACAACGATACGGCCATAGTTCTGGGCCTTCATAATTTCCCAGACGGCCTTGATGGGCTTGTAGGTGCCCCAAACATGGACCTGCATGACCGCTTCGAAGTCGGACAGTTCCATCTTCGAGAAGGACTTGTCGCGCAAGATACCGGCATTGGCGATCAGGATGTCGATGCGGCCATAGGCATCCATGGTCTGCTTGACCAGATTGGCGACGCCCGCATCGTCGGTGACCGAGGCACCATTGGCGATAGCTTCACCGCCAGCGGCCTTGATTTCAGCCACAACGGCCTCAGCAGCGGCGCTGTTGCCGCCCGAGCCATCCATGGAACCACCGAGGTCATTGACCACGACCTTGGCGCCGCGACGGGCAAGCTCAAGAGCGTGTTGACGGCCAAGGCCGCCGCCCGCGCCAGTGACAATGGCAACCTTGCCGTCGAAACGGATGTCAGACATGTGCATCTCCAAAGGGTTCAAATGCGTTAAACTGGCGCGGAGTAGTGGTGCGCTGTCGCTTTGACGTCAAGAGACCATGCGCGTTTGGACAGTGTAACGCGGTTACTGATCGCTCTTATTGCCCTTGCCATCGGCCGGTTTGGCCACCGCGCGGCGCTCTCCGGCCACGTGTCCTGCCTTCATGAACTTGACGAGAACCCGCTGGCCGATCAGCAGGGGAATGCCGTCAGCCGACACCACCGCCTCGACCACGCGCTCATCAGTCCGTTCAGATGGGTCGTCCGACTGCAGCCTGCGCGCACCAAAGACGGCCGCTCGGCGAAGGACCTTGCCGACATAGATCTTGGTGTCGTCGGCTTCGGGCGAGATTTCCACCGCTTGACCGATGGCCACGGCGGGCAGGGCGCTTTCGGCGATCTCAGCGCGCACGATGCGGGCATTGTTAGGCTCAAGGTCAAACAGGTTCGAGACGTTCAAGGTCGATGCGCCTGAGCCTGGATTGGCATAGCGCCGAACGATCCGGCCATCGGCAGGGGCCCTGATGATGGTCATTTCGAGATTATAGTCAGCCTCGTTCTTGCGCGCCATCACGGTCCCGACCATCGCCTTTTGCGCGCCCAGATTGGCCTCCGCTATGCGTACGGCGTCCCGAGCCTGATCGATTTTTTGCGCGGCGACAAAGTTAGACCCGGCCAGCGCGGAAAGGCGGTCCAGCTCACGACGGGCTGCGGACAGTTGCACCTCCATGGCGTTGATCTGGGCGCGGGCTTGAGCGACTTCAGCGCGGGCACGGTCAGCGGCCAGACGCGCCTCATCATTTTCCTGACGGGCGAGGACCTGATCCTTGACGACATTATCGCCCTCTTGGACGAGAACCTCGCGGATGATGCCGCCTCGGCGGGCTGCAACCGCAATGATGCCACCCTCGACGTCGGCCTTGCCATTGGCGATGGCCGCAAAGGGGCTTTCAGGCGCCTTGGCGGCGGCAGCGACGGCGGCGGCCTTCTTGGTCTTGGCCTGATTACTCACGAACAGGCCTGTGGAGCCTAGGGCCACAACCCCCAGAACGATGAGCCAAAAGACAGGACGACGGACAAGACTCAGCATCAGGATCTAGGCTCCAGCAAAGGCGGTAGAGGCGTCGATAGGCGACGCCGGTGTGCGGCGGACATCATCAAGGATGCGGCCGTCTTCAATATGGATGACGCGGTCGGCATAGGCCTCAAGGCGCGGATCGTGGGTCACGCAGATGACCGCAGCTCCATGGACCTTGGCAGCCCTTTGCAGCAGGCGAATAACCACCTGACCGTTCTCGCCGTCGAGGGCCGAGGTCGGTTCGTCGGCGAACAGAAGTTGAGGCTGTTTGGCGAGCGCCCGGGCAATCGCCACGCGCTGCTTTTCCCCGCCCGATAGCTCCGAGGGGTGTTGATTAAGGCGCTCGGCCAGACCCACTTCGGTCAGGGCTTGGGCCGCGATAGCCTGGGCCTCCGCAGGACTAAAGCCCTTATATTTCAGAACGGTTGTGACCTGTTTAATGGCGGTCAGTGCCGCGAACAGGTTGAAGCCTTGGAAGATGAAGCCGCAATGATCAAGCCGGAACCGATCGATGCGGCTGTCGGTCTGTGACCAGAGATCTTGGCCCATAGCCATCACCTGCCCCTCATCGGGACGCAGAAGGCCGGACAGGGCCGCGATCAGGGTCGACTTGCCCGAACCGGATGGCCCCATGACCATGGTCAGGTCGCCGTGCAGGGCGTCAAAATCGACGGATTTGAGCACTTGGATATGGCTGCGACCGGTCTTGAAGCTCTTGCTTAAGCCCTTGGCCTCGATGGCCTTGGTGCCGACATGACTGTTGAGGGGGTTCGGGCTCATCGCAGTAGGTCCGCAGGTTGGCTCTTTTTAAGGATGCCGAGGGCCATCAGGCCAGACAGCATGGCGATCAGCAGCAGGAACACGGCCGTCATACCCACCAGTCCGGGGGTGAAGGCCATGGGCACGCCGCCGGCACCGGCCAACAGGGCCATTAATGTGACCAGCACGGCTGTGGCTCCAAGGCCCGCCACTCCGACCCAAAAGCTCAATTCAAGGACAATCCAGCGCAAGGACCCCATCGAGACGCCGAGCGCGCGCAAGGACGCAAATTCCTTGATATTGGCCAAGATCGCACCGCGCAGGGTCTGAGACGTGATCCCCACCCCGATCAGCAGGCCCAGAAATAGCGAGAAGCCCAGCATGATGCCGATAATGCTTTCCTTCATCATGGAGCCTTCATTGGCCTTGGCCAATTCGGCCCTCGTCCAAGCGCGAAACTGGCCGTTGGCGATGGCATTCATCTGATCGCGGACCTCTTCGGCCTTCTCAGGATTGGCGATCTTGACCATCAAAGGTCCAACACGACGCGAGCCATTGGCCATACCGAGCAGGCGCAAGGTGTCGCGGGACATAACGACCTGCGGCTGCATCATGTTGGGATAGCCGGTCAAGATGGCCTTCAGCCTGACCGTCTTGCCATTGAGGGTTGCCTTGTCGCCCAGCTTAATCTTCAGGCGCTTGAGCGCGGACTGGTCCAGAGCGATGGCATAGGGTTCGGTCAGGGCGATCCGCGTCGCATCCGTATAGTCCGTCGGCAAGGTGACCGCACCGGGACGAGGATCAATGGACATGATCTGTACCCACTCGCGGGTGCGCTTATCGCCCTTTTTGGCGGTTCCGTCCTGATCGACATTGCCCCACATGGCACCGTCGCCATCAAGGTCTGCGACCTGAATGACTTCGGGGTTCATATACATGAGCGGCATGACCCGGCGGGGCAGACCGCCCGTATTCATGAGGCTTTCGGCCTTGCTCGGGAGGATCATGATTTCGGCGGGGGAGCGGTCAATGGTGGCCGTGAAGGCCTTGCCAATGCCCATGAACATGCCGACCTGGGCCAGCACCAGCAGGCCGGAAAAGGCCAGGGCGACGACAGCAGCCAGATATCTGCGCCATTCATAGATCAGCGTGGCGAGAGCCAGCGACATGGATAGAGAACCCTTCAGGGGAATGTTGGTTACTTTAACGGGAGCAATTGGTAAAAACGCTCCTGAGTGTCCCTAGGATCGCTGCATAGCGAGCCATATCCAAGTTAAATCGAGGTAACAAAGGGCTGTGGCGGCCTTGACCGGTGATGGCGTGATGGAAATGCAACGGCGAGGTCGACTTCGGCTTGCGCCAAGGGGCGGTGCAATGGTTGATAGGGCGTGGTCGGACCGGCGCAGGGGCGCTGCCGCGCCGGGGGAAATCGATGTTTCGGTGGGAAAACGCTCAGAGCCTTGTGGGCCTCAGTCTGACGCTTGCGCTCTGCTGGGCCCTGTCTGAGGACCGAAAGCGCTTTCCTTGGCGTTTGGCGATTGGGGCTATCGGGGTTCAGATCGGTTTGGTGGCCCTGATGTTTGGCGTGCCGCAAGCGCGTGCCGTGGTCAGTGGGATCAACGAGGCCGTAGACGGTCTGGCATCGGCGACGGCGCAGGGCACGCAGTTCGTGTTCGGCTATCTGGGCGGCGGCGCACAGCCCTATTCGGTGGCCAATGAGTCATCCTTGTTTGTCTTTGCCTTTCAGGTCCTGCCGCTGATCCTCGTGATCTCGGCCCTGTCGGCCCTGCTCTGGCACTGGAAGATCCTGCGTTGGATCACTCGCGGCTTTGGCTTTCTGTTTCAAAAGACCATGGGGCTTGGCGGGGCGTCGGCCCTAGCCACCGCTGCCAACATCTTTTTGGGCATGGTCGAGACCCCGATCATCATCAAGGGCTATCTGGACAAGCTGTCGCGGTCGGAAATGTTCATGATGATGGTCGTGGGGCTGGCCACTGTCGCCGGATCGACCATGGTCGCCTATGCGATGATCTTGAAGGCCACCTTGCCCAATGCTGCGGCCCATGTGCTCGTCGCCTCAATCGTTTCTGCCCCCGCAGGCGTGTTGCTGGCGCGGATCATGATCCCGGAAAGGCCCGGCGAGGGCGGGGCCTATGCCGACTATTCATCGGACCTGCTCTATGACAGCTCCATCGATGCCATCAGCAAGGGCGTGGCAGATGGCTTGCAGGTGGTCTTGAACATCTCGGCGATCTTGATTGTCTTTGTGGCGCTGGTGGCCATTGCCAATAATGTGCTTAGCATCCTGCCCCTCTGGGACGGCCAGCCGGTGACGCTCGAGCGGATGCTAGGGGTGATCTTTGCGCCCTTGGCCTGGGCCTTGGGCATTGAATGGGCCGATGCCTCTAAGGGCGGCTATCTGCTGGGCGTCAAGCTGATGCTGACCGAGTTCATCGCCTTCATCGATCTGGGCAAGATCCCCGTGGGTGAGATGAGCGAACGTAGCCGGATGATCATGACCTATGCCCTGTGCGGCTTTGCCAATATTGGCTCGGTTGGCATTACGGTTTCAGGCATGGGCGTCCTGATGCCTGAACGGCGCAATGAGATTATTGGACTGGTATGGAAGGCCCTCTTGGCCGGGTTCTTAGCCACCTGCATGACGGCTGCGATTGTCGGGCTTCTGCCCCGCGAACTTTTTGGCCTTTAACGAGAAGAACGAGGATATCCCATGAAGCTCTATGACAGTTTCCGTGCCCCCAACCCGCGCCGCGTGCGCTGGCTCATGGCCGAGAAGAACATCACCGACATTGAGGTGGTGATGGTTGATGTGTTCAAGGGTGAGCACAAGACGCCGGAATATCTGGCCAAGTGCGGCCTGCCCAATGTTCCGGCGCTCGAGTTCGACGATGGCACCGCCATCACCGAGTCTGTTGCCATCGCGCGCTATCTTGAGACGGTCTATCCAGAGCCTAACATGCTGGGGAAGGATGCTCGGGAGGTGGCCGTCATCGAGATGTGGACCCGCCGCGTCGAGAACCTGTTGGGTACGCCCCTGATGCTGTCTGTGCGCCACACCCATCCCGCGCTGGCCGCCCTCGACACCCAGATTCCGGCCATTGCTGAGACCAATATGGCCGCAGCGGGCCGTGCCATGAAGGTCTTTGACCGCCAACTGGCCAAGACCGAGTTCCTCGCCGGTGATCGCGTGACCATGGCCGACGTGGTCGCCGCGACCTCCATCGATTTTGCACGGATGATCAAGTTCACCATTCCCTCCGAACTGACCCATCTGAACCGCTGGTACGACGCCATGATGGCCCGTCCTGCGGCTAAGGCTGGGGTGTAGCAATCAGGGCCACACTCTCTAAGCCGTGTTCCCCGCGAAGGCGGGGAGGGCGGTGAGGAACAACAAGTAAGGCCCTCACCCAACCCTCTCCCACAGGGAGAGGGCTAGAACGAGCGGAAAAGCCCTCGCCCCCTTCAGGGGGAGAGGGTTGGGTGAGGGGGTCATCCACTGCCCCCACCGCTGCATTTCCCACAAAAGCGTGGGCCGGTGGGTCGATTACCGCTGGCGTGAAAGGGTCTGGGTCCCCGCCTTTGCGGGGAACACGGGTTTATGGGCTTAGATCTTCCCCCTCTGGGGGAAGTACCGGCGAAGCCGGGGTAGGGGGTTGATCCACTCCCTCAGCCCTTAATCAACGCCAACGACCGGGCGCGGTCGTCGCGGGTGGGGCCGTAGCTGATGATGAACAGTTCGTCCGCGCCGGTGTGGGCGGCCTTGGCGGCGAGGGCGGTGCGGACTTGAGCACCGTCACCGACGATTGAGCGGCGCGACACCTCGGCCAGCCTAGGATCGGGGCCAAGGGCGGCCAGCTTGGCATGGGCCGCTTCGAGGCTGGGGAAGCTGGTTTGGCGGCCCTCTAAAAAGGCCAAGGCCCAGACCTGACGAGGTGCATCGAGCCTCTGGGCCTCTTCAGGCGTATCGGCGGCAAAGGCAGAGGTGCCCACACCGGCCCAAGGCTTGTCTCGGAACGGCGAGGGGGTGAAGGCGGCGCGGTAGGCGGCGATGGCGGGGGCCGCATCTGTCTGGGCGATGAACTCGGCAAAGACCATGCCGACCCCGGCCTTTCCGGCGAAGGTCGCGCTGTCTACCGACGTGCAGAGGATGAACAGATCCGGATGAGACGGCCCGCGCGGCTGAGCAATGATACCGCTGGCCGGATGGCGCTCTGGGAAGGGCTCCTTGCCCGATGAGTCCAGCAGCCAAGCATTGAGCAGCGCGAAATATTGCGGGAAGGCCTCAGATCCGGCAGACCGCAGGGCCGAACCCGTGCGCATGTCCGCCCCCAAGGCCCGCCCGACACCCAGATCAATCCGCCCCGGGGCCAGACCCTCCAGCACCATGAACTGTTCGGCGATCTTAAGCGGGGAGTGGTTAGGCAACATGACGCCGCCAGAGCCCAATCGAATGCGGCTGGTGACCTGGGTCATGGCGGCGATCAAGATTTCGGGGGCAGAGCCACCAAAGGCGGGGATCGAGTGATGTTCCGCCACCCAAAACCGGTTGAAGCCGAGCTTTTCGGCGATCTGGACCATGGCGATGGTTTCACGCACCGCTTCGGCGCCGGTCATGGCACCGAGCAAGGGCGACAGGTCGAGAACGGACAGTTCGGTCATGATGGTTCCTCACCAGGCTTTTCGCCCGCAGACTGTTCTATCGCTCCCAAGGCGTCGGCAAGCCGCATCTTGGCCGATCCGGGCTTGAGGGGCTGTTGTTGATCGGGATGAGGTGCCCAGCCGGTCATGGTCAAGATGTCAAAAGTCGCGCGCACCTTGCCATCGGGATCGCTAAACCGGTCCTGATAGAGGCCCATGGCTCTGGCCAGCACCGCACGGGTCAAGGGTTTGCCCTGCCGGTCCGCCAAGGCATTGGTCTCGCCCATGCGCCGCAGATCTTGGATCAGCTTTAAGGGATGATCATAGCGCACCGTGACCCGATCAACATCGGCCACGGGCAGGGCAAACCCGGCGCGTTGTAAAAGGCCCGCCACATCATAGGCGTCGGCAAAGGGGGCAATGCGAAGGCCCGCGCCGCCGCTCAGTTCCGACTCTGCCTCGATCAGACATTGGCGAAGCTCTGTCAGGGTCTGGCCCCCGAAGATCGCAGCCATAAAGAGGCCATCGGGCCTCAACGCGCGGCGGATTTGAATGAGCGTTCCGGGCAGGTCATTGACCCAGTGCAAGGCGAGGCTCGAGACCACCAGATCCAAAGAGGCAACGCCGAAGGGCAGGGCCTCCTCATCGACCTGAAGGCGTAGGCTGTCGCGGCCTGCCAGCATGGTCCCCGATAGATCAGTCTCGATGACGGTGCCGACGCGAGGACGGGCATCGCTGGCTGACAATATTTGCGAGAATATCCCACTTCGCGACCCCAGATCGACACAGACCGGAAAATCACGCAGGATGATCTCGATCCGCTCGACCATATCGCCAGCCGCGCGGGCCTTGAGGAAATCGGCAGCGGCGAAATCCAAGGCGGCGCGGTCCAGTCGGGCGCGGTGCAAGGAACGGTCGAACAGGCGAGGAGGGGCGCTCATGGTGCAAGGCCTATATCATCAAAGCGGTGTTCGGAAATGAGACATAGGCTTCACGCCCTACTCGATTTGCTATTTCCCCCGCGAGATTTCGCCGAAAGGCCGTCGCAGGGGCCGGGATTAGCGGCGGACGCCTTTTTGAAGGTGAGTTTCCTCGATGATCCGGTCTGTGATGGCTGTGGTATTCCGTTCGAGTTCAATCAGGGCATTGGGGCCCTTTGCCCGGCCTGTATGGCAAGGCCACGCGCCTTTGCCCGGGCGCGGGCGGCCTGTCTCTATGACGAAGGCTCGCGCGATCTGATCTTACGGTTCAAACATGCCGACCGGCCCGATCTGGCCAAGCTGTTTCAGCAATGGATTAGCCGCGCGGCGCGGGACCTGATTGCTGATGCCGATGCGGTGGTGCCCGTTCCGCTCCATCCCTTGCGGCTCCTGTCGCGGCGCTACAATCAGGCCGCCGAGATCGCTCGGCCTCTCGCGCGGCAAGCGGGCCTTGTCTATCTGCCTGACAGTCTCAGGCGCCACCGTGCCACGGCAAGCCAAGGGGGACGGTCTGGCTCTGGACGACGGCGCAATGTCGCGGGTGCCTTTGTCGTACCGCCCGGTCACCAGCGCCAGATCAAGGGGCGGCGGATCTTGCTGATTGATGATGTTTTGACCACCGGTGCCACGGCGGAGGCCTGCGCGAAGGCCCTATTGCGAGCCGGGGCCCGCGCGGTCGATGTTGCTGTGGTCGCAAGGGTGCGCACGGTGGAAAATCACCCTATATAGGAAGCATCAGACCTCGAAAGGCCCGTCATGACCGCCGTGACCATCTATACCAAGCCCTTCTGCCCCTATTGCACCCGCGCGATCGGGCTTCTGCGTCAAAAGGGCGTCAGCTATCAGGAAGTCGAAGCGGGTATGGACCCGGCCCTTCGCCAAGAGATGATGCAGCGTTCGGGTCGCTCGACCTTTCCGCAGATCTTCATTGGCGACAAGCATGTCGGCGGCTGTGATGACATCATGGCCCTAGAGCGAGACGGCAAGCTGGATGCGATGCTCGCCGCATGAGCAGGCTGGCCGTCGCCCTGATCCAGATGCGCACGCCCGCGACCCAGGCCGCGGCCTTGGCTCAGGCTGCGCCCTTGATCCGGCAAGCGGCCGCCGACGGCGCGCAGCTGGTCCTGACGCCAGAGGGTACCAACCTCTTGCAACGCAATCGCGACGCCATGTTCGCGGCCCTGCGTCCGGCGCAGGAGGATGTCTGTGTTCAAGGTCTGGTGGCCTTGGCGGCAGAACTGAAGATTTGGCTCTTGATCGGATCGGCCTTGGTTCTGCGCCCCGATGGCTTGGCCGCGAACCGTAGCCTGATGATCTCGCCCGAGGGAAAGATTGTCGCTTCCTATGACAAGATCCACATGTTCGATGTTGATCTGCCCACGGGCGAGCGCCATCGGGAATCTTCGGCCTATACCCCCGGAGAGGCTGCGACGGTGGTGGCACTGCCCGATGTGAAGATGGGTCTAACCATCTGTTACGACATGCGGTTTTCTTATCTCTACCGCGCCTTGGCCAAGGCCGGTGCAGGCCTGATCAGCGTGCCTGCGGCCTTTACCCGGCCGACCGGTGCGGCCCATTGGGAGATCTTGCTGCGCGCCAGAGCCATTGAGACGGGCAGCTTTCTCCTAGCTCCGGCCCAGGGCGGCACCCACGAAGATGGCCGTGCCACCTGGGGGCACTCGATTATCATCGCGCCTTGGGGCGAGGTCGTTGCCAGCGTCGATCATGATGAGCCCTGCGTGGTCAGCGCCGTGCTGGATCTGACCGAGATCGCCAAGGCCCGCTCGGCCATTCCCGCCTTGATCCATGACCGCGCCTTTAGCGGGCCTGATCTATGATCCGCTATAGTCTCGCCTGCGCCTTGGATCATGAGTTTGAAGGCTGGTTCGGTGCCTCGGCTGATTTTGACGACCAATCGGAGCGGGGCCTGATCGGCTGTCCGGTCTGCGGCTCAACCGATGTGCGCAAGGCGATTATGGCGCCTGCGGTGGTCGGGGCCAAGAAGAGTGATCTGAGTTCGACCGCTGAGCATCACGCCATGGTCACACAGGCGATGGAAGCGGTTCGCGACCATGTCGAGACCCACTTTGACGATGTGGGTGACACCTTCGCCTCCGAGGCGCGCGCGATCCACGAGGGCCGGTCTGAACAGAGGGGCATCTATGGGCAGGCCTCGCCCAAACAGGTCAAGGACTTGGTAGAGGATGGCGTACCGGTTTTGCCCATGCCTCCAAAGCCCGTTGAAAAACAGAAGCTCAACTAACGGCAAAACCAAGCGAATGGGTCTTTATTAGCTATTCAGACAGGGTGATCTACTCTGTTTTAGGCCCCGTCATTAACGCTTTGTCTTCTAATATTTTGATATAGAGTTGCTTCAGGTTCCTTTTCTCAAAGGACAGGGTCATGTCGATCAATGCAGTGGGGACGGCGGGTCCCGCCTATATGCCGGTGGTGGCACCGCTGCCGGTGCGCCCAGCCCTGTCGATTGACGCCAACAACAGCCAGCGCCAGCCGCCGCTATCGCGCACTGAGAACCTAGCCCGCATGGAGTCGATGCTGGCCAATCAGATTCAGGCCGGAAGCTTAAATCAGAAACAGGCCAACGCCCTATCGACCTTCTTTGCCAGCCTCGCCACCCAGACCCAGATGGGCGGCGGCCCGAAAGAACTGTCCAGCGCTGAAATGATCCGTAAGGGTCTCGAGGCGGAGGAAGAGGGTGGCGAGGAAGAGGGCGCTGTCACCGGCACCGGCACCGAAACGGGGACGGTCCGGCGCAAGAAAACCAGAGCCTCACGCTCTCGCGCGGCCCTCAAGCCTGACCCGGTATTGAACGAGGCCTTGGCCCTTTTTGTTAAGAACCTGAAGGAGGCGCAGGAAAAGACCGCGATCTATGGGGCGTCGGCCCTGTCACGGTCGATCGCGTCTAATGAGCCTATGGTTCTGGACGAAAACGCCTAATCCAACGCCTTAACTTGAAGCCAAGTTGATAATAAATATCAAGTATCATTAACCTTTTATTAACCATAAAATTTAGGAACCCATTCAAGCCTCACTGTTAAGCTCTGGCTAAAGTAAGAGCCGGGGGGCGCTTGCCACCGAGGAGATGGTGATGTCGATCGCCGCGACCAGTTCGACCATGATGCAATATCTACCGGTCGTGCCGACCCTGCAGACCGCGCAGGTCGCTCGGCAAACGACGCCCGGGCTGTCGGTAGACGGTGTCGCCCCACCGCCGCCGCCCAGAGGCGCGGATAATCGCCAAAAGGTGCAAGATCTTCTGTCCCAGCAGGTCGATGCGGGAACCATTAGCCAAGATCAGGCCACGCTCCTTTCGGACTTCTTTACCAAGGTTGCGGCCAAGGGCGGGCCCAATGGTGGCGGGCCCAATGGTGGCGGAATGGGCGCTGACGAAGGTCGCGATAGTGACAAGGGCCCCAAGGCTGACCGCGCGGGCGGAACAGAAGGGCCGGGGGCAGCCGGTCGGCGTCCTCCTCCGCCTCCACCACCGGCTGCTGCAGATGAGACGACCGCGTCCGACACCAGCGCAAGCTCTCCTTTGAAGGATGCGCTCGACGCCTTCTTGAAGGCCTTGAAAGACAATCAGACCAAGGCCACGGCCTATGGGGCTGCGGTTGCGGCACCGCCCAACAGCACCGCCCTGTTTGTCGACAAGCTGGTCTAGACGAGGGCCGGTTTCAGGACCGTCATCATATAGTTCACATCGCTATCACCAGAGCGCACCCACTTGCCGGTGAGGGGATTAAAGCTGACCCCGAACGGACCTTCGATCTGAACCGGTTCGCTGGACAAAAAGGCCTGAAGCTCTTCGGGCTTGAGGAACTTGTTCCAGTCATGGGTTCCAGCAGGCAGCCAGCGCAGAATATACTCCGCGCCGATCTTGGCCAGAGCCAGAGCCTTGAGCGTCCGGTTCATGGTCGCCACGATCATAAGGCCGCCGGGAGCGAGCAGCTGGGAACAGGCGCGCAGATAGGCACCCGGATCGGCCACATGCTCGATGACCTCCATATTCAAGATCAGGTCAAAGGGACCAGCGCCCTCTTCGAGCAAGGTTTCGGCAGTCGAGCAGCGAAACTGGATATCGAGGCCCTGTTCAGAGGCATGGGCAGAGGCGGTCTTGATATTGCGCTCTGACGCGTCAACGGCGGTGACGTCGAAACCCAGACGGCTCATCGGTTCAGACAGCAGTCCCCCGCCGCAGCCAATATCCAGCAGCTTAAGGCCGGTGAAGGGCTGGCGCGCCGAACTGTCCCGCCCAAACCGCTGCAGAGCCTGATCGCGGATGAAGGACAGACGTACCGGATTGAAGCGGTGCAAAGGGGCGAATTTACCCTTTGGGTCCCACCATTCGGCCGCAATTCGTGAAAAACGTTCGACCTCTTGCGGATCGACGCTCCATCCTTGCGCCTGGTCAGTGCTTGGGGTTTGCATCAAAAACACCGTCCTGCATTGCCGTGAGGCCATTGCGCCGCTAGAACGCGACGCCTCTTGTTGGAAATGGAGGGCTTGGGCCCATCTGGCAAGTGTAACCACGAAGGAAAGGCGAGCCGAACGTGTCGCGTCTGGTGATGAAATTTGGTGGGACCTCTGTCGCTGATCTGGAACGGATCGCGCGGGTGGGCCGACTTGTGGCGGCGGAAGTGGCGGCGGGCCATCAGGTTGCGGTGGTGGTGTCGGCTATGGCCGGTCAAACCAACCAGCTTGTCGCCTGGACCGATGGTGCCGGCACAGCGGCTGAAGGGCTGGCCCCTTCGGATGATGATTATGATGTGGTTGTGGCCTCGGGCGAACAGGTGACGGCGGGTCTGCTATCCATGACCCTTCGCCATATGGGCCTCAAGGCGCGCTCGTGGATGGGCTGGCAAGTGCCACTCCTGACCGATGACGCCCATGGCCGCGCGCGGATCGATGAGATTCCTCCGGCCAATCTCGAAGCGGCCTTTGCCGCCGGTGAAGTGGCCGTCATTGCCGGTTTCCAAGGCGTGACCCGTGATGGCCGTATCGCCACGCTCGGGCGCGGCGGCTCGGACACGAGCGCCGTGGCCATCGCCGCCGCCATTGGCGGGGCCTGCGATATCTATACCGACGTCGACGGCGTCTATACGACCGACCCGCGCATCGAGAAGAAGGCGCGGCGTCTGGCTAAGATCAGCTATGAAGAGATGCTGGAAATGGCCTCGCTGGGCGCCAAGGTCCTGCAGACCCGCTCGGTTGAACTGGCCATGGCCAAAAAAGTGCCCTTGCGGGTTTTGTCTAGCTTTGTTGAGCCTGGGGAAGCCCCCGGCCAAGGCACCATTGTTTGTGACGAGGAGGAGATCGTGGAAAAGCGTATCGTCAGCGGGGTCGCCTATAGCCGCGACGAAGCCAAGATCACCCTGTTTGGTCTGCCCGACCATCCGGGCGTGTCGTCGAAGATCTTTTCACGTCTGGCCGATGCCAACGTCAATGTCGACATGATCGTCCAGTCGCGGGCACGTACGACCGATGCCGCCAATATGGAATTTACCGTCGGCAAACGCGATGCGGGCCGCACGATCGAGATCATGCGCGCGGCTCAGGCCGATATTGGCTTTGAAGATGTGGCGCTGAACGAAGATGTGGCCAAGGTGTCCGTGATCGGCGTCGGCATGCGTAGCCATGCGGGCGTGGCCAAGACCATGTTCGGGGCACTGGCCGAAAAGGGCGTCAATATCCAGGTCATCTCGACCTCGGAGATCAAGATCAGCGTTCTGATCGATGCGGCCTATACCGAACTTGCCGTACGCGCGCTCCATGCCGCCTACGGACTGGACCAACTTTAGGGCCCTTCGCCCATCACAGTCTCGTGCTTAGGAGCCAGCGTTCGGCATCGCCGCGTTGTCTTTTTGTGCATGAGCCTGCTTTATTCTAGACAATGCTTACAGAAGGTCGGCCCAATTGGCCGATCCGCTTGCTTGGTCATCAAGCCTTCGTCCAAATTGTCTAAAAGGCACCGTCGCTAAAGGTACAAGTCAGGGAACCATCGATCAGCATGCCCACGCCGGGTCTAGCCATACGGGGTCCGCGCAGTCTTCTGCGCCAGATTCGCGAAGCGATGGCCAGTGGCGGTCCTGCGCAGGCACGCCTGAATATGGTCGTGCGGATCATTGCTCAGTCGATGGTGGCCGAGGTCTGCTCGATCTATCTGCGGCGTTCGACCAATGATCTGGAGCTGTTCGCCACCGAGGGCCTGAACCCTTCCGCCGTGCACAATACCACCCTAAAGCCGGGTGAAGGTCTGGTCGGTGAGATCATGCGTCTTGGCCGTCCGCTGAACCTGTCGGACGCGCCGAACAATCCGAACTTCTCCTACCGCCCAGAGACGGGCGAAGATCCGTTCCACGCCTTTTTGGGTGTGCCGCTGCTGCGCGGTGGTCGCACCATCGGCGTTCTGGTCGTCCAGAACCGGACCGAACGGACCTATGCCGAGGAGGAGGTCGAGGACCTTCAGATCATCGCCATGGTGCTGGCCGAGATGGTCGCGGGCGGCGAACTGTTCAATGAGGCCGAACTGAAGAATGTCGAACTGGCCCCCCACAAGCCCGAACGGCTGAAGGGCGCGAAGTTTGCCGATGGTCTGGCCTATGGGCGCGCGGTCCTGCATGAGGCGGCGGTGATGACTTCGGACCTGCTTTCCGAGGACACACCAGCAGAAACGCTTCGCCTGCAAACGGCCATCGAGGCCCTGCAGCTTCAATTGGATGGCATGCTCGACGGCCATGGTCTGGTCGGCGCCTCCTATGACGTGCTCGAAACCTACCGCATGTTTGCCCACGACCGGGGCTGGAACCGGTCTCTCGAAGAGGCGGTCCGGTCTGGTTTGACGGCAGAAGCAGCTGTGGAGCGGGTGCGGTCTGAGCACCGAGCTCGTCTAGGCCAAGCGCGTGATCCTTATCTGCGCGAACGGTTGCATGATCTTGAAGATCTCAATGACCGCCTGCTGCGTCACCTGTCAGGCGACGGGGCGGCTGTTCGGATCCTGCCTGAAAACGCCATCTTGATTGCGCGTAACCTCGGTCCCGCCGATCTGCTCGAATATGACCGCACCAAGCTCAAGGGTCTGTTGCTGGAGGAGGGCTCATCGGCCAGCCACGCGGCCATCGTCGCACGGGCCTTGGATATACCCTGCGTTGGTCGTCTATCGGGCCTGCGAGATCGGGTGTCCGAAGGCGATCCGGTCATTGTTGATGGCGAGTCCGGCGAGGCCTATCTGCGTCCCCGCGCTGATGTCATTGAGGCTGTGGGCGCGCGGATGGAGGTTCGGGCGCAGAGACGGGCCGAGTTTGCGCGTCTGCGTGACACGCCGGCCATCACCCGCGACGGGGCTAAGATCACCCTCTTGATGAATGCCGGTCTGGCCGTTGATCTGGATATTTTGAACGATACGGGCGCGGAGGGTATCGGCCTGTTCCGCACGGAATTTCAGTTCATGGTCGCCGAAGAGCTGCCGCGTCTTGATGCCCAGACCGTGCTCTATGATCGGGTTTTGGATGCGGCCGAAGGGCGACCCGTGACCTTCCGGACCCTCGATCTGGGCGGTGATAAGGTGCTGCCCTATCTGGAGGCAGAGCGCGAAGACAATCCAGCCCTCGGTTGGCGCGCCATCCGCATGGGTCTGGACCGCCCCGCCTTGCTGCGTCTTCAACTGCGGGCCTTGATTGCCGCCTCGCGAGGCCGCGAACTGCGGATCATGTTCCCGCTGGTCGCCAGCGTTGAGGAATTCCGTGCTGCCCGCGCTCTGGTCGATCACGAGATCGCGTGGGCTGAGCGGCGAGGGCGCACAGCCCCCGGCCTCTTGCGTGTCGGGGCCATGATCGAGGCTCCAGCCCTAATCTGGCATCTGGATGCGCTGCTGCCTCTGACCGATTTTGTCTCGGTCGGCACCAACGATCTGATGCAATATCTGTTCGCCGCCGACCGGGGCAATCCTCGGGTGGCCGACCGTTATGATCCCCTGTCGCCGCCCGCCCTTCGGGTGATGAAGGCGATCTATGATGCGTGCCATGAGAGCGGAACGCCCGTCTCAGTCTGCGGCGAGATGGCGGGGCGGCCCCTAGAGGCCTTTGCCTTGCTGGCCTTGGGTTATGATCGCCTGTCCATGCCGCCATCGGGCATTGGTCCGGTCAAGCGGATGGTGCTGTCCTGCGACCGTGAGGCGGCGCGCCGGGGGGTACTCAACCTTTTAAAGGGGGCCGCCGGGTCGGTTCGAAACGAAATAGAGACCCTAGCTCGGAAGCTATCAGTATCTATTTAAGTCATTGATTTGTAATATTTAGCATGATAATACCGTCACAGATTTGATCTAATCAAATCTTGATGAGGGTGAGGGTGCTTTAGGCGCGATCTTGCCCCATCAATTCGGGGCATTGGCGGATAATGGCATTGGATAGTGGCCCGTCTTCATCGCGGTTCGGTAGCCTGACGGGTGGTGAGCCCGCTTCGGTGCCTAGCGATGATGCTTCCCTTGATCCCGCCGCTTCGCCCCTCCGCACCAGTTTCACAATGGCTGACTTTGATCTTGCCCCCACCCTCGGTGATGGCCTGCGCGCGGCGCGTGAATTTCAAGGTCTGACAGCGGTTCAGGTCGCAGAGATGACGCGGGTGCGCCGGGTCTATCTGGTATCGATTGAAGGCATGCGGTTTGACGAACTCCCGTCCCGTCCCTTCGCCATGGGCTATGTGCGCGCCTATGCGCAGGCCTTGGGTTTGGATGAGACGCACGTGATTGAGCGGTTCCGCCGCGAAGTTCCAGACGAGACCGGCCCCCTTCGTGCGCCATCAGGTCTGCAGCCTCAGTCGGATCCTCGCGCTCGGTTGATCGCCAGTGTCGCCCTTGTGGTGTTCAGCGCTGTCTTGATTTGGAATGTTACCCAGCGCGCGCTGAAGGAACCCTCCGTGCCTGCGCCGACCGTGCCCGATCTGGCCATGGCGGCTTCGGGTCTGCCGGTCAGTGATCAACATCTTCTGGGGCAACCGGTTGTCAGCCTTGGCGAGCCCCTTCCGGCTCCTGCCGAATCCACCCTTCCAACGGCCTATGTTACCCCAGGTCTGGCGGAGGCTACGGCAGCGGGTGGGTCGGTGGATATTGCCCAAGCCAATGCCAAGGCTTTAGCTGCCGCACAAAAGGCTGGGGGCGTTACAACGTTGGCACCCGCGGCCACGGTTCCGGTCCGTGCGGCCTTTAACCCGCACGGCACAGTCTATGGCGCGGCACCTCAGCAGTCGGTGGTGACGATCCAAGCGCGCAAAAGCTCGTCGATCATTATCAAGGGCGCTGACGGCTCGGTCTATTTCGCGCGCCAACTGGCCGCTGGCGAAGCCTATCGGGCCCCGATGGTTGCGGGTCTGACCTTGGATGTGTCTGATCCCGTCGCCTTTGATGTCTATGTGAACGGCGAGTTCACGGGCAAACTCCCGGCTGCCGTGACGCCTCTGTCTCGGCTGGGCAATGTGGCGGCGGCCTCTTTGGGCAATTAAGGCCCGGACGCTGAGGATAGGCTTGGGTTTTGCCATCAGACGGCTTAGTTATAGCCCATCATGAGCGCACACGATCACAGCGATAAGGGCCCGGATGCTGCTGGGCTGGCCCATGTCCGCCCTTGGCGGATGATTCAACGACGCCCCTCGCGCAAGATACGCGTTGGCTCGGTCGAGGTCGGGGGCGATGCGCCCATCAGCGTTCAATCCATGACCAACACCCTGACCTCTGACGCGGGCGCGACCATTGATCAGATCCGTCAGTTGGAAGAGGCCGGGGCCGACATTGTCCGGGTCTCCTGTCCCGATGTGGAATCGACAGCGGCCTTCAAGACCATCGCCAAGGCGGCCAAGGTGCCCTTGGTGGCTGATATCCACTTCCACTATAAGCGCGGCATTGAGGCGGCAAAGGCAGGGGCTGCGTGCCTTAGGATCAATCCGGGCAATATCGGCTCGGCGGACCGGGTGCGTGATGTCGTCCAAGCGGCCAAGGACCATGGCTGCTCGATCCGCATTGGCGTCAATGCCGGGTCGCTGGAGCGCGAGCTTCTGGAACGCTATGGCGAGCCCTGCCCCGAGGCGATGGTCGAAAGCGCGCTGAACCATGCGCGCATCCTTCAGGACCATGATTTCCACGAGTTCAAGATCAGCGTCAAAGCCTCCGACGCCTTCTTGACCGTCGCGGCCTATCAGATGTTGTCCGAGGCTATCGACTGCCCCCTCCATCTGGGCGTGACCGAGGCCGGGGCCCTGCGTACAGGCACGGTCAAGTCTTCCATCGGGCTGGGCTCGCTGCTCTGGGCTGGGATTGGCGATACGATCCGCGTGTCCTTGGCCGCTGATCCGGTCGAGGAGGTCAAGGTCGGCTTTGATATTCTCAAGTCGCTGGGCCTGCGCCATCGCGGCGTCAATATCATTGCCTGCCCCTCCTGCGCGCGGCAGGGGTTCAATGTCATCAAGACGGTTGAGGCCCTTGAAGAGCGTCTCGCCCATATTGCCACCCCCATGAGCCTGTCGATCATTGGCTGTGTTGTTAACGGCCCCGGCGAGGCCCTCTATACCGACATCGGCTTTACCGGCGGCGGCAAGGGGGCGGGCATGGTCTATACGGCTGGAAAGCCAGACCACAAGATGGACAATGACCATATGATCGACCACATCGTCGAACTGGTCGAGGCCCGCGCGGCGGTCTTGAAGGCGCAAGTCTAGCCTCACCCTAGCCCCACCCTTGGCCAAATCGCGCCGATTAGGCTAAAGCAATCCCCCCGCCGTCTGGCGGTGCAGTTGGAGAGAGTGCGTGCATCTTCCTCAGGCCAAGCTAGAGGCTGTTCTGGACCGCTATCGTGAGATCGAAGCCCGGATGGGTGCGGCCTCCGATGGGGCCGAGATCGTGCGCCTGTCCAAGGAGCATGCCGAACTGCGTCCGGTGGCGGAGGCGGTAGAAACGCTCGCCCGCGCCCGCGCCGAAGCGCCGGATCTGGAAGAGATGATCGGCAGTGGCGATCCCGACATGGCCAGCATGGCTCGGGAAGAGCTTCAGGTGCTCAGTGAACGCCTGCCGGTCCTAGAGCGCGAAGTGGCCCTACTGCTGGCCCCCAAGGACAAGGACGAGAACGCCTCGGCCATTCTCGAAGTGCGGGCCGGAACCGGCGGCGATGAGGCGGCCCTGTTCGCCGGTGACCTTTTCCGCATGTATCAACGCTATGCCCAGCTTCAGGGCTGGCGGGTTGAGGTGGAGTCGATCTCCGAAGGCGATGCGGGCGGCTTTAAGGAAATCATCGCCTCGATCAATGGCGACGGCGTGTTCGGGCGCATGAAATTTGAGAGCGGCGTGCACCGGGTTCAGCGGGTGCCAGAAACCGAGGCGGGCGGGCGTATCCACACCTCTGCGGCAACGGTCGCGGTCCTGCCTGAGGTCGAGGATGTCGAGATCGAGATCAACGAGTCCGATATTCGCATCGACACCTATCGCTCCAGCGGCGCAGGCGGTCAGCATGTCAACAAGACCGACTCGGCGGTGCGCATCACCCACCTGCCCACGGGTGTCGTGGTGACCAGCTCTGAAAAATCACAGCACCAGAACCGCGCGCGGGCCATGAAGGTCTTGCAGGCGCGGCTCTATGATATGCAGCGCTCAGCCCTCGACAATGCGCGCGCCGATAGCCGTAAGAGCCAGGTCGGCAGCGGTGACCGGTCTGAGCGCATCCGGACCTATAATTTCCCGCAAGGCCGGGTGACCGATCACCGGATCAACCTGACCCTCTATAGCCTGCCCAAGCTGCTGGAGGGCGATGGACTGGATGAGATGATCAAGGCCCTGATCGCCGAAGATCAGGCCGAGCGCCTTGCCTCGCTCGAAGATGAGTACGGCTGAACCGATGGCCGGGATCGTCACGGGCCTCTATCGCCACCCGATCAAGGGCTTTACGCCAGAGCGTCTGGACCAGGTGAACCTGACGGCCGGGGCCTATTTTCCTTGTGACCGGTTGTTTGCCATTGAGGATGGTCCCAGCGGCTTTGATCCAACAGCCCCGGCCTACATCTCCAAGACCCGGTTCACGGTGCTGGCCAAGATCGCCGAGGTCGCGCGTGCCCGCACTTCCTATGATGAGGCCAGCGGTCATGTGACCGTTGAAGCCGATGGCATGGAGCCCTTGTTGGCCGATCTGGCCACGGATGCAGGGTCTAGCGTCCTGTGCGACTGGCTGACCCGGCTTCTCGGTGATCAGGCTTCTGGGCCTTTACGGTTGCTGAAGGGACCTCAGAGCCACCGGTTCATGGATGATCCGACGGGCTATGTCTCGGTGATCAATCTGGCCAGTGTACGAGACCTTGAGGCGCGGATGGGCGTGCCGATAGATCCCTTGCGCTTTCGGGCCAATCTCTATGTCGAGGGCTGGCCCGCCTGGGCTGAAATGGATCAGGTCGGCCAGACTGTGACCATGGGTGAGGCTGAGGCCAAGATCACCAAGCCGATTGTCCGTTGCGCGGCGACCCATGTTGATCCTGTGACCGGCGAACGGGACCTTGATCTGGTCTCGGCCCTGTTCGAGGCCTATGGCCATCGCTTTTGCGGCGTCTATCTATCTGTTACCCTAGGTGGAATGATCCGGCTGGGAGATGATGTCCTATTGGATAGGTCTCGTCTTTGAACGCCTAAGAGTGAGTGCCCATTGCCTATGACTGGTTTTGATATTTCGGAAGGTTTGACCTTGGTTCAAGCTTGGACGGCCGCACGCCATCGGCTTGCCGCCGCCTCGATTGAAAGCCCGGTCATCGATGCGCGTCTGCTGCTCGAGGTCGCCGCCAGTGCCACCCGGACCGACATTGTCACCGATCCCTACCGGCCTCTCACCCCAGAGCAGATCAGGACCTATGATGGTTATCTAGCGCGCCGCGAAGCGCGGGAACCGGTCAGTCACATCATCGGCCGCAAGGGCTTTTGGACCCTCGAGCTGAAGGTCACGCCGGACGTTCTGACCCCGCGTCCCGACACGGAGGTCATTGTTGATCTGGTGGTCAAGACCTCACCCATGGATAAGAAGGTTCGTATCCTTGATCTGGGCGTGGGTTCGGGGGCCATTATCCTCGCCATCCTCAACGAGCTGCCCTTGGCAGAGGGTATCGGCATCGATATTTCGCTTCCGGCCCTTGAGGTGGCGCGCGAGAATGCGGCGCGGGTCCTGCTGGAACATCGGGTGACCTTTGCCCATGCCAACTGGACCGAGGGCCAACAGGACGAGGCCTACGACATTGTGGTGTCGAACCCGCCCTATATCGCTACCGATGTCATAGCGACCTTGGAACCAGAGGTGCGTGACCACGAGCCGATGCTGGCCCTAGACGGCGGCGCAGACGGGCTCAATGTCTACCGATTGCTGGCCGGTGAGATCATGCGGGTCTTGAAGCCCGACGGCTGGTTCGCCATCGAAATTGGCTATGATCAGTCCAAATCGGTGGAGGCCTTGATGCGCGAGGCTGGGGCGCAGCGGGTCCGTACCGTCCGTGACCTCTCCAATCGCGACCGTGTTGTTACGGGCGTAAAAAATATCCTTGGAAAAGCTGTCACTATTGGCTAGAGCATTAGTGTCTCCACCCAATAAGTCGGCGTTTAGGAGAAAGCGGTTGTTCAAACCCAATCGCCTCTGACCTCCGACAGACTCGGTCATCGCCAATGTCACCCTCGCTCATCGCGAAGGCCGTTGTCGACGGATAGGGGACAAGGAACCACCCACGTTTTCAAACAGGACATTCGGGGTTAGCCCCAGTCCCGACAGAGGCTTCAGCCCAAGGTCCCCTTATAACGTCCCTCTTGGCCGTTCAGGCGTCCCGGCGAACCAGGTCACCGACAAGATATGAGAGATTTCAAAGGAATGAAGCGGCAGCGTGGCCGCGGTCGGCCCGGCGGTGGCAATACTGGCGGCGGTGGCAAGCCGCAGCAGAACGCCAACCGAGCCTTCGAATCCAATGGCCCTGATGGGGTCAAGATTCGCGGCCATGCCCAGCACGTCTTCGAAAAGTACCAGCAACTGGCCCGTGACGCGTCGTCAGCGGGTGACCGGGTTCTGGCCGAAAACTACCTGCAACATGCCGAGCACTATTTCCGGCTCCTGAGGGCGGTTCAGCCTCACCGCACGGCGGCTGAAATTCTCGGACGTGATTCGATTGCGTCGGGCTTCGACATCGATTTCGAAGATGAGAACGGCGACTATCCGGCAGAGACGCAGGAGGCTGAGGTCAGCGACGAGCAACCTCGCCCAGACCAGCGTCAAGACCAGCGTCAAGACCAGCGCCCCGATCAGCGACCAGAGCCGCGTCAAGAGCAACCGCGTCAAGATATGCGTCAGGACCAACGCGGAGAGGGTCGCCAAGACCAGCCTCGCCGGGATCGTGACCGCAACTTTGGCCGCGACCGCGAACGCGAACCGCGCCAGCAGGGCGAACGTTTCCAACAGGGCGACCGTCCTCAAGGCGATCGGCCTCAAGGGGACCGCCCTCAGGGGGACCGTCAGGACCGCCCAGAGCGTCAGGACCGGCCTGAGCGGCAAGATCGTCCGCAGGGCGAACGGTTCCAAGGGGACCGTGTCCAAGGGGATCGTCCAGAACGTCCCTATCGTGATGATCGCCGTGAGCGCTATGAAAACCGCGAACGCTATAGCGAGCGGCCTTCCGATCCCTTGGCGGTCGTTGAGCCAGAGGCGACCCCTCTGACCCAACCGGCACCGATGCAAGAGGCATCGCCCGTCTTGCGCTCGCAGGACGGATCCACCAGCCATGCCCCTGCGTTCCTGCAGGCGCGTCCTGAGCCCTTAGCGGCCCCTACAGCCCCTGAGCCTGCGGGCCAAGGGCTGGAAGAGGTTAAGCCCAAGCCTCGGCGTGGTCGGCCACCGCGTAACCCTGAAGCAGCGAAACCATCGGGTTCGACGGACGAGGGCTAGACCCTAGCCGATGACCTGAAGATGATCTTTGAAGCCAAGACCGGTCATCGTCCCTGACCGGTCTTTTCTTTGTCAGGTTGGGATGGGTTCACCGAGGCAATGCGCGCGCCATTGCCCGACAGCATCTGGTCGATCCGATGTTTTTCGGCGCGGAAGGCGGCGAGGTTGCGACCAGAGAGGGCCGAGCCTTGCGGGATCTTCGCGCCCTTGGGGTTCAGCTTGGCCCCGTTGCGCATCACTTCGTAGTGCAGGTGCGGGCCAGTGGATGCGCCGGTCGATCCGACATAGGCAATGACTTGGCCCTGACGCACGCGTGAGCCCGGGCGCAGTTTGGGCGACCAGCGGGACAGGTGGGCATAGGCGGTGGCCCAGCCGCCCGAATGCTGGATCTTGACCCAACGACCATAGCCGCCGTTCCAACGCACCTCTTTGACCACGCCGTCGCCGGCGGCGATCACGGGGGTGCCCGTACCGGCGCCGAAGTCTATGCCTTGGTGCATCCGGTTATAGCCCAGGATCGGATGGCGACGGACGCCAAAGCCCGAGGTCATGCGGGCCCCATCGACGGGCGTGCGCAGCAGGAATCCTCTGATATTTTTGCCATTCTCATCGAAATATTGGGTCGGTGACTTGGCGTTTTCTTTGAAGCGATAGAAGCGGTTGGTGCCGCCATTGGCCTCGATCTCAGCATAGAGCAATTCGCCCGTCTCGACGGTACGGCCCGCTTCGGTCAGGGTGCGGTCAAAGACCATGCGGAAATTGTCACCCGGTTGGATGTCGCGACTGAAATCCAGCTTGTGGCCGAACAGCTTGACGACCTGAGCGGTGAGGGCAGGGGTGGCCCCAGCCTGGGTGGCGCTTTCATAGAGCGAGCCCTGCATCTGGCCCTGAGCGACGGTGGTTTCAGACCGCAGTTTCTCTTCCAGTTCGCGCAGCTTGAGCGCGCCATCGAAGGTCCGCGAGAGGGTCAAGGCTGAGGCGGGGCCAGTGCGCATGGAGAGGCCGACCAGCCGCACGGGGCCGCGTTGGTCGCGCGGGCGAGCAATGGCGGCGTCAAAGGCAAGGCCTGCCTTGATATTGACCGTGTCGAAGGTTGAGCCAATGGCCTTGACCACTTCGCGCGCTTCGCTGTCGCTGACGCCTGCGCGGCGAACGGCGGCTTCGAAGGTCTCGCCCCGGCGAACCTCAACCGGGATATTTTCGGGGCGGCTATAGCCGGGTTGGGCTTCGGCCTGGGTGAAGGCCTCGTGCTGCAGTTCGCTCAGTTGCGCGGTTGCCTGTTGAACGGCCGCAGCGTTGCGGGTTTCAAAGGCGCTGAGCTGCCAAGCCAAGGCGAGGGCCGCCAAGCCAGCCACACCGACCACGAGCCGAGGGGCTAGCCGCACCGGGGTCCGTCTTGGATCGAATTCTATCATCGTCCCTCCTTGCGCGGGTGCGCGGTGCTTGGATCGGTGACCGAACTGAACTCCCCTAGGGCCGCTCTGCCGCTCTCCGCAGGCCTTAACCAAAGATTAAAACCGGGTGGCCGGATATTTGGCGACTCTGGCCGTCTTGTCACGGACAAAATTGATTTTGGTCAAAGTGAGAGGACCAGCGATGGCGCCGCCTAACCGGAAGGACAAGCCGTCAGGGCCCTGCCCTCAAGACAGCCATAAAAAACCCGCCTTGGGGAAGGCGGGTTCTTCTGGAGGTCCGTAATGCTGGGGTCTGGCCTTAGGCGGCGGAGACTTCGAGCATCTCGTTGGGATCGCGCAGGACATAGCCCCGGCCCCAGACCGTTTCGATATGGTGTTGGCCATTGGCTGCCGAGGCCAGCTTCTTGCGCAGCTTACAGATGAAGACATCGATGATCTTCAGTTCTGGCTCGTCCATGCCGCCATAGAGGTGGTTTAGGAACATTTCCTTGGTCAGGGTCGTGCCCTTGCGCAGGGAAAGCAGTTCCAGCATCTGATATTCTTTGCCGGTCAGGTGAACGCGCTGAGAGAAGACCTCGACGGTCTTGGCGTCCAGATTGACCGTAATTTCGCCGGTACGGATGACCGATTGGGCGTGGCCCTTGGAGCGACGGACCACCGCATGGATGCGGGCGACCAGTTCATCCTTGTGGAAGGGCTTGGTCATATAGTCGTCGGCACCGCTGCCGAAGGTCTTGACCTTAGTATCGATCTCCGAGGTGCCCGACAGGATCATGATCGGCGTGTTGATCTTCGCGACCCGAAGGGTGCGCAGAACGTCCATGCCGGACATATCGGGAAGGTTCAGATCGAGCAGGATCAGGTCGTAATCATAAATCTTGCCCAGATCGACGCCTTCTTCACCCAAATCGGTGGTGTAGACGTTGAAGCCCTCGGACTTGAGCATCAATTCGATGCTCTGCGCTGTCGCGCTGTCGTCCTCAATCAACAGTACGCGCATCGACCCCTCCCCGCCCAAAGGCGGCTTCGCTTCGCGGAATGATAAAATCCGCCCCCAGTAAACTCTTAACCATATTTGCCTGCCATTCACTTACACTTGGTTAACTTTGATTGACCGACCATTTGGTTCTAGGGTGATTTGCAAAGCCCGCGCAAGGGCTGCGTTAACCATTTTATTTATTGGAATCACAGACTTTTAATATCTGATGGGCTGGTGTTCACTCCCCTTTAAGGTCAAGGGTAGAAAATCGAACCGACGAAAAAATTTTTTTGTCGTTAAATTTTAGAGGACCATAAAGTGCGCAACCTTGTGGCAGCTGTCGAGCGCATAGACCCGCTGGTGGTCTTTGGGCGCGTGGCGGCGGTCAATGGTTTGCTGATTGAGGCCAAGGGCGGGCTCACCCGTCTGGCCGTTGGCGCACGGGTTGAGATTACCCGCCTTCGCGATGTTCCTTTAGCCGCTGAAGTGGTCGGCTTTCGTGAGGCGAGGGCGCTGTTGATGCCCTTTGGTCCGGTCGAGGGCGTCGCGCCGGGGGCTGAGATTCGCATCCTCTCCGAGGGAGCCAATATTCGCCCGACCTTGGCCTGGCGCGGGCGGATCATTGATGCTTTTGGCGAGCCGATTGATGGCAAGGGTCCCTTGCCTCAAGGCCAGGTGCCCTATCCCTTGCGTGCGGCACCGCCGCCAGCCCATGCGCGTGGCCGGGTAGGAGAGCGGCTCGACCTGGGCGTTCGGTCCATGAACGTCTTTACCACCTGCTGCCGGGGCCAGAGGCTTGGCGTCTTTGCCGGTTCGGGCGTCGGCAAGTCCGTGCTCCTGTCGATGCTGGCCAGAGAAGCAACCTGCGATGTGGTCGTGGTCGGCCTGATCGGCGAACGGGGCCGCGAGGTGCGGGAATTTATCGAAGAGACTCTCGGGGAAGCCGGTCTCGCGCGCGCTGTGGTGGTGGTTGCGACGTCGGATGAGCCCGCTCTAAAGCGTCGCCAAGCGGCCTATATGACCATGGCCGTGGCAGAGTTCTTCCGCGATCAGGATCAAGAGGTCCTGTGCCTGATGGATTCCGTCACCCGCTTTGCCATGGCCCAGCGCGAGATCGGACTGGCGGCAGGCGAGCCACCGACGACCAAGGGCTATACCCCGACCGTCTTTACCGAATTGCCCAAGCTCCTTGAGCGGGCGGGACCGGGTCCCGTGCGGCCGGATGGGTCCGAAGGCGGTCCGATCACGGGCCTCTTTACGGTGCTGGTCGATGGCGATGATCACAATGAGCCCATCGCTGATGCGGTGCGCGGTATTTTGGACGGTCACATCGTTATGGAGCGGGCCATTGCCGAGCGCGGCCGCTTCCCTGCCATCAATGTCTTGAAGTCGATCTCGCGGACCATGCCCGGCTGTCAGCGGCCCTATGAGCGCGAAATTGTCTCCAATGCCCGCCAAACCCTGTCGGCCTATTCCAATATGGAAGAGTTGATCCGTATCGGGGCCTATCGCATGGGCACCGATCCTCAGATCGACCGCGCCATCCGCCTGAATCCCGCGCTTGAACAGTTTTTGGGACAGGATAAGGACGAGGCGACTTCGCTGGATGAGTGCTTCTCCTCGCTCGCCGACATCCTCAATCAGGATAGCGCATGAGCCGCTGGGTCCAGTCCTTGATCCGCATCTCGGACTATGAGGTGCAGACCCTACAAAAGCGGCTGGCTGAGATTGTCGGGCGCCGGGTCGATGCTGAAATGCGCATCGTCATGTTGGAAGCGGAATCTGAAGCCGAAGCCCGTCACGCTGAGGCCGATGTCGAGGCAGGCTTTATGCAGCTTGGCTTCGCCCATGCGGTGCGGATGCGCAAGGCTGAGATCCAAATCACCATCGATGCCCTGCTGGTCGAAGAGACGGGCGCTCGCGATGCGCTGAGTGTCGCCTTTGAAGATCTCAAACGCTATGAGCACGTGGCCGAAGCGCAAAAGGTCAAGGCGGCCAAGCTGGAACAGCAGCGTGAGACGGCGGCGCTCGATGAGTTGGGGCTACGGCGCCCCCGTCAAGGACCGGGTTAAGAGATTAGTCCTGATCGGCGGGGGTGCTGGCTTGGCGCATGGCGTGAAGATCGTCGCTGATCCGGAAAACGGCCAAATAGAATTCGCAAGCGGCGCGCCAGAGCAGGATCAGGGCACCGACCACCAAAAATCCACCGACCAGCACCGGCAAGGCAATCAGCAGTCCAGCGATTGTGCCATCGCGCAAGGCAAGACCGACTGCGCCGCCGACAATGGCGAAGGCCATCAGAGCGAGCAATCCAAGACCGGCCCAATAGATCAGATGCACAACCTCACGGGTCAGCAGCTTCTCGAAGGTCAGCATATTCCAAATCAGCGATTTCAGACTGGTCGACTTGGTTGTGATCGGCGCGCGCATGGTCAGTCCAGGATCTGGCGGTCATTTTCCGCCGGTTCTTCGCTATCAGGCACAGAGGCCGTCCGCAACGTTAAGGATGGCGCTAGATCTGGCCAACAGACTTCAACCTAGCGCGGTGATGGACTTCATTTTGTGACAGGACCACGGTCTGGCCCCGGAACCGCTCAATAATGGAGCGAACATAGGGCCGGATGGTGGGGCCAGTGAGCAGGACGGCTGCGTCACCATTGATCGCTGCCCGTTCAAAATTCTCCCGAACTAGGCGGATGAAATCTTGTAGCTTCGACGGGGCCAAGGCCAGTTGCTTGTCATCGGCCGGACCAACCAGAGCGTCGGCGAAGGCATGTTCCCACTCTGGCGACAGGGTAATGATCGGCAGGGCCCCATCATCGCCCTTGTGCTGCCAGCAAAGCTGCTTGGCCAGACGCGCCCGGACCTGTTCGACCAGCAGAACGACCGAGCTATTGTGCGGTGCGGCTTCACCAATGCCTTCAAGGATGGTCGGCAGATCGCGGATCGACACCCGCTCCTTGAGCAGAGCCTGAAGAACGCGCTGAACAGTGGTTGCGCTAACCACGCTCGGGATCAGGTCGTCGACGAGCTTCTTTTGCTCGCCCGGCAGGTCCTTCAACAGCTTCTGGACTTCGGAATAGGACAGAAGGTCCGTCATATTGTCCTTGAGGATCTCGGTCAGGTGCGTGGTCAAGACGGTGGCCGGATCAACGATGGTGTAGCCGCGGAAGGTGGCCTCTTCGCGCAGGCTCTCATCTACCCAGGTTGCGGGCAGGCCGAAGGCGGGTTCGAGCACATGTTCACCGGGCAGATCGACCTGACCGCCGCGAGGGTCCATGACCATCAAGAAGCCAATCCGAACCTCGCCGCCGCCCGCTTCCATCTCCTTGATACGGATCGAATAGCCCTGATTGGGCAGGCGCATATTGTCGAGAATACGCACCGACGGCATGACGAAGCCAAATTCGGAGGCTAGCGTCCGGCGCAGGGCGCGGATCTGGTCGGTGAGGCGGCGCCCTTCGAGGTCATTGATCAGATTCAGCAGGCCATAGCCCAGCTCAATCTTAACGTCGTCAATGGCCAAGGACCGGGCGATCGGTTCTTCCTCGTCCTCAATCGGACCGGCCGCAGTCCCTTCCTCACGTTCAGGCGCCATCGAGTCCTGCGAGCGACGCCACGACAAAATGCCCGCACCGATAGAGATCGCCGCAAAGGGCAGGATCGGCATACCAGGGACCAGAGCAATGATGCCTGATGCTGCCGACACCATGCCAAGGCTGACCGGGTTCATGCTCAGCTGAGTAACCAGCGCAATGTCCGCTGCCCCTTCAACGCCCGCTTTGGACACGAGGAAACCGGCGGCCAGCGAGATGATCAGGGCAGGGATCTGGCTGACCAGACCATCACCGATGGTCATGATGGTGTAGGTTGAGGCCGCTTCACCGGCAGGTAGGCCGTGCTGGAAAACCCCAATCAATATGCCGCCAATAACATTGATGAAGGTAATGACCAGACCGGCGATAGCATCGCCGCGTACAAACTTCGACGCACCGTCCATGGCGCCGAAGAATGTGGATTCTTGCTCTAGCTCTTTGCGGCGCTTCTTGGCGACATTCTCATCAATCAAGCCCGACGACAGATCGGCATCGATGGCCATCTGTTTGCCGGGCATGGCGTCGAGGGTGAAGCGGGCCGCGACCTCGGCGATCCGGCCAGAACCCTTGGTAATGACGATGAAATTGACCAAAACCAAGATGGCAAAGACGATCACGCCGATGATGAAGTTGCCTTGCATCATCAAGGCCCCGAAGGCGGCGATCACCTGACCTGCACCATGCACACCCTCATGCCCGTGGGCGAGGATCAGGCGGGTCGAGGCGACATTGAGCGCCAAACGATAGAGCGTCGCGACCAATAGAACCGTTGGAAAGGACGTGAAATCCAATGGCCGCTTGAGCAGGATGGCGGTCATAAGGATCAGGACCGAACTGCTGATCGAAATGGCGAGAAGCAAATCAAGCAGGACCGGCGGGACGGGGATGATCAGCAGGACGATGATCCCGACAACCCCCACGGCCATGATCACATCGCCACGGCTCAGCCAGCCCCAGACCTCTTTGGCCGTGGGGGCCGTTCCTGCGCGGGTATTGAGATCCAGTTGGGCCATTCTGTCCTAAATCGTTCTAAGTCGCATATCGGGGGCGCTGTCGGCTCTTAAGCCGCTGAGGTTCCCGTCCCTTGGTGTGCTGGCACCGCAACACCGGCTTCGGAATATTCCTTCAGCTTGTTGCGAAGGGTCCGGATCGAGATGCCCAAGATGGTGGCAGCATGGGTCCGGTTTCCGAAACAGTGGTTCAAGGTGTCGATGATCAGGTGCTGCTCGACCTCGGCGACAGTCAGGCCGACAAAGCCGCGTGAGGCGTCCGCATTTACAGCCGACATGGCCGCCGATGCGGCTTGAGCCGCGCGGCTGGCGGTCTGGGCCACAGGATCGGTGCTGGCCCGGGCGGCCATGGGCTGGCCATCGGGCAGGCGGATCGCCGGTTCGGCAATCTCGCTACCGGTCGAGAGCAGCACCGCGCGGTGCATGGCATTTTCCAGCTCACGCACATTGCCCGGCCAACGGTGGGACAGGAGCCGTTTGCGAGCCTCGTCCGAAAGGGGGCGTTCGGCTATGGCGTTGGAAGCGGAGTATTTTTTGATGAAATGGTCTGCCAGCGCCAAGATGTCGGCGGGCCGCTCGCGCAGGGCCGGGAGGCGCAGATTGACCACGTTCAGGCGATAGAGCAGGTCTTCGCGGAAGGTGCCAGCCTTGACGGCCTCTGCCAGATCCCGGTTCGAGGTGGCGAGAATGCGGATATTGACCTTTACGGGGCGCGTACCGCCGACCCGGTCAATTTCGCGCTCCTGAAGGGCCCGCAGCAGTTTGGCCTGCAGGCGCGTATCCATCTCGGAAATTTCATCGAGCAGCAGGGTGCCGCCGTCTGCCTCTTCGAACTTGCCGATCCGGCGGGCAATGGCCCCCGTAAAGGCTCCCTTTTCGTGGCCAAAGAGCTCAGATTCCAGTAGATTTTCCGGAATGGCCGCGCAGTTGACGGAGATATAGGGGCGCGCAGCACGCTTTGACTTTTGGTGCAGATATTTGGCCATGACCTCCTTACCAACACCACTTTCGCCGGTAATCAGGATCGAGGCGTCGGACGCAGCCACCTGATCGGCCAAGGCGATAACGGCGGTCATGGAGGGATCACGTGCGACGAGGGCGCTATCTTCGGCCACCACGGCGGCCAGAACCGCTGCGATCAACTCGGCATCTGGCGGCAGGGGAATAAACTCTTTCGCGCCAGCACGGATGGCGTCACCCGCACGGCGGGGATCAGCAGCAATCCCGCAGGCCACCACCGGCACGTGAATGCGCTCGGCCTCGTTGGCGGCGATAAGCGCGGCAATGTCGAGGTCGTAATCCACCATCAACAGGTCAGCGCCCTGTCCTGCGCGCAGGGCATGGGTGGCCTTGGCGCAGGTGTCGACATGGGCGACCTTCGCGCCCGTGGCCATGGCCATTTGCACCGCTGCGGAAAGCTGTCCGCTCAATCGTCCGACGACTAGAAGCCGCATAATCTTCTCCTCAATGACGCGCAGCCGATCAGGACTGCGAGTCACCGTCCTTAATGATTTCCGTCATGGTCACGCCCAGTCGCTCGTCGACGATGACGATCTCTCCGCGGGCCACGAGCCGGTTATTGACGTAGATATCGATGGCTTCCCCGACCTTGCGGTCCAGTTCCAGAATGCTGCCCGCGCCAAGCTTTAAGAGCTGTGCGACTGACAGTTGGGCGCGGCCGATGACGGCGGAAATGCTGACGGGAACGTCAAAGACCGTCGAGAGGTCGCTGGCGGATTTGCTCTCCCCGTCCATGGGCATATCCGATGCCAAGGGATCGGATGGATCGAATTCGTCGAGGGTCAGGGGCGTGTCGCTGGCCATGGGCAGACCTCTCTCTTAGGGGTTGATGGTGGAAGGAAGGGCGTGGGGTTCAACCGCTTCGGCATGCAGGCCCTCGGCGATCAAGGCATTGTGTAGGGCTTGAGCGACCCGCTCAGCCGTGACCTTGGGGTCATAGCTGGCGCGCCCATCGCCCCAATCAAAGTGGAAGGCGGCGAGCGGCATCATGGGGTCGGCCTTGACGATAATCTGTCCGGGCATGCCCAAGGCTTGGGCCTGGTCATCGAGCGTTCGTTGAAACCGCTCGACCAGATCGGCGGAGGTCCGAACGGTCAGGCGCGGTCCGGTCGTGATCTCCGCGGCAAGCGCATCCAACGCCGCAAGGGCAGGGGCGTCTGGAAACTGCTCTAGGGCCGCATCGGCAATTTGCCGCGCGCAGGCGAGAGACAGTTGCGCCGACTCCACCCGATGGTCATGGGCGATCTGAACCAGGGTTGAAAGGGCCGCATGGGTGGCTTGGGCAATAGTCTGCAGCGCGGCGGCGGCGGCTTGCTCGGTCACAACAAGGGCTGAACGCTGTCCGTCTTCGAAAGATTCCGCCCGGATCTGCGTCACCTCTTCGAGGGTAAAGATGCGCTTCTGCTTCGGGGGGGCATAGGCAATGCCGCCCTCGTCGTCGAAGACTGTTTCAAAGCTGAATTTGCGGGGCACGGCGTCGGTCATCTTAATAGACCAACTCGTCGTCGCCGCCCTGGCCGGCCATCATGATTTCACCGCGAGCGGCAAGATCCTTGGCGACCTGAACCATGGCCATCTGGGCCGCATCGACGTCTTTCAGGCGTACAGGGCCCATGGACTCCATATCGTCGCGCATGATCTTCGAGGCGCGCTCGCTCATATTGGAGAAGAACAGTTCGCGCAGGGCATCGGACGAGCCCTTGAGGGCCAGACCCAACTGATCCTTCTCCACAGCGCGAAGCAGGGTTTGGACACCGCCGGGGTCGAGCTTGGCAAGGTCTTCGAACACGAACATCAGGGCGCGGATACGCTCGGCGCTTTCGCGCGTGCGCTCTTCCAAGGCGCTGAGGAAGCGCGACTCGGTCTGGCGGTCGAAATTGTTGAAGATGTCGGCCATCATTTCGTGGCTGTCGCGCTTGGCAGTTCGGGCTAGGTTGGACATGAATTCATTGCGCAGGGTCAGTTCAATCTTATCCAAGATCTCGCGCTGAACCGGCTCCATGCGCAGCATGCGCGTGACACATTCCAGGGCAAAATCCTCAGGCAGCGAGGCCAGAACGCGCGCGGCGTGATCGCCTTTGATCTTGGACAACACAACGGCAACGGTCTGCGGATATTCATTCTTCAGATAGTTGGCGAGCACGGCCTCATTCACATTGGCCAGCTTGTCCCACATGGTCCGACCCGCAGGACCACGGATCTCCTCCATCAAGGAGTCGACCTTTTCCGCCGGCAGGAAAGCGTTCAAGAGGCGTTGGGTCTGCTCATAGGAGCCCATGATGGCCCCGGTCGTCGAAAGACCCGACACAAACTCCATCAATAGGTCTTCAACCACCGATGATGGCACAGCGCCCAAGCTGGCCATCGCGGACGAGATGTCCTTGACCTCTTCGTCGTCCAGACCTTCCCAGATGGCCTGGGCATCCTCACCCAGCGACAGCAGAATGACCGCAGCCTTCTCCGCGCCGCTTAAGCCGCTAGAGTTCGTAATCCCTTTTCTTCCGGCGCGAGGGCTCATGTGGCCTCATGCAGCCAGCCCCGGATGATCGAGATCGATTCTTCCGGGTTATTGTTGACGAATTCAGAGACGCTTCTTACCGAAGAGGACTTCACCTGTCCTTCAATCCGCGCAATGTCGATGCGCGCGTCGATGCCACCATCCGATAGGGCGGGAAGCGAACCGTCTGGATTGGCCAAGGCCAACTGTCCTGCTCCACCCTGCCCGACCAGAGCCGTCCGTGTGCTGCCCTCGCCGCGTGCCGTGGCCAAGAGGGGCCGGACAACGAAGAAGATGACCAGCAGGGCAACAAGGGTCAGGATACCCAGCTCGGCGGCCCGCATGATGTCGTTCTTATCAAATCCGGCCAAGGGCGAACCGGCTACCACACCGCCGACCAGACCGTCATCGCGGGCAAACTGAACATTGGTTACAGTGACCGTGTCGCCTCGGGCCTCATCAAAACCAACGGCAGAGCGAACCAGATCTTCAATCCGCTTCATTTCCTCGGCTGTGCGCGGCTTGTAGGGGGTCGGTTTACCGTCCTTATCGACCGAGGTTAGGCCATCGACCGCCACGGCAACCGATAGTTTCTTAACCTGACCCGGCTCGGTGATGGTGGTGGTGTTGGTGCTCGAAATTTCAAAATTGGTGGTCTCTTCGACCCGGCCACTGGCGTTCAAGGTCGGGTCTGCGGGCGCGCCTGCGTCTGCGCCGCCTGGGATATTGTTGGCTACAGTGGCCTGACCGGTATTGTCGGGTTTGTTTTCGCGGGCATTTTCATCGACGGTCTGGGTCGAGCGGACGACCTGACCATCGGGATCATATTTGCTCTCTTGGACCGTCACGCGGGCGAGGTCCAGAACGGCGGTGACGTTCACGCGGACCTTGCCGGGACCAACCACGCCCTCGACCAGATCGCGGACCTTGCGGCGAATGGCCTCTTCGGCTTCGCTACGGCGTTCTTCGCCCGCTGCGCCGAGGCTATCGCTCTGTCCGCCGCCCAGAAGTTTACCCTTCTGATCGACGATGGTGACCTTTTCAGGCATCAGGCCCGGAACGGAACTGGCCACCAGATTTTGCAGCGACCGAACCTGTTCAGCGGTGGGCGCGCGACCATTGACACCGATGGTCACGGCCGCTGTCGGCGGCTGGGGCGCATCTTCGAACAGCTCACGCTTGGGCATGGAGAGCTGAACGCGCGAGAAATTGACCCATTCCTGAGAACGGATGGTCCGCGCCAATTCACCCTCTAGGGCCCGTTGGCGGTTCAGGTTCTGAACGAAATCGGTTTGGCCAAGGGCGTTGGTCTCATCGAAAATTTCGTAGCCAACAGAGCCCGTGCTCGGCAATCCCTTACCGGCAAGCAGCATCCGGGTCGATCCGACCTTGTCGCGCGCAACAAAGATGGTCGAACCGTCGCCCTTAGCATCATATTTGATCCCGGCCTGATCGAGGGCGGCGGTGATCGTGGAGGCTTCTTTCAGATCGAGGTTGGAATAGAGCAGGGATTGGGGGGCCGAACCAAAGTTCAAAATCAACGCAAATAGCGCAGCCGCCACACCGGCGGAAACGCCGATAATGGCAGCGAGGCGGCCGATCCCGAACCGCTGTAGCGCACTGATGAACTGTTCCACGCCTTAAGCCCTTCTTAGGCGACGCAGGTTGGCACCCTTGTCGCTAGGCAGTAATTTCCCAGTACAAGGTAAACGAGACGTTTACACATCGCCTAAAGTGCTAAATTTCTTGTTTAGCGCCGTCAAGCCTGCGGGCGGCCCGGGCCTGCTCCAGACGCAGATTCTCCTTCTGCGCCTTGGTTTGGCCAAAGCGCAGGCGGTTCTGAACGGCCTCGGCAGAATTTTCCGCCTTGGCCTTCGTTTTTCGCGCTCTGTTCAGATTGATCAGCTCGGCCATGGGGTCAGCCCGGTGCGATCATGGTCTCTGGGCGCACGATGGCGTCAAACTCCTCATCGGTGACATAGCCGCCGCCGACGGCCTCTTCGCGCAGGGTGGTGCCGTTCTTGTGCGCCGTCTTGGCGATCTTGGCGGCATTGTCATAGCCGATCTTGGGGGCCAATGCGGTGACCAGCATCAAGGACCGGTCCAGCGCCGCCTTGATATTGTCGCGGCGGGCCTCAATGCCGACGACGCAATTGTCGGCAAAGGAGATCGAGGCGTCGGCCAGCAGGCGAACCGACTGGAGGAAATTATAGGCCATGACCGGGTTGAAGACGTTCAGTTCGAAGTGACCTTGGCTGCCTGCCACGGTCATGGTCGTCTGATTGCCGAACACCTGAGCACAGACCATGGTCATGGCCTCGCACTGGGTGGGATTGACCTTACCGGGCATGATTGAGGAGCCAGGTTCGTTCTCGGGCAAGGACAGCTCGCCCAGACCCGAACGCGGGCCAGACCCCAAGAAGCGGATGTCATTGGCGATCTTGAACAGGGCCGCCGCCGCCGAATTGATCGCGCCATGACCAAAGACCAGCGCATCATGCGCGGCAAGGGCCTCGAACTTGTTTGGTGCCGTCGTGAAGGGCAGGCCGGTCAGGGCGGCGATCCGCTCTGCAACCTTTTCGGCAAATCCGACTGGGGCATTGAGACCGGTGCCGACGGCGGTTCCACCTTGGGCCAGTTCCAAAATGCCGGGCAGGGTCATTTCGATACGGCTGATGGCGTTGGCCACCTGCTGCGCATAGCCGGAAAATTCTTGGCCCAGCGTCAGGGGGGTCGCGTCCTGCGTGTGGGTGCGGCCAATCTTGATAATGTCCTTAAACTCTTCCTGCTTGGCCAGCAGCGAGGCGTGCAGGTGCTTTAGTGCGGGCAGAAGGTCATTGACCACCTGTTCAGCGGCGGCAATGTGCATGGCCGTGGGATAGGTGTCGTTCGAGGACTGGCTCATATTGACATGGTCATTGGGATGGACCGGCTTTTTCGAGCCCATCTCACCGCCGAGCATCTCAATAGCGCGGTTCGAGATCACTTCGTTGGCGTTCATGTTGGACTGGGTGCCAGACCCGGTCTGCCAGACCACCAAAGGGAAGTGGTCGTTCAGCTTGCCGTCAATGACCTCTTGCGCCGCTTCGGCGATGGTTTGGGCCAGCTTGGGGTCGAGACGGCCAAGGGCAGTATTGGCCTCAGCCGCGGCCCGCTTGACGATGCCTAGCGCACGAACCACCGGCAGGGGCTGCTTTTCCCAGCCAATCTTGAAGTTCCCGATCGAGCGCTGGGACTGAGCGCCCCAATAGCGTGAGGACTCGACCTCGATGGGTCCAAAAGTATCGGTCTCTGTGCGGGTGGCGGTCATGGCAACGGTCCTTGGGCGGGTGTCACATTAAAGGGTCTGGCGTGGGGTTTAACCTCCCAGAGCGCGGCTGCAAAGGGTGATGGGCAGATCGAGCGCATGAGGTTATGACTTTCTCCCATGAGCGATGAATGGACAGGCAAGGGCAAGGTGCGCGCGCGCGAGGTCGGCGGCGGTCTTGAGATCACCGTCGAGGGCCTAACCACCCAAGCCAAATATTATAAGCCGCTGGTCCACGAGTTCTTCCGCAAGGAATGGCGCGGTGCCAGACCCGCTTGGGGCGAATATGCCGTCGAGATCATGATGGACTATGTCGGCGATCCGCCGTGGATGGACCTGGACAATCTGGCCAAGGCCCTGCTCGACGCCATCAAGGGCTATGCCTTTCACGACGATGCTCAGGTCGCGCGGCTGTTGGTTGAGCGAAGGGCAGGCGCGCGCGAGCGGATCACCATCCGGGTTGACCGGCGCGGCGACCTGCCGGTGCCGCCGGGCCTGCGCTAGGGCCTTAGCTGTTCCAAGGCTCCAGACCGCCTCGCAACGCAACCAATATCGAGAAGATCGTGAAGATCAGGGTCGACAGGCTGAACCTCAGCTTGCGCCAGCTCGTCCAACTGTCCACACGCCGTCCACCGCGCCAGATATTGGTCATCATCAGCAAGATGATGCCGGTCAACAGGCTGGCCACTAGCGCGCAGGACGCTGCAAGGGTCACGAGGTTGCCAGGCCAACTATAGAAAACTTGGCTAACATCTTCCGCTGCAGTGGCCCAAAGGCCGAACATGGCCATGGCCGCGAGCCAAAGCCCCGCAATCGAGGTCTGCATCAAGCCCGCGCGGCCCTGGGTCGGGGTTTGGCGAAATTCGCGCCGGTCGCGGGTGAACAGTCCAACAATGGCCGCGACCGAACAGAGCGCAGTCAGGGCGGCAAAGAGGGTCAGGATGGATCCCGATGTTAGCGGGTTCTCGCGTTCAAAGACCTGGATTCCCATCGGATCATAGAAACGAACGGCCTTGCCATCTTCAATGTCGAACTTGATCTCTTCGACACCATTAACGCTGACCAGCCAGCCGGGCCGGGTGCTGAGCACATAGGCCTTGATGGTGCCGCCGCGATTGAGCAACAAGGTCCCGTCGTCGGTCACATCGACCGAGGCTTCGCCGATGATTGAACCGACGAACCGCTCCAAACCGCTATAGGCGCGGCGTGTGGACAGGTAGGACCCCTCATAGATATTCGCCTGCGATGCCAATTGAGGCGTGCCAGCAAAGGGCTTTAAGGTCGGCGTTGCGTAATATTGCTCAACGATCCGTGCCGGAAGGCTGGCCGCAATGGCGTCTCCGGTGGAGGTATTGGTCGCGATGAAGATGCCGAGGTTCAGGTCTGGAATAGTCACCATGTTGGAATGGAACAGAAGGGTGTCACCACTATGGCCTTGGCCCTTGAACCCGCCGGGTAGCGGATATTCAACAAAGCCATGGGCCCAACCGTTCTGGCTGTTCGAAGGATTGCGCAGCGGCGTGCGGAAGGCCTTGGCGGTGGTTGGGCTATAGATCACTTGGCCATCAATCGTGCCGCCATTGAGGATGAGCTGCATATAGCGGGCCATGTCGGCCGCGGTGGAACTTGCCGAACCGGCAGGTGCGATCTGACTGACATGCTCGAAGGTCTTGGGAACGAAGGACGCTCCGTTCCAATAGAACCCGTCCGAAACCTGAGCCGCTAGGGCCGTGGACATGGGGGCGGGCAGATCCGCGCGGGCCGGATAGGGCTCGCGGAAGGTGGTGTGGTTCAGGCCGAGCGGACGGGTAATCCCGACCTCGATCAGGCTTTCGAACGGCTTACCCGACACATAGGACGAGATTTCGCCGCCAAGGGCTGCGCCATAGTTGGAATAGGTCGACACTAGGCTGGGTTCTCGCACCCGATCCGGGCGTTCTTGGCGCAGATAGGTGGCAATCGGGCGAATGCGGTCGGCGTCGCGCTCAAACAACTGGCCCATCGCCTTGTCTTCAAAGCCGGGGGTGTGGGCCAAGAGGTCGCGCACGAGAATGGGCTGCTTGAACCCCTGATCCTTAATCTGCAGCTTTTCGGGCAGATAGAGGTTAACCGGCGCGTCAAGGCGAAGGTGCCCCGCCTCAACCTCCTTCATCAAGGCGATCCAGGTGAAGGTCTTGGAAATGGAGGCTAGCCGAAACAGGGTCTGGTCTGGATTAACGGCCTTGGCCGGAGAAAGCTGGGCCAGGCCATAGCCCTTCTTCAGGACGATCTGGCCGTTCTGGACGATGGACACCGTGACACCGGCAATATGGTCCTTCTCCATGCTGCGCCGAACCAATCCGTCAACGAAGGCTTCGAGCTCAGCCGGTGCGATCGCCGTTCCGGGGGCGAGGCGCGCGCCGGGACGGGCCGGTTGGGTTGGGATCACAGGCGCGATCAGGGCTGGGGTCGCTTTCGCAGGCATGGCAACGGCTGCGGCGGTCAGAGCTGCAGCGGCGGGCACTGCGGCCCGGCGCGCCCGGCTATAGGACCGATAGGGTCTTTTGGAATACTGACGCGCCTGAGCCACCGGCCTTTTCACTGAGGGCGAGGTCACGGGTACCGTACTGATCGCGGGGGCGATGGCTGGGGCTGGGGCTGCGGCTACAGCTGGCGGTGCGCCCGTGGCCTTGGTCTCTTGGCTCCAACCGACCGACGTGGTCAGCGAAAGGGCGGCTGCGAGCAGGCCCGTCCAGATCGTCTTTGGTGACAGTTGCATCCGCTTACCTCGACCCTAGCGATTTCAGATGCCGCGTTCGGCAAGCCTACCCCTTGGTAAAGGGCTTTTAGGCCACCCAACGACCGCAATAAAGGCTTGTCTTGCCCAATTTGTATTATCGCGAAGGTTGGGCCGTGCTCGGTTTGGCGAAAGGATAGAGCCCAAGGACCGGCCGCAGATGGGGTCCAATGAACAGTTGCGGTTCAGAGGCGGGCGACACGCCCTCTCGGCTTTCACGATCTCTGACGCAGGCCCGCACCCCATTGGCGAGGGCTGGAAAGCCTTGGGCTTTGGGCATTTCCTGCAGAAAACAGTTGTCAAAGAAGGTGTAAACATCGGCCTCGCCGCAGCCAAAGGAGGTGCGATCAGGCCTTGCGGCCGTCAAGATCATGCGATCCGACCCGGCGAGTGGCGGCACAAAGACGCCGGAATAGCAGGCGCTGATAACCGCGACGGTCGGCCGGTCCGCGCACGTCCGATTGATGATCTCAGCCAAAATACCGGGGGCGAGAAGTTGTTCTCCAAAGACAATGCCTTCGGGGACACCGTGGGAGGTGATGTAGACGAGGCAACCGCCGGTCACCTTGGTGGTCAGTTGGCCGAGGGTCTCATAGAGCTGGCGCGGTTTGGTCGGCAGGGCCCCGGACTTGGCGTATCGCTCTGGACGGACCGAGAGCTGGCGAACATTGTCTGCTGAAAAGCCGATCTGGACCAGCGACTTGGCGATATCACGCCTCGCATTATCAAAGACTTCGGATGGGGCGCCACTTTGGGCGTGCCAGTCTCCGGCGACGACGACCGCCGCCCAATCGGAAAAGGGGCCAGCCTCGTCTGCCATGGCCGGGGCAGGCCGAAGGATCAGCAGGGTGCTAAGAACAAGCCAAACCAAACCCCGCCAAAGCCCCATGGTCTGGTTCCTATTTTTTGAACTTGGTGAAGGGGGTGGGGATGGCCGTTGCCGTGGCCTTAGCCAACAATCGGCCTTCGGCGTCATAGAGCTCGCCCTCGGTAAAGGCGATGGTGCGGCCATATTTGATCACCCGCCCAATGCCGCGGATCGGACCGGGCAGGCCCGGACGCAGGAAGCTGGTCTTCATCTCGAGGGTCGGCAGAACGCAGGTCATGTCAGACGCCACCATCCCGGCCACAGACATGCATTCATCCAGCATGGCGCAAAGATAGCCGCCTTGGATCTGTCTCATCGGGTTGCAAAAATCGGTCTTGGCGTCGAAGGCGATCTCGACGGTCATGGCTTCGCGGTTCACCGCCACCATCCGAAAGCCCAGCAGGGCCGAACCCGGCGGCGGGTTCTTGCTGGCTTGGAAGCGCGCAAGAAGCTGTTCGTCCGTTAGGACCACTTTCTCAGGGGCAAAAGCGTCGCTCATAGGCCTATTTCTTCCGGAATTGGTCGAGGGAAACGATCTTGGGCCCTTCGGACACAGGCTCGGCCTTGGTGTCCGGCTCAGGCGGGGTCGGCTCGACCTCAGGCACCTCGACGTCGAACTGCAGCATGAACTGCACGCTGGGGTCAAAGAAGCGCGACACGGCCACATAGGGCACCGTCATACGCTTGGGCTGGCCGCCAAAGCTCAGGGTGATCGAAAACAGGGTTTCAGCCACCACCAGATCCCAGAACTGGTGCTGCAAGACGATGGTCATCTCTTCGGGGAACTTGGCCAGCAGATCAGCGGGAATCGAAACACCCGCCGCTATGGTCTTGAAGGAGACATAGAAATGGTGCGCGCCGGGGATGCCGGCTGGCGAGGCTGCGCGCTGCAGAGCGGCCTTTACGACCCCGCGCAGAGCCTCCTGGGCCATCTGTTCGTAATGCATCTCGTCTGGGGTGATCTTATCTCTAGACATTTGGGGTCGTCACTTTCCAGATCCGGGTCGCAAATTGAGTGGGTAGAATAGAGGATTAAAACCCTACCCTCTGTGTGACAAACCGCAAAGCGGCGATGGCTTCAAGTGCCCTCCGACATGTTGCGTGCGGTTTTTGCTGGCGCGAGTCTTTCTAGCGGTCCAAAAGCCTTGTCAGAGCCAGTGCGGGTTTGCGCCGGTCGTTGCGTCGTGTAGAAGTCGAGTTGCGTTCTTCCAGAACGTGGCGGGGGCGTCTTTTTCTAAGGGTGAAGGTTCGTGCTTCATAAAGCCTGGGGCCGTTGGCCTGTTGTCCTCGTTGCCCTCTGTGCCGCCTTGAGCGTTACAGCCTGCGCGGGAAAGCAAAAAAAGCCATCGATGGCCTATGAAGAGCGTCCGGTGGAACTGCTCTATGCCGTCGGCTCAGAACGTCTCGATTCGAAGATGTGGAACGAAGCGATCAACCTGTTTCGAGAGGTCGAGCGTCAGCATCCCTATTCGGAATGGTCGCGTCGCTCGATCCTGATGACCGCCTATGCGCACTATCAAGGCAACCAATATGAGGAAGCCATTGGCGACGCAGACCGGTTCGTCTCGCTCTATCCTGGCAATCCCTCGGCGGCCTATGCCTACTATCTGAAGGCCGTTTGCTATTTCGAACAGATCGTTGATGTGGGCCGTGACCAGGCCTCGACCGAGCAGGCCTTGGCGGCCTTGCGCGAGGTGGTTCAGCGTTATCCCCGTTCCGAATATGCCGCTGACGCCCGTTTGAAGATCGACATGGTCAATGACCAGTTGGCTGGCAAGGAAATGTCAGTTGGCCGCTGGTATCTTCGCAATGGCGAGACCTTGGCCTCTATCGGTCGGTTCCGGATGGTCATTGATCGCTATCAGACCACGTCCCACACGCCAGAAGCGCTCTACCGCTTGGTGGAGGCCTATCTGACCGTCGGCTTGATCGATGAGGCCAAGCGTAATGCCGCTGTTCTCGGTCACAATTTCCCGGGCGATGTCTGGTATTCCGATGCTTACAAGCTGATGGAAGGCAAGGGCGTGCGCCCCGCCCTGACCCCAGAAGCCCGCAGCAAGGGCCTTGGCGGTATCTTCTTTAACCGCAAGCAGCAACTGACGGCAGCTGCGACCGAAAAGGGTCCGCCACCGCCGGAATCGGGTTCGCCCGACAAAGAGATTACCCCTGCAGGCCCCGTGCCCCAGACCAAGAAGAAAAGGCGCTGGTTCGGACTGTTCGGTAAGGATTGAGCCGAACCGCCATGATCTTGATCGCCGCCGATTGGCAGAATCAGCCCAGAGTGGCGGAATGCTGACGGCGCTGATCATAAGAGACGTGGTCCTCATCGAAAGTCTGGACCTGACGGTGGGCCCAGGCTTGACCGCGCTTACCGGTGAGACCGGGGCGGGCAAATCGATCATTCTCGATGCCTTGGGCTTGGCCACGGGGGCCAGAGCCGACGCAGGCCTTGTGCGTCGCGGCGCGGCCCAAGCGGTGGTCACCGCCATTTTCGATCTGCCCTCAGCCCATGCGGTTTGGCCGGTCCTTGAGGAGAAGGGCCTGACCTCTTCACCCGGGGAGGAGTTGATCCTTCGCCGTGTCCTCAGTGCCGACGGTCGCTCCCGCGCCTTTATCAATGATCAGGCCGCCAGTGTCGGGGTGCTGAAAGAGTTGGGCAATCTCCTGCTTGAGGTTCACGGCCAGCACGAGACTGTTGGCCTGCTCGATCCGCGCAATCATCGGCCCCTTCTCGACCATTTTGGGGGGTGTCGTCCGCTGGTGCTGGCCTGTTCGCAAGCCTGGGAGGGGTGGCGTCAAGCGCGTCAAGCGCTCGAACAGCTGCGCGAGACCACGCAAAAGGCAGCCGCCGATATTGAAGAGATTAGCCTTCGTTTGGCCGAGCTCGATCTTCTTGCCCCTATGCGGGGCGAAGAAACCGAACTGGCAGGGCAGCGGGCCTTGTTGGGATCGGCCGAAAAGGCCCTTACCGATATCGCCGCCGCGCGAGAGGGTCTGGCCGCAGACGCCTTGGCCAATCGCCTCGCCCAAGCCTTTCGGGCGCTGGAGCGGGCGCGCGAGCGGGCGCTGCAGTCCGGGGCGGCCAACGACAGTCTTGCCGTTCTGCGCCTGACCGACGCGGCCAACGCCGTTGATCGGGCCTTGGTCGAGACCCAAGAGGCGGCTTCGGCCATTGATGCCGCCGCCAATGAATTTGATTTTGAGCCTGACCAGCTGGAAAAGGCCGAAGAGCGCCTCTTTGCCCTGCGCGCCATGGCCCGCAAGCTGAACCTGACGGTCGAGGATCTTCCCGGGGCTCGGCTGTCGATGGCGCAGACCTTGCGCAATATTGAATCTGCCGATGAGGCCCTGCGCTTGGCCGATGCCAAGGCGGCTGCGGCTCGTAGTGCCTATCTCGCTGCAGCCTCTGACCTGACCGCCGCGCGGATCAAGGCCGGGCAGGCCTTGGCCCTCGCCGTTGAGGCTGAACTTGCGCCCCTGAAGCTGGACAAGGCGCGGTTTCGGGTCGCGGTTGAGCCTCTGGCCGAGGATCGCTGTGGTCCGGCCGGGGCCGACCGGATCGAATTTGAAGTCATGACCAATCCGGGCGCGCCCTTTGGCGGCTTGGGCGTCATTGCCTCTGGCGGCGAGTTGGCGCGCTTTGCCTTGGCGCTCAAGGCGGCGCTGGCCGGTCGGATGGATCAGGACCAGCCGCTGATGATCTTTGACGAGGTCGATCAGGGCGTCGGCGGGGCCGTCGCCGATGCGGTGGGCCTGCGCCTTCGCCGGTTGGCCAGCAGCGCTCAGGTTCTGGTCGTCACCCACAGCCCCCAGGTCGCCGCCCGCGCCAATGCCCACTGGCGCGTTGCAAAATCTGGCGATGGGGCAGCCGTCGCGACCAGCCTCGACATTCTAAACCCCACCGACCGCGAAGAAGAGCTGGCCCGCATGCTGTCCGGCGCCGCCGTCACCGAAGCCGCCCGTGCTGCTGCGCGGGCCCTGATGGGCTAACCCCACCTGCGTCATTGCGAGCATAGCGAAGCAACCTAGGGGACTGGGCTGGATCGTTGGGTGTTGTGGTGATGGGTTACGCGTTCGATGGCACCCCGTCCCCTGGGTTGCTTCGGTGCTTTGCACCTCGCAATGACGCGGTGGAGGGGGCGGTATTTTGCGGGGTAGATTAAGAAGCTTCGTTAAAAGTCGAGTTGGGACAAAACATCATTTCTTCTATCCTGTCTCTGTGCAACGGGCAGCGAGTATCAAGATGACTTGGGCAAAAGATCGGTTGGATGCGCTTAAGGCCGGAGCTGCTCTGCCTCCCGTCGTACAGACCCTTGGCTTGGGAAGTCTAGAAGACTGGGGAGATGGCTGGGTGAAGAAACGATGGGAGCCCAAGCCAGAGTTGCTTAACAGCGACGGCTCTATGTTTGGGGGATATATCGCCGCCCTCGCCGATCAAGCGATAGCCTTCGCCGCGATGACAGTCGTTCCTGCAGATCGGATTTTTCGAACGGTGAACCTGCAGATACAGTTTCTGCGGCTAGGGCGGGCTCACGACCTGCTGATAGAGGCACGTATCATTGCTCAAACACGCCAATTGATCAGCTGCCGAGCAGAGTTTCGACGAGAGGATGGCGAACTGATCGCTGAAGCCACAGGGCAGCAGTTGGTCGCCCCTCCGCAGTGACGCTGGGGTGGGGCTGTGGTTGAACTATTTACAGCAGTGTTTTGAGGGCACGCTCCCCCCCATCCGCGTCATTGCGAGCGCAGCGAAGCAACCTAGGGGACTGGGCTGGATCGTTGGGTGTTGTGGTGATGGATGGTTTTCGCGTTCGACGGAGCCCAGTCCCCTAGGTTGCTTCGGTGCTCTGCACCTCGCAATGACGCGGTGGAGGGGTGGTGTTTAAATCTATTTAAGATGGTATTTTGGGGCTCCAATCGAAACGGAGCGCTGCCATGTCCATACCCACGGTCTACATCATGGCCAGTCGCCGCAATGGTACCCTCTATACTGGCGTGACATCAGATCTGGCGCGGCGGGCTTATGAGCATCGTGAGGGATTGATTTCGGGATTTACCAAGCAGCATCGATGCCGATTGCTCGTTTGGTATGAGGGTCACGAAACCATGCCCCATGCGATAGCCCGAGAGAAACAGATCAAGGGCGGATCGCGGCAGGCGAAAATAGGCCTGATTGAAACGATCAATCCTCAATGGCATGACCTCTATCAGACCCTCGCCTGATCCCCCCGTAACAAAGCTTTCGAATCCCCGTCAGGGTCGGTAATCTGCCCCCATGCGCCAGACCCCCGTCGAAAACCTGACCGAAGCCGAAGCCACCGAAGAGCTCACGAGGCTTGCCGATGAGTTGGCGGCCCACGATCTGCACTATCACCGCGAAGATGCGCCGGTCATTTCGGACGCGGACTATGACGCGCTCAAACAGCGTAACAGTGCCATTGAGGCACGGTTCCCCGCGCTGGTGCGTGAAAACTCCCCGAGCCAGCGGGTCGGGGCAGCGGCCTCAGAGCAGTTTTCAGCGGTCGAGCATGGCACGCCCATGCTGTCGCTCGACAATGCCTTTAGTGACGACGAGGCGCGTGAGTTTGACGCCCGGGTGCGCCGGTTTTTGGGCCTGGGCGATGAGGCGGTGGCCTATACGGCAGAGCCTAAGATTGATGGGCTATCGGCCTCCTTGCGCTATGAAAAGGGCGTGCTGGTGCGCGGCGCGACGCGGGGGGATGGCCGGGTGGGTGAGGATGTCACCGAGAACCTGCGGACCATCTCGGAGATCCCGCACCGTCTGAAGGGCTCCGGCTGGCCTGACATCATCGAGGTACGCGGCGAGGTCTATCTGGGCCATGAGGACTTTGCCGCCCTCAATCGCAGCGCCGCTGAGGCGGGGCAAAAACTCTATGCCAATCCGCGCAATGCCGCGGCAGGGTCCTTGCGTCAGATCGATCCGAAGATCACGGCTCAGCGGCCCTTGCGGTTCTTTGCCTATGCCTGGGGCCTGACCAGCGCGCCCTTCGCGCAGGGACAGGCGCAGGCCTTGAAGGCCTTGGCCGACTGGGGCTTTGTGACCAATCCCCAGACCCAGAGCGTGGTCGGGGCCGAGGGTCTGCTCGCCGCCTATCGTGATTATGAAGGCCTGCGCCCCAAGCTCAAATTCGACATTGATGGGGTGGTCTATAAGGTCGACCGGCTGGATTGGCAGCAGCGGCTCGGCTTTGTGTCTCGCTCGCCGCGTTGGGCGGTGGCCCGCAAGTTCCCGGCCCAGCAGGCCCGTACTGTTCTGGAAGCCATTGATCTTCAGGTTGGCCGCACGGGTGCCGTGACCCCGGTGGCAAGGCTGCGCCCCGTCACGGTCGGCGGCGTGGTGGTGACCAATGCGACCTTGCACAATGGCGATGAGATTGAGCGCTTGGACGCTCGCCTTGGCGACACCGTTATTGTCCAGCGCGCTGGAGACGTGATCCCGCAGATTGTCGAAGTGATCAAAAGCGAACGTGAGGCGGAAGTTGGTTCTTATCAGTTTCCGCATTTGTGTCCCTGTCCTTTGGCCAGCGCACTTCAGCGCACAGTTACGGAAGGCGGCGGAAACTCAGTTGTGTGGAGGTGTTCCGGGGGATCAAATTGTCCGTATCAAAATGTCGGCACACTGATTCATTTTGTTTCACGTTCAGCTTTTGATATCGACGGGCTTGGTAAAAAACTGGTTCAAGATTTATTTGAGGATGGTTTGATAAAAGAACCATCAGACATATTTAAGCTTCGAGAAAATGATTCTAAAAGTATAAAAAAACTAAAAGATCGCGACCGAATGGGATCGGTTAGTGTTTCTAAATTGCTTTATTCAATTGATAGCTCTCGATCAGTGAATTTGGATAGATTTATTTATGCGCTAGGTATCAGGGCGATTGGTCAAGATACTGCAAAAAAACTCGCTGATAGATTTGTAAGTTACGATAATTTATTGCAGGGCGTGGCTTCATTACGAAGCATTGTCGCTTTAAAAATGGAAAATTCATCAGTTTTGATGAACTCATTTGGATTCGACTGGCCTCACAACGAAACCGATAAAGAGAAGTTATCATGGAAAATTGCTGAGCGATTTCAATTTATAAAACTGAAATTCCGCGAAAACATCAGCCGTTTGGAATCGATATATGGGCTTGGTCCGATATCTGCGAAAAAAATCTTGATGAAGGCGTGGGAAGAACATCCTCACACTGATGCGTCTATGGCTGAGGCGTTGGAGTTGGTAAAATTACAGAGATTTTCGGCCCTTATCTCTCAAACTTACCCAGAGATAAATGGCCCTGACTTGGCGATTAATCGCTATTTGGATAGGCAGATAGCCTTTTTCAGAATTCAAATGGACGAATTATCAAATGATATTTCAGGTCATGAAATAAGCATTAGTTATCTGACGGGAGAAAAAGTCTATTCATTTGCTGAAGAAGTATTGAAAATTGCCGATTCATTCGAAGGTCCATTCAGAATTATCGTTCCAGATGAAGGTGTTCGGCTGACATCATTGATCAATTTGATGATTTATTTTTCTTCTAGTGCGACCAAGGGTTCAGTTGAACGTTTGGTTGATCAAATCGACATTCGTGATGCCGAGCCGCCCAAGACCGACACGGCTGTCGCCGGCAAGACCATCGTCTTTACCGGCTCGCTGGAAAAGATGACCCGCGATGAGGCTAAGGCTCAGGCCGAGTCTCTTGGGGCCAAGGTCGCCTCGTCCGTATCCAAGAAGACCGATCTGGTGGTGGCCGGTCCGGGAGCCGGGTCCAAACTCAAGACCGCAACCGATCTTGGCATTCAGGTCATGACAGAGGATGAGTGGCTAGCGCTGGTTCGCGATTGAGCCGAGGCGGTCAAACCACCTGATTGGTTGACGCCGCACCACGGAGCCTGTCCAATCTGGCAAAATAGGTCAGGGATGGATATGAAGCTCCAAGGTTCAGTTTTCGGCAGCGCGTTGGTCGCTTTGATGATGGTGGGCGTGGGCACGGCCCAGGCCAAGCCTTCGGGTCCTTCCGACATTATCTATTCGGGCGGCGACATCATCACCGTCGATCCGGCCAATCCCTCGCCCCAAGCTGTCGCGGTCAAGGACGGGCGGATCGTCGCCGTGGGCCGTCGCAAGGCGGTTGAGAAGGCTTGGCGCGGGCCTAAGACCCAGATGACCGATCTGGCGGGCAAGACCCTGATGCCCGGCTTTATCGATCCCCATTCTCACTTGGCTCAGCAGGTCCCGCGCTGGGGCGTGCCGACGCTCAGTCCGCCGCCGGTCGGAGATGTGACCTCGATCGCGGACATTGTGGTCAAACTTAAGGCCTATATTGCCGACAACAAGATCCCAGCGGGAACGCCGATCTTGGCCATGGGCTATGACGACTCCCTGCTCAAGGAGGGGCACCACCCGACCGCCGCTGAGCTAGACCCCATCTCCAGCGAGCACCCTATCGCCTTGCTGCACCAGTCCGGTCACCTCGGCGCGGTCAATACGGCCATGCTGGCCCTGATGGGCTATACCAAAGCCACGCCCAACCCACCGGGCGGCGTCATTCGCCGCACCGCGCAGGGCGACCCCGATGGGGTGCTGGAAGAGTTGGCCCTCATGCCCCTTCTGCGTCTGACGCCGCCCAAGCCGTTGGATGAGCAGATCAAGACCTTGGGTCAGGTTCAGGCCTTCTATGCCAGCCTCGGTATCACGACCGCTCAAGAGGGGATCGCCAGCACGGGTGATACGGCCCTGTTGCAGGCTGCGGCCAGTCGCAAGGCCCTGATCCTCGATCTTGTCTCCTATGCCCGTTGGGATGGTCTGAAGGACCTGACCTGCGAGGGTGGCAAGCCGATGATCGTCCCGAATCAGGGGGAGCCCTTGGCTATAGGGGCCTATCAAAACCGCTTGCGCATCGGCGGGGTTAAGTTGACCGGGGATGGCTCACCGCAGGGTAAGACCGCCTATCTGACAGCCCCCTATGTCCATCCGCCGCACGGCTTGCCGGACGACTATCGCGGCTATCCTGTTGCGACGACGGCCGCTGCGGATCAATGGTTTGCCGCTGGCGCACGATGCAAGGTTCAGATCCTGTTCCATGCCAATGGTGATGCCGCTGCCGATTCTATGCTGGCCTCTGTGGCCAAGGCTGAGGCGCAATATGGCAAGAGTGACGTTCATCCCGTCATGATCCACGCCCAGATGATCCGCCATGATCAGGTGGACAGGATGGCCGCCCTTGGGATCATTCCCAGCTTCTTTACTGAGCACACCTTCTTTTGGGGGGACTGGCATATTAACGAGACCGTCGGCCAAAAGCGGGCCTTCGGTATGAGCCCGACCGGCTATGCCCTGTCCAAAGGGATGAAGTTCACCATCCATACGGATGCACCGGTTCTGCCACCCAATCACCTGACGGCCATCTGGACCGCTGTGAACCGGGTCAGCCGTTCTGGCGTCGTGGTTGGACCCAATGAGCGGATTTCGGTGATGGAGGCGATCAAGGCTGTCACCATCAATGCGGCTTACCAATATGGCGAGCAGGCCCAGAAAGGGTCGATCACGCCGGGCAAGCTGGCCGATCTGATCATCCTCGATCAGGACCCGCTCAAGGTCGCGCCCATGGCCATCAAGGACATCAAGGTCATTGAAACGATCAAAGAGGGCCAAACGATCTTCAAGAGACCCTAGCAAAGGCCGCATGCCGCAGGGACAGGCTTTACCGCGCCTCATGTCGGGGGCACGATAGAGTCTGAACCAACCGCAATGAGGCCGAGTATCAACAATCGGTCACCGGTTCGTCGGGAGATGAAACATGTCGATTGATTTCGAAATTCCAGAAGATGCCAAGGCCGTTCGTGAGCGGGTCCGTCAGTGGGTCCATGATGAGTGTATTCCAGCCGAAGAACGCCTCGCAGCGGGTGCCGACTACAAGTCCCTGTTGAAGGAACTGCGGGCCAAGGCGCGCGCGCAGGGTCTGTGGCTTCCCTTCATTCCGCTCGCCGATGGCGGCATGGGCCTAGGCCCTCTGGCCAATGCCCTGGTGCAGATGGAACTGGGCGAGAGCCATCTCGGTGCCCTGTCCATGAACAGCCAAGGTCCAGATGATGCGACCATGCTGACCCTTCTGGCCCACGGCACGCCCTTTCAGAAGGAAAAGTACCTCAAGCCCCTGTTCAATGGCGACAAGCGGGTCTGCTATTCGATGACCGAAAAGGCTGCCGGTGCCGATGCGACCGGTATGCAGACCACGGCGGTCAAGGACGGCAAGGGCAACTACGTCCTCAATGGCGAAAAGTGGTTTTCGTCAGCGGCGACGGCGGCAGATATCGCCGTAGTCATGGCCCTGACCAATCCAGAAGCGCCGCGCCATCAGCGCTATTCGACCTTCATTGTTGAGCTGCCCAATCCCGGCTATCGCATCATTCGCGATATTCCGACCATGGCTGCGCACGGCCCCCTGACCTCGATCATGGGCGGCGGTCACTCCGAGATCGAGATTAAGGATCTGGTCGTCCCGGCTGAAAACCTGCTCGGCGGCGAGGGTAATGGCTTCAATATGGGTCAGCATCGTCTGGCCTATGGGCGTCTGCGTCACGGCATGCACAATGTCGCCATGGCGCAGCGGGCTCTGGACCTTGCCACGGCCCATGTTACCCAGCGCTCGACCTTCGGCAGTCTCCTGTCGGACCGTCAGGGCGTTCAGTGGATGCTGGCTGACTGCGCCAGCGAGCTCTATATGGCGCGCCTGATGCTGCTCCACATCGCCTACAAGGCTGAAAAGGGCATGGACCTGCGGCAGGAAAACTCCATCGCTAAGGTGTTCCTCGCCCATATGGTGCACAAGGTGGTTGATACGGCCATCCAGCTTCACGGCGCGCTGGGCTATAGCCACGATACGCCGCTGGCCCGCTGGTATACCCACATCCGCTCACAGCGCTTGGTCGATGGACCCGACGAGGTCCACCGCTGGACCGTGGGCCGCAACGTTATCCGCGCCTACCAGAAGTTCGGCACCACGGCCTCTGCCGCTGGCGGTGACCTGATCTAAACCGAAGCCCCCCATCCCTAACCCTTCCCCCTCAGAGGGGGGAAGGGAACTGGGGCTAGGCCTTGGCAGCCAGTTGGGCGGCGAGGTTGCTATCTTTGGTGATCAGGCGAGCTGACATCATGTGCGCAAAGACGGTGATGATATAGAACGGCACCAGCGCCATCAGGCCATATTGCAGGGCTTGGACCCCATGCTCAGGCTTGAAGTGATCGGCCACCAGACCGACATAGAGCGGACCGCCACCCAGACCGATCAGGTTTAGCAAGAATAGCAAGATCGCCCCGGAGGTCCCGCGCTGGGCAGGCTGAACAGCGTTCTGCACAACCGTAATGGCGGGGGCCAGATAGACCGTGCCCATGATGACCGGGATGATAAGGAAGATCATGCCAAGCTGCCAAGTCGGGGCCATCAGGAACCCAATATAGAAGGGAAGACTGACCACGAAGGCCGCTGCGGGCACCAAGGCATAGGCCGCCCGGTTTAACTTGGCCAACCGATCGACAATCCAGCCGCTGGCAAAGGTCCCGATCCCGCCGCCGAGGGCGTTGAGCGCGCTCCACCAGATGGCAATTTCCGACAGGGTCATGTTCCGATTGCTGATCAGATAGGCGGGCACAGTGTTCAAGATGGCATAGCCCACAAAGGCCGTCAGACCGGCAGCGACGGCGGTCATCACCAGGGTTGGGTTTTGAAAGAAGGAGGCAATGGCGGTGGTGAGCGGCACGCTGGCTTCATGCTCGGTCTTGCCTTCAGCCATGACGTCCATACGCCCCCGCTTGGGCTCGCGCACGATCAGCACGAGGGCAATGGCCAGCAAAACGCCTGGAATACCCACGGCCAAGAAAGCCGCGCGCCAGCCATAGAGGGCGGCAATCTGGGCGCCCGCTGCTGAACCAAGGGCGGTGCCGAATGGAACGCCCAAGGCATAGATGGCCAAGGCTCCGCCGCGCTTGTCCGGCGGGAAATAGTCGGAGATCAGCGAGTAGGAGGGCGGCGAACCCCCCGCTTCCCCAATGCCAACGCCAATCCGCGCGAGGGCCAGAGTGACGAAGTTGGTGGCCATGCCACAGGCCATCGAGAAAAGGCTCCATGTGGTCAGGGCCACCGCAATCAACCGAACCCGATGGGTCCGGTCTGCCAGCCAGGCCAGAGGGATGCCGAATGTGGTGTAGAAGAGGGCGAAGGATAGGCCGGTCAGCATGCCCATCTGGGTATAGCTGAGGTTCAGTTCCTCACGGATCGGCTCTGACAGGATCGACAGGAGCTGTCGGTCGAGGAAATTGAAGGTGTAGACCACCATCAACAGGATCACGACACCGTAGCTATAGGCACCGACGCGCGGCGTCGTGCCGGTCTCTTGGTTACTCATCTTCCCCCCATATGGCCTAAATCAGGCCGACCTCTGTTTGTCGAGGTTGCGGCAGGAGACTGGCACCAAATTGCCCAGCCCGCCAGTGGTCTAAGGCGGTCTTGTCGACGATTAGGCCGCGGCGCGGAGCTGTTCGATAATGTCGGCAGGATAGGGGCTGTCGAACGCCTTAAGGCCGATAGACTGGCGAATATCGTCCATAGACAGGTGCCAGACCTCTTCCCACGGCAGGGAGACCAAGGATGGCGCGCGGCGACCATGGGTCCAACCGGCCAAGATAATATCCATCAGAAACGAGAAGGCCCCGGGATTGGGGGCGAGCGAGGTATTGATCGACACGACCGCGAGGAACACGGCCGAATAGCCATGGCCGCACTGGGCGAGCTGAAAGCCAGAAATCCCGACCTCGTGCAGGCTCGTCACCTCATAGCCGGCGAGCAGGTGGATCAGGTCGTGGGACTGTAGCATTCGCGTATTGATGAAGTCATGCGGCGCGGGCAGGTTGGCTAAGCCTAGGACATCACGGTCCAGCACCTCCAGATCGAAACTGTTGTCGATGATCTGATCATAGAAGGCGCGGCCAAGCGAGTTTGCGGGGCAGGCCTTGAGGGTCTCTAGGTCAAAGCGCGGCGGCAGGCCCTTGGCGGCGCTTTCGCGCACCATCGGATAGGTCAAATAGGATTGGCCAAGGCGCGGGCCATGCTCGGGCGGCAGCAGGGCCGAAAGGCCCGCCGTGCGGGTCGTGACCTCTAGGGCGCCGCTCATGGCGCCCGCCGCGCTGTCATCGGCAAAGGACCAGAGGGCGGTCCAAAGGTCTGCGAGCTTGGCCGGATCGGCGGCATCTAGCTCGGGAATGGCGATAGCGGGGCCATTGACCGCCTCGCCAAACCAGCCTTCAGCGGCAGCGTCATAGGTGCGGGCCAAGGTCTCTGGCGTCAGGAAGGCCGCCCGCGCAAAGGCCGCCGCAAGGTCGCGGGGTTCACCGGTTCCAGCCTTGATTGATTGAGCCAAGGCCCGCACCTCATCAAAGCCCAGATCAAGGGTCACCGCCTGCTCAAAAGCCGTCGTGATCACTGCGTCCATAACCGGTTCCCTTTTGCGTGCCGCGTTGAACGCGGTCTCGTCTCGTACCCTAAGCGATCTTATCGGCTCTCGCCAAGCTCATGCTTCGTCAAAGGGCGGGGGTAATTGACCGGATTTGAACAGGATGGTGGGGTTTTCGTCATAGTCCCCCATCTCTGTGTCCGCAGACACAGAATAGGCCACGACGCCGAGGCGAAGGGTCGAGAGCCGTTCAGCCTTGCGCCGCGCCTCTTCGGCATCCTTGCAGCCGACAGCCGGTTCGGCCTTCAGGCCCTTGCCGCGTCCGGCCACATAGGCTTGGACGATGTGAACCGTTTCGACCGCCATGGACTATTTCTTCTTAGAGGGCGGGGTCAGGAAAGAGGGTTGAGCGGCCAGTTCCTTTGGCTTTTCGGTCTTGGGCTTGCGCACCTCTTTGTTGCTCTTCTTTTGGCCCTTAGCCATGGCACAGTCCCTTCCAAGGTTTGATGAGCGCGCGCGGCCCATGCGCCAGTCTGACTGGCGGCGAGGAAGTCTTTGGGGTCAGACGCATCCTCTTGGATGCGTATGGCAGCCCCGCGCAATGGGTGGGCCAAGCCGATCAGGGCGTGTCGATGACGCGCTGAGGGAAGGCTAACACAGCCGAGGGCATCGCCCCTTGAAAAACGACAATCAGTCGAACTTTCGCGCCAAACCCTGCAGGCGGGGGCGGACCTTCAAGAACAGGCGATAGAGCCGCTCGAGCAGCCAAAGGATTGGCGGAGCCTTGGCCAGCCAGCCCAGCCAGGCCAAGAGGGGCAGGGCGCGCCACATGGCCGCAAAGGCGGCCGCCCCGGAGACGATGGCCTTGCCCGCCTCTTGCGCGTGGAAACGAGCCATCAGATCTTGCGGATCAATCGGGCAACTGGCCTCAGCGACACTGACAAAATCGATGGCGCCGCGATGGTCGAGCCGGCGCATTAGAGCGATTTCCCGCCGACAGAGGGGGCAGGTGTCGTCGAACCAGACAGTGACGCGCGGTGTGGTCATGCTATGGCATATAGTCTGTAACGAGGATTGGGCGAGCTGAGGGGAGACATTGCCAATGACAGACGCGATCTCTCTTTCAAAACCAGCCGGGCGCGCCGCCTTGACCCGTCAGGCCCTGCTGGATGCAGGCCGCAAGCTCTTTTCCGAGCGTGCCGTCGATGCCGTGACCATTGATGAGATTGTTCTGGCGGCTAAGGTCGCCAAGGGCAGTTTCTATAACCACTTTGCTGACCGCGCAGCCTTGGTTCGGGCGGTGACGGCTGAGATTCGTTCGGGTCTTGAGCGGGCTGTGGCCACGGCCAATGAAGGCATAACCGATCCAGCCCATCGCACAGTGCGCGGCTTTTGCGTCTATCTGGCCTTCGCCGCCCAGCAGCCCGAACGGGCCGGAGCCTTGATGCGGATTCAAGGCGGGCACACAGCGATGGATGCTCCGCTCAATCAAGGGCTGGTCAAGGACATTGCGGCCGGACAGGCGAGCGGCCGGTTCGTCCTGCCTTCGCTCGAGGCCGGTGTGCTGCTGGTCATGGGGTCTGGCCAGATCGCGCTGGCGCGGCTGCAAGAATCGCCTCCAGGCACGGATGTGGCCCTGCTGGCCGAGCAGCTCTGTACCCTGCTGCTGCGCAGCTTTGGGCTCGATCAGACCGACGCTCAAGCCATCGCGGCTCAGGCGGCGACGGACCTCATCCGCACCGCATCTTGATAGGCTCTTTCAAGGGTTTCTGGATCGCCAGAGCCAAAGACATACCGATCCGGGCGCACCAAGACGGCCTCAACCTTTCGCGCCTCTAACCAGGCACCCAAGGCCTTGGCAAAGGGTGCCAGCGGGCCTTCGCTCAATCGATCTTTACGGATCAGCCACGGGCCCGGGCCCATCTGATCGTCTAGCCGCACCGTCGCACCGTCCACCTGCGCCCAAGGCTGGGGGAACAGTTCCCCAGCGGCGGGTGTGCCCTTGAGGATGCAGCCCTCTGGAAAGGCGGGGATGGGCGGCGGTGGCAGGGGCGATGTTCCCGCGGCCCTCTGGGCCAGCATCCCGGCATCGCGTATAGCGGCGGCGGCGGGATCGAGGGTGCAGACCACCTTACCCATGCCAATGGCCAGCCCGATATAGGTGCGCACATGAGGGTCGCGTTCGGGCTGATAGCTGTCTAGCAGCGCTCCATCGGCCCCGTCCTTGATCACGGCCTTCAGTTTCCAAGACAGGTTGGCCGCATCGCGCAGGCCCGAACAGAGCCCTTGGCCTGCAAAGGGCGGCATCTGGTGGGCGCTGTCTCCGGCCAGCAGCACGCGGTCCTTGCGCCAGCGATCTGCGACCAGTCCGTGGAAGCGATAGACGGCCTTGCGGTCAATCTCGACGCCCTTGGCACAGTCCCAACCGCTGAGAAGATTGCGGATAAATCCGTCGTCCAGCGCCTGTTCGGCAGTCTCACCGGGCAGCAGCATAAACTCCCATCGATGGCGACCCGGTCCCATCAGAACGCAGGTGGTGGGCCGCGCCGGATCGCAGATCTGGAGGTTGACCGTGGGCATCAGGCCCGGCTGCGTGACCTTGGCGTCGATCACCAGCCACGGCTCGTCAAATTCCAGATCGAGCAGGGACAGGCCAGCGGCCTCGCGCACCGGACTTCTGGCCCCGTCGCAGCCGATCAGATATTGCGCCCGCACGGAGGTCAGGCCCTGAGGGGTGTCAATCAGGGCGACAACCCCATCGCCATCCTCTTCAAGATCCTTGAACTGCCAATCTAGGTGCGTCTGGACCAGCGGGCTTTGTGCCAGCTTGGCGCGAACGGCCCGCTCAATGTCCGGCTGATTGAACATATAGCCGGTGGCCCATCCCGAGGGACTGCCGCCCGGATTGGATGGAAATTTCAGCAGCAGCTGACCATCGGCCGATTTGAATTCATAGTCTGGGGCAGGGCGCGTGTGGGGCAGGACTGCGTCAGCCAATCCAAGCTGCTGGAACAGGCGCATGATCTCATGATCGAAATGGGCCGCGCGGGGTAGGGGATAGACTTCGGCCTCCTTGTCAAAGGCGATGGAGGTCACGCCTTCTTGAGCCAGCAGAGCGGCGAGCACCGCCCCGACCGGGCCGAGGCCAACGATCAAGACGTCGCAATCAAAGACCTCGGCGCTCATGATTCGGGCTCGCAAACGCCCTCTATGGCCCCCAGCCCGTCAATCTCGATGCGCGAACGGTCACCAGGTTGCAGGAACTTCATCGGCTTGAACCCTGCGCCAACGCCTCCCGGTGTGCCGGTAAAGATCAGGTCTCCGGCCTCCAGGGTCATGGCCTTGGACAGGTGCTCGATCTGGTCCCAGATATTGAACACCAGATTGCTTGTGTTGGAGTTCTGACGCAGCTCACCATTGACCAGACCCCGGATGCCGAGATTGTGCGGATCAGCCACCTCGTCAGCGGTGGTGATCCAAGGGCCGATGGGGGCGTGGGTGTCGAAGCTCTTGCCCAGAGCCCACTGCGGCGTGCGGTGCTGCCAAGCCCGCTCGGTCACATCATTGCCGACGCAATAGCCGAACACGGCGCTGGCGGCCCTGTCCTTGGTAATGTGCCGTCCGCCGGAACCGATGACGGCGACCAGTTCGGCCTCATAGTCAACGGCTTGCGAGACCTTGGGGATCTGGATCGGATCGAAGGGGCCGTTGATCGAGGTCACCGCCTTGGTGAACCAGAGCTGATGTTCGGGCGTGCCCAGATTGCTCTCGGCAATATGGTCGGCATAGTTCAGGCCTATCGCCATGATCTTGCCCGGACGGCGCACGGGGGCGTGAAGGCGAACATCGGCCAGTGCCAGACTATCCTTGGCCTCAGCGGCAATGCGGCGGACCTCGCCCTCGACCTGCGACCAGCGTGCGATTAGGTCGATCATGTTGCGCGCGAGGCTGGGGGCTGCGCGGCTCAAGGACACGATGCGCTCGCCGTCTAGAACCACGCCCAGTTCGGAGGCGCTGCCTTGGCTAAAGGTGGCTAGTTTCATGAAAATCTCTCCGTAAAATTGCGGTGGGCTAGCCCATGGTCGCGGGCGGGGTCGGGCCCCACTGAACGCCTAAAAGCTCTTGGATTGTAGCCCTATTGGAGCCATCGGCAGCGGTAAAGAGGTCGCCGTCGGTCCAGTGCTCCAGCGTGTGACCCCAGGGATCGCGCCAATAGTCAAAGACCTGACTGCCAAGATAGTGTCGGCCAATGCCCCATTCGGGGGTGCGGCCCGCTGCCTTGAGGCGCTCATGCCCGGCCATCAGATCATCCAGATCGGCAACCTCAAAGGCGGCATGGTTAAAGCCCGGACCATTGGGGCTCTGGATCAGAAACAGGGTGTGGTGGTCGGTCGGGGTCTCGCCGCGATCACAGCGCAAGAAGGCTCCGATGGAGAACTCTGGTGCCAAGGCGATCTCATCGGAGGTGATGAAGCCGAAGCGGTCCTTGTACCAAGCTTCCGAGGTGCGAAAGTCAGACACATTGAGCACGCAGTGGCCAAGGCGCACCACGTGGGCCGGTCCTTGGCCCGTGCGCTTGGTCTGGCGGGTGCGAGGGCGGGCCTTGGCACTGTTCCACTGGACAGGGACGGGCAGGGCGATGGGCTCGGCCAAGCTCTGGCCCGCGACCACCTCGACCTGGTGGCTATCTGGATCGTGCAGGGTCAGGACGAAACCGCCTCCCGGTCCGTCTAGCGGCGTGATCGCTCCCCCTTCGGACTGGGCGAGGCTTTCCAGATCTGCAAGGCTTTCGGCCCGCAAGCCCAGAGCCGCAAAGCCGGGCTCGCCCTGTTCGGTCATATGGACAAAGGGCGCGGTTCCGGTGCCTCTGGCAAATAGGCGCTGGTCATCTTCTTGCGCAAGGCTGAGACCGAAATCGGCCAGATAGGCCTTCATCTCGTTCAGGTCCGGTGCCCGAAACCGAACATAGGCGACGTCTTCAATCTTGATCCCAGCCATGAAATCCCCCGAAGTGACTATTTAGTCAGATTGGACCTTGGGGGCGAAAAGGCAAGATGTTTTTAGGGTGTTTAGCAAAGACCCCCTACCCCCGCTTCGCGGGTACTTCCCCCAGAGGGGGAAGATTTGCCGTCCGTGATCTTCTCCCTCTGGGGGAAGTGGCCCGAAGGGCCGAAGGGGGCCTTGTTTTCTGTCTTCCGTGTTCCCCGCGCAGGCGGGGACCCAGACCCGTGCACTCAGACGGGAAGGGACCCTCAGGAATTCTGTTCTGCGGGATGTGGCGGAGAGGATCGTGGATGAACACCCCCCACTCCCAACCCTCTCCCCCTCAAGGGGGGAAAGGGCTTTGTTGTCTTCCCCCCTGAAAGCGGCATACTCAGCGCCATAATCTATTTTACGGGAGGATTCTTTATGGGGCGGACAGTTTTGAGAGGCTTGGTTGGCCTGCTCGGTGTTTTGGGTCTGTTGATTACGTTGCAGCTTTGGCTCAATCCGGCGGGTCCGGCGGCTAAGTTGGGTGTTCAGGCCATGGGTCCGTTGGGTTTGGCGACGATCCGCGCCGATATGGGCGGCTTCTTTGGTGCGGTCGGTATATTGGCCGTCTGGGCAGCCTTTAAGGGGCAGGGCAAGGTCTTGACGGCACCTCTGTTGCTTGTTGCCTTGGCTTTGACAGGACGGGTTATCGCTGTGGCCATGGACGGACTGACCCCCGATATGGTCCAGCCCATGGTGACCGAAGCGGTGCTGATCGTCGCCTTCGCGGCTGGCCGACGCTTCATCTAATTTCGGGCGATGAGAAAAGATCAATGGGCGCTGCCAGAGATGGTGGTGCCCATTGTCTATTGGCACTCATGGTGCAATATAAATCACACATCAAGCAGCCGCACTGAGAGGGCTGCAGCGGAGGTAAGCCATGGCCGATCAAGATAAACCCAAATCCGACCGTCCAAAGATTGACCGTCGTTCGCTGCTCCTCGGGGCTGGCGCGGGTGTCGGCGGTGCCGTGGCGCTTGCGGCGGGTGGGGCAGCCATCAAGTCGGCGACCTCCTCGCTCATCGCCCCCTCGGCCCTGCCGCCCGGCCAAGCGGCCAAGATTGGCAAGACCTTTAAGGATTCTCGCCCCGCCGCCTCCGATGAGGTCATGGCCCCCAAGGGTGCGCCCAATGTTGTGGTGATCATTCTCGACGATCTCGGATTTGCCGATCTGGGTTGCTATGGCGGTGAGGTCTCAACCCCCCATATCGATGCTTTGGCCAATGGCGGTCTGCGCTATGTCAATTTCAGGACCACGGCCATGTGCTCCTGCACCCGCGCGGCTCTGCTAACCGGTCTGAACCACCACTCTGCAGGCATGGGCTGGCTGGCCGATGTCGATTCTGGCTATCCGGGCTATCGCGGCGACCTGACGCGGCAAGCCATGACCCTGCCTGAGGTCCTGCGCGATTCAGGCTGGTCGACTTTCCTGACCGGCAAGTGGCATGTGAACAATTCTGAGAGCAACGGCCCCAACGGCCCCTATCACAACTGGCCGACCCAACGGGGCTTTGACCGGGCCTATTGGTATCAGGGCCATTCCAGCGACCATTTCCGTCCCGGAGCCCTTTTTGACGGCACGGCCCATGTTGAGGCGGGCGGTGAGGGCTATTATCTCAGCGACGATCTGGCCGAGCGGGCGACGGGCTATATCCGCACGCAAAAGCTGCTGGCCCCTGGAAAACCGTTCTATCTGCAAGTGGCCTTTGGCGGACCCCATTCTCCCCTCCAGTCAAAGCCCGAAGACCGCGACCTGCACAAGGGCCGGTTTGATGCCGGATGGGATGTGATCCGCAAGCAGCGTCTGGAGCGGCAAAAGGCGCTGGGCATTGCGCAAGAGACGGTGGAACTGCCGCCCCTGTCCTTTGGCGCAGAGCCTTGGGATAGCCTCAGTGCGCTGCAAAAGAAGGTCTATGCCCGTTATATGGAGGTCTATGCCGGGATGATCACTGGCGTGGACCGCGCTGTCGGCAAGATCGTGGCCGAGCTTGAGGCTCTGGGTGTTCGTGACGATACGATGATCATGCTCTTTTCCGACAATGGCGCCTCGGCTGAAGGCACCACGACTGGCTCGCCCAACATCTTCGCCCCTGCCTTTGGCCGTGAAGTGCCGATCGAAAAGGCCGCTGAGATGCTGGACCATATGGGCGAGGATGGCTCCTTCCCGCACTATCCCATCGGTTGGACCAATGCGTCGGGCACACCTTACCGGCTCTATAAGCAATATGCCGCTCTCGGCGGGGTTGCTGATCCCTTGATCGTGTCTTGGCCCAAGAGGGTGGACGAGAAGGGGGCCGTGCGCCGCCAATTTGTCCACGTGGTTGATCTCTTCCCAACGGTGCTCGAGGCCTGCGGCGTCAAGCGGCCCGAACTCTATCTCGGCGAACCGCAAAAGCCCGTCGAGGGGGCCAGTGTTCTTGGCACCCTCACCTCGAAAGAGGCCAAGACCCGCACCGAGCAATATTACGAACTGGGCGGCTTTCGGGCCTATGAGGACGGCGATTGGCGGCTGGTCTCGGTCCACACGCGCGGCAAACCCTATGAGGAAGACACCTGGGGCCTGTACGACCTGTCCAAGGATCCGAACGAAATGCAGGACCTGTCGGCTCAGCATCCAGACGTGGTCAAGAGCCTGATCGCCAAGTGGGAAGCGGCGGCGGTGGCGCACAATGTTCTACCTCTGGATGACCGGCCCTTGCTGATGAAGCTGTCGCAAACCCGCATGAAGAAGATGCGCAAGGTCTGGGATATTCGCCCGCCCATCGACATGATCCCGTCAGACATCTCGCCCATCGTCTGCGGCATGAGCCATTCGTTCGAGGTGACCTTGAACCGTCCCAAGGGCGACGAGGACGGCGTTCTGGTCGCCCATGGCTCCAGCCCCGCAGGCTATGTGCTCTATGTCGACAAGGGCTATCTGGTCTATGAAAGCAGCCTCTTGCCGTGGGTCGATAAGATCACCTCGTCGGTCAAGCTGCCCAAGGGCACCTGTAAGGTCAAATATGTTCAGAAGATGAAGTCACGGCCCTTCGACGGCAGCGGCGCGCTCTATATCAATGGGGCCAAGGTCGGCGAACATGTTTTCGGCCGGGTCCTGTTCTCGCCCGGCTATGACGGGTTCTGTGTTGGCTCGGACCTCGGCAATCGGGTGTCCAAGGCCTATGAGGGCCCCAACCCCTTTAAGGGCAAGATTGAGCGGGTCTTGATCAATGTCGATACAGCGCCGCTCAATCCCTTGGAGATCATGCGCTTCATGAATGAGATGAAGATCAGGGTATGAGCCTAGGGGCTTTGAGCGCGACGACCCGCCGGGTTCATATCCCGGCGGGGACCTATCGGTTGGGCTCAGACGCCCACTATGCCGAGGAACGGCCCGTCCGTTCGGTGGCGCTAGAGGCGTTCGAGATCGATATCCATCCAGTGACCAACGCCGCCTTCTCAGCTTTTGTGCAGGCGAGCGGCTGGGTGACTTTGGCCGAGCGGTCTGACCCCTCAGGTTCCGGGGTCTTTACGCCCAGCAAAGGCCCTATTGCGCTCGATGATCCTCGTCGGTGGTGGCGTCATGAGGCGCAGGCCTGTTGGAAGCGCCCTCGAGGTGAGGGCTCTGACCTGACCGGTCTGGACGATCATCCGGTGGTCCATATCAGTCTAGACGATGCCAAGGCCTATGCCGACTGGCACGGCCTATCCCTGCCGAGCGAGGCCCAGTGGGAGGCGGCGGCGCGGGGCGGACTGATCGACGCGCAATATGCCTGGGGTGAGACCTTCAAGCCAGACGGGCGGCTGATGGCCAATGTCTGGACCGGGGCCTTTCCGTGGTTCCATTCGCGCGATGAGGGGGCCGGGACCAGCCCCGTTGGCCAGTTCGGCGCCAATGGCTTTGGCCTGTTCGACATGATCGGCAATGTCTGGGAGTGGACGCTCAGCCCGTTTGATCAGGCCTCTGGCTGCTGCACGCCCGCTCAGGAGGGCAAGCTGATGGCCTTGAAGGGTGGGTCCTTTCTCTGCGCCGCTGAATATTGCGAACGCTATAGGCCCGCCGCCCGCATCGGGGTCACTGCCGACACCACCATGGCCCATATCGGCTTTCGTTGTATCAAGAGCCTATAGGCTAGCGCGCAGCTCCATCATGAACCGAGCGGCGCATGGCCTTGGGCGCAGCGCCCTTGGCCCAAGCGGTTTCAGCGGTTAAAAATGGCAAGCGCCCCTCTGGATCAAAGCCCATATCGGGTGCGGTCTCGCCCCAGAGCGGCTGCCACGCCCCCTCCTGTTCGAGCCGGGCGCTCACGGTTTCGGCAGCGTCAGGCTCTAGGGCCTGATAGGTGGCTTGCAGGCTCTTCAGGCAATGGACGCGGTTGAGATTGACGGGCAGGCGATAGGCCGCGCCTTCGAGGCTCAGCTCAAAATGGCTCAGGCCCGCCCGCGCGGCTACCGCATTGGCGGCAAGGCTGGGCAGGTAGCTAGCGCCCACATCACGCAGGATCGGGGACCAGTCCTGCGGCACCCCTTCGAGCAAGGGTTGGTCTGCCAAGCGGCTGGCCTTGGCATTCCAGACCCTTGCCACCCATTCGAACACAGCCGGGGCTTGCTCGCGCATGATCCGGGCCGGAGTGGGATCGAGGCTGAAATGGCGAAACATCGGCCCCATAAAGCCAAAATCAGCCAAGGTTGGGAGCTCGCCTAGCAGGAAGGGGCGGTCCTTGAGGATCGCTTCGAGCCAGACCAGATTGCGCAGATAGATGCTCTCGACATGGGCGCGATTGGCCGGGGTGATCCCATCGCCGCGCACATATTTGTCCTGCTGGCGCTTGGTAATGAAGGCGGTGCGCAGGCCAAGGGGCAGGGGCAAATCGCGCATCATTTCGGCGGCGATGCGACGGCCCATCAGGCGGCTATCGGTCTCATAGCTCCAACGATAGTGCAGGGCAGGGCGCCAGAGCCACTCGTCGGCATAGTCCTCGACCAACAGGCTAAAGAACCGCTGAACCGGATCGTGGGGGATGACCTCGGCACCAGAGCGCTGGGTCTCCATCCAGCCGATGGTGGCGGTGGTGTCGGTCAGCCAGCGACCATCGGCCAACTGAACAGCGGGCATCTGGGCCATGCCGGTGGCCTTGGCGACCTTGCGCATGGTGCCAATATCCAGATCGACATAGTCGAACGGGATCTCGCAATAGCGCAGATAGGCCTGCAGCTTGCCGGTGAAGTAGGACAGGTCGAGGCCATAGACGCTCATGCCGCTGAGAAGAGGGTTCTGGGTCATGGGTCGATCCATCTGTGCAAACCAAGCTTTCGCAGACTCGACTATTGGCGCTGTGGACGCCATTATCAAGTCAATCAAACAGCGGGAAGCCTGCGAGGAACCATGACCAACTTCAAACTCTACGGCACGCCCGGTTCGCTCTATACCAGCAAGGCCCGGTCCTATCTGATCAAGCAAGGCATCGCCTTCACCAACCACGCCGTCGGCGAGCCGCGTTTTCGCGCCGAGATCGTCCCTGCCGTCAATCGCTGGATCATGCCGGTGATGGAGACCCCGCAAGGCGAGTTTGTGCAGGATGGCTCGGACATCATTGCCTGGTTCGAGGCCAAGGGTCAGACGCGCTTTCCCGCCTATCCCCAGACCCCGCGCCACAGGGTCATCAGCCAGATTTTCGAGCTGTTTGGTGGCGAGGGCCTGTTGCGTCCGGCCATGCACTATCGCTGGAA
>CANESI010000008.1 GCA_947441065.1 Caulobacteraceae bacterium
AAGCCTTGGCGATGATTTCTGGCCCAATGCCTGCGGGATCACCGAGGCTGAGCGCGAGCACGCCTTGTGTCACCGACCGATCACCGGGTTTCGATCGTCGCCGAGTTGCGCAGGTCGCGCAGATAACGCTTGGCAATCATCGCCAACTGTTGGCCGACGAGGCGGTTTTCCATCTCATCCTTGGTCGGAACCCGCCCACCATCCTGGCGCTTGGCGCAGACGGCGATGAGGTGGAGGCCCACCTGCGTACGGATCGGATCGCTGACCTGACCAATATCGAGCTTTTCAGCAGCCTCGCGGAAGGCCGGAGCAAGGTCTTTGATTTCCGACTCGCCCAGATCGCCCGCGATCACGCCTGAAACGGTCGCGGCGGCGGATTCCATATTGGAGCAGTCTTGAATCAAGGGCTTAAGGGCCGTGAGCTTGGACTGAGCGGCAGCGACATCGGCGTCGGTGGAGGTCGCAGTCAGACGGATGGCGGCTTGCTTGAGGTCCACCATGGTGGCGCTGGCACCGGCCCGCTTTTCGCGCAGGGCCAAGATATAGACACCGTCGGTCACAGGGATCGGCTGAGACAACTGTCCGGGACGAAGCTGGTCCAAGACCTGCAGCAGCGCGGGCTGCAATTCTTCACCCGTGACCCAGCCCATATCGCCGCCGGTCGCGGAGGTCGCAGCGGCGGAAAACTGCCGCGCCACACTGGCAAAGGGTGCGCCTTGCTGAAGCTGGCCGATCAATTGGTTGGCGCCGCGCAGGGCATTTTCAGCGCCGCCGACCCGTGTGGCCTCGATAAAGATTTCGCTGACCAAAAACTGTGGTTTGGCAGCCGCCGCATTCTGGCGGGCCAAGGCGGACTCGATCTGGTCGTCACCGACCCGCAGGCGCGAGCCATAGCGGCCGTTGATCCAGCGCTGCCAGCTAATTTCAGCGCGGATTTGCGCGCGCAAGGTTTCGGGATTGACCCCGGAGGCGGCGAGGGAGCCGACCAACTGCTCGGCGGTGGCGCGGTTTTCCTGCGCCATGCGGCCGATCTGGCGATCAATATCCTCGTCCTTGGCAATGATCGAGAACTTCTGTTCCTTCTCGACCCGGCGCAGTTCCTGCATCTGAAGGGCTTCGTCGACCAGCGACCGCAGAGACTCCCGTTCAATCTGGCCGAGGCTGTCAGCCGTGGGCTGCATGCCAGAGGTGACGATCAACAACAGCATGCGCTGACGCAGGTCATAGGTCGAAATGATGCTGTCATTAATGACCGCAGCGACGCCTTCGCTGAGATAGTTGACCGTCGGGACCGGAGCAACGGTCGCCTGCTCGCCTGCGGCCTGAGCCGACGCCGAGGTCGGCAGTGCCGCTTGAGCCAGCACGGATACGGCTGCAACCGCAGCCGCCAGATGTTTAACCGTCAACGCGCGCATCATCGTGGATGTCGTTCCTCTCATGCGCCCGCCAGAGTGGCTCTAGCGGTCGTCATAGTCTGTGTATCCTGCATCGCCCAATGTGGCGAGGGTTAGGCGAATGAGCACATTATCGGACGGACCGAGCGTGCGGTTATAGGTTTCTTCGCGTTGATACACGATTTCGAGCCTTGTGCATTCGTCGCGATAGAGCAGGCCGATTTCGCGGTTGCGCCACACATCATTTTCAAGGTCGCGGACCCCAGCAAAGGTCAGGCCCCAGGTTTTGGAGATATAGACCTCTCCGGCCCCTTGGATGTCCTGCACAGCCGCGCCGCTGATGGCGGTCTTGTCGTCCAGATAGCGGACATAGCCACGGACGCGATCAAGACTGAGATTGGCCCCGGCCTCTTGGCGGCGGATTTCTAGACTGTCGGAATCAAGCCGCGTGCGCGCAAAGGCCGATAGGCCTGCAATCGGCGCAATCGAGACGGATGTCACCCAATCGGACGCGGTGCCTTGCAAGCCTGTGCGCGCCTGCACCATTAGATCCCGATTGGTCCGAAAGCTGCGTCCCACCAGCAGGCGAGCGGTGCGTCCACCGCCCCAATCAACCGTGGTTCGCACCCCGACATTGAGCCTTTGACCACCATCATAGAGGTCAAATCCGGGATAGCGGTTGGCTTCGAACAGGTTGGTCTCGTCAAACTCGAACGAGATACTGTCTTCGTTTGGAATGCGGCTATCGCTCTGGGAATCGGGCGACAGGGCAATCTGGGCCATGGGCTCGACAATGATGGTCGAGGCACCGGCCTTGCGGATGAGCGGATAGCTTAGATCGACACCGACCGTGCCCATGGTTCGGCTGATCGACTGGCCCTTGGTGTTGGTCAGGGACTGGTCGGCGATGTTGTAATAGTCGGCGCGGGCTGAGACGAAGGGTTCCGCCCTCAGGCCATTGCTGAAGGTGTTGATCTGGCGCCATTCGCCTTCGCCGGTGGCCCTGCGGCTATCGACGCCGGGTTGCTCGGCGGAGGTGGGTGACTGATCGCGAAACAGGGCCACGCCGCTGCCTTGCAGACGCAGGCGGCCCCCAAAGATCGGATCTGCCGGTTCATAGCGCGCCTCAATGAGGGGCGCGGCATAGGGGATGGCATGGTTATTGTCGGTGCTGCGCAGCCCTTGGAAACTCAAGGTCGACAGGGCCAGATAGCTCCGGTCAGTCTGGCGGGTGGCATAGAGCTGGGTCAGGAGGCGGCGGCTGTCGGTGTTGAACAGGCCGCGATTGTCCTGATAGACCCGCCCAATATTGTACTTGTCGAACAGCAGGGCGTCAGAGGTCCGTTCAAGCCCAAAGCCCCAGTCCCACTTGTCATTGATCGTGAACTTGCCCTTGGCCAAGATATAGCTGCGGGAGGTGTTGTCCCCAATCTTGCGAAGGTCGCCATTAATGGTCTCGAGGTCGCGTTCGTGGGTATAGCCTGCGCGGGCTTCAATCTCGCCGGAATAGAACCGCTTGCGCCATTCCAGGTTCACGAACGGATTGACGAGTGTGTTGATCTGCGGGCTGATGACCAGATCTTGTGACGGTGAAATGACCACCAGATAGGGCTGTTCGTAGCTGAAGCCTCGACGCTTCGACTGCTGAATACGCGGCGGCAGCATTCCTGAACTGCGCTCGGCCTGCGGGTCTGGATGCCAGAAGATCGGGGCATAGAAGACCGGCACGCCCAGAACCTTGACGACCGCTTGGCGGTAATAGACCAACTGCCGAGCGCGATCCTGCACGATCCGCTGCGCGCTGATGGACCAGCTTGGAGCCTTGGGTTCACCGGTCTTGGCGCAGATGTCACAGGGCGTATAGATGGCCCGGTTCAGCTCATTGACCGCTTCGGAGCGCCGAATGGCTGAGGAGGCGGCGAACTTGATGTTGGGCTCTAGGATGGTCGAGAAGCCGTAGGCGACACCGGCGCGAAGTTGGTCGTCGAGCGTAATCTCTTCAGCCGATTGGACACCGGCATCGGCGCTGATGACCTGGGCCTTGCCCTTGGCCGTGATGATGCCGGTCTTGGTGTCATAGACCAGCTGCTGTGCGCGGATCGTGCGGCCCTGATAGCGCGCCTCAACATCGCCCTGAGCGGCAATGGTCTTGTTGGCATCGTCGCGGATCACCACGTCCGCTTCGAGATAGAACCCGTCGTCGCCCAAGCCATCATCGACGGCAGCAGGCTTGGCCGCATTAGGGGCAGGCGTTGGCACAGCGGCGAAAACAGGCGCGCTCACCAAGGCGCAGAGCAGCGCGCTGCCGCTAAGCAGTGCTGTTCGCCGTGCGCCAAGGAGCGATTGCCGCTCTGTCATTCGTCCTAGTCCTCTATCCGCCGCCCGAACTTACGGCGACGACTCAGTGATGTTGGTTCAACCGTCTTCGGTATAACAAAGCAAGGTGAACCCTGACAGAATTGCCAAGATTGGCGGTGCCCAAGCGGCTGCGAAGGGGGCTATCACATCGGCCTTGCCCAAAGCACCGCAAAAGCTGTTGAAGAAGAAAAACATAAAGCCCAGCGCCGTGCCCGATCCCGCCAAGGCGGTCAGGCCGCCAAGCCGCATCAGACGTAGCGAGAAGGCGGCGGCGAGGACGGACATGGCGGCAAAGAGGATCGGTGTGGCCAAAAGTTGCTGGAACCGCAAACGATAGGCCGTGGCCGAAAAACCCGCCTGCTCAGTTTGGGCAATCATCCGTGGCAAACCCCAGAACGGAATGGCCGTAGGAGATGCAAACTTCTCAAGCGCAGCGCGGGCATCGAGGGTCGATGGAATGACCAGGCTGTCATACTTGACCGAACTTGCACCGGGCGATGCCTCGCGGGCTCCGGTCAGTTTCCAATTGCCATCCACCAGGCGAGCCTCATCGGCCTCGATCCGGCGCGAAAATTCCAGATCGCCCTTGGGTCCGACGGTGGAAACGAACAGCGAGACACCCGATAGCCGCACCGCGCCATTGACGGAGTCCCGACCCCGGGCGCGGATGACCATCTGGGTGCGCTTGTCGCCCTGTCTCAGCCAAATGTCGGTTGGGGCCACAACCAGATAGTTTCTCATCATGGCATCGCGGTTGCGCTCGAACTGGGCATTGAGGCTTGAGGCCAGAGGATTGAGCGCTATGACGGTCAAGGTGCCGATGACAAAGGCAGCGCCCGCCGCCGGGAAGATGAACCGCCAAGCCGAAACACCTGCCGCCCGCATGGCAATCAACTCGCTGCGGCGATTGAGGCCGACAAAGGCGGCCAAGGTTCCGAACAGGAAGGCGAAGGGCAAGAGCAGTAGAATAACCGAAGGGGACTTTAGCGCCGTAAGGCCCAAGATCTGCGCGGCCCCGACGTCGGCACGGACGCCTACGGAGCGGGACAGTTCCACGAAATCGACCAGTACGATGATCGCACTGATGATACTCAGCGCCCCCATCACAGCCACCATCGTGTGGCCAAGGACATAGGATTCCAGACGGGTCAGACGGGTGCGCATCAGGTGATCCACTCCACGTCCGGCTTTCGCGCGCCCAAAAGCCTTAGACCACCCGAGCGGGAGGATTTCTGCTTGAACAGCTTTGCCAAGGCCCACCAGGTGGCGATCAGGGGCACGGCATATTGCAGGACATTCAAGGCCGCATTGTCATCGCAGGCGGCTTGAACCGCAAAGCCCAGAATCCGAACAAAGGCGGCGACCCCGGCAATCATTGCGATCCGTCGGCCATAGCCAAGGCGGCTAAAGGCCCCGCCGATTACGGCATTGAGCGCCATGGCCATGAAGGCGAGGTTGTAGAGCGGTGACGAGAGGCGCGAATGGAACTCGGCGATCATCTTGACTTGGTTGCGCTGTTCCCACTCCTGCTGAAGGTCCGGGAACATCAGTTCGTGCATATAGCGGTCCGAAATCTTGTAGTGGACCAACTCGTAGGTGTTCATGAAGGGGGCGAGGTTGAAGATGTACTCGTCAAACTTCAGAAAGTTCAGAACCCCCTCGCTTGACAGTTCCTGATTGGAGCCCTGCCGCATGATCAAGATCGGCTCGCCATTGCGCTTGGCGATCTTGCCTTGCCGCGCAAAAAAGGTCGTTGAGCCGCCCTCAGCCTTTTCCTGATTGAGGAACATGTTCCGCATAATGCCCTGTTGATCAATGCTCTGGGCATAGACGGTCAGGTCGGAGGAGGGCTGAGAGAATTCACCGGCCCGCACAAGGCTGGCGGCCAGATCGGTCCGCACGGCGAACAGCTCATCGCGCATGGTGCGGTAGCAATAGGGCTGGACCCACAGATTGACGACCAGCGTCACCAGCATGGCCAGCGAGGCCAGCTTGATCGCGGGGGATATCACCCGCCAGCGGCTCATGCCGCCGGCAAAACAGACAACGATCTCTTGTTCCGTATGGAGCCGATTGAGCGCCACCAACGAGGCCACGAAAATGGCGATCGGCAGGATCATGTTCAAAAGCTGCGGCAGGGCCAAGAAGGTGATCTTGGCAAAGACCATCGCGCTTTGACGCTGCTCGACCATGATGTCCAGGGTGCCAAGGCTCTGGCTGAGCAGGGCCACTGCGACAAGCGCAAGGGTTGCCAGAAGGGTCGGGCCGAGCAGTTGCTTGAAGAGATAACGCTCGATCAGGCTCATAGGCTGGGAACGGTCCTCAAACAGCCGGAAGGATTGACGATACCACAGCCATTGCAGCGGCGAACCGTGTCGCTATGTTCTACACGTCCCAAGGGGCTGGTGCCAACCGCTGAGCGCGCCTAAGTCCTATCTTGACGGGAAACCGGATAATGTCGTCCCGTCTTGTGGACGCAGGAGCACAGAATGCAAATCGAGTTTGTCAGCCCAAACACCGCCCTTTCGCCCCGAACGGCTGTTGCAGCACTGGTTTTTGAGGGTGGAACCCTTGGATCAGCCGCGCAGCAACTCGACACGGCCACCAGCGGCGCAATCGGTCGGGCCATAGCGGCCAGCCGGTTTACGGGTGCCAAGGGCCAAACCCTTGATCTGATCGCACCTGCAGGCACTGAGGCCTCGCGGGTGATTCTCGTCGGCGCAGGCCCTGCCGCCAGCTTTACCGCCAAGATCGCCGAGTCCGTCGGTGCCAGCGCCTATCAGGCGGTTAAGCTTTCGGGCGTTGAAACCCTGTCCCTGATGTTGGCCGATCAAACCGATGCCATCGCCGCTCAAGCCGCTTTCGGTGTGCGCCTCGCGGCCTATCGCTTTGATCGCTACCGGACAACGGAAAAGGCCGACAAGAAGCCGTCAGTGACCAAGGTTCAGATCGTCGTGGCCAATCCTGATCAGACCACTGATGCGTTCGATCCCCTGTCGACCTTGGCCGACGCGGTCTATTTCTCGCGCGACCTGATCTCTGAGCCAGCCAACATCCTCTATCCCGAAGAGTTTGCGCGCAGGGTTAAGCGCCTGGAGGCGCTCGGCCTAGAGGTCGAGATCCTCGGCGAGAAGGAAATGGCCGCTCTGGGCATGGGCTCCTTGCTCGGCGTGGGGCAGGGCAGCCGCCGCGAAAGCCAGATGGCCGTCATCCAGTGGAAGGGTGCGCCAGAGTCCAAAGACAAGCCTCTGGCCTTCGTCGGCAAAGGCGTCTGTTTTGATACGGGCGGTATCTCGATCAAGCCTGCCGACGGCATGGAAGATATGAAGTGGGATATGGGTGGGGCCGCGGCTGTCGCGGGCCTGATGCACGCTCTGGCCGGTCGCAAGGCCAAGGTCAATGTGGTCGGCATCTTGGGTCTGGTTGAGAATATGCCCGACGGCAACGCCCAGCGTCCGGGCGATGTCGTTACCTCCATGTCGGGTCAGACCATTGAGGTCATCAATACCGACGCCGAAGGCCGTCTCGTGCTGGCCGATGCGCTCTGGTATTGCCAAAAGCGCTTTGAGCCCAAGTTCATGGTCGATCTGGCCACCTTGACCGGCGCGATCATCATCTCCCTTGGCCATGACTATGCGGGCCTGTTCTCGAACAATGACGCCCTATCAGACAATCTGCTCGCCGCCTCCAAGGCCTCGGGCGAGAACCTCTGGCGCCTGCCGCTGCCCGCCTCCTATGAGAAGCAGATCGACAGCATGATTGCCGACGTCAAAAATACTGGCGGACGGCCAGCAGGCTCGATCACAGCGGCCCTGTTCCTCCAGCGCTTCGTCAATGGCCTGCCTTGGGCGCACCTAGATATCGCCGCCACCGCTTGGAAGAAGCCCTCAGCCGATCCGACCATCCCGGAAGGGGCTACGGGCTTTGGCGTGCAACTGCTCGACCGCTTCGTCGCTGATCACTACGAGGCTTGAATATGAGCGCCGCCTGCGAGGTCTGGTTCTATCATCTAGAGCGCACGTCGCTGGACCATGCCTTGCCCGAACTGCTGGAAAAGACCTTGAAAAAGGGCTGGAAGGCGCGGGTGCGGGCGGGGTCGCAGGAGGGCGTAGATTTCTTTGACGACTGGCTTTGGCGCTATCGCAATGAGGCCTTCCTGCCCCATGCCAAGGACGGCGAGCCCTTTGCCGAGCGCCAGCCGGTGTTGCTCGGCACCGATGAGAGCAATCTCAACGGTGCCGAGGCCCTGTTTCTGATCGATGGAGCCGAACCCGGCGATGCCAGCGGTTATCAGCGCTGTATCGTGCTGTTTGATGGGCAAGATCAGGCGGCTGTGGCTCAGGCCCGGTCCCACTGGTCCAAATTTAAGGCCCAAGGCCTTGGCGTGTCCTACTGGCAGCAGGGGGCGGAGCGCGGGTGGGAAAAGAAGGCGTGAGGCAGGCCACGTCATGGATGGCCTTGGCGCTGGTCCTGACCGCTTTGGCCGCCTGCGCCAAAAGGCCGCCTCAGTGGGCCGCGCCTGCGCCGATCATAACGCCTGTAACCCTGGCTAAGGCTGCGCCGGAACCGGGCAAGCCAGACCTTTGTAACGCGCAAAGCTTGACCTACCTGATCGGACGCCCGCGCATCGAGATTCCCATTCCTGTCGATCCTTCAAGGCGCCAAGTGGTCTGTACCACCTGCATCGCGCCCGAGGATCAGTCCGACATGCGCCAGCGCATCCTATTTGACGCTGAGACTGGCCTGATTACCGCTGTCGGCTGCGGCTAGGCCCTACCAAGCATAGTTGAAGCTCAGGCTAATCCGATCTGTCTTGGCCGCGTTGGGTAGGACCTCGTGCCTGAGCCAGCTTTCCCACATCAAGATCGTTCCGGGCTCGGGGGCGAGGGCGATAAAGGTCTGAAGCTCGCGCGGGGCCTCGTCCAAGCGGGTCGGGGCGGCCATCATGCGCGATAGGCGAGGATCTTCGAGCCGGAGCGCGCCCGCGCCGTCAGGGACCGAAACATAGACCGTGCCGCTGAGCACGCTGTGGGGATGGATATGACCCGAATGCATGCCGCCGGGCTTGAGGATATTGATCCACAGACTGTCTAGCTTCAAACGTCGTCCGCCGAGGTCCAGATGCAGATCCTTGGCGAAGGCGGCAGCATGTTTGTCGAGCTTGCGCTTGAGTTCATCGAACAGACTGTCGCGGCGCGTCAGGTCGTCGAGCGAGGCGTAGGACGTGTAGCCCCGATAGCCCTTTTCCCGGCTCCAAGCCTGTCCGGCCTTGTCCTGCTGAGCGATCTGGCGGCAAGCCTCCTCCAGATCGGTGACGAAGGCCTCACCCGCTGCGAGGTCAGAGCGGTAGGTCTTGGTGACAAAGAGGGTTTCAAGCGTGCGCGTCATCCCTCGCCACTATGCTGTAGGCGTGATCCTGTCCAGTCTGTTGGGGGTGTTGGGCTTGAAACAAGGCCCCCTTCGTCGCTTCGCGCCACTTCCCCCAAAGGGGGAAGATCTTGGCGTTCTAAATCTTCCCCTTTTGGGGGAAGTACCCGCGAAGCGGGGGTAGGGGGATAGATCCGCGATCAAACATGACACCCGCGTCACCTTTTTTCATCTCCCCGAACCAATAGGACTTGCTCAGGCCCTTTGTGCGGGTCAATTTGCAGCCAAACCCCTGGATCAAAAAAGGCCGCGCGTCATGGACCGTTACGACTACATCATCATCGGCGCAGGCTCGGCCGGTTGCGTGCTGGCCAATCGCCTGACGGCCGATGGCAAGACCACGGTTCTGCTGCTTGAGGCGGGCGGCAAGGACAATTCCATCCTGGTCAAGATGCCTGCCGGGGTCGGCGCGCTGATCAAGGACAAGAATGCCTATAATTGGGGTTTCTGGACCGAGAGCGAACCGCATCTCGAGGACCGCAAGCTCTGGTGGCCGCGCGGCAAGGGCTGGGGTGGGTCGTCTTCGATCAATGGCATGATCTATATTCGCGGCCATGCGCGGGACTATGACCAGTGGCGCCAGATGGGCCTGAGCGGCTGGTCCTATGCCGAGGTGCTGCCCTATTTCAAGCGCTCTGAGACGCTGGATACAGGCGGGGATGACTATCACGGAGGCGAGGGGCCTTTGTTCGTCTCCCACGCCTCAACGCCAAACCCGATCTTCTCGACCTTCATCAAGGCGGGTGAGCAGGCGGGATATAAGGTCACAGCTGATTTCAACGGCTATCAACAAGAGGGCTTTGGTCCCTACCAGTTGACCATTAAGGACGGTGCGCGCTGGAGCGCGGCCAAGGGTTATCTGCATCCTATCAAAGATATACGCCCCAATCTTACGACACAGATTGATGCGCGAACGACCCGTATCCTGATCGAAGATGGCCGCGCCGTGGGTGTTGAATATGCCCAAGGCAAGAAGGCCAAGCGGACCAGCGTCTATGCCAAGTCTGAGGTTCTGCTCTGTGCCGGCGCCGTCCAGTCGCCCCAAATCCTGCAACTGTCTGGCATTGGGGATCCAGAGGCCTTGGCCAAGGTCGGCATGCCGGTCGTCCACGCTCTGCCGGGTGTCGGTAAAAATCTGCAAGATCACTTGGACGTTATTGTCTCGTGGGAATGCACCCAGCCGATCACGGCCTATGCCTACAATAAGGGGCTCAATAAGCTGGTCACCGGCATCAATTATCTGCTGCGCGGGCAGGGGCCGGGCCGTCAGAACTTCCTTGAGTCTGGGGCTTTCTTGAAGTCACGCCCGGACCTTGATCGCCCAGACCTGCAACTCCACTTCCTGATCGCCATCATGAAGGAGCACGGTAAGGTCATTATCGAGAAGAACGGTTTCTCGGCGCACATCTGCCAGCTTCGTCCCGAAAGCCGCGGTGAGGTGAAGCTAAAGTCTTTGGACCCGTTTGATGATCCCGCCATCTTGGCCAACTATCTGGCCACCGACGAAGACCGCCGGGCCTTGCGTGAAGGGGTGCGGATGATCCGGGCAGTGGTGGCCCAATCGGCCTTTGACGAGTTGCGCGGTACAGAGTTCCAGCCCGGCACCGACGTGCAAACCGACGAGCAACTGGACGCTTGGATCCGGCAAACAGCCGAGACCATCTATCACCCCGTCGGCACCTGCCGAATGGGCCCCGCTGGCGACGAGTTGGCGGTCGTCGATGAGACCCTCTGTGTCCATGGCCTGAAGGGTCTGCGCGTTGTCGACGCCTCAGTCATGCCGACCTTGGTGGGGGGCAATACCAATGCCCCGACCATCATGATTGCCGAAAAGGCCGCCGACATGATCTTGGGCCGCGCACCGCTCGCTCCTGATGATGCGCCCGTCTATGAGGGGGCGGCGGCCTAAACCAAGGCCCCCTTCGGCGCTGCGCGCCACTTCCCCCAAAGGGGGAAGATTTAGAGCTCCAAGATCTTCCCCCTCTGGGGGAAGTACCGGCGAAGCCGGGGTAGGGGGTCTTGTTTGAAAAACAAGTAAGGCCCTCACTTAGGCCCTCTCCCATAGGGAGAGGGCTAAGAATGAACAGATAAGCCCTTTTCCCCCTTGAGGGGGAGAGGGTTGGGAGTGGGGGGTATTCATCCACGGCCCTCTCCGCCGCGTTCGCTACAAGGGCGTAGGTCGGTGGTTCACTTGCGGCCTGAGTGAAAGGGTCTGGGTCCCCGCCTTCGCGGGGAAAGCGGGAGAAGGAAACAAGGCCCCCTTCGGCGCTGCGCGCCACTTCCCCCAAAGGGGGAAGATCATCGATCCGTAAATCTTCCCCCTCTGGGGGAAGTACCGGCGAAGCCGGGGTAGGGGGTTCGTTTTAAGGAAAACAGGTAAGGCCCTCGCCCCCTTGGGGGAGAGGGTTGGGTGAGGGGGGCATCCACCGTCCTCACCGCCCAAACCTCTACCGAATGACGGCGTTCGCACTCAGATAGGCATCTACCGCTTGGGCGCATTCGCGGCCTTCGCGGATGGCCCAGACGACCAAAGACTGACCCCGACGCATGTCACCGCAGGCAAAGATGCGCTCTTGCGAGGTGCGGTGGTCCTTGATCTCAGCCTTCACGGCCCCGCGCGGGCCGATCTCGACGCCAGACTGTTCCAATAGGCCTTCGGTGCGAGGACCGAGGAAGCCCATGGCCAGAAGGACCATATCGGCCTTGATCTGGAAGGTGCTGCCAGCAACCTCTTGCATCGACATCTTGCCATCGGCACCCGCCGCCCATTCAGCGCGGACGCACTCAATGGCTTCGACCTTGCCGTTAGAGCCGATGACGCGCTTGGTCAGGACCGAGAAGTCGCGCTCGCAGCCCTCTTCTTGCGACGAGGAGGTGCGCATCTTCAGTGGCCAGTCGGGCCAGGTCATGGCCTTGTTCTCGCGCGCAGGCGGCTGAGGCATGACTTCAAGCTGGGTTACAGCCACAGCGCCCTGACGGTTAGACGTGCCGATACAGTCCGATCCGGTATCGCCGCCGCCAATGACGACAATGTGCTTGCCCTTGGCCGACAAGGTGCCTGTGGGCGCGGCAATGGTCTCGTCATCGCCGGCCACGCGGCGGTTCTGTTGGCCGAGGAAGTCCATGGCGAAATGAACGCCTTCAAGCTCACGGCCCGGAACCTCAAGGTCGCGGGGCCACTCGGCACCGCCGGCCAGAACCAGCAGATCATAATCGTCGAGCAGCCGCTGAACGGAGATGTCGACACCGACCTCGATACCGGTACGGAAGATCACGCCTTCGCCCTGCATCTGCGTGACGCGGCGGTCGATCAGGTGCTTTTCCATCTTAAAGTCAGGAATGCCGTAACGTAGCAACCCGCCGACCCGGTCGTTCTTTTCGAACACGGTTGGGTTATGGCCCATGCGTGCGAGTTCTTGGGCGCAGGCCAGGCCCGCAGGACCTGAACCAACCACGGCAACGCGCTTGCCGGTGCCGCGCTCCGACAGTTGCGGCTTGATCCATCCCTCGTCCCATCCGCGGTCAACGATCGCGCATTCGATGGTCTTGATGGTGACCGGCGTGTCCTGAATGTTCAGGGTGCAGGCGGCCTCGCAGGGCGCTGGGCAGACCCGTCCGGTGAACTCTGGGAAATTGTTGGTAGAGTGCAAGGCCTCAAGTGCCTTGGCCCAATCGTCCCGATAGACCAGATCGTTCCAGTCCGGGATCAGGTTATTGACCGGGCAACCGGTGTGACAGAAGGGAATGCCGCAATCCATACACCGCGAGGCCTGCTGACCAATTTCGGTCGGGGCCAGGGGCTGCACAAATTCTTGCCACGTCTTCAAACGCTCTTGCGGCGCGACATAGGAGCGGTCGCGGCGGCTGATCTCTAGAAACCCTGTGGGCTTACCCATGATCTTATCTCTCTCGAACGAACGGACTATTCGGCGGCGACGGCAGCGGCCAAGGCGGCCTGCTGGTCCATCAAGGCCCGGCGGTAGTCTTTTGGCATGACCTTGACGAACTGGGTGACCGAGGTTTCCCAGCTATCGAGGATGTGGCGAGCGCGGGCGCTTCCGGTATGGGCAAGGTGCTGTTCGATCAACCGGCGCAGGCGCTCATTGTCGAACCGCAGCATGTCGGCCAAGCCATTGTCGTTGGCGCTGTCTTCAAGGCTTGAGGCCTCAAGTGGCTCCAGATCGACCATGGCGCGGTTGCACAGGGCCTCAAAAGTGCCCTCAGGATTATAGACATAGGCCACGCCGCCGGACATGCCCGCAGCGAAGTTACGGCCTGTGGCCCCCAGAACCGCGACAACGCCGCCAGTCATATATTCGCAAGCATGGTCGCCCGTGCCTTCGACAACGGCAGTGGCACCGGAGTTTCTGACCGCAAAGCGCTCGCCTGCCACGCCGGAGAAGTAGGCTTGACCGGCAATGGCCCCGTACAGCACCGTATTGCCCACAATGATGTTCTGGGTCGGATCGCGGTTCAGGTCGGCGGGCTGGCGCACGATGACGCGGCCACCAGACAGGCCCTTGCCGACATAGTCATTGCCGTCGCCGATTAGGGTCAGGCTGATGCCTTGCGCCAAGAAGGCCCCAAAGCTCTGCCCGGCCGTACCGGTCAAGGTAATGCCGATCGTGTCGGTCGGAAGGCCTGCATGGCCATATTTGCGCGCGACGGCGCCGGACAGCATGGCACCGACGCTGCGATTAACGTTGCAGACGGTGGTGTTGATCGTCACCGGCGTGCCGTGCTCGAGGGCTGGCTGGGCAGCGGCGATTAGGCTGTGATCCAAGGCCTTTTCCAGCCCGTGATCCTGACGCTCATTGTTCCAGCGCGGCAGATCGGCAGGAATGTCGGGCATATAGAGCAGCTTGCTCAGATCAACGCCCTTGGCCTTCCACTGTTCAACGACAGGGCGGGCATGGAGCAGTTCCACCTGGCCAATCATCTCGTTCATGGTTCGGATGCCGAGTTGGGCCATGATGGCGCGCAGCTCTTCGGCCACGAAGAAGAAGTAGTTGATCACATGCTCGGGCTGGCCGGTGAAGCGCGCGCGCAGCACAGGGTCTTGGGTCGCAACCCCAACCGGGCAGGTGTTCAGGTGACACTTGCGCATCATGATACAGCCCGCCGCGATCAGGGGAGCGGTGGCAAAGCCAAACTCGTCAGCGCCGAGCAAAGCCGCGACCGCGACGTCTCGACCTGTGCGAAGTCCGCCGTCAGCCTGAACCGCGATCCGGCCGCGCAGGCCATTGAGCAGCAAGGTTTGCTGGGTCTCGGCGAGGCCGATTTCCCAAGGCGATCCGGCATGGGTCAGAGAGGTGAGGGGCGAGGCCCCCGTGCCGCCTTCAAAGCCGGAAATGGTCACGTGATCGGCGCGAGACTTACTCACGCCTGCCGCCACGGTTCCGACGCCGACTTCCGATACTAGTTTGACCGAGATGCGTGCGCCCGAATTGACGTTCTTCAGGTCGTGGATCAGTTGGGCCAGATCCTCGATCGAATAGATGTCGTGGTGCGGCGGTGGGCTGATGAGACCGACGCCCGGGGTCGAGTGACGGACCTTGGCAATATTGGCATCGACCTTGTGACCGGGCAGTTGTCCGCCTTCACCGGGCTTTGCGCCCTGGGCCATCTTGATCTGGATATCGTCCGCATTGACCAGATATTCCGCCGTGACGCCAAAGCGGCCCGAAGCGACCTGCTTGATCGCCGAGCGCATGGAATCGCCGTTGGGCATGCGAACGAACCTGTCAGATTCTTCGCCGCCCTCGCCGGTGTTCGAGCGCGCGCCGATCCGGTTCATGGCCACGGCCAAGGTCGTGTGGGCCTCGCGGCTGATCGAGCCAAAGCTCATGGCGCCGGTCGCAAAGCGCTTAACAATTTCAGCGGCCGGTTCGACATCGTCAATCGATAGGGGCGTGTCAGCGAACTTGAACTCCATCAGACCGCGAATGGTCAAAAGGCGCTTGCTCTGTTCATTGACGCTCGCGGCAAAGGCGGCATATTCGTCGGGCAGATTGCCGCGCACCGCATGTTGTAGCTTGGACACCGAGTCTGGGTTCCACGCATGTTCCTCGCCGCGAATACGGAAGGCATAGGCCCCGCCGACATCGAGCGCATCGCGATAGATTGGCGTATCGGCATAGGCGTCGCGGTGACGGCGTACGGTCTCTTCGGCAACTTCTAGCAGGCCCACACCTTCAATCATGGTGGCGGTGCCGGTGAAGTACTTCTCGATCAGGGCTGTCGAAAGACCGACCGCGTCAAAGATCTGAGCGCCGCAATAGGACTGATAGGTCGAGATGCCCATCTTGGACATGACCTTGAGCACGCCCTTACCGATGGCCTTGATATAGTTCTTCTGAACCTCATCGGCGCTCAGGCTCATACCAGACTTTACGCGGATCGCTTCGAGGGTCTCGAAGGCCAGATAGGGGTTGACCGCTTCGGCACCATAGCCTGCCAAGACGCAGAAATGGTGGACCTCGCGCGCTTCACCCGTCTCGATGACCAGACCGGTCTGCATGCGCAGGCCTTGGCGGATCAGGTGATGGTGCACAGCGGCTGTGGCCAGAGCGGCTGGGATGGCGATCCGGTCAGGGCCGACAGCTCGGTCCGACAGGATCAGGATGTTGCTATCGGCCAGCACGGCCTCGGTCGCGGCCCAGCACATCTTTTCGATGGCCGATTCCAGCCCCTCAGCGCCGTCATTGGCGGCCCAGGTGGTGTCGATGGTCGCGGTACGGAAGGCACCGTCCAGCAGTTCAGAAATGGCGCGGATCTTGTCCATCTTGGCATTGGTCAAGACCGGCTGGGTGACTTCTAAGCGCTTATGGGTACCGGCATGGTGCCCCAAAAGGTTCGGGCGCGGTCCGATCATTGAGACTAGCGACATGACCAGTTCCTCACGGATCGGGTCAATCGGCGGGTTGGTGACCTGCGCGAAGTTCTGCTTGAAATAGTCGTAGAGCAGCTTGGAGCGTTCCGACAGAACCGCAATCGGCGTGTCTGCGCCCATGGACCCGATGGGGTCTTCGGCGGTGGTCGCCATGGGGGCGAGGAAGAACTTCAGGTCCTCTTGCGTATAGCCAAAGGCCTGCTGGCGATCGAGCAGGGTCTGGGGGTCGCCCTCGCCATAGGTCTCTTCGAGCGTCATGGGCAGCTCTTCCAGCTTGAACTGGGTTTCGCTGAGCCATTCGTCATAGGGCTGGGCTTCGGCGAGGGTGCGCTTGATCTCGCTATCCTCGATGATCTTGCCCAGTTCCAAGTCGATCAGCAGCATCTTGCCAGGCTGGAGGCGCCACTTGCGGGTGATGCGCTCTTCAGGGATCGGCAGGACGCCCGATTCTGAGGCCATGATCACATGGTCATCGTCGGTCAGGATGAAGCGGGCAGGGCGCAGGCCGTTGCGGTCCAGCGTGGCGCCGACCTGACGACCATCGGTGAAGGCAATGGCGGCCGGACCGTCCCATGGCTCCATCAGGGCGGCGTAATATTCATAGAAGGCCTTACGCTTGGGATCCATCTGCTGATTGCCGGACCAGGCTTCTGGGATCAGCATCATCATGGCATGGGCCAGCGGATAGCCACCGGCCAGCAGCAGTTCCAAAGCATTGTCGAGGCAAGCCGTGTCGGACTGACCGTGCGGGATCAACGGCCACATCTTGTCGAGGTCTGGACCCAGCAGCGGCGATTCCAGCGTACGACGGCGGGCATTCATCCAGTTGACGTTGCCGCGAACCGTGTTGATCTCGCCATTGTGCGCGATGAACCGGTAAGGGTGGGCCAGCTTCCAAGAGGGGAAGGTGTTGGTCGAGAACCGCTGGTGAACCATGGCCACAGCCGACTGGGTCAGGGGGTTTTGCAGGTCGAGATAGAAGGTCCCCACCTGACCGGCCAGCAACAGGCCCTTATAGACCACCGTCCGGGTTGAGAAGGACGGCATATAGAAGTCGGTCAGGGTCGGCAGGTCGCGCTTGCTGGCCTGATCGGCCAGCGGGTTTTGCGTCTGCTTACGGATGGTCAGCAGCTTGCGCTCAAAGGCATCCTGATCCTTGGTCTTCTCACCGCGCACAACGATGGCCTGACGGATCACGGGCATCTCAGCCAGCACGGCGGTGCCGAGCACAGAGGTGTCAACCGGCACATCGCGCCAGCCGAGCAGGGATTGGCCCTCAACGCGGATAAAATGTTCGAACTGGCTGATGGCCATGTCGCGCGCTTCGGCATCGCGCGGCAGAAAACACATGGCCACGGCATAGTCACCGACGGCGGGCAGGGTGAGATTCTGCCCCTTGGCCCAGTCGCGCAGCAGGGCATCGGGAATCTGAATCAGGCAACCAGCGCCATCGCCGACCATCGGGTCAGCGCCCACGGCGCCGCGATGGTCGATATTGATCAGAATCTGCAAGCCCTGTTTGACGATATCGTGGGTCTTTAACCCTTTGATATTGGCAATGAATCCAACGCCGCAAGCATCGTGCTCGTTGCGGGGGTCGTACAGCCCTTGCTTGATCGGCGATCGCATCGCGGAACCCTCAAATATCTATCTCCCCAAGCGCGGGCGCGCGGGGCGGAGTGTTTTTGCCGAAAACTTCACCCATGTCGATCCTTTGGCGATGGATCGATGAGATTGATTGCTTAATTGGAATAAAAAGACCTTTTGTCCATAGGCGTTAAACGCCTTTGTATCGGCACGGTATAGAGCTACGGCGTCGTGGATATCGATCGTCTTACGATTGGTTACATGGTTTGTCTGGCCATCTGCCCCCGAATTGACCTATCGCCGGAATGATCAAACCGTCCTTATGCCAATCAGCAGGACCCGCATGACCATAGCCTTCATCGACCTCGCCGCCCAACAGAGCCGGATCAAGCCCGCGCTAGACGCCGCCATTGCGCGGGTCTTGGCGCACGGGGCCTATGTGATGGGCCCAGAGGTTGGTGCCCTTGAGCGCGCCTTGGCCGAATTTTCGGGTGCCAAGTTTGGCGTGTCTTGCGCCAATGGCACAGACGCTATCGCCCTGCCGCTGATGGCGTGGGACATCGGGGCTGGAGACGCGGTCTTCTGTCCGAGCTTTACCTTTGCCGCAACCGCAGAAGTCGTGCCCTGGACCTTGGCTGAGCCAGTCTTTGTCGACATCTTGCCCGACACCTACAATCTCGATCCGCAAAAGCTCGAAGCCGCCATTGTCGCGGTCAAGGCCGAGGGGCGCCTGACGCCTAAGGCTGTGATCGCCGTCGATCTCTTCGGCCAGCCCGCCGACTATCCTGCTATTTCGGCCATCTGTCAGCGCCATGGCTTAAAGCTCATCGCCGATAGTGCCCAAGGCTTTGGCTGCACGCTGAACGGCCAGCATCCTGGGCATTGGGCTGATGTGACCACCACCAGCTTCTTCCCCGCCAAGCCTTTGGGCTGTTACGGAGACGGCGGCGCGGTCTTGACCGATGATGCAGACTTGGCCGAGCGGATGGACAGTCTGCGCGTCCATGGCAAGGCGGTGAAGAGCGATATTGCCGGGCGCACTTTCGATCATGACCCGAAATATCTGAATATGCGCATTGGCATGAACAGCCGTCTGGACACGATCCAGGCTGCGATCCTGATCGAGAAGCTGAGCCTGTTCGCCGAAGAAATCGTTCTACGCAATCAGGTTGCGGACCGTTATGCCGCTGGTTTTGCCGGAAGCGCCGCAAAGGCCCCCACCGTCATCGAAGGCGGCGTCTCGACCTGGGCGCAATATACGATTGAGCATCCGGACCGTGACGGTCTGGCTGCCCATCTAAAGAGCCAATCGATCCCGACGGCGGTCTATTATCCCGTGCCCATGCACATGCAGTCGGCCTACAGCCATTACCCCCAAGGGGCAGGCGGTTTGCCGGTGACGGAGGCCAAGGCCGGCAAGGTTATCAGCCTTCCCATGCACCCCTATCTGGACGCCGCGACCCAAGACCAGATCATTGAGGCGGTGCGAGGCTTTAACGGCTAGGGCCCTGCATTCTGCTGCATCGCAGCAAAGCCTTGACTTTCAAGGCGAACTGACCGACAAGCCGTTCGCAGGTCTGTGATGGCCTGATATACGGTGCTCCAGCCGCGTGAGGGGACGGTCCTTTGTCCCAGCCTGTCGAGCGCCTGCGAATTTTCGCATAGATCGCCCAGGCCACGCGGGGCGCTTTCATAGATAAGCCTCGCGGCATCGCGCGGTCGGTCCGAGAGTCTCGGCCCCGCGCGACGATCGCTGTTTGAAAGAGAAGTCCTCCGTGACTCAATTTGCCGATCTACGTCTGAACCCGCTGCTGCTTAAGGCGCTGGCGGCTGAAGGCTATGAGACCCCTACACCCATCCAAGCCCAAGCTATTCCGCCCGTTCTCGAAGGCCGCGACCTGTTGGGCATCGCCCAGACCGGCACGGGTAAGACTGCAGCCTTCGCCCTGCCGATCCTGCATCGCCTCGCCGCCGACAAGAAGGCCGCGCCGCGCCGCGGTTGCCGCTGTCTGGTCCTGTCGCCCACCCGCGAGCTGGCCACCCAGATCGCCGAGAGCTTCCGCTCCTATGGCCGCCATATGGGCATGAGCGTTGCCGTGATCTTCGGCGGTGCCAAATATGGCCCGCAGATCAAGGCCCTGACCACGGGTATCGACATTCTGGTGGCGACACCGGGCCGTCTGATGGATCACATGGCCGAGCGCACGGCGGATCTGTCGGCCTGCGAAATCCTCGTGCTCGACGAAGCTGACCAGATGCTCGACCTCGGCTTTGTGGTGCCGATCCGCAAGATCGTCGCGACCATGAGCAAGAAGCGGCAAAACCTGTTCTTCTCGGCCACCATGCCGACCGAAATCAGCCGCTTGGCCGGTGAGATGCTGGTGGATCCGGTCAAGGTCGCCGTCACCCCCGGCGCGACCACGGTTGAGCGGATTGACCAAAAGCTGATCTTCATTGAGGCGCCGCGCAAGCGGGCCCTGCTGGCCGATCTATTCTCCGACCCTGCCTTCTCGCGCACCATCGTCTTTACCCGCACCAAGCGCGGCGCAGATCGTGTGGCGCAATATATGGAAGCGGTCGGCGTCACGGCGGCTGCCATCCACGGCGACAAGAGCCAAGGCCAGCGTGAACGCGCTCTGGCGGCCTTTAAGGCTGGCAAGGTCCGCGCCTTGATTGCGACTGATATCGCGGCGCGCGGGATCGATATTGATGCCGTCTCGCATGTGATCAATTACGAACTGCCGCAGGTCCCGGAGGCCTATGTGCACCGTATTGGACGCACCGCCCGCGCTGGTGCCGATGGTTCGGCCATCAGCTTCTGCGCCGATGATGAACGCGGCCTGCTGCGCGATATTCAACGCACAACCCGCCAGACCATTCCTGCGATTGATCGTCGGGGCGATAAGGTCTTGGGTGAAATCGCTGCCCGCACCGTTTCCCTTCCGGTCCCTGAGCAGAGCTTGGCGCAGCCCAAGTCCCGCGAAGGCCGTGATGGTGGTCGTCCTCAGCGTCGCGGCGGCCCAGGTGGCGGCGGCGGTAATGGCGGCGGTGGTCGCGGTCGCGCCGGCGGCGGCGGCGGCGGCGGTCAACGCCAAGGCCAAGGTGGCCAACGTCAAGGCGCAGCCAAGCCTGCAGCGGCCTCGTCCGCACAGCGCTGGAGCCCTGTGGATTAAAGAAAAACAAGGCCCTCACCCAACCCTCTCCCACAGGGAGAGGGCTTATCGGCTCTAGCCCTCGCCCCCTTGGGTGAGAGGGTTGGGTGAGGGGGGCTTTTTGCAAACAAGGCCCCCTTCGGCCCTTCGGGCCACTTTCCCCAGAGGGGGAAGTACCGGCGAAGCCGGGGTAGGGGGCTTCTTCCTAAGACCCGAGAATCCAGCCCTCTTCGGTTTGAGCAATGGCGAGGCTGGCCTCATCCACGCCCTTGGGCGCGGCGAAGAGTTCGCCAAATTTTCCGGCCTCATCCAGCTTTGCAAACTGTTCGGCGAGAGCACGAAGCTGGGCGATGGCCTTGGCCTCACCCGGCGCGGGATTGGCCTTGGCGGCCATAGGATCAACCTCTGCGACGACCAGATCAACGCCATCCAGTTCTGCCGGGGTTAGCGTTTGCCAGCCGGTTTCCATCGGCCAGATCTTCATGGCGTCAGCCTTGGCGGCCTTCAGGCGGCTCACCGCAGGGATGCCCAGGATGGTCTGCCCCCCGATTGAGCCCGCATAATAGAGTTTCCAGATCGAGCGCCCCGTCTTTGCGGCGATGTCTGTGAGACGCATCTCTGGCAGGTCGCCCTCGCCATGGTCGCGGGTCTTTTTGGGCTGCAGGGTCGTGAGCGTATCGCGCGGTGCACAGCCCCAGAAGGGGAACGGCCCGTCGGTGACCCGGCGGTTGATCTCAGCGGCCACACCAAAGCGGTTATTGGTATTGTCCACCTTGTCCTTGACCATCTTGTCGAGCCAATTCCACACAGCGCGCCAGCGTGGCTCTGTGGTTAGCTTGAGGGCCGGTGCCAATCCCGTCGGGAAGCCGAGCGGGAAGTCAAAGCCGATAAAGGCCTTTTCGTTACGCTTCTTTAGATCCTCAAGGATCAGACCTAGCCGCTTTTCAGCCTCGGCCCGGGTTGTCGTGGTGAAAGAGTCAAAGGCCAGCCGAAAGCGAACATCGCGCTTGAGAACGCCAATCGACACACAGTCGGTCCCAGTCGCGGCCTTCGAGGCGGCGCTCCAGTCAACAATCACATAGGCACTAAAAAGCCGGGACACCGATAACTCCCAAAAGGTCGGCAAGAATGGACAGGCGGGGCTTTAGCCGATCCACGGGATGAAAGGAAATGTTCGTCTTTGCTAAAGCCCGCCCTTTTTCATATGGCCGAGGCTAAGGCTTTCGAATGGGCCTGTTTTCGGGCCCTAGATGCTCTCCAAAGGTCGCGATGCAGGCTCGCGGTCACGCGAGGACATCAGGACCCATCCGTTGGGGCGCAGGATTTCAAGCGGGTTAAAGCGGGCCTTGTAGGCCATCTTGTCGCTACCCTTCACCCAATAGCCCAGATAGACCTTTGGAATGTCTCGGCTGAGGGCTTGATTGACGTGATCGAGGATGATCAGGGAGCCGAGACTCCGCTTTACCGCCTCCGGATTATAGAAGCTGTAAACCAAAGATAGCCCGTCAGACAGTTGATCCACGAGCGCGCAGGCGATTAACGCGCCAACCCCGTGGCCTTCAGGCGCAAGTCGATATTCAACCATATGCGTGCGCACGCTGGTATCTTCGACCATGGCGACGAAGTCTGGCCAGGTCATGTCGGCCATGCCGCCTTCGGAATGGCGATGGGATAGATACCGCCTTAGGAGCTCAAACTGCTCCATGGTCGCTTCAGCCCTGACCTGATGGCGAACCAGATCTTGGTTACGGTCCAAAACACGCCGCTCAGAGCGAGAAAACACATAATCTGCAACCGGAATGCGTGCGGAGACGCAGCCGTCGCAACCGTCACAGGCCGGGCGATAGGCGATATTTTGTGACCGACGAAAGCCGATCTGGGTGAGGGTGTCATTGACGGTTGGTCCGTCAGCCATAGGCAGGTGCGCGAACACCTTTCTTTCAACCTTTTCAGGCAGATAGGGACAGGGTGCTGGTGCGGTCAAAAAGAACCGTAGCTGGCGAGAGGCAAAATGGTGCGTCACTGAATGATGGTGTCCTTGGCCCAACCCGAGCAGCAAGTCCCATTAGGCCAAATCCTGAACCACTACGCAACCAAAAGGCTTTAAGGGGCGTGCAAATATTGGGGCGTCAGATTCCGAGGTCTTCGGGTAGGACCGGGGCTTCGCGCAGCAAGGTGATGGAAATGCGACGATTGCCCGGCAGGGTCGGATCATCGGGAAATAGGGGCTCGGAATTGGCCTTGCCTGTGACCTGAGCCACACGGTCCATATCCATACCGAACTGCTGCATAACCCGGCGAGCGCCATCGGCTCGTCCGGAAGACAGGCCCCAATCCCCGTCGCTCATGCCCGCGCCCGCATCTGACACATTGGTGTGGCCCGCAATGATGACGCGATTGGGTAGCTGATCGACAATATTCGTCACGGCCCTCAGCAGGACGCGGGCACGTTCATTGGGCCGAGTGGAGCCATTTTCGAACATCGACCGGCCTTCTTGATCAACAAGTTGGATGCGGAGGCCCTCGGGCGTTTGGTCGACAATCACCTGTTTGGACAGTTCAGCCAGCTCCGGCATGGATTGCATGGCTTGGCGCAAGGATAGGGCCGCGCTCTGGAATGAGGCCTGCTCGGCCGCTTGCGCCGCCTTGGCCTCTGCCGATTGGGCCGCTTTAGAGGATGCGGATTCGGGATTATCCTCTGTGCTTTCACTCTGTGGCGCGGAATTTTGCATGATCCGCGCTGATCCATCGGCCTTTGCACCGTCCTGGCCGAGGGACGTGCCGCCCAAGATGCCACCACTGCCGCTGTTGGATTGGGACACGCTGGCGGGCGCAAAATAGTCGGCAATGCCTAGCTTTTGTTCTGGCGAGGTGGTGTTGATCAGCCACATCAGCAGGAAGAAGGCCATCATAGCGGTCACGAAGTCGGCATAGGCGACTTTCCACGCGCCACCATGGTGGCCGCCGCCGACCACCTTCTTGACCTTTTTGATCATGACTGCGGATTCTTTGGCCGCCATGGTTGGTCTCTCGCCCGTAAAACTCTAATTCGCACCTAAGATAAGGTGCGGACGTTAAGATGGGGTTGCGGTTAGCAGCCGTTCGGGGCAAATCCCGATAAACAGGATTTTCATTTGATCATGGACGAAACGACCCGATATCGCCGGGCCCTCGGAACCTACGCCACCGGTGTCGCTGTCGTGACCATTGCCGCTGAGCCGAACGACGCCGATGTGGTTGCCTTGGGCATGACGATCAACTCCTTTGTATCGGTCTCTCTAGAGCCGCGCCTGATCCTATGGTGCGTCGATGATGCCTCCGAGCGCGGCAAAATCTTTGCCCTTGCCGATGTCTTTGCCATCAATGTCATTAGCGATAGCCAGCAAGGCTTGGCCGATCGCTGTGCCCGTCGTCAGAGCTATCGCCTGACCGCAAGCGATGTTCAGGCCGGACCGAGCGAGGGATCTGCTCCCGTGGTCAGCAACGCCTTGGCACGTCTGTCCTGCCGCGTTCATGAGCGCCACCAGATGGGTGATCATTTGGTCATTGTCGGTGAGGTCGTCGATTTTGAGGCCCTTGAGGGCGAGGGTCTGACCTATTTCCGGGGCCGGTATGGCCGTATTGAAGCCTCGTAAGGAACAGCCTATGCGCGTTGCTTTCATAGGACTTGGCGTCATGGGCTTTCCTATGGCGGGGCATCTGGCCAAGGCTGGCCACGAGGTGCGGGTGTTTAATCGCTCAGCAGTAAAGGCTCAGGCCTGGGCCGCAGAGCATGCTGGGACCGCCTTTGCGACGGCGTCCGAGGCCGCGCAAGACTGTGATCTGGTCGCGCTCTGTGTCGGCAATGATGAGGATGTGCGCGGCGTCGTGACCGAGATCTTGCCGTCCCTAGCGGCGAACGGATTGATCGTCGATCATACCACCACCTCGGCCAAGGTGGCTAAGGCGATGGCCCTGTTGGCCGCTCAGTCCGGCAGGGCCTTTCTCGATGCGCCCGTGTCGGGTGGCCAGGCCGGTGCCGTCAATGGGGCTCTGACCATCATGGTGGGCGGCGATCTGGCGGCCTATGACCGGGCCGTGCCGGTGATCAGTGCCTATGCCAAGGCGGTGCGCCGCATGGGTGAGGCGGGAAGCGGCCAGTTGGCCAAGATGGTCAATCAGATCTGCATTGCTGGCGTGGTTCAAGGGCTGGCCGAGGCGGTTCATTTTGCCAAAAATGCCGGTCTCGATACGGACGAGGTCTTAGCCGCCATCAGTCAGGGCGCGGCCCAGTCTTGGCAGATGGACAATCGCTGGAAGACCATGGCTGAGGGCCAGTTCGAGTTCGGCTTTGCGGTCGATTGGATGCGCAAGGACTTAGGTCTGGTTCTCGATGAGGCGCGGACCAATGGCTCCCATCTGGCCGTGACCGCGTTGGTTGACCAGTTCTATTCGGAAATCCAAGCCATGGGCGGCCAACGCTGGGACACATCCAGCCTCGCTGCGCGGTTGGAGCGGTAGCGTTTCTTTTGGGGTGCAAAACAAGGCCCCCTTCGTCGCTTCGCGCCACTTCCCCCAGAGGGGGAAGATCTAGAACCCTTAAATCTTCCCCCTCTGGGGGAAGTACCCGCGCAGCGGGGGTAGGGGGCTACTTCTACTGACTGACTGTGATTGGGTTGGTTAGTTTCCCGCGTCATTGCGAGGCGCGTCGCGCCGAAGCAAGCCAGGGCAACATCAATTCAGGTTCGTTTCAGCCCCCTGGGTTGCTTCGCTGCGCTCGCAATGACGCGCCAAGATGCCAACGGGTTATGGCTCCGAGGGGGCAGGGAGATTTACCCCGCGTTCAAGGCCACAATCGGTCCCCAGGTCAGGCGATGGGCCGAACAGGGCCCCAGCGTCCTAAGAGCCAGCGCGTGGGTGGGTACGCCATAACCCTTATGGGCCGCAAAGCCGTAGCCGGGATGTTGGGCTTCTAGCGCCACCATCACCCGGTCTCGCTCCACCTTGGCCAAGATCGAGGCGGCGGCGATGGACAGGGACCGGCCATCACCCTTGACGACCGTGCGAAGGGGGCAGGGCAGGTCAAAGCGATAGTTGCCATCGACCAGCGCGAAGGCGGGCGGTATCGATAGGCACTCCACCGCGCGGCGCATGGCCAATCCCGTGGCCTGTAGGATGTTGAGCGCGCAGATCTCCTCAGGCGAGGCGTGCCCAACGCCCCAAGCCAAGGCCTTGGCCTTGATCTCGATCTCCAGCCGGTCGCGCGCCTTTTCACTGAGCTTTTTGGAGTCGTTCAGGCCCACGGGCAGGTCGTCGATATTCAGGATCACCGCCGCAGCCGTCACCGGTCCTGCCCAAGGCCCGCGCCCGGCCTCATCAATGCCGCAGACCGGAGAGGGGCAATCGGCCTCGAAGGACCAGTCCGGCCCACTCACCTTGGGGGCCGCCCCAGCGCGAGGCCCTGTACATGGCGATGGCAAGGGCAGTGGGTCATATGGTCATTGACCATCCCGACCGCCTGCATGAAGGCATAGACGATCACCGGCCCGCAATATTTGAAGCCCTTGGCCTTGAGCGCCTTGGCCATTTCGGCGGCCAGAGGGGTCTGGGCGGGGACCTCTGACATGGCGGTGAAGTTGTTCTGGATCGGGGCACCGCCGACCATGTCCCAAAGGAAGGTCGAAAAGTCCTCGCCGCGCTCTTGCATATCCAAATAGATCTTAGCCCCGGCGATGGCCGCATCGATCTTGCCGTTGGAGCGGATAATGCCCGCATCAGCCATCAGGCGGGCGCGGTCGGCCTCGCCAAAGCGCGCGACGATCTCGGGGTCGAAATTGGCAAAGGCGGCGCGGAAATTGTCGCGTTTGCGCAGGATCGTGATCCAGGCCAGTCCGGCCTGAAATCCATCTAGCACCAGCTTTTCCCAAAGGGCGCGGCTGTCATATTCCGGCACGCCCCACTCATGGTCGTGATAGGCCTCATAGACCGGATCACCGTTCATGCCGCGCCAAGTGCAACGGTTCGAAAAATCGATTGGGCTCATGGCGTTGTCGGGCTCGTAGATTGAGGTTCCATCCAGCTTGGCCAGTCGACATGGATGGGTCGTCCGTCAACGCTCAGCGTCCCTTCTAGCCGATCAAGCCTCATCGCGGCCATAGCCTGCCCGTCTTGACCGCTGAGAACCTGACCGGCGCGCAGCTCGCCATTGAGAATTTCAGCACCGAAGGCGGGCGCAGGACCGTCAAAATGGATGGGGAGCATGCGGGTCTTGATCGTGCCGCGCCGCTTCATGCGCGATGTGGTTTCCTGACCGACGAAACAGCCCTTCTTAAAGTCGATGCCGTTGAGCAGATCGAAATTGGCTTCGATGGGATAGGTCGTGTCACTGGGTGCGTCGGCCTCGGGATCTGGAACGCCGAGGGCGAGGCGGTGGGACTGGTAGGTGGCCTCTGACACCGCGAGCGCCCCTTCTGGCGGATGGGCATCATATCCACGTCGTCCAAGGGCACCGAGGCGCGGATCGGAAAGGAACCCTTCGGCGCTGTCGGTGTTCCATAGCGCGCTGACGACCATCGGGCTTGGGCTAATGGTGACCTTGGCGCGCAGCCGATAGAGGGTTAGGCGCTGGATGAGGGCCTCGCGATGGCTTGCAGCCACGTCGAGCGAGCACCCCGTGTCTTGGGCCAGAATGAACAGGTCGTAGAGCAATCGTCCCTGAGGCGTCAAAAGCCCGCCAAAGCGAATTGTGCCTACAGCTTGGCCTTCCACATCCTGCGTGAGCAAGCCTTGCAGGAAGGTGCGCCAGTCTGGGCCTTCAACAGCGATAACGGAGCGCGAGGGGAGGGGGGCGAAGAGGGGCGACTGAGTCATGGTCCTAGTTTGACCCAAGCGACGATGAAGCGCTAGGGCTGGAGCCGAGGACTGCAAAGTCCTATAGAAGGTTTAATGTCTCAAAAACCCTTCCCAATCCTGATCATTACGGCGACGCGCATCGGCGATGCGGTCCTGTCGTCGGGTTTGATCAAAAAGCTCTATGATGAAATTCCCAATGCGGAATTCACCATCGTGGTTGGGCCGGTGGCTGCACCGCTGTTTCGGGACGTGCCTCAGGTCAAAGAGGTCATCGCGCTGGTTAAGCAACGCAATGGCGGCCATTGGATCAAGCTTTGGCAAAAGGTTCGTCATCGGCACTGGGGACTGGTGGTCGATGGACGCGGCTCTGCCCTTTCGCGCTTTATCAGGACGGAGCAGCGCACGGTTCACAAGAAGAGCGCCCTGATCGAGCACAAGGTCATTGAGGCCGCGCGCCTGTTGCGGCTGGAATCCGACCCGCCTGCGCCATACCTTTTCACGAGCCCTGAGACCGAAGCGCTCGCAGCGAGGATGGTGGGGCAGGGTGGCCCGATCCTAGCCATGGGGGCCGCCGCCAACTGGATCGGAAAGACCTGGCCGACCGAACGGTTTGCCCAGACGGCCCTTAAGCTGCTCGGCCCCGATGGTCCTATGCCGACCGGGCGTCTGCTCATCTTGGGCGGACCCGATGACTGGCCTGCTGCAGAGGTTTTGCGCCGGACCTTGCCGAGAGATCGGTGGATCGACCTGACCGGTAAGGCCGACCTTTTGACCATCTATGCGGCGCTAAAGCATGCGCGGATGTTTATCGGCAATGATTCTGGCCTTATGCATCTTGCTGCTGCGGCGGGCATTCCCACATTAGGGCTGTTTGGACCCTCCGATGAGCGTCTCTATGGACCCTGGGGCACCGATTGCCGCATTGTTCGCGGTGGACGAACCTTTGAGGGTCTAAAACAGATCGACCCCCATCTGAACCAAGCGGTCTGTCACATGCTGGACCTGCCTGTATCCAAGGTCGTAGCAGCCGCCTGCCGTCTCTTTGATGAAACCGTCTAACAGGAGCCTCCCTTGACCCAGACCTTCGACCTGATCGTTCGCGGCGGCACCTTGGTCAGTCATGCGGGGCAAGGCCTTGCTGATGTCGGCATAAGGGACGGAAAGATTGTCGCGGTTGGTGATCTGGGCCAGGCCAGTGCGGGCGAGATCTTTGATGCGCGCGGCCTGACCGTTCTTCCGGGCGTCATTGATAGCCAGGTTCACTTTCGCGAGCCGGGTTTGGAATGGAAAGAGGATCTGGAGACTGGCTCACGCGGCGCGGTTCTTGGCGGTGTGACCGCGGTCTTCGAGATGCCCAATACCGAGCCGACGACCACTGATCCTGACGCTTTGCTGGACAAGCTCAGCCGGGCCAAGGGGCGGATGCATTGCGATCACGCCTTCTATGTCGGCGGGACCCACGAGAACACGGCCTTTCTGGGTGAGATGGAGCGGCTTCCCGGCTGCTGCGGCATCAAGGTCTTTATGGGCGCCTCGACCGGGTCGCTGCTGGTCGCCGATGACGAGGGTGTCGAGGCCGTCTTGCGCAACATTTCTCGCCGAGCCGCCTTCCATTCGGAAGATGAATATCGCCTAGCTGACCGGCGTAGCTTGGCCCGGACCGGGGACTGGACCAGTCATCCTGAGGTTCGTGACGCCCAATCGGCGATCCAATCGACAGAGCGTCTGGTGTCCATCGCCAAGCGCTTGGGCAAGCGCATCCACGTCCTGCATGTGACGACCGCGCAAGAGATCGATTATCTCGCCCGTCACAAGGATGTGGCCAGCGTGGAATTGACCCCGCAGCACCTGACCCTCACCGGGCCAGAGGCCTATGAGCGGTTGAAGGGCTTTGCCCAGATGAACCCGCCGATCCGTGACATTTCCCATCAGTCCGGCCTGTGGCGCGGTATCGCCATGGGCGTTGCCGATGTGATGGGCTCTGACCACGCGCCCCATACGCGCGAGGAAAAGGCACGGCCCTATCCGGCCTCTCCCTCGGGTATGCCGGGGGTTCAAACACTAGTCCCGGTCATGCTGACCCACGTCAATGCGGGGCGCCTGAGCCTTGAACGCTTTGTCGATCTGACCAGTCACGGCGTGCAGCGGGTCTTTGGCTTGGCCGATAAGGGCCGCGTGGCCGAGGGCTTTGATGCGGACCTGACCATTGTAGACATGAAGGCGAGGCGGACCATCACCCACGAGCAGATGGCCACCCGCTCGGGCTGGACCCCGTTCGATGGTTTTGAAGCCACCGCTTGGCCGATGGCCACCATTATTCGCGGCAAGATCGTCATGCGCGATGATGAAGTGGTAGCCGAAGGGCAGGGCGAACCCGTAAGGTTCCACGAAACACTGGGCCCAGCATAGGGCGACCAAATAGGGACGAGCGATGGACGGACAGGTGAACATAGAAACGGCACCCTTCCGCGACGCGCGCTATGCCCCCCGCCAGTTGGTTGTCGAGCGCGGTGCTGATGGGGCGATGGTCCTCCGCAACCCAACGCCCTTTCGCCAAGACTTCCTGACCATGACCGAGGTGCTCAACCACGGCGCAGCAACCCATCCCGACCGCCTATGGCTCGCCGAGCGTGATGGCGAGGGCTGGACCCAGCATACCTATGGGCAGGGTGCGGCAGCGGTAAAGGCCTTGGCTGGAGGTTTGGCAGGCCTTGGTCTGACCCGTGGTACGACGCTCCTGATCCTTTCGCGCAACAGCATTGATCAGGCCTTGGTCTCCTATGCGGCCATGAGCCTTGGCGCGCCGATTGCGCCCGTGTCGCCGCAATATGGGTTGGCGGGAGCAGACCTGTCGCGGCTGGGCTATGCGGTCGATCTGATCAAGCCTGTGGCCGTCTATGTCGATGATGCGGCAGCCTTTGCCGGCGCGCTTGAGGCCCCGTTCCTTGCGGGCTTGCCGGTCATTGTCAGCCGTAACGGTCGGGCGGGCGATCACAGCCTTGCCGACCTTCTGACGGCCGACCCCATGGCCCCGACGGCGCAGCCAGGCGATATTGCCAAGCTGCTCTTGACCTCAGGCTCGACGGGTAAACCCAAGGCGGTGGTCGGATTGCACCGCAACATCTGTATCAATGCTGCCCAGATTACCGCCTGTTTTGATGATCCAGAGCCGCCTGTTGTGGTCAATGCGGCCCCCTGGAGCCACAGCTTAGGTGCCAATTCGATCCTGCACATGGTCACCCATCGGGGGGGATCGCTCTATATCGATGCCGGCCAGCCGACCCCCGAGCGGTTTGCAGAAACCTTGCGCAATCTCAGAGAGATATCGCCAACCTATCACAATATGGTTCCGGCAGGATGGGGCCTGTTTGCGGGTGCGCTCGAGCAGGATGAAGCGCTGGCTAGGACCTTCTTTGCTCGGGTTCGCGTCCTGCAATATGGCGGAGCCAATCTGGCCCAAAGCGTCTGTGATCGTATTCAAGCGGTCAGTGTGCGCCTGACCGGAGAGCGTCTGACCTTTGCCACGGGCTATGGCTCGACCGAGACCGGGCCCACAGCGTGCAATATTCACTGGCTCAATGATCGAACGGGAATGTGCGGCCTGCCGGTGCCGGGAACCTCGGTGAAGCTGGCGCCCGAGGGCAGCAAGTTCGAAATAAGGGTCAAGGGGCCTCAGATTTCCCCCGGCTATTATAATGATCCGGAAAAATCAGCCGCGGCTTTTGATGATGAGGGCTTCTACCGACTTGGCGATGCGGCCCGGTTGCAGGACGAGGCCGATCCAGAAGCGGGTCTGGTGTTCGATGGCCGTCTGGTCGAGAACTTCAAGCTGGCTTCGGGCACCTTTGTGGCGGCTGGTTCCTTGCAGATCACGGCCATTTCGGCGGTCGGCGGGGCAGTCGCCGATGCCGTGGTCTGCGGCGAGGGCAAGGATGGCGTTGGTCTTCTATTGTTCCTCAATGCCCCGTTCTGCGCGAGGCTGGGCGATGCCAATGCGGTTCGTGTGGCTGTCCGTGCAGGGCTTCAACGCATGAATGCAGAGGCGCGCGGCGGCGGTGGCAAGGTGGCGAGAGCCATCATCCTGTCCGGTGCGCCGGACCCGCTTTCGGGTGAAATCACCGATAAGGGCTATATCAATCAGGCCCTGTCGCGTCAGCAGCGGGCCGCAGATGTCGAGCGCCTGTTCGCCATCACGCCCGACGATGATGTTCTGACCTTTTAGATACGGAGAGCTCCGATGAATGGCGCTGACGTCCTGATCCAAACCTTGGCGGATAATGGCTTGGAGGCCTGTTTCGCCAATCCGGGAACCAGCGAGATGCAGTTTGTCTCGGCGCTGGACCGCGAACCGCGCATGCGCTCGGTGCTCTGTCTGTTTGAAGGGGTGGCGACCGGGGCGGCCGATGGCTATGGCCGGATGGCGGGAAAGCCTGCTGTGACCCTGCTTCATCTGGGACCGGGCTATGCCAATGGCGGGGCCAATTTGCACAATGCGCGTAAGGCTGGAACGCCGGTGGTCAATGTCATTGGTGATCACGCGACCTATCACCGCCAGTATGACGCGCCGCTCAATTCCGATATTGCGACCTGGGCCAAAGCCAATTCCAATTGGATCGCGTCCGCCGAAACCGCCGATCAGGTCGGAGACCTTGCCTCGCAAGCCATTGCCGCCAGCTATGGTCCGCCAGGCGGCTGCGCCAGCCTGATCCTTCCCGCCGACAGCGCCTGGTCCGAAGCCAGTCGCAAGGGGCCTGTCGTCGAGATCCCTCAGCGTGCGACGCCAGCGGTCAGCGCCATTGCCGCCACCGCCGCGAAGTTAAAGGCTGCCAAATCCCCTGTGGTCCTGATCGGCGGGTCTGCCTGTACCGAAGCGGGGCTGAGGGCGGCTGGGCGGTTAAAGGCTGCGGGTATTCGTGTCCTTACCGACACCTTTGTCGCCCGTCTGTCGCGCGGGGAGGGACGGTTTAACCCCGACAAGATGCTCTATTTCGGAGAAATGGCGCTTAAGGATCTGGCGGGTAGCGACCTGATGGTGCTGGTCGAAACCGCCATGCCGGTATCCTTCTTCGCCTATCCGGACATGCCCAGCGTTCTGGTGCCCGAGGGCTGCGCGCTTGAGCCCCTGTGCGACAGGTCACAGGACGGGATCGCGACCTTAAACCGGTTGGCCGATGCGCTTGGTGCGCCGCAGGATGTCGCCTTGACCACCTATGCGCCGCAAGGCTGCCCGAGCGGGGAATTGACCGCCTACACGATTGGCACCTCCATAGCGCGGCACATGCCAAGCCAAGCTGTTATCTCCGATGACGCGGTGACGGCGGGCTTGCCGGTCTATACGCAAACAGCGCAGGCGCGGGCCCATGAATGGCTGATGCTAACGGGCGGGGCGATCGGGCAAGGCATTCCCTTGGCCATCGGCGCGGCGGTTGCCTGTCCCGACCGAAAGGTCCTGTCCCTCAATGGTGACGGCGCGGCCATGTATACGGTGCAAGGGCTCTGGACGATCGCGCGCGAGAATTTGGACGTGACTGTGGTGGTCTTTGCCAACCATGCCTATCGCATCCTCAATATTGAGCTTGCCCGCACGGGGGCTGGAAAGCCTGGCACCGCCGCCAAGAAGCTGCTCGATCTTGGATCGCCGCGCATCGACTGGATGGGGCTAGCCAGCGCTCTAGGCCTGCCCTCCGTGCGCTGTGACACGGCAGAGAGCTTTGATGCCGCCATGGCCAGGGCCATGGGGCAGAAGGGGCCACAGTTCATCGAGGCGGCCCTGCTCTAGCCTGCGGGAAATCCTATCGCCGTCAACAAAAAACCCGCCGGAGTGATCTCCGGCGGGTTTGTCGTAAGACCCTTAGAGGGTCCTATTTCAGCGTATTACCGGGAAGCTTACAGCCGCCGCCAATACCCTTAGCTTGGGTGCAGCTGAGCACCGACTTGGGGGCTTCGACGCCAGCCGTATATTCGATGACCCAGCCGGGCAGGCCATCAGAGCAGGCCACTTCCAAGAACTCCGACGTTTCCGCGCGCCCGATCATGTTGACGTTTGACACAGTGCAGGTGGACTTGCCGAGCGACTTCAAGCTGGTGGTCAGCTTTGGATAGGCCAACTCTTGCTTGGAGTAGCTGCAACGATAGCCCGAAAGTTGCGAGCGCACGCAGTCTAGAATTTGCGGTTTCACACCAGCCGCCACAGGGAAGATGCCCACGGCGCCGTCGGGACGGTTCTTACAGGCCAGCTCGACAACTTCCTTGTCATTGCCCTGGACCGGAAAGACCCCGTACTTGTCGACGTCGCAGTTAAAACCGGCCTTCTTGGCAAGGCTGGAATAGAGGCCAGCCTGCTGAGTTTCGGCTTCGCGCGCATCGGTCAGGGTGCAGCCACCGCCAACGAAAGCCGCTTCCGCGCACTTGATCGTCTTGGCCAGCTGTTCGGCCTTAACCTGAAGCATGAAGCCTTCGCCCGACTGGCAGGCGATCTCGTAATATTCCGAGCCGTCGACAGTCGCCAGAACATAGCGGGTGCCGCTGATGTCACAGGTCTTGCTCGACTGGGTCATCATGGCCTTGATCGGCTCAAGGTTCTGCTCAGGAGTGGTCAGTTCGCAGCTCTTGCCCGATTGGCCGAAAGCGACGCACGACATGGCCGTAATCTTGCGATCCGCCGTGGCTGGCATGCTGGCGAGCATCACCATGCCAGCGCCAGACTTACAGGCCAGTTCATAGTAGGCGCTGGCTGGGCTTTGACCAATATAGCGAGCCCTATCGATGGCGCAACTCGAACCCGTCTTGGCGATTAAGGGCTGCAGGCCCGCGACCGGATTGGCGTTGCCGGGCAGCAAGCAGGACAGGCTGTTCTTCTGAGGTTTGCCATCTGGCCCAATGGCAGGGGCTGACGTGGCCACGCAGTCATAGGTCAGGGGAACGGAGTCATCGGTCTTGGCTTGAATGATGTAGCCTAGGCCTTCAGAGCAGGCGACTTCGAAGAAAGCGGTCGTGACCTTCACGCCGTCCTTCTTTTCATCGGACGAACCGACAAATCGCGCGTCGGTTAGGCTGCAGGCCACGCCAGACTTGGCGATGATTTCGGGGGCCTTAGCCATCCCTGCCTTGCGTGCTACCTCGGGTATGCCAGCCGGTGCCTTGGGGGCAGCGAGAGCGGGCGATGCAATCGCGAAGGTGATTGCGGCGATGAGCCCCAGTCCAAATGGCCTCATGGGTACGTCTCCTGGAATTCCTGACCCTTGCGGGCTTATGATGGTTGCCTTTGACGGAGCATAAGCCCCTTCATGTGGGTCTGGTCAAGTTTGACTGTGACTGAGACCAAACTAAGACCGTGAATCAGGCATATTGTGCCTAGACCGAGACCTCTATTGGCATCATTGGATTGCCACGACAATTGCTCGCATTATCGGCTTGGACCTTTAGCCGCAGGAGACTTTCGACGTGCAGGACGGAACCCAAGAAGATCCCACCGACATCGCTGAGCGCCGTCCGGCTCTGGTTTACCCCTTTGAGACGGTTCCCGAAGATGGCGAGACCTTAGAGATCGCGCCGGGTCTAATTTGGATCCGCATGGGCCTGCCCTTCGCTCTGGCGCACATTAATCTCTGGGCGATTCGCGACGGCGAAGGCTGGGCAATTGTCGATACAGGGGTTCAGACCCGCGAAACGGCAGCCGCTTGGCGCAAGATTTTCGCCGGTCCCTTAGAGGGCAAGCCTGTCACGCGGGTTTTTGTCACCCACATGCATCCGGACCATATCGGCATGGCGGGATGGATCACGCGTAAGTTTGGCTGCCGTCTTTGGATGAGCCGGTTGGAATATATCTCTTGCCGCATGCTGACGGCCGATACGGGGCGCGAAGCCCCGGACGATGGCGTGCGTTTCTATAATGCGGCCGGTTGGGACGAAGAGTCGATCGAGACCTACAAGGCCCGCTTCGGTGGCTTTGGTAAGGGCGTTCACGCCATGCCCGACAGCTATCGCCGCCTCAGCGAGGGCGATGAGATCCAGATCGGGGACTATAGCTGGCGTGTTGTGGTTGGGTCGGGTCACTCGCCCGAACATGCCTGTCTCTATAATGAGGAACTGAAGTTACTGATTTCCGGCGATCAGGTCCTGCCGAAAATCTCATCCAACGTCTCGGTCTTTCCGACTGAGCCCGACGGCGACCCCTTAACCGATTGGCTAACCTCACTGGCGCGGATCAAGACCATGGTTCCGGACGATGTTCTGGTTCTCCCCGCCCACAATGAGCCTTTCCACGGTCTTCACGCTCGCCTTGATCACCTGATCCGGGGCCATGAGCGGGCCTTGACGCGGCTCTTGTCCTCGCTCGCCGTGCCAAAGCGCAGCATCGATGTGTTTGGATCGCTCTTTGCCCGTAAGATTGGACCAGAGGTTCTGGGCATGGCCACCGGCGAGAGCCTAGCCCACCTGAACTGTCTGATGGGGCGGGGTCTGGTCGTCGCTGAACCGGATGAGCAGGGCGTGCTCTGGTACCGCGCGGCCTAGGCGCTGCGGTTGAGGGTCAGGGACGTCGCATTGACCTTGGACGATTGAGCGCCGGGCCCATAACCAGAGCCGGTTGGACGTGAAGACGCCACCTCTTCGGCAATGGCCCGCACCAGACCTTCGGTGACAAACTTTGCCGACTCGACGGCTCGGCCATGTCGGGCCAAGACCGCATCAAAGGCCTCTGTCGCCGTGATCAGGCTTTGGCGGGCGGGCAGGGATGTTTCGGCCAAGACATGAGGCGCTTCACGCAGCCTTTGCGATTCATGGCGGTAGATATTGGCCAGCCGCGAGGTCTCATCGAGCGTCTTTGCCGCTTCGAGCGGTTTATTATCCTCGAAATCCTTACATTCCTTGGCGAGGCGCGCCGTCAGGATCTGTGTCAGTTCCGTCATTTGATTGATGCGGGCATCGGGGTTCATTTGACAGGTTCCTGAACGGTGGGGGTCGGGGATAGGCCTTGCATCTTGAGCATCTCTTGCGTGACCGAGGCGGCAATGCCGACCCCGCCCGCCTTGGTCATTTGCTTGGCAAAGGCGTCCATGAGGAAGGACTTGAAGGCCTGCTCACCTTGGCCGCCGCCAAAGGGTTCCGACGTATTGACGCCAGAAAACATGGTTTGAAAGGCGGTTGAGAGGAACACGGACTCAAATTCCTTCGCCGTCTTTTCAATCCGGGCGCGAGGGTCAGTAACGGAGCCGTAGTTCGAAATCTGAGGCGTTGGCCGCATCAGGTCGATGGGAAGGGACGAAGCGCTCAAATTCATTACATCACCTCAATATCGGCTTGCAGCGCGCCTGCCGCCTTGATGGTCTGGAGGATGGAGATCATGTCGCGAGGCGTGACGCCGAGGCTGTTCAGCCCCCTAACGAGCGAGGCCAAGGATGCCCCATCTTTAAGGGTTATGAACTGCTTGCCCTTTTCCTCATCGACCGAGACCTGAGACTGCGGTGTCACCGTCGTCTGGCCCTGCGACAGGGGATTGGGCTGGCTGACCTGAGGTGTTTCCTGAACCGTGATGGTCAGGTTACCTTGCTGAATGGCGACGGTGGAGAGGCGAACATTCTCGCCCATGACGATGACGCCAGCGACCTCGTCGATAATGACCTTGGCCGGATTGTCAGGCTGGACCTCCAGCTGCTCGATCTGGGTGATGTAGGTCACCAGATCGCGACCGGCAGCGGGGCGCACAGTGATGATGGAGGGATTGTCGGCTCTGGCCGAACCCGGAAAGCGCGCATTGATCACTTCTGCGACGCGGCGGGCGGTGGTGAAGTCTGGATTGTGCAGGGTCAGACGCATCTGCGCCATGCTGGCCAGCTGAAACCCAACCTCGCGCTCGACAATGGCCCCAGAGGCAATCCGCCCTGCCGTGGGCACGCCCTTTGAGATCGAAGAGCCAGACCCGCCTGAGGCCGAGACCGAGCCGGTCTGGACCGTGCCTTGAGCCACGGCATAGGCCTGGCCATCTGCGGCCAGCAAGGGGGTAACCAGCAGGGTGCCGCCAAGCAAGCTCTTGGCATCACCAAGGGCTGAGACCGTCGCATCGACCTGCGATCCAGAGGCGGAAAAGGCGGGGAGGCGGGCGGTGACCATCACAGCGGCGACGTTCTTGGTGTTCATGGTCGCGTCGCGGGTATTGACGCCGAGACGCTCCAGCATGGCTTCGAGGCTTTGCTTGGTGAAGGGGGCGTTGCGCAGCGAGTCGCCGGTGCCGTTCAGGCCCACAACAATGCCGTAACCGACCAACATATTGTCTCGCACGCCTTCGAACGCGACAATGTCCTTGATCCGCGACTTGGCGAGAACGGGTGTCGTGACCAAAGCGGCCGCAGACAGGGCGGCCATAACTGTTTTTAGAACCGAGCCGATGCGCATCATAGCGGTCTGTTGATCCTTGGGTCTTGACGCCACGCGCGCCTAGCCTGATCTTTCATGCGAAGTTCGTGCCAAGATTTTAACCATAAAAAAGGTTGTTGAATCAGGTTGCTAAAGTTTGGTCTTGCGAAAACGGCCTACCCACGGCAAATCCTGCCGAGCCTTAACGTTACAGCAAGTGTGAAGGTACAAACTGTCGTCTTGCCGCCCTAGACCTTATGGGCTGCAGTTTTGGGTCAGATGGTATTGAGATGAAAATCGGCGGTACGAATGGTGTCGGGACTTCGGGTCCAGCACGGTCGGCCTCCCGCTCAGCGGGCGGTGACTTTCGGCTGTCCAAAGCCTCTGCAAACTCTGAGACCGCCTCGGCCGCTCGCGCCTCTGGTCCGACCGGCGTTGGCTCCATCGATGCGCTCATCGCGCTGCAGGAAGTCGGCGGTCCCCTAGAGCGACGCAAGAAGGCCGTGCGCCGCGCGAGTAAGATTCTCGACCTTCTCGACGATGTCCGCGACAGCCTACTGGACGATAATCTCTCATCTACGGCGTTAAACGGCCTGATGGCGGCGATCCGAGAAGAGCGTTCAGGCGTGGATGATCCTCACCTTGAAGGCCTGTTAAACGATATAGAAACAAGGGCCTCGGTAGAGATTGCCAAGCTGGAAGTCGCCGCCCGTCGACCCTGAACCAACAAACTTAAATGGTTCAATCTGGAGAGGCACGTTGATTGGCCCTTCGGTTTTGGTATAAGCGGCCTCGCTTCACCCCGGAGCATCTATTTTTGCGAGCGTGAGGGCGTCAATGCCGACGACCACAGTGCCGGTTCTTGATGCGGACTATCGTCCTTCTGAGGACGAGGAGTTCATGTGCGCGAACCATCGTTCCTATTTCCGCAAGAAATTGCAGGCTTGGAAAGAGGATATTCTGCGCGAGTCGCGCGGAACCCTGACCCACCTTCAAACGGAAACCGAGAACCATCCAGACCTTGCCGACCGGGCCTCGTCAGAGACGGATCGGTCCTTAGAGCTTCGCACCCGAGATCGACAACGCAAGCTGATCTCAAAGATAGATGCAGCACTTCGACGCATCGACGATGACTCCTATGGCTTCTGCGAAGAAACCGGAGAGCCCATCGGCCTTGCCCGCCTTGAGGCCCGTCCCATCGCAACCATGAGCGTGGAAGCCCAAGAGCGTCATGAGCGGCGCGAGCGGGTTCACAGAGACGACTAACGCCAAAGGGCGCGGGCTTGGCCATTCGGCGGTCCTCGCCGAGATCGTTTGCTCCGGTGCTTAAAACCGGATCAGCCCCGTCTGCTAAGAAAGATCGACCATGACCGTGAAGGTCCGCTTTGCCCCATCGCCCACGGGCCGTATCCACGTCGGCAATATCCGCGCGGCCCTAACCAATTGGCTGTTCGCCAAGCGGTTCGGAGGAACCTTTGTCCTGCGCATCGACGACACTGATCTGGAACGTTCGACCCAAGAGTACGAAGACGGGATCGAGACGGACCTGAAATGGCTGGGTCTGGTCTGGGGCGAGCGTTATAATCAGTCCAAGCGCTTTGACAGCTACCAGATCGCCGCCGACCGCTTGAAGGCAGAGGGTAAGCTCTATCCTTGCTATGAGACCGGCGAAGAGCTGGATCGTCGCCGCAAGGTGCAACTGTCCCGCAGCCTGCCGCCGATCTATGATCGCGCAGCCTTGGCCCTGACCGACCAAGAGCGCGCCGCGCTGGAAGCTGAAGGCCGTCGCCCCCATTGGCGCTTCAAGCTCGATGGTCGCCGGGTCAAGTGGACCGATCTGGTACGCGGCGAGTGCGATGTCGATACGACCTCCATGTCGGACCCGGTCCTGATCCGCGAGGACGGCGCCTTCCTCTATACCCTGCCGTCGGTGGTGGACGACATTGAGATGGGCATCACCCACGTGGTCCGAGGCGAAGACCATGTGACCAATACCGGCGTTCAGATCGAAATCTTCGAAGCCTTGGGCGGCGCGGTGCCGATCTTTGGTCACTTCTCCTTGCTGATCGGTGCCGATGGCGAGGCCCTGTCCAAGCGTCTGGGCTCCATGTCGATCATGGATATGCGGGGCAATGGCTATGAGCCCTTGGCCGTGACCAGCCATCTGGCCCGTCTGGGCACCAGCGATCCGCTAGAGGCCGGTTCGTCTCTGGAACAGTTGGGCGAAGGCTTTGACTTTTCCAAGATGGGCCGTGCGCCAGCCCGTTATGACCCGGCGGACCTGTTGCGTCTCAATGCCCAAGTGCTGCACGCCATGCCCTATGAGACCGCCAAGCCGCGTTTGGCCGCGATGGAGTCCGACCTTGGCGAGGCCTTCTGGCTGGCCATTCGCGCCAACCTGACCCTGTTTGCCGATGTTAGCGCGCTGGCTCAGATGGTGCGCGGTCCCGTAACACCGGTGGTCGAGGATCAAGCCTTCCTGACCGAGGCGCTGGCGGTCTTGCCGCAAACCTTGGATGCGGCCTCTTGGGGCGAGTGGACCAACGCGGTCAAGGAACGCACCGGGGCCAAGGGCAAGGGCCTATTCCAGCCCCTTCGGCGCGCCTTAACCGGCATGGATCATGGCCCGGAAATGGCGCCTTTGCTGGTCCTGATCGGACGAGATCGGGCAGCAGCCCGTCTGAGCGGCCTAACCGCCTGATCTTTGCGTCGCGCGGGGCCTTGCTCCGGTCGTCTCATCGCTCTATGCCCCATCGGCCCGGTCATGACCGGCTCGGCAACTGAGGTATATCTAAGCGCGTGGCTTCTCCAACTGACCTGAAACGAATGGCCCAAGTGACGGGTCGCTTGGACATTACCGGCGCGCCAGAGGGCTTTGACGCTCTGGTCATGGCCGATCTGGTCCGGGCCAAGGGGGGCACCTGCGCCTTCGTGGCCAGAGATGGTGCGCGCGCCAACGCCTTTGCCGATGCGCTGACCTTCTTTGCGTCCGAGTTAGAGGTCATCCGCTTTCCGTCGTGGGACTGTCTGCCCTATGACCGTATCGGCCCCTCAGCGAGCGTTGCCGCCCAGCGTATGGCGGCCCTCAGCCAACTGACCAAGCCCCTTGAGGGCAAGGCCGCTCGGCTGGTCATCACCCAGGTCCCGGCCCTGATGCAGCGCGTGCCCTCGCGCGTGATCCTGTCCAAGGCGAGCTACAGCGCCGTTCTGGGCCAAGAGATTTTGCTCGCAGACCTCGAGCGTTATTTTGCGGTCAATGGCTATGTCCGGGCCTCTACCGTTTCGGCGCGGGGCGAGTTTGCCATTCGCGGCGGCGTCATTGATGTCTTCCCGTCCAACGCTGACGAGCCTGTGCGCTTGGACATGTTCGGCGACACGCTGGAGACCATTCGCGGCTTTGACCCCGACACCCAGCGTTCGACGGGTCAACTGACCCGGGTCGATCTTCTGCCCGTGAGTGAAGTTCTGGTCGAACCTGAGGCCATTTCGCGGTTCCGCCGAGGTTATATCGCTGCCTTTGGCGCGCCGATGGACGATCCCCTCTATGCCTCGGTCAGTGAGGGTGGTCGCCGGGCGGGGATGGAGCACTGGCTGCCGCTCTTCTATGACGGCATGGAGACCCTGTTCGACTATCTGGGCCCTGATGCCCTGATCGGCATAGACCATCTGGCCTTTGAGGCGCGCGATGAGCGTCTGGCCATGATAGCTGACGCCTATGATGTGCGGGCCGACCGCACAGGCGGTCGCACGGGCTATAAGCCCTTGGAGCCGGATCAACTCTATCTGACCGCCGAAGAGTGGGACCGCAGGCTCGATAGCCTGCCCTCACGCCGGTTCACGCCGTTCCAGCAAGAGGGCTGGGAACAGGTCGATATGGGCGCGCGGCAGGGGCGAGGCTTTTCGGCGGAGCGGGCGCTCGATAGTGTCAATCTGTTCGAAGCTGCCGCCAATCACGCCAATATGTTGGCCAGTCAAGGCAAGCGGGTCCTGTTCGCCTCTTGGTCCGAAGGCTCGTCCGAACGGCTCGGCGCAATGCTGGCCGACCATGGCCTGAACCTCGTCTATTCACCCTATTGGCAGGCCGCAAAGGCAGCAGACCCTAAGCGCCCTCAGCGCGTGGTTCTGCCGCTCGATACCGGGTTTGAGACCGACAGTTTGGCGGTCATTTCCGAGACTGACATTCTTGGCGACCGCTTGGCGCGGCCCAATAAACGCAGGCGGGCCCAGAACTTCTTGGCCGAGGCCTCGTCCCTGACAGCGGGCGATCTGGTGGTCCATATTGATCACGGCATCGGGCGTTATGAGGGCCTAAAGACGCTGGATGTGGCCGGTGCGCCGCATGACTGTCTCGAACTGCAATATGGCGGCGATGCCAAGCTCTATCTGCCGGTCGAAAATATCGACCTTCTGACCCGCTATGGTTCCGAGAGCGAGGATGTGGTCCTCGACCGGCTTGGCGGCGCAGCTTGGCAGGCTCGCAAGGCCCGCGCCAAGGTGCGTCTGCGCGAGATGGCCGATGGCCTGATCAAGATCGCGGCGGCGCGGCTGCTCAACAAGTCCGAACCGATTGATGCGCCGCAGGGCCTCTTTGACGAGTTCTGCGCCCGGTTCCCCTATGAGGAAACGGAAGACCAGCTTAGCGCCATTGCCGATGTTCTGGCCGACCTGTCGGCGGGCCGTCCGATGGATCGCCTGATCTGCGGCGATGTGGGCTTTGGCAAGACCGAGGTTGCGCTTCGGGCGGCCTTTGTGGTGGCCATGTGTGGACGCCAAGTCGCCATTGTCTGCCCGACCACGCTGCTGGCGCGGCAACATTTCAGGGCCTTTACCGAACGGTTCCAAGGCTGGCCGATCAAGGTGCGCCAACTTTCACGCATGGTCCCGGCCAAGGAAGCCTCCGAGACCCGCGCGGCTCTGGCAGCCGGTGAGGTGGAGATCCTCGTTGGCACCCACGCGGTCCTGTCGTCGCAGGTGTCCTTCAAAGATCTGGGCCTCGTGATCGTCGATGAGGAACAGCATTTCGGCGTCAAGCATAAGGAAAAGCTCAAGGCGCTGCGGGCTGATGTCCATATGCTGACCCTCTCGGCGACGCCCATTCCGCGCACGCTGCAGATGGCGCTGTCGGGCATTCGCGAACTGTCGATCATTGCCACGCCGCCGGTCGACCGTTTGGCCGTGCGCACCTATGTCATGCCGTTTGATCCTGTCGCAGTGCGCGAGGCCCTGCTGCGCGAGAAATATCGTGGGGGCCAAGCCTATTTCGTCACCCCGCGCTTGGCCGATCTGCCCAAGCTGGAGACCTTCCTGCGCGAGCAGGTGCCAGAGGTGAAGGTTGTTGTCGGTCACGGTCAGATGGCGCCGACCCAGCTCGAAAACGTCATGAGCGCCTTCTATGACGGTCAATATGACGTGCTGCTCTCGACCACCATCGTGGAGTCCGGCCTCGATATTCCCGCTGCCAACACCATGATCATCAACCGCGCCGATATGTTTGGCCTGTCGCAGCTCTATCAGCTGCGCGGGCGGGTCGGGCGGGCCAAGACGCGGGCCTATGCCTATATGACCACGCCGGTGGATCGTCAGATCACGGAATCGGCTGAGCGACGGCTGAAGGTCTTGCAATCGCTGGATAATCTGGGCGCGGGCTTCCAGTTGGCCAGCCATGATCTGGACATTCGCGGCGGCGGCAATCTGCTGGGCGATGAGCAATCGGGCCATATTCGCGAGATCGGGGTCGAGCTCTATCAACAGATGCTCGAAGATGCGGTCACCGAACTGAAATCCGCCGATGTGGACCTGACGGTGGATCGCGGCTGGTCGCCGCAGATCAATACCGGGGCCTCGGTCCTGATCCCCGAATATTATGTGCCCGACCTGAATGTGCGTCTGGCGCTCTATCGGCGCCTGTCCGATGCCGAGCGGGCCGAAGATCGCGAAGCCATGGCCGCCGAACTGATCGACCGCTTTGGTCCCTTGCCCGAAGAGGCGGGGCAGTTGCTCAAGGTCGTGGCCATCAAGGGGCTGTGCCGTCAGGCCAATGTCTCAAAGATCGATGTCGGGCCCAAGGGCGCGGTCGTGGCTTTCCGCAAGGATGAGTTCAGCAACCCGATGGGTCTGGTCGTCTTTGTTCAGAAGAACAGCATCGCGTGGCGCCTTCGCCCCGACCAGAAGGTGGTCATCAAGGGCGAGTGGGATACGCCCAATCAGCGCCTGGGCGCGGCTGAGCGTATCCTTACCGAACTGGCCCGCATCGCCTCTGCGGCCTAGCTGCGGACCTTAACGAACGAGCCGGGGGCGTCCTCCAGCGGGGTGAACGGCCCCTTGGCGGGATCGCGGGCCGGGACCATCTTGCCGGACTTTTCCGCCAGCCAAGCGGCCCAATGGGGCCACCAAGAGCCGGGATGTTCAACCGCCCCGGCAATCCATTCCTCGACCGTGCCGGGCAGGGCGCTATTGGTCCAGTGCTGATATTTCTTGGCCACGGGGGCATTGATCACCCCGGCAATATGGCCCGACCCCGCCATGGTAAAGGTCGTCGGCCCGCCATAGAGCCGCGCGCCGCGATAGGCTGAGCAGTAGGGCACAATATGGTCATCGCGCGAAGACTGCACATAGACCGGCACCTTGATCTTGCTCATGTCCAGGGTCTCGCCGCCCATGACCAGTTCGCCCTTAGACAGCAGATTTTCCTTATAGAACTTGCGCAGGTAGAACATGTGCAGGGTCTTGGGCATCCGCGTCTGGTCCGAGTTCCAGAACAGCAGGTCGAACGGCTTGGGCTCCTTGCCCAGCAGGTAATTATTGACGAAGAAGCTCCAGATCAGATCGTTGGAGCGCAGGGAATTGAAGGTGTCGGCCATGGACTGACCCGACAATATGCCGCCGCCCTGATCGATCTGGGTCTCAATATCCTTGAGCCAAGCCTCGTCGGTGAAGAGCAGCAGATCGCCCGCCTCGGTAAAGTCCTGTTGCGCGGCAAAGGTCGTGGCCGAATTGATTCTTGTGTCCCCCTTGGCCGCCATATGGGCTAGGGCGCAGGCCAGAAGGGTGCCGCCGATGCAATAGCCGACCGTATTGACCCGCTCGACGCCGCACTGTTTGCGCACCACGTCAGCGGCCTCATAGATGCCTTCATACATGTAATCTTCGAAGGATTTCTGAGCCAGCTTGGCGTCTGGATTGACCCAACTGGCCACGAAGACGCTAAAGCCTTGGGCTGTCAGCCAGCGGATCAGCGAGTTCTCGACCCGCAGATCCATGATGTAGAACTTATTGATCCAAGGCGGGAAGATCAGCAGCGGGATCTCGTGAACCAGCTCGGTGGTGGGGGTGAACTGTAGAATCTGCAGGATGTCGTTCTGGAAAATGACCTTGCCCGGCGCGGTGGCGACGTTCTCGCCCACGATGAACTGTTCGGCATCGGTTTGACTGATGGCCAGCTTGCCACCGCCACGTTCCAGATCTTCGGCAAAGTTCTCCATGCCGCGCACCAAGCTCTCGCCGCCCGTCTCGATCACTTCGCGCAGGGCGGCGGGGTTGGAAGCGAGGAAGTTGGTCGGGGCAATGGCGTCGGTCATCATCTTCATGAAGAACTCGACCCGGCGCTTGGTCATCGGATCGACATCATCGACGCCCGACACCAGATTGTTCAGCCAGTTGGAGGTCAACAGATAGGACTGTTTCATCACGTCAAAGACCGGATTGTCCGACCAATCCTTGTCGTTGAAACGCTTATCGTTCGAGGCGGGCCGCACGATGGGTTCGGGCGATTCGCCGCCCATCCGTTTGGCTGAATTTTGCCACAGGTCCATATATCGGCTGTAGAGATCGGCTTGGGCGCGCATCAGCCGGTCCGGCTGGGACGCCAGCTTGCCAAAAACCTCGTTCAGGGCTGGGCCGACATGGAAGGGGTCTGGGCTAAGTGCCGCAGGGCGATCGGCCTGACGCAAGGCCGCCTCCGCGAACGCGCCTTGGGCCGTCATGGCCGCGCGGGCCAGATTGACCGACAGCTTTTCGATGGTCTCACGCTGCTCAGCCGTCAGGGCGGCGGTAGCTTCCGCAAAGCCCATGGGGTCAGTAGAGGCGGCAAAAGGCGAGGTTTGCGGCGCAGAGTCAGGTTTTGGAGCCTTAGGCGGTGCCATTTTCGCCTTGGGGGCGCTGGTTGCCTTGACCTTGGCGCTCGCCTTCGGGTCGGTCTTGAGCGCAGGCTTTTTGGCTTTCCCGGTCGCCGCCTTTTTGGCCTTTAGGGCAGGGGCCTTGACCGTCTTGGCCGCCTTGGACTTGGCGCTAGCCTTAACGAGCTTTTTGGCTTTGGCGGTTTTGATGTCGTCGGACATGCCTCTAACTCCCTGACTTTCGCCCCCCGTTCGCGCATTAACGGATCGGCGGACTTTCGCTTTTGGCCATGATCGCATAAGACCTTAACGATACCGTATGTTGAACGTCTGGTTTTTCGATGCCCTGGGCAAGTCCTTTCCTGCTGAAGTCCGTCTGGCGCCTGTCACTCTGTGCGGGTTTGCTCGGATCTGCGGCGGCTTGTGTGCAGGTCAGCCCCTTTGCGACCCAGCCCGTGGATGCCGGGTCGCCCATCGCGGCAGATGTCAGCGCGGCCTCGACGGCTCAAACCGACTTTCCAACCTTCGCCAATATTCCTTCGGCCCCAACCGATGTTCGCTCGCCTGAGGCTTGGCGCAAATCGGTTGCGAGCGCGCTGAAGGATAAGCGCGTTCTGGAGACCCAGGCCGAGGCCAATCCTGCGACCCTGTTCAATGCTGAAGCCTTTGCGAGTGCCGCGCGAGCGCGTGCTGCGATCAAGCCCGGTGACGTGCCATCCACCACGTCCCGCGCTGAGACTGAGGCCTTCGCTCAGGATCTGCGTGAGCGAGCTACGCCGCCTCCGCCGCCTCAATAGGCGCCGGGGGCGTAAATGACCCATTCGTTCGTTGCGGCTTTGACCCCTGATGGGTTGGCGGCAACCTAAGTCTCTCAGATCTAAATCGTCCCCCGGAGGGGACAGTGTCATGACCAGCAGTTTCGATTTTCACCGTATCCGACGCCTGCCGCCCTACGTCTTTGAAGAGGTCAACAAGATCAAGGCGCGCCTGCGTGCCGAAGGCACCGACATCATCGACTTCGGCATGGGCAATCCTGATATGCCGACGCCGCCTCACATCATTGAAAAGCTGGTGGAAACGGCCCGCGCACCCAAGACCGGCCGCTATTCAGCCTCCAAGGGTATCAGTGGTCTGCGTAAGGCGATGGCCGGCTATTATGACCGCCGTTATGGCGTCAAGCTCGATCCAGACACCGAAGTCATCGCCACCTTGGGCTCGAAAGAAGGCTTCGCCAATCTGGCCCAAGCCCTAACGGCGCCGGGCGACGTGGTGATCTGTCCAAACCCGGCCTATCCGATCCATGCCTATGGCTTCATCATGGCGGGCGGTGTGATCCGTCACGTTCCGGCCCTGTCACCGGAAGAATACCTCTCAGGCATTAGCCGCGCGGTCCGCCACTCTGTGCCGCCGCCCAGCGTCTTGATCGTCAGCTATCCCTCGAACCCCACCGCGCAGTGGGTCGATCTGGATTTCTACAAAGAGATCATCGCGCTGGCCAAGAAGCACAATCTCTTGGTCCTGTCCGACATCGCCTATTCGGAAATCTATTTCGAGAACAATCCTCCGCCTTCGATCCTGCAGGTCGAGGGGGCAAAGGATATCGCTGTCGAGATCAATTCTCTATCCAAGACCTATGCCATGGCCGGTTGGCGGGTTGGCATGGTGGTCGGTAATTCGCGTATGTGCGCCGCCTTGGCCCGCGTGAAGTCCTATCTGGACTATGGGGCCTTTACGCCGATTCAGGTCGCTGCCGCCGCTGCGCTCAATGGCCCGCAAGACTGCGTGGATGAGATCCGCGCCATCTATAAGGGCCGCCGCGATACACTGGTCAAATCCATGAAGGCGGCAGGGTGGGATATCCCATCGCCTCCCGCCTCGATGTTCGCTTGGGCCCCGATCCCCGAGCCCTATCGCGCCGCCGGATCGATGGCCTTTGCCAAGATGCTGATCGAAGAGGCGGGCGTGGCCGTCGCCCCAGGGCTTGGCTTTGGCGAATATGGCGAAGGTTTTGTGCGCATCGGGCTGGTCGAAAACGAGCATCGCATTCGCCAAGCGGCCCGCAATGTTAAAAAGTTCATCCAGAATGCGGATGACATCCTCAGCTGCTCGCCTGTCATGGCGGGCCTTTAACGGCTGAAAGCCTCTAAGGAGCCATGATCATGGCGGATCAATCGAGCGGACAAAAGGTTTGGCGCGTTGGCGTAGCGGGACTGGGCACAGTCGGCGGAGGGCTGCTCAGCTTTCTGGCCGAATGCCCAGACTTTGCCCCTGCCGGTGGCCGCGCAGTCGTGACCGGTATCTGCGCGCGCTCTCGGTCGCGTGCGCGGACGGTGGATACAGCCGCCATGACCTGGTTCGATGATCCGGTGGCCCTGGCCAAGTCACCGGACAATGACATCTTTGTTGAACTGATCGGTGGGTCCGATGGACCGGCCAAGGCCGCCGTCGAAGCCGCGCTGGCTCTGGGCAAGCCTGTCGTCACCGCCAATAAGGCCCTGATCGCGACCCATGGCGCGGAACTGGCCAAGCTGGCTGAAGCCAATGGCGCGCCCTTGCTTTTCGAGGCCGCCGTGATGGGCGGAACGCCAGCGGTCAAGATCTTGCGCGAGTCGCTGGTCGGTGAAGATGTGGTCAGCGTTTCAGGCATCCTGAACGGCACCTGTAACTATATCCTCACCGAGATGGAGACCAAGGGCAGCAGCTTTGCCGACGTCTTGGCCGAGGCCCAAAGGCTTGGCTATGCCGAAGCCGATCCCTCCACCGATGTCGGGGGCTTTGACGCGGCCCACAAGATCACGATCCTCGCCGCGCTAGCCTTTGGCGGCGCACCGAACTTTGCGGCGGCTGAGATCGAAGGCGTGGATCAGGTCGAGCTCGAAGATATCAAGCTCGCGCACGACCTCGGCTACCGTATCCGCCTGGTCGCGTCTGCGGTTCGAGAGGGCTCGGGCGTCGCTGTCCGCGTCCATCCCGCGCTGGCGCCCTTTGGTCACCCCTTGGCCGAGACGCGCGGCGCGCTCAATGCCCTCTTCATTGAAGGTCGTCGCATTGGCCGGATCTTCATCCAAGGCCCCGGCGCAGGGGCAGGTCCGACTGCCGCCGCCGTCGCTGCCGATATTGCTGACGTCATGACCTTAGCCAAGCGGCCGGTGTTCCAATCCCCCGCCAGCACGCTGGTTCCAGAGCCTGCCATCAGTGCGGCTGACCGCATTAGCCGGGTCTTTATCCGTCTAAAGGTCAAGGATCAGCCCGGTGTGATCGCGGCTGTGTCTGAAACCTTGGCCGAGGCCGGTGTCTCGATTGATGGCTTTCTGCAAAAGCCGTCGCAAGGCGAGGGGGCTGTCCCCATCGTCCTGACCACCCATGCCACCGCTGAGTCTGTCGTGCTTGAGGCGGTCGAACGGATCGCGCGCTTGCCCGCCATGTTAGAGCGACCCAAACTATTGCGTATCGCGCGGGTTTAAGAATCTACCGATAATAGCCCTATGGGCAGGAGAAGCCGACTATGAGCTCGAACAATCTAGACCGCAGCCTCTTGATGGATGCCGTGCGCGTTACCGAAGCCGCCGCAATCGCATCCTGGTCAGAGGTTGGCCGGGGTGACGAAAAGGCCGCTGACCAAGCCGCTGTGGACGCTATGCGTACCGCGCTGAATGAATTGAACATTGACGGCGTCATCGTCATTGGCGAGGGCGAGCGCGACGAAGCCCCGATGCTCTATATCGGCGAGAAGGTCGGCACAGGTAAGGGGCCACGGGTCGATATCGCTCTTGACCCGCTAGAAGGCACGACCTTGACGGCGAAGGCCATGGCCAATGCTCTGGCCGTGATGGCTTGGGCGCCTGCGGGCACGATGCTGAACGCGCCAGACACCTATATGGACAAGATCGCCTGCGGTCCGGGCTATGAGGACGGCATTATCGATCTGGACAAGAGCCCTGCCGACAATGTGCGGGCGCTGGCCAAGGCCAAGGGCGTTGAGCCTTCGGACATTACGGTCTGTGTTCTGGACCGTCCTCGCCATGCCGAGATCATTGCCAGCCTGCGTTCGGTGGGCGCGCGCGTCTATCTGATCACCGATGGCGACGTTGCCGGTGTGATGAACACTGCTGACCCCGACACGGGTGTGGATATGTATGTCGGTCAAGGCGGCGCGCCTGAGGGCGTTCTGGCCTGCGCGGCGCTGAAATGCGTTGGCGGTCAGTTCCAAGGTCGTCTGGTGTTTCGCAATGCCGATGAGCGGGCCCGTGCGGCGCGTCTGGGCATTACCGACCTGGACAAGAAATATACCCTTCACGAGATGGTCCGCGCCGATGCGATCTTCGCGGCGACGGGCGTCACCAAGGGGGCCTTGCTCGACGGGGTGACCCTGAAGGACGGCTTTGTTCATACCCATACTTTGGTCATGAACTCCTCGACCCAGACCGTGCGTGAAATTCGGATGAAGCGCGCCCTCTGACATGACCACTGACGGGGCGACCGTTGGCTATCTGGGTGTGTCTCGCTCACTGAGCGGGCGCGCTTGGAGGCTGCGGCCTGCGGCTGACAGTGATGTGCGTGGGTTGCAGCAGGCCACGGGGCTCAGCGAGCCTCTGGCGCGGGCTCTGGCCTCCCGTGGCATTAGCCGCGACCAGGCCGACAACTATCTGAACCCGACCCTGCGCGGTCTGTTCCCCGACCCGTCTAGCTTCACCGATATGGACCGCGCCGCCGAGATCTTGGTCGATGCGCTGGAGACCAAGCGGCCCATGGCCGTCTTTGCCGACTATGATGTCGATGGGGCCTCGAGCGCGGCGCAACTGGTGCGCTGGTTTAGGGCCATGGGCCAAGACCTACCCATCTATGTGCCGGACCGGATCCTTGAGGGCTATGGCCCCAGCCCGGTGGCCTTTCGCCGATTGAAGGATCAGGGGGCGGAACTGGTCATTACGGTTGATTGCGGTGCAGCGGCCTATGATGCCATCGCCTCTGCCGTCGATATTGGCCTTGAGGTCGTGGTCATAGACCATCACCTGATGCGTGAAGATCCGCCTAAGGCCGCTGCGGTGGTCAATCCCAACCGTCCAGGCTGTCAGTCCGGGCAAGGGGTTCTGGCGGCGGCAGGCGTGGTCTTTGTGCTGTTGGCGGCCCTGAACCGCGAGGCCCGCCGCAGGGGGCTGTTTGCAGGCCGCTCAGAGCCTGATCTGCGCCAATGGCTCGACCTTGCCGCCATGGGCGCGATCTGTGACGTGACCAGCCTGACGGGCTTTAACAGGGCGCTGGCGTCGCAAGGCCTGAAGGTCATGTCCAACTGGGGCAATCCGGGCCTAAAGGCGCTGCTCGATGTGGCTGGAAGTAAGGGACCGGCAGGCGTGTTCCATGCGGGCTTTATCCTAGGGCCGCGCATCAATGCCGGCGGACGGGTTGGGCGCTCTGACCTCGGTGCCCGGCTTTTGTCGACCGACGATCCTGAAGAGGCGAGAGATATCGCCGCCCAACTGGACCTGCTCAATGTCGAGCGCAAAGAGGTTGAAAAACAGGTTCTCGATGAGGCGATCGAGCGCATCGAGCACGAAACCAACCTCGATCCTGACGCGCCGGTGATCTTGGTGTCTGGGGATGGCTGGCATCCCGGTGTGATTGGCATTGTCGCAGGCCGCTTACGGGAGCGCTATCGCAAGCCGGTCATGGTCATTGGCATTGATCGCCCGGCCAATGTCGGCAAGGGCTCGGGTCGCTCTCAGACCGGCTATAATCTGGGTAGGGCGGTGCAGGGGGCCTATGAGGCGGGTCTGCTCTTGTCGGGCGGCGGCCATGCCATGGCGGCGGGCCTTTCGGTGCGGCCAGAATTAATCCCCGAGCTTCGCGCCTTCCTCGAAGAAAAACTGTCCCACGAGCGTGAAGAGGCCGAGGCGGCTGATCTGTTCGATATTGACGCTCTGGTCTCTGCGGGCGGGGCGGGGCGAGCCCTCTATGATGACTTCCAGCGCCTGACCCCCTTTGGCCCCGGCAATCCAGAGCCGGTCTTCGCCGCAGCGGGCCTAAGGGTCGATCAGTCCTCCTCGCTGAAGGGCGGCCATGTGCGCTGTACCCTGACCGACGAGCGCGGCGGAAAGCTGCGGGCGGTGGCCTGGCGCGCCGGGGACACAGAGATCGGCAAGACCCTTCTGCAGCGCGGGGCTCTGGTCCATGTGGCGGGCCGTCTGAAGGCGGATGATTGGAACGGTCGTAACGGCGTCGAGCTCGAGATTGACGATGCCGCCGACCCCCGTCTTTGCCATGGCTAGCGATCAGTTCGCATTTCCTTGGGATTTTCGCATAGACAAGCTTGCGCCCTCCAAGGAACGCGGATATACGGCGTCTCCCATCGATGAGGTCCCTTCGTCTATCGGTTAGGACATCAGATTTTCAATCTGGGGAGAGGGGTTCGACTCCCCTAGGGACTACCATCGCTGGATAAGGTCTTTGCGGCTTCCAAGCCCCATCGACCGCACAGAGGCCTCCTTCGGGAGGCCTTTTTGTTTCTGGCGGGAGGCCTTTTTGTTTCTGGGCCTAGAGCTTGCGCACCTGCCCCTTCCGCGTAAGATCATCTCTTAATCGCCGTTCAACAGGCGAGCGGAGGCGAGATGGATCAGAGGCAGGATAGGGCCCTTCGGGCGCGGGCAGAGGCTGTCATTCCCGGCGGCATGTATGGGCACCAGTCAACGGGCCTATTACCAGACGACTATCCCCAATTCTTTGCCAAGGGTCGCGGTGCCCATCTGTGGGATGTGGACGGCAATCGCTATCTCGACTTCATGTGCGCCTATGGCCCAAACCTCTTCGGCTATGGCCATGAGACCATCGATGCGGCCTATATCGGCCAGCTTCAGCATGGCGATACCCTAACCGGCCCCAGTGCCCTGATCGTGGAGTTGGCCGAGGCCCTAACAGCGATGGTCACCCACGCCGATTGGGCGATCTTTTGTAAGAACGGCACCGATGCCACGACCATGGCGCTGGTGACAGCCAGAGCCCAGACCCGGCGCAAGATCGTCATTCGCGCGCGCGGTGCCTATCATGGCTCCGCCCCCTGGTGCACGCCGCGCCCGACCGGTGCCTTGGACAGCGAGCGGTCCCATCAGATCTTTTGCGACTATAATGATGTGGCCAGTCTGGAGGCCGCCGTTGCTGAGGCGGGCGATGATCTGGCCGCTATTTTCGCCGCGCCCTTCAAGCACGACGCTTTTGTCGATCAGGCCGAGCCTGACCCGGCCTATGCCCAGCGCGCCCGCCAGCTCTGCGATCAGACCGGCGCGATGCTGGTCGTCGATGATGTCCGGGCCGGTTTTCGGCTGAGCCGCGATTGCAGTTGGTCGCGCCTCGGCGTGCAGCCGGACCTGTCGACCTGGGGCAAGTGCATTGCCAATGGCCATCCGATCTCGACCCTGCTCGGATCGGACAGCGCCCGCAAAGGGGCAGCGGCGATCTATGCCACGGGGTCCTTCTGGTATCAGGCCGCCCCGATGGCGGCGGCGCTGGAGACCCTGCGGCTGATCCGGGAAACCGACTATCTTGGCCACCTAGAGACCCTTGGACAGCATCTGGCCGACGGATTGCGCGAGCGAGCGGCAGCCCATGGGTTCGGTTTTCGCGTGACCGGGCCGGTGCAGATGCCGCTCTTCCTGTTCGATGATGATCCAGACCTGCGCAAGGGCTTTCACTGGTCCAGCCAGATGTTGGCGCAGGGGGTCTATGTGCACCCTTGGCACAATATGTTCATGTGCGCGGCCATGACCCTCGAAGACATGGATCAGGCGCTCAATGCTGCGGACGTGGCGTTCAAGAGTTTGAAAAAAGACGGGCCGGGACTGCAACCGGTCGCAAAGATGGCGTTTCTCACAGGGGGCTAGTTCTATGAGCATGGATGACTATTGCGACTATGACGGCCTCGGCCTGGCTGACCTCGTCGCTCGCAAGGAGGTGTCGCCTGCTGAACTGGTCGAGGCGGCGATTGAGCGCGTTGAGCGTCATAATCCGTCGCTCAATGCGGTGGTCTATAAGGGCTATGAGGATGCGCGAAAGGCCGCCCTTGGCCCCTTGCCCGATGGGCCGTTCAAGGGGGTTCCCTTCCTGATCAAGGACCTTGGCATGCCGGTGGCCGGTTGGCCGCGCAGTTCTGGCAGCCGGTTTGCGCAGCATATGGTCGATCACGCTGATGGCGGCCTGACCCGGCGCTATCGCGAGGCGGGGGTGATCCCGCTTGGGAAAACCAACACGCCCGAATATGGCATTACCGGCACGACCGAGGGGGCGCTGCTCGGCCCCTGCCGCAATCCTTGGAACCCGGCCCACATTTCAGGCGGATCATCGGGAGGATCGGCCTCAGCGGTGGCGGCGGGGATCGTGCCCATGGCTCACGCGAGCGATGGTCTTGGTTCGATCCGTATTCCTGCGGCCTGCTGCGGTCTTGTCGGCCTAAAGGTGACGCGCGACCGTAATTTGAACCTGCCCGACGGCACTGACTATGCGATTGGCTTTGTCGTCGATCACGTGGTGACCCGCACGGTTCGCGACAGTGCCGCCATGCTCGATGCCACCGGAAGGCCAGAGATCGACGATCCCTATCCCGCGCCGCCCAAGGCTCGGCCCTATATGGAAGAGATCGAACAATCGCCTGGCCGGTTACGCATTGCCTGGTCGTCAGAGACGGCGTCGGGCCGACCCATTGATCCGGAGATCCAAGCTGCGCTCGAGCGCACGGCGGCGCTGTTGCAGGGTCTTGGCCATGAGGTGGTTGAGCAGGGGATGGGGATCGACTACCGCGCCCTCTATACGGCGCGAGGACCGGTTTCTGGCGCGAACTTTGCCGCCATGATGGGCCGCCTGATCGATGAGATTGGCCGCGAGCCCGAACCGCATGAACTGGAACCCCTGACATGGGCCGCGCTGAAGGGCGGGCGCAAGGTCACCGGTGAGCAAGCCCTGCGCGGCATGCAAGAACTGCGCATGCTCAATCGCCAGACCTTGGCCTTCTTCAATGACTGGGACATCTATCTGTCGCCGGTCCTTGGCACCCCCGTGCCCGAGGTGGGCTTCATTGACCCGGTTGCGCTTGAGCCGCGCGAACTGAACCGCAGGCAAGGTCAGGTCTTCCCCTTTACGCCGCCGTTCAACTTCTCAGGCCAGCCATCCCTGTCCTTGCCGCTGGAAATGTCGGCCAGTGGTCTGCCGGTCGGGATGATGTTCACGGCCCGTTATGCTGACGAGGCGACCCTCTTTAGGTTGGCGGCCCAGTTGGAAAAGGAAGCACCTTGGCAGGGGCGTAGGCCTCAAATCTGGGGCTAATATAGGTCGCAGAGAGAGGCTTGGTGTTTATTAGGCCTCAAAAGAGTGATTGACGATTTTTGACTTGGGTCACACTGTTCTTTCCAACACATTGACCGCCATGACTGTGACTATTCCGAAGGGAAGCGCAGGCTAGGGCCAGAGGGACTCTATGTCTGGTTTTGACGATGAGGGGGAGGGGCCACAGGCACCCGCTGTTCAGATCAGCGGGCGCGTGAAGTGGTTTGATCCTGCCAAGGGCTATGGCTTCATTGTCCCCGACGATCCGCAGATGACGGGGCGCAATGATGTCCTGCTGCACATCACCGCCTTGCGCCATTATGGCAAGGATGACGCCCTAGAGGGATCGGTCATCGTCTGTCAGGTCGCCAAGCGCGCCAAGGGTTGGCAGGTTGACGAGGTGCTGGAACTCGACCAATCGGAGGTTCAGACCTCTGGTGCCAGCATGGCGGACCGGACCAAATCGGGCCGAGAAGGGCCTGCGCCCCGCCGCGACAGTCTTGATGGCGCGCTGCGATTGCTAGAGGCGACCGGTCCGGCAGAGCGGGCTGTGGTCAAGTGGTTTAACCGCACCAAGGGCTATGGCTTTGTCGTGCGCGATGCTGAGCCCGGCGATATTTTCGTCCATATTGAGACCCTGCGCCGTGGGGGACTGGATGACCTCCAGCCCGGCACCGAGGTGATGGTACGCTTCGCCAATGGCCCTAAGGGACTGGTCGTGGCTGAGATCGCGCCGATTGAGCGGGCATAAAGCGCTCTGATCTTGCCAATTTGGTTGGACCTAAGGCCGCGCTTGGCTATTGCTGAGGCTTAGGCCTAATCGTGGTCAAAGGAGTTCGCATCATGCCTGCAAACCAGATGGCGCGCCGAAGCCTACTGGGCCTTGTTGCCTCTGTTCTGCTTCTGATGGGCACGGGTCAGTCGAGCCCGACCCATGCGGCGACCCTGCGCCAAGAACCGCTGGAAATCACGACCTCCAAGGCCACAATCAAGTTCACGGTCGAGATTGCGGACACCGAAGAGACTCGTAATCGCGGCATGATGTATCGCAAGTCTCTGGCACCCGATAAGGGCATGTTGTTCGACTTCAAGACCCCGCGTGAAGCGGCCTTTTGGATGAGAAACACGCTGATTCCCTTAGATATTATCTTCATAACCCAGGATGGCCGTATCCTGACCATTGCGCGCAATGCCGTGCCTCACTCCGAGGTGCCGATCCCCTCTGGCGGCGTCATTCGCGGCGTGTTGGAGCTGGCCGGAGGGCGCGCGGCGCAACTGGGCATCTATCCCGGCGACCGGGTCAAACATAGGATCTTCAAGCGTGACTGAGACCAAGCCCATTCCGGCGCCCCCAGAGGGCTTCGTCGAGTCCCGTAATCGCGGACCCTTCACGCTCCATAATGGACCCTATTTCCACCGCGTTGATGAACATGGTTTCGAGCAGGCCTTCTATGCCTTGAACCGTCACTGCAATGGCATGGGCATCGTCCATGGCGGCATGTTGTCGACCTTTCTAGATGGGGTATTGGCCACAGCGGTTCATCGCGCCGTCGGCACGGCCTCGGTCACGGTACACCTGTCCGTCGATTTCCTCAGCATGGCGAGGGCCGGGGAGTGGGTCATCGGCACAGGACGCGTCACCCGCAAGACCAAGGATCTAGCCTTTGTCGAGGGCGTCATCCGGGTTGGCGAGCGCGAAGTGGTGCGCGGAACCGCGATCTTTAAGCTGATGCGCAAAGCAATTAGCGTTTAGAAGTAAGAGGTCCATTGCGGTTCTGTCTCTGACGTGTCACAAGCCCACCACTGACGGAACGGAGCGTAGCGCAGCCTGGTAGCGCATCTGGTTTGGGACCAGAGGGTCGGAGGTTCGAATCCTCTCGCTCCGACCATCAGACGTCTTAGGCGGCAACGCCAAGACAGACCCATCTTGTTCGGGGCCAAGACATGCTCGCCAAAATCTATCGTCCTGCAAAATCCGCGATGCAATCGGGCAAGGCCAAGACCCATGAGTGGGTTTTGGAATTTGAAGCTGCCTCGGCTCGCGCACCGGACATGTTAGTGGGTTGGACCCAATCTTCGGACATGGATGGTCAGGTTCGCCTGCAATTTGCCAGCAAGGACGAGGCGGTCGCCTATGCCAACGCTCATGGCATCGCCTTCCAAGTCACCGAGCCCAAGACCCCCCGCAAGATCATCAAGGCCTATGCCGACAATTTCGCCTATGGCCGCAAGCAGCCTTGGACTCACTAGCCTCCAGACCTTTGCCTCAAGCCTCACCCCGTAGCTCAATTGGATAGAGCATCCGCCTTCTAAGCGGACGGTTACAGGTTCGATTCCTGTCGGGGTGGCCATTTTGCTTGAACATTAAGCGAACATCACGCAATATATCGGTGCGTTTTTATTATATCGCCCGGGAGTTGGTTGATGAGGCTCAAATCAGTGCAAATCAAGCATTTCAAACATGTCTTGGATTCCACTTTGGTGGATATCCACGAGGACATTACGTGCTTGGTTGGTAAGAATGAGAGCGGAAAGAGCACATTTTTGGAAGCCTTGCGCAGGCTCAAGCCTGCCCAAGGCGACGTTAAATTTGATTCTTCTAAACACTATCCAGCATGGCTAGAAAAGCGACATCGCCGTGAGGCTCAGTCGTCGGGCGGCGACTTGGAAAAGTCGAAACCGATAACAGCAACTTTTGTGCTTGATCCATTAGACATACAAGCGGTCTCAAATGTACTTGGCAATGACGTACTAATATCTGAATTTTTTGAAATCAGCCGATTTTACAACAACGGCTACCATTATTCTTTACAGGTGAACGAGTGCCGCGCTCTAAGCAATTTTTTGGATAAATTTGATTTATCAATTCAACTTGAAGCTTTGAAGTCTAGCAAGACGATTGACGCGCTACGAGTTGAAATCACGAAATTATTAACCATTGACGAGTTGGTTGAAGAAGTACAGCCCATATCAGATGGTATCGATGATGTGTTCCCTCGGGGGCAGAGTTTGAGTCGAATCGCTTGGAATATATTGTTCCCTCGAGTGCCTAGTTTTTTCTATTTCTCCGATTACAGTCGATTGCCAAGTACTCTGCGCATTCGTGATCTCCTAGAGTCAGATGAGTCACACCTGAGTGATGATCAACAAACCGCTTTGTCGTTGTTGAGGCTAGCGGGAAGCGATGATGAATACCTTCTCGATCCAGACTATGAAACACGGAAACGAGAACTTGAGAATGTCGCTAACGAAATTTCTCAAGATGTCCTTAAATATTGGACGACCAATAACGATTTGCGTGTCATGATCGACATTACTCAGAAGACGGAGCAGAGGTTAGACGGTCAACACGCAGTACATGATGAAATGTACATTCGGATCTATGACAATAGACATATGCTGTCTCTGCAATTTGATGAACGCTCGTCCGGATTTCAGTGGTTTTTTTCGTTTTTGGCTGCCTTTTCTCGTTATGAGTCAGACAATTCACCATTGATCATCCTCCTCGATGAACCGGCTCTTGGGCTTCATGCGAAGGCTCAGAAGGATTTCCTACGGTTCATTGAGGAGAGATTGGCGAAGCGCTGTCAGGTTATCTACACCACTCACTCGCCGTTTATGGTCCAGCCTGATCATCTTGAGCGCGCGCGTCTTGTCGAGGATAAGGGCCGTGACATAGGTTCTGTTACGACTTCAGATGTTCTCACGACTGACCGTGATACCCTATTTCCCCTCCAAGCCGCGCTTGGCTATGACATTGCCCAGCATCTTTTCATCGCAAAGGACAACCTCGTTGTTGAGGGGCCGTCCGACTTCCTGTTTATGCAGACCATCTCATCTCACCTGTTTGATAACGGACGCGAGGGGTTGAACTCACGTTGGGCCATTATGCCCTTAGGCGGAGCAGACGTTATTCCGGCCTTTGTGGCTCTCTTAGGGAATCACCTTGATGTAACGGTTGTTGTGGATGCCCGTAAGGAAGGGCACCAGAAGTTGTCGGGATTGGCCAAGGCCGGGTTCTTGGCGGAGAAGCGGATTATCACTATCGGCGAGATAGCCAACACCAAGATAGCTGATATTGAGGATCTATTTGACAAAGATGACTATGTAGCTCTCTACAACACCGCTTTCGACAAGAAGATAAAGGCTGCTGATCTGAAGGGCACTGACCCAATTGTGCAGCAAATTGCCAGAGCGGAAGGGGTCGCACGCTATGATCACAACGCTCCTGCGGAAGTTTTGTTGCGCGAGCGGGCGAACCGTGTTGCGAACCTTTCGTCGGCGACGTTGGATGCGTTTGAAGCTCTGTTCAAGCGGATCAACGCCACACTTAGTTGAAGCGCTTACTTACCAAATGTAAGATCAATTTCGTTGACGATGGGTGGTCACCGTTCTCGAAAGTCAATTGAAAGCCGCACTATAGGCCGCCAGCCCCTCGGCCAGATCAGCTTTTAGGTCTGCGACATCTTCCAATCCGATATGCAGACGGATCAGGGGGCCTTGTAGCCTTGGGTCAGCGGCGGTGCGGACCAGTTGGGGGTCGCACGGGATGGCGAGGCTTTCATAGCCGCCCCAGGAAAAGCCAAGACCGAAGAGCTGGAGGCTGTTGATCAGGGCATCAACCGCCACCTTGGGTCCGGGCGTCAGGATGAAGCTGAACAGACCGCATAGGCCGTCATAATCTCTGGCCCAGATCTCATGACCGCGAGCGCCGGGAAGAGCGGGGCAGAGGACCTCGCTGACCTGGGGCTGCTCGCGCAGCCATTGGGCGATATCGAGTGTGCTCTTGCCATGTCGCTCTAGCCGTACCGACAGGGTGCGAAGGCCGCGCAGCATCTGATAGGCATCTTCGGACGAGGTGGCCCACCCGACCTGCCAGACCCCGTCATCGAGCATTTGTAAGAGGGCCGGGTCGCGCGTCGAGGCCGAACCCATAAAGACGTCCGAATGGCCGCCGACATATTTGGTCAGGGCTTGGATACTGATATCGATCCCATGGGCCAGCGGCTTGAACAGCAGGCCCGCGCCCCAGGTATTGTCCATCATGCTGATGATCCCGCGCGCCTTGGCGATGGCGGCGATAGCGGGGGCGTCTTGCATCTCAAAGGTCAAGGAGCCGGGCGACTCGATTAGCACGACGCGGGTGCGCGCCGTTGCCAAGGCCATGATCCCTTCGGCACTGGCGGTCGGGGGGAAATAGATAATCTCCATGCCCAGACGCTTGAGGACCGTGTCGCAAAAGCGGCGGGTCGGCGCATAGGCGCAGTCTGGCACCAGCACCCCGTCACCGGCCCTCAAGACCGACAGCAGCGCGCCGGTAATGGCGGCCAGCCCCGAGGGGAACAGGCGCGTACCGATGGCCCCTTCGAGGTCACTGAGGGCCGCCATCAAGGTCTGATGGATCGGCAGTCCCGCTCGGCCATAGGTCAGAAGGTCATGGTCATAGAGGGCGTCAGAGTCGGCCATCAGGATCGTCGAGCCGCGCTGAACCGCCGGATTGACCGTTCGGACCGCTTCAAACGTGCCTTTACGGTCATGAAGCAGACGGGTTTGCTGGCCAAGGGCGTCGTGAGGGTCCAAACTTGGCGCGATGACGCTGGATTCGGGCGTTTTGGAATGGGTCATGAGCGCGTGACGATCCCTCGCAAACTGTCGCAAGTCCTGACTGTTAGTCCCCTGCGCAGCGAGCGTCGAGGGCTGAGCCGATTATGGATGGGATTCCTTGCGGTTCTGATGCTGGCGGCCTGCAACGGCCCTTCTGATCGCCCGACATCTGACCAAGTCTCTACCAAGGCGGCGGCGAGCCAGGCGGCTGAAACCGATCTCAAGGCTCCAAAATCTGGCCAGACCCTTAAGGCGGTCAAGGCGCGGGGTGTGCTGCTCTGCGGGATCAATACCGGCTTGGCGGGCTTTGCCTTGAAGGACAATCGGGGCGTATGGCGCGGCTTTGATGTCGACTATTGCCGAGCCCTGTCAGCAGCGGTTCTGGGCGATGCCAATCGGGTGCAGTTCGTGCCCGTGGATACGGCCTCGCGTTTGACGGCCTTGCAGTCAGGCAAGGTCGATGTGCTGGCGCGCAACACCACCTGGACCCTGCAGCGGGACGTGGCGATGGATCTCGACTTTGCCGGGGTCAGCTATTTTGATGGCCAAGGCCTGTTGGCCCCGCGGGCCCTGAAGCTGCAATCGGCGGCAGACCTGAATGGCGCGCGCATTTGCGTGCAGGGCAATACCACCACCCAAAAGGCGCTTGATGAGTATTTCAAGGGGCGCGGCCTGAGCTACACAGCCGTTCTGGTACCCTCCGAAGCGGCGGGGCGGCTCGCCTATCAAGCGGAGAAATGCGACGTCTTTAGCGCCGACATTTCCGCCCTTGCTGCGGCTCGGTCCTTGCTTAACAGTCCGGATAGTCACGTGATCTTGCCCGTCGGTGCAGTAATGCAGCCCTTGGGGCCTGTGGTGCGCGGGCAGGATCAGCAATGGGCCCATATCACCCGATGGACCCTCAATGCCCTGATCATGGCCGAAGAGCTTGGCCTGACCTCCAAAGGCGTTGAGCAGGCCCGTAAGACCTCCGCCATGCCTGAAGCGCGCCGCCTTTTGGGGGTGGAGCCCGGCTTTGGCCAGATGCTCGGCCTCGATGATGGCTGGGCCTATCGCGCCATTGGTCAGGTCGGCAACTATGGCGAAATATTCGAGCGCAATATCGGTGCCCAGTCGCCGCTCAAGCTGGAACGTGGCCTTAATGCCCTGTGGAGCGCGCCGCGCCCGGGACTGCTCTATTCGCCGCCGCTGGTCTAGGGCGAGGTCAGCCAGACCTTTCCGTCGATCAAGCTGATCTTCGGGGCCGCTTCCAGCGTCAGGCCACGTCCGTCACAGCTCTGACCGGTACGAACATCAAAGCGGTAATCGTGCCATGGACAGCGCACCGTGCCATCCTCGACCGGCGTTTCATCCAGTGGGCCAAGCCAGTGCGGGCAAAGGGCGGAGAAGGCGGTCAACTGACCGTCGATCATGGCGAGCCGCACAGGTCGCCCTCCGGCCTCGACCGTTAGGGGAAGGCGCTCCATCAGGGCATCGCTTGGGCCAAGGTCGATGGGGGCAAAGGGGGCGGAATCGGGCAAGCGGCTGGTCTGCTCGCGCCGGATCATCATGGCCTCATCCTCATCCCAAAGGCGGGTATAGAGGGCGACAAAGCCTTCTCCGATGGCGGATAGCCGGTCTGGGTCCTGTTCGGCGATATGATAGGTGATGATCACCCGCGTCTGGTCGGTGCAGAGGGGCTGCATTTGAACCCGGATCTCGGATCCAGCGCCTGAGCCCTCTTCAGTGACAACCACATATCGATGGTCGGCACGGTCGGCGTGGAGCTTGACGATCTGGCGGCGACGCTCACCGCCGGGCTGGCTGGTCAGGGCCACGCGCCAGCCCGCAGCATCCATGCCGACCAGCTCACAGGCCGCAAAGCTCGTATCGTGCAGGGAGGGCAGATGTTGCCAGTCGAAGACATTTTCCCAGATACGCGCCACGCTGGCCTGAACCAGACGCTCATAGGTCGTCGCCGTCGAGAGGGGCTGCGAACTCACGCTGGACCTGTCACCACGGGCATGTCGTCCAAGCTGCCCCATTCGGCCCACGAGCCGTCATAGACCGGGGTGCGCCAACGACCGAGCCTTGCCAGAGCAAGGGCCAGCAGAGAGGCGGTAATGCCCGAGCCGCAGGTGGTCACGATAGGCTTTGTGACATCCACGCCCGAGGCGGCAAAGACGGCCTCGAGTTGGTCCGCAGGCAGCAAGGTTCCATCGGCAGCCGTCAGCAGACTGGCGGGCAGATTGTATGAACCGGGCATGTGACCACTGCGCAGACCGGCGCGGGGCTCTGGAACCTCGCCCGTAAAGCGTCCGGCTGGGCGGGCGTCAAGGAGTTGTTCCTTGCCGCTGTCCAGATCGCGCTTCACTTGCGCGGCAGTGCGGACCAGATCGGCATTGTAACGGGCGGTGAAGTGGCGTTCGCGGGGTGGCGGGGGCAAGTCTTCGACTGGGCGGCCCTCGGCGAGCCATTTGCGCAGGCCGCCGTCCAGAACCACCACATCCTCATGGCCCATCAGCCGGAAGGTCCACCAGACCCGCGCGGCGGAAAAGACGCCGTGGCTGTCATAGACGACGATCCGATAGCCGTCGCCGAGGCCCATCTTGCGAACGCGCGATGAGAACTTCTCAGGCGGCGGGGCCATATGCGGCAGGTCGCTGGCCGTGTCGGATATTTCGTCAATATCGAAAAATACCGCGCCGGGGATATGGCCTTGCTCATATTCCGCGCGGGCATCGCGCTCGACACCGGGCATGAACCAGGTGGCATCAATGACGCGCACATCGGGGGCGGAGAGGTGCTCAGCGAGCCATTGGGTGCTGACGAGGGGGTCTTTGGTGATCATGGGTGCTTCACAGCCAAGAGGGAACGGGAAGGTCACGCTCGCGAAGGAACGCGGGGTTAAAGAGCTTACTTTGATAGCGCGAGCCGTGGTCGCACAGGATGGTGACGATGGTCTTTCCGGGGCCAAGATCGCGGGCGAGCCGAACGGCGCCGGCAATATTCATCCCAGCTGAGCCGCCGAGGCAAAGGCCCTCATGCTGGACCAGATCGAACACCTGCTCGATCGCTTCGGCATCGGGGATCAGATAGGCATAGTCAACGCTCAAACCTTCGAGATTGGCGGTGATCCGGCCCTGTCCAATCCCTTCGGTAATCGAAGTGCCCTCGGCCTTAAGCTCGCCGTGGGTGTACCAGTTGTAGAGCGAGGCGCCGTAAGGGTCGGCCAAAGCGATGGCGATCTTGGGATTACGTTCAATCAGGGCCATGGCCACGCCCGCCAAGGTGCCGCCAGAGCCGACGGCGCTAACAAAGCCATCGACCTTGCCGTCCGTCTGCGCCCAGATTTCCGGACCGGTGGTCTCATAGTGGGCGAGGCGGTTGGCAACATTGTCGAACTGATTGGCCCAGATCACGCCATTGGGCTCGCTCGCGGCCCGTTCCTCGGCCAGACGTCCTGAATAGCGCACATAGTTGTTGGGGTTGGCGTAGGGGGCCGCATCGACCTCGATCAGTTCGGCGCCCATCAGGCGGATGGCGTCCTTCTTTTCTTGGCTCTGGGTGCGAGGAATGACGATGGCGGTGCGATAGCCCAGCGCAGAGGCCACCATAGCCAGTCCAATGCCCGTATTGCCCGCCGTGCCCTCGACGATCAGGCCGCCGGGACGCAAGAGCCCGCGCTGCTCGGCGTCGCGAATGATATAGAGCGCGGCGCGATCCTTGACCGACTGGCCGGGGTTCATAAATTCCGCCTTGCCCCAGATTTCGCATCCGGTGGCGGCGCTCGCCCGGTTGAGGCGGATCAGTGGCGTATTGCCGATGGCGTCGATGACGCTGCGGGCCGAAGACATGAACTAAACCCTTACCGTGTTCCAATGTCAGGCTTGGCCCAAATGCCGCCGGTTCGCAAGTCAGGTGGTGATCCAAAAGCCAAGGTTCAACGTAAACCGCTCAACGAAAACGACGAGGCAGGGTTCGTGGAGTCAATTTATCTGGATTATGCGGCCGGTTCCCTGTCGCCTTCAGCGCGATTGCTGATGGACGCCCATTTGGCGCTGCGGCCGGAAAACCAAAGTTTTGTGTCGCTCTGGGAAAGCCTTGGCGGGTGCCTGCTCGACGGCGATGAGCCTTCGTTCGAGGCACGGCCTCTGGGGGATTTCGATTTTGCGGCCATGGATGCGCCGGTGCGTGCGCCTCGCCCCAGCCCCGCCTCCTTACCTGCGCCTCTGGCCGAGGTGATTGGTAAGCCCATCTCAGAGATCGACTGGATCAGCACCTTGCCCGGGATGAAGGAATATTCGGTTCCCGGCTGGCCACAGGCGCGTCTGGTGCGGCTGGCGGCGGGGCGAACCATTCCGCGCCATAGCCATGGCGGCCTAGAGCTGACGCTGGTGCTGGAGGGGGCCTTTAGCGACGGTCAGGGTCTCTATGAGCGCGGCGATGTCTGCGTGGCCGATGAGACGGTCGAGCATAGTCCGCGCGTCTCCCCGGACCGGGAATGCCTCTGTTTTGCCGTTATCGAGGGGCCCTATCGTCTCACAGGGGTTTGGCAGATGATTTCAGCGGTCAATGATCTGGTCCAAGGGCTCAAACCCAAGGGAGCTATGGCCTGATGGCCCGTCCTGCCACACCAGCCGATGGCATAGCCTGGGTCACGGGGGCCAGTTCAGGTATTGGTGAGGCGCTGGTTCACCGCCTCGTCGGCCAAGGCTGGCGCGTGGCGGTCACAGCCCGGCGGGCTGAGGCTCTCACGGCCTTGGCGCAGGCCCATCCTGGTCAGGTTGCAGTCTTTGCCGCAGATGTGTCTGACACCGCCGCCATGGCTCAGACCCTATCGGCCATCGAGCGAGATTTTGGCCCTATCGCCCTAGCCGTCCTCAATGCCGGCGTCTATCTGCCGGTCGATTCGCGCCGTCCTGATCCAGAGCTGTTCCGCCGGACCTTCGATGTGAACCTGATGGGGGTGGTCAATGGCTTGGCCCCGCTGATTCCCGCCATGCTCGGCCGGGGCAGGGGGCAGGTCCTGATCATCAGTTCCGCCACCGGCTTTGGCGGTATGCCCACGGCGGCAGCTTACGGCGCGTCCAAGGCGGCCCTGATCAATATGGCCGAGACCCTGCGCATAGAGTTAGAGCCTCTGGGCCTTCGGGTTCAGGTCGCCACCCCCGGCTTTGTCGAGACCCCCGCCCAAGACGATAATGGCTTTCCCAAGCCCTTCATGATCTCGGCCCAGCGGGCGGCCCAGTATCTGACCGACGGCCTGAAGACCGGCGCGGTCGAGCTGAGTTTCCCCCGCCGGTTCACTTGGATGCTGAAGGCGCTTTATGCCCTGCCAAAGCGGCTCTATATCCCTTTGGTGCGCAAACAGACCGGCTGGGATGGCGACCATCCTGACTGGCCCAAATGACCTAAGAGGATCAGCGAGATGGAATATCTACACACTATGGTTCGGGTCACCGACCTAGAGGCCTCGCTGGACTTCTATTGCGCAAAGTTGGGGCTGGTCGAGGTGTCGCGCTACGACAATGAGGCCGGGCGCTTTACCCTGATTTTCCTCAGCGCCACGGGCGATGTCGAAAAGTCCAAGGCCAACCGCTCACCCACCATCGAGCTGACCTATAATTGGGACCCAGAGGCCTATACGGGCGGGCGCAATTTCGGCCATCTGGCCTATCAGGTTGATGACATCTATGCCCTGTGCCAAAAGCTGGCTGACGGCGGCGTCACCATCAACCGCCCCCCCCGCGACGGCCGCATGGCCTTTGTCCGCTCCCCCGATAATATCTCGTTCGAGCTCCTGCAAAAGGGCGCGAGCCTAGAGCCAGCGGAGCCGTGGCTGTCTATGCCGAATGTTGGGGTTTGGTGAGGATTAGATCGCTCACCCGGCTGCGCACCCAGACCTTTTCCAAGTGGGGGAGACCCAATGTCCGATCCAGATCACATCCGAAATTGGCGACGCCTAAGCGACAGGCTCACAACGTCTGGCCAGCCGACCGAAGACGACTTGAAGCAGATTGAGGCGCTCGGCGTTAAGCACGTCATTAACTTAGCCCTCCACACCCATGAAGATGCGTTGCCCGACGAGGCGGCGAGTGTGAGCGACTTGGATATGACCTATGTGCATATTCCCGTTGAGTTCGATAACCCAACGGAAGCGCATTTCACCCGCTTCTGTGCGGTTATGGCCGACATTGGCGATAGGCCGGTGCACGTCCATTGCATCCTCAACTATCGGGTTTCGGCGTTTCTCTATCGCTACAATCGCGAAGTCCTTGGCGTGAAGGAAGACGAAGCGCGAGCCGCTATGGAAGCCATATGGCGGCCAGGCGGCGTCTGGGCCAAATTCATCGGCGACGATTCAGCCGAGCACTTGCCTCACAGGCCAACGCTCTAGGCCCTATGATCTGCACCTAAGCAAAGGCCGCATGACCTTCGTCCGTTCGTCCGACGGTATCTCCTTCGAGCTCCTACAAAAGGGCGCGAGCTTGGAGCCGGCCGAGCCGTGGCTGTCTATGCCGAATGTTGGGGTTTGGTGAGGGAACGATACGACTATCTTCCGCCGATGCATACGGTTCGAGTTGGTCGCATTGTTTTGTTGTTAGCTCCTTATGATACGACCAGTTCTGATGCCGCCAGGATTTGAAGGAGCTTTCATGAGCGCTATAAGTGGAACGGATTGGCGGATTATTTCACCATTATTATCTAACATGATTTCAGCAATCCCATCTTTGATGTCGTTTATTGTCCAGCCTACTGCTGTCGATCCGCCAGATTTTAGAATGACAACATCTCCGACATTTAGTTCCGTTTGAGATTCACTCATGAATCAACTCCTCGTTTCAGATGAGCAATTAATTTGAGTGAAATAACTGTTCTTGTAAGTGCTATCGTTTCGAAAGGTTCATCACTCGTAACGCAGCACAAACCCTCCGCCGCGACTCGCAGCGAGATCAGTGATGGTATGGGGGGAAGGAGCGATGGCTCCCCGGGCAGGACTCGAACCTGCGACAAGTCGGTTAACAGCCGACTGCTCTACCAACTGAGCTACCGGGGATCAGCAATCGCTGAGGGAGGCACCGTATAGGATGGACATTCCGGCGGCGCAAGCGTCCGATGCATGTTCTGTGACAAAAAAAGAGCCCGGCGCGAGGCCGGGCCAAATCAAGTCGTGATGGTGGGTTGTCTTCTCAGAAGACCATCTGAAATTGCGCTGCGCCGGTTAATCAGAGATTAAAGTTAACGGCTGTGAAAGGCTGTTTCACAGAAAATTCGCAATGAATAAAGCGCTAAGGGGAGATGGAGGCCTGGTCGAGATTCGAACTCGAGTACACGGCTTTGCAGGCCGCTGCGTAACCACTCCGCCACCAGGCCATCCGGTGTTACTTGCGACGCGAGGCCGCTAGCGGAGGGCGTTGGCTATCAGAACAAATTGCGCGGGGCAATGGGCAGACTGTCAGTTGCCCATCAAACATCGCTAAGCGCTCATTGCCTTTCAGGCCGTCCCGGACCTATAAGCGGGTAAATCACAGCATCAGCACAGAGTCTGGCTCTGGGCTAACGACGCAAGGCATGGGTTGCATGACGTTTGATTTTCGCGCCGCTAGACTGACGATGGTCGAGAGCCAGGTTCGCACCAGTGATGTGACCGACACCGACCTTCAGGACGCTATGCGCACCATCCCTCGCGAGCGGTTCTGCCCCGAAGGTAAGGCGTTCCTCGCCTATGCCGAGACAGAGATTGAATATGCGCCCGGTCAGTTCCTGATGGCCCCGCGCGATATTGCCAAGCTGCTGCAGCTTCTAAAGCCCCGTTCGGGCGACAGGGCTCTCGCCATTGCTGCACCCTATGCCGCCGCCGTTTTGCGCCAGATGGGCCTGACCGTGGTTGAGCAGGGCGCCAATGACCCCGTCGCCAAGGGCGCCTATGATGTCATCGTCTCTGAAGGCGCTGTACACCACGCCCCGCAGGCATGGCTCGAGGGAATGAGCGCCGATGGGCGGATGGGCTTGGTCGAGCGCTCTGGCCCCATGGGTAAGGCCAAGATCTTTGTGCCTGCCGAAGAAGGTTTCGGCGCGCGCGACGGATTTGACGCCGCCCCGCGTTTTATTGCTGGATTTGAGCCGAAGGCCAGCTTCGCCCTCTAAGGGTGCTGCGGCATTTGGCCGGTTGTGAATAAAGCTTAATTCGCCTTGGTTCATCAGGCACGCTAAATAGATATGACAAGATGGGTGATCTGAGAGATCATCCCTTGGGTTGATCAGGGAATAGTTCTATGCGCTCCAGCCTCCGTCAGATTCTTTCGACCGCCGTCGGTGCGGTTGCGCTCTTGGGGGCCTTTGCCGCTCCGGTCGCAGCGGAGACCCTGCCCGAGGTCATCGCCTTGGCCTATCAGTCCAATCCCACCCTCCTGTCACAGCGCGCTCAGTTGCGGGCTCAGGAAGAGACCTACAATCAAGCGCGCGGCGGCATTCGCCCGACCGTGTCATTGGGTGCATCTAATCGCGATACCAACACCCAAGGCGGCCCGGACTATTCCTACAATTCTGCAAGCATCACCGCGTCTCAGGCCATCTTTACCGGTGGCCGGACGGCCAACGCCTTGCGCTCCGCCGAAGCCCAGATCTTGGCCGCTCGCGCCGGTCTGCGCCGCACCGAAGCCTCGGTTATGCAGACGGTGATCCAAGCCTATATTGACGTGCGCCGCGACATGGAAAGCCTGCGCATCCGGCAAGAAAATGTCGCCGTCCTGAAGCGCCAGCTCGATGAGGCCAAGGCCCGCTTTGAAGTGGGTGAAATTACCAAGACCGACGTCAATCAGGCGGCAGCCCGCTATGCCGCCGCTCAGGCTCAACTGGCCGCCGCCCAATCGCAACTGGCCAGCAGCCGCGCGGGCTATACCTCCGTCGTCGGCCAAGCCCCCGGCGATCTGGCGCAAGAGCCAGAACTGAGCCAGATCCCGGCCACGGTTGACGAGGCATTCAATAGTGCAGAGCGCAATAGCCCGATCCTGCAGCAGGCCGACTATGCCGAGCAGGCCTCGCGCGCGCGGATCGCTGCGGCCAAGTCAGAACTGATGCCATCGGTCTCGCTGCAGGCGCAGTTGGCCTTTACCGATCAGGCCAGCGCCCTGTCGGGTCGCGATTCGGGCAATTATGACCGCAACCTGACGACTTCAGCGGTGGTGTCGCAGCCGCTCTTTGCCGGCGGCGTGACCGCGTCGCGCATTCGCCAAGCCGTCGAGAGCAATGTCAGCGATCGCTTGCAGATGGATGTGGCCCGCCGGTCGGTGGTGCAGTCGGTCTCGCAATCTTGGGCGCAGCTTTTGGCCACCCGCAGCGCCATCACCGCCAACGAAGAGCAGGTCCGCGCAACGACCGTAGCCTTTGAAGGCACTAAGCAAGAAAACCAAGTCGGTCTGCGCACAACGCTGGATGTGCTGAACGCCGAGCAAGAACTGCGCAACGCCCAACTGTCACTGGTCAATGCGCGCCGTGATTCCTATCTGGCCGGGGCTCAGCTGCTCAACGCCATGGGGGCTCTGGAGGCCCGCAACCTCAGCACAGGTGTCGCGGTCTATGATGCGGAAGGCCGGTTTAAGTCGATCAAGTCGGGCTGGACCATCACCCCTTGGGACAAGGTCGTTGAGGCCATCGACGGCATCGGCTCGCGCAAGATTGAGTCGCGCCAGCCCGCCGAAGACGCCCCAATGGCAACGGCAACACCCTCAGGCGGCCGCTGAATTCAGCCATCGGAGCGAAATATCCCGGATATTGTGCCTTTCCGGCGCATAAATCGGTATGTTTCGATCTTCGAAATTGCCACTAGCGCCGCTCGCGCTTAGCCTATGGCCAATTGCTCGCCTTAACCCTGACGACGGTGGCCCTGCTCATGTCCGAACCGACCTCTCAAGAACCGACCATGGAGGAGATTCTCGCCTCGATCCGGCGGATCATCTCTGAGGATGAGGTCCCGGCGGAAGAGGGAGCCGAAGAGGCTGAGGCGGAGCTGGATCAGGAGCCCGAAGCTGAGGCTGAACCCGACTATGAGCCCATGGAAGAACCAGAGCCTGAGCCCGTTGTGACACCAGAGCCTGCTCCCGTGTTCGATGACGAAGATGACATTCTCGATCTGACTGAGCCCTATAAGGCCCCCGCGCCGGAGCCCGCGCCGGTATTCCAATCGGACGATTTGGAGGCCTATGCGCCGCCGCCACCTCCGACGGCTGCTCCCGTACCTGCGCCCATGATGATGATTGAAGAGGCCATTGTTAGCCATGTTGCTGAGGTTGCAGCGGCTTCAGCCTTTGGTCATCTGGCCCAGACCATCGCCATGCCCGGCCATGGACGCACCCTCGAAGATGTGGTGCGTGAACTTCTGCGTCCGATGTTGAAGACCTGGTTGGACGAGAACTTGCCAACCATCGTGCAGGCTACCGTCGATGAAGAGGTATCGCGCATCTCGCGTCGTCGCCTTTAGGCCCTGAATTTCCCACACGGTCCCACCGATAGACGCTTAGCGGCTTCGCAATCGGGTAGGGGGACTGCTATAGATTGGCAACGGCGCATCAACCGCGCCGATGTGATTGGTCATGCTCGAAAAAACCTACGATCCCAAAACCGCCGAACCTCGTCTTTACGCCAAGTGGGAAAGCTCCGGGGCGTTTCAGCCCTCGGACGATCCGGCGGCAGAACCGTTCAGCATCGTCATTCCGCCGCCCAATGTGACGGGCGCGCTGCATGTTGGCCATGCCCTGAACAATACGCTTCAGGATGTGCTCATTCGCTTTGAGCGGATGCGCGGCAAGGCGGCCCTGTGGCTGCCCGGAACCGATCATGCCGGTATCGCCACCCAGATGGTGGTTGAGCGCCAGTTGGCTGCTGAGGGTGGTCCCACGCGCCGCGAGCTTGGCCGCGATGCCTTTGTCGATAAGGTCTGGGAATGGAAGGCCACCTCGGCCGGATCGATCCAGAACCAGCTTCGCCGTCTGGGCGTGTCCTGCGACTGGAGCCGCGAGCGTTTTACCCTTGATGAGGGCCTGTCCGAGGCCGTGCGCAAGGTCTTTGTCACCTTGCACAAGCAGGGCCTGATCTATCGCGACAAGCGTCTGGTCAATTGGGACCCGCAATTCCAGACCGCCATCTCCGACCTAGAGGTCGAGCAGCGCGAGGTTGACGGCTTCTATTGGCACTTTGCCTATCCTCTAGAGGATGGCTCGGGCGAGATCGTGGTCGCCACCACCCGCCCCGAAACCATGCTGGGCGATACGGCGGTTGCCGTCCATCCCAAGGACGAGCGCTATCAACATCTGATCGGCAAGTTCGTGCGCCTGCCGATCGTTGGGCGTCTGATCCCCATCGTCGCGGATGACTATGCCGACCCTGAAAAGGGTTCTGGCGCGGTGAAGATCACGCCTGCCCATGATTTCAACGACTTCCAGGTCGGTAAGCGCAACAATCTGCCGCTGATCAATATTCTCGACGATTTCGGCAATATTGCCGGTGATGTGCCTGCGGACTATCTGGGCCTTGACCGGTTCGTGGCCCGCAAGGCCATTGTTGCCAAGTTCGAAGATCTGGGGCTCCTGCGCGACATCGAAAAGACTCGCCACACCGTCCCGCACGGTGACCGGTCTGGCGTGGTGATAGAGCCCTATCTGACCGATCAGTGGTTCGTCGATGCCCATACCCTGGCTCAACCGGCCATCAAGGCGGTCGAAGAGGGCGATACGGTCTTTGAACCGCGCAACTGGGAAAAGACCTATTTCGAGTGGCTGCGCAATATCGAACCCTGGTGCGTGTCGCGCCAGCTCTGGTGGGGCCATCGTATTCCGGCCTGGTACGGCCCGGACGGCACCATCTTTGTCGAAGAGACCGAGGCCGAAGCCAAGGCGGCGGCTCTGGCCCACTATGGCAAGGCCGCAGACCTGCATCAGGACGAAGATGTTCTGGACACCTGGTTCTCATCGGCCCTCTGGCCCTTCTCGACCATGGGCTGGCCCAAGGATACGCAAGACCTGAAACGCTTCTATCCTACCCACACCCTCGTCACAGGCTTTGACATCATCTTCTTCTGGGTCGCCCGGATGATGATGATGGGGCTGCATTTCAAGGGCGAGGTGCCGTTCAAGCGGGTCTTTATCAATGCGCTGGTCCGCGATGAAAAGGGCCAGAAGATGAGCAAGTCCAAGGGCAATGTCCTTGATCCGCTCGAACTGGTCGATGAATTTGGCTGCGACGCCCTGCGCTTTACCCTGACCGCCATGTCGGGGCAGGCACGGGACATTAAGTTGTCTAAGCAGCGAATTGAAGGCTATCGTAATTTCGGCACCAAGCTGTGGAATGCCGCGCGCTTTAGCCAGATGAATGAATGTCTGCGCGAAGAGGGTTTCGATCCCGCCGGGGCCAAACAGATCATCAATCGCTGGATAAGGGGCGAGACGGTCAAGACGGTCAAGATCGTCACCAAGGCCTTTGAGACCTGCGCCTATGACGTGGCCGCCAATGCGCTCTATCGCTTTGTCTGGAACGTGTTCTGCGACTGGTATCTGGAACTGGCCAAGCCGATCCTCAATGGCGACGATATGGAGGCCAAGGCCGAAACCCGTGCCACGGCGGCGTGGGCGCTGGATGTGTGTCTCAAGCTTTTGCACCCCGTCATGCCCTTTGTCACCGAAGAGCTGTGGAGCAAGCTGGCCGAGTTTGGTGCGCCGCGCGATAGCATGCTGATCAGCGCCAAATGGCCGGTCTTCCCGGACGCTTGGGTCGATGCAGAGGCCGAGGCCGAGATTGGCTGGGTCATTGATCTGGTCAGCGAAGTGCGCTCGATCCGCTCTGAAATGAATGTGCCGCCCTCGGCCCGCGCGCCCTTGACCCTGATCGGGGCAGGGGAGGTGGCGCGCGCGCGTCTGGCGCGCAACCGCGACCTGATCGTGACCCTGGGCCGACTGGACTCCGCCAAGGAGGCCGAGGCACCCCCAGCGGGGGCCGTGCCCTTCGTGCTGGGCGAGGCGACCGGGGCCTTGGCCATTGCCGAATTCATCGATCTGGCCGCCGAAAAGGCCCGCCTGAACAAGGAGATCGCCTCCTTCGCCGGGGACATTGAACGCACGGCCAAGAAACTAAACAATCCCGACTTCATCGCCCGCGCCCGCGAAGACGTGGTGCAGGAAAACCGCGACCGCCTGATCGAATCCGAAACCGCCAAGGCCAAGCTAGAGGCCGCGCTGGCAAGGCTGTCGGCGATTGGTTGAACCTTAAGGCTTCTGGGTGAAGACCCTGTAGCCCTTGCGCTCGGCGGCGGCGAGCATTTCGGTGTCGCCGCTGGTGTCGCCATAGGCGGCGGCGAGGTGAAGGTCGGGGCCATAGATCTCGGTCAGGCGCACGACCTTTTCGGCGGCGCGGCAGTTGGGGCCGATGAACTCACCCGTCACCCGGTCCTGCTCATCAAAGGCCAGGCGTGTTCCGATCAGGCCAGCGGCACCCAGTCGCTTGGCAAAGGGCGCGACGAGGATTTCGGGGGAGGCGGTCACAATGACCCGCTCGGCCCCTTGGCTGCCCCAGCCCTTCCAAGCCGCCAAGGCATCTGGGCGTAAAAGCTTGCCCGCCGCAACCTGCGCAAATTCATTGGCGGAGGCCTCCAAGGTCTTTTTGTCCAGCCCGCCCAAAAATATTTTTACCGTCGCTTTTTTAATCAGGCCACGGTCGCGATGGATCAGATAGGCGAGGGCGGCGGGAATCAGTTGGATCATCCCCAGCAAGAACCGGGGCGCACCGCTGCGCCAGGCGATGAAGGCCATGAAACTGTCCTTAACCGTCAAGGTGCCGTCGAAATCGAACGCCACTAAGGCCTTATCGGATGGGGGAACGGTTGGGTCTAAAGCGGTCACTTGATTCTCTTTTGCCCCTTGGGACTGGCGCGGGCTGTCTTGATGTCCCATCTCTAGGGGGTTCTGGTCACAATGTTTGGTGAAAAAGAACGGCGAGCATGGTCCTATCCGTGACGAAACAGCTTCTAGGGGTTGTGATCGTGCGCGGGATCAGAGATTGTCAAGGATTAGAGCATATCCGGACTATATCTTCCTTAGTGGGTTTTGAGACTCTGTCCGGAACGTGATGTCAGCCCCTCGGGGTCGGCATCGTAGAGTGAGAGCGATTATGACGAAAGCTGCGAGCGGCGACACGAAAAGCACGCTATATTGCTCCTTCTGCGGAAAGAGCCAGCACGAGGTGCGCAAGCTCATTGCCGGTCCAACCGTATTCATCTGCGATGAGTGCGTTGAGCTGTGCATGGATATCATCCGTGAAGAGCATAAGATCTCCTTCGTCAAATCCAAGGACGGCGTGCCCACGCCAAAGGAAATCTGTGAAGTTCTCGACGACTATGTGATCGGTCAGGAGCATGCCAAGAAGGTCTTGGCCGTCGCCGTGCACAATCACTATAAGCGCCTGAACCACGCCACCAAGAATAACGATGTCGAACTGGCCAAGTCGAACATCCTGCTGGTCGGACCGACCGGCTCGGGTAAGACCCTGCTAGCCCAGACCCTCGCGCGCATCATCGATGTTCCCTTCACCATGGCCGACGCCACGACCCTGACCGAAGCCGGTTATGTCGGTGAGGATGTCGAAAACATCATCCTCAAGCTCCTTCAGGCCGCAGACTACAATGTCGAGCGGGCACAGCGCGGCATCGTCTATATTGACGAGGTCGATAAGATCAGCCGCAAGTCGGACAATCCCTCCATCACCCGCGACGTCTCCGGCGAAGGCGTTCAGCAGGCGCTTTTGAAGATCATGGAAGGCACAGTCGCCTCTGTGCCGCCGCAGGGCGGGCGTAAACATCCTCAGCAAGAGTTCTTGCAGGTCGACACGACCAACATCCTGTTCATCTGCGGCGGTGCCTTCTCAGGCCTCGAGAAGATCATCTCGGGCCGGGGCAAGGGCACTTCGATTGGCTTTGGCGCGACGGTGAAGGACCCAGAAGAGCGCCGTACCGGCGAGATCCTGCGCAATGTTGAACCAGACGACCTGCAGCGCTTTGGTCTGATCCCGGAATTTATCGGCCGCTTGCCCGTCATTGCGACCTTGGAAGATCTGGATGAGGCCGCTCTGGTCAAGATCCTGACCGAGCCGAAGAACGCGCTCGTCAAGCAGTATCAACGCCTGTTCGATATGGAAAATATCGGCCTGACCTTCACCGAAGACGCGCTCAGCGCCATTGCGCGCCGGGCGATCTTGCGTCGGACGGGGGCGCGGGGTCTGCGCTCGATCATGGAAGGCATCTTGCTGGAAACCATGTACGAGCTGCCGACCTATCAGGGCGTCGAAGAGGTGGTGGTCAATGGCGAGGTCATTGATGGCCGCGCCCAGCCCCTGATCATCTATTCTGAGCGTCGGGGTGAAAAGGACGTCGCCTCCTAAGGCACCCTCCGCAAACCCTTCAGTGAACAAGATATAGCCCGTCGCCAGTGCAAACTGAGGCGGGCTTTTTGTTTCGGCAATCCACGGGCAGATGTGGTCACTAGTTGGGGATGAATTGTCGCTAGTTCTTGAATGCGGGAGAAAAACCGCCACATTGAACATAACCGGTCGCCTGAATTGGCGGTGTGGTGCTCTCCTCGGCCAGAAGGGTCACAGGGCGAGCGCCTTGTTTATAGGGTCGGACCAAGGCGTACAGGTCTGACCAGGAAGCTGTTGACATGTCTGATTTGAAAACACTGCCCGTTTTGCCCCTGCGCGATATCGTCGTGTTTCCGCACATGGTCGTTCCCCTGTTCGTAGGCCGCGAGAAATCGGTCCGCGCGCTCGAAGAGGTCATGCGCGGCGATAAGCAGATCCTGCTCGCCACCCAGAAAAACTCCGCCGACGATGATCCGGCCCAGAGCGCGATCTATGAGGTCGGCGTGGTCGCCACCGTTCTGCAACTGCTCAAGCTGCCGGATGGAACCGTTAAGGTGCTGGTCGAGGGCCAGTCGCGGGCGCAGATTATGCGCTTCACAGATCAGGCCGACTATTTTGAAGCCGAGGCTGCCTTGGTCGCCGATGAGGCCGGGGAGGGCAGCGAGGCCGAGGCCCTGTCGCGCGCCGTGGTCGAGCAGTTCGAAAACTACGTTAAGCTGAACAAGAAGGTGCCGCCTGAGGCCCTGTCCGCCATTCCTCAGATCGTTGAGCCCGGCAAGCTGGCCGACTCCATCGCTGCGCACCTTTCGGTCAAGATCGGCGATAAGCAGCAACTTCTGGATATTTTCAGCGTCGTAAAGCGCTTGGAAAAGGTCTTTGCCCTGATGGAGGGCGAGATCAGCGTCCTGCAGGTCGAAAAGAAGATCCGCAGCCGTGTGAAGCGGCAGATGGAAAAGACCCAGCGCGAATATTATCTCAATGAGCAGATGAAGGCGATCCAGCGTGAGTTGGGCGATCAGGACGAGTCTCGCGACGAGTTGCTCGAGCTGGAAAAGCGCATCAAGAAGACCAAGTTCTCGAAAGAGGCCCGGACCAAGGCCGAAGCGGAGCTGAAGAAGCTGCGCAATATGAGCCCCATGTCCGCTGAGAGCACGGTTGTCCGCAACTATCTGGACTGGCTGCTGTCCCTGCCATGGGGCAAGGCCAAGACCAAGAAGATCGATGTGGCTGCGGCTGAACGGATATTGGATGAGGACCATTACGGCCTTGAGAAGGTCAAGGAGCGCATCCTTGAATATCTCGCCGTTCAGGCCCGGACCAACTCGCTAAAGGGCCCCATCCTTTGCCTCGTGGGCCCTCCCGGCGTGGGTAAGACCTCTTTGGGCCGGTCCATTGCCAAGGCGACCAGCCGAGAGTTCGTGCGCCTGTCGCTCGGCGGGATGCGCGATGAGGCCGAAATTCGCGGTCACCGCCGAACCTATATCGGCTCCATGCCCGGTAAGGTCATTCAGGCCATGAAGAAGGCCAAGTCGACCGATCCCTTCTTCCTGTTCGACGAGATCGACAAGTTGGGCGCTGACTATCGCGGTGACCCGTCATCGGCCCTGCTCGAGGTCTTGGATCCCGAACAGAACGGAACCTTTGCCGATCACTACCTAGAGGTCGATTACGACCTGTCTCAGGTGATGTTCGTCACGACGGCCAATAGCCTGAACATGCCCCAGCCCCTGCTGGACCGCATGGAGATCATCCGCATCCCCGGTTATACCGAAGATGAGAAGGTCGAGATCGCCAAACGCCACCTTTTGAGCAAGTTGGCGACCAATCACGGGCTCAAGGCCGAGGAATGGATCGTTCCAGACGACAGTCTGCGCGACTTGATTCGTTATTACACCCGTGAAGCGGGCGTCCGGTCGCTGGAGCGCGAGCTCGCCAATCTGGCGCGCAAGACGGTCCGTGACCTTGAGCGTGAAAAGCTGACCTCGATCACCATCGATGCCGCGCGTCTGGATAAATATGCCGGCATTCGTCGCTATCGCTTCGGCGAGACCGATACTGAGGATCTGATCGGCATGGTGACCGGTCTGGCCTGGACCGAATTTGGCGGTGACATTCTGACCATCGAGGCCGTGCGCATGCCCGGCAAGGGGCGGATGAGCATCACCGGCAACCTCAAAGAGGTGATGAAGGAGTCGATCTCGGCGGCCAATTCCTATGTCCGCTCGCGTGCCGCGGCCTTCGGCATCAAGCCGACCCTGTTTGAGAAAACCGACGTCCACGTCCACGTCCCTGAAGGGGCTACCCCTAAGGACGGACCCTCTGCAGGTGTGGCCATGGCCGTCTCTATGGTCTCGGTCCTGACCGGGGTTCCTGTGCGCAAGGATCTGGCCATGACCGGCGAGATCACCCTGCGCGGGCGGGTGCTGGCCATTGGTGGCCTGAAGGAAAAGCTGCTTGCGGCCCTGCGTTCTGGCATCAAGACCGTCCTGATCCCTGAGGAAAACGTCAAGGATTTGGATGACATTCCGGACAATGTGAAGTCCGCCTTGGAGATCATTCCGGTTGCAACGGTGGACCAGGTTCTGGCTCACGCGTTGGTTCGGCCGCTGACTCCGATCGAATGGATCGAGCCAGATGATTCGGTTGTGGCGGCTGTAAAGGCCGATGAAGGCGACCAAGACGCCGTAATTACCCACTAAACAGCAAATTAACGGCGATTACCTAGGCGGCGCAGAGGATTCTGCGCCGCCTTTGTTTGACGAGGGGGCTTGCCGATGCTCATAGTCCCTCTAGCGCACCGACCATGCAGGATCGTTGCCACATATAGGGTTGGGAGACATTCATGACGAAAGCCGAACTGGTTGCTGCGATGGCAGACAAGGCTGGATTGACCAAGGTACAGGCCAAAGACGCGCTGGACGCATTTTTGGACTCCGTGACGGAATCCCTGAAGAAGGGCGAAGATGTTCGCCTCGTCGGCTTCGGCAGCTTCCTGCCCGTCGACCGTGCCGCTGGTACGGCCCGCAATCCTCGCACCGGTGAGACCGTTGCACGGGCTGCGGCCAAGACCGCGCGCTTTAAGGTGGGTGAAGGACTGAAGTCCGCTCTGAACTAAGAGCACCTTCAAGAATGAGATCAAAAGGGTGGGCGCACTAGCGCTCACCCTTTTTCATGACTAGAAGACCAGATCGAAGCGGGCTAAAGGTCCGTTCGTCGGGCGGCTAGCTCAGCTGGTCAGAGCACCTCGTTTACACCGAGGGGGTCGGGGGTTCGAACCCCTCGCCGCCCACCAGCCTTCGCTCTTCGAGCTTCGGCTAGGCAAGCCATCGTCAGCATAATCTCTAAACGACAGACAAGGTCCTGCGGCTCGCGTGAGCGCAGGATGGCTGCGGTCTGTGCCTCGGAGTCGGGGCAGTTGGAATTTAAAGGAGAGGGTCGGCGCCACTTCCCGGCTTGGGAAAGTGGCGCGAGTGACGGGACTCGAACCCGCGACCTTCGGCGTGACAGGCCGACGCTCTAACCAACTGAGCTACACCCGCATCGGCCGCGCCCGAAAGCAACGGCGGCGTGAGGCGCGGTTGATAGGGCGGGGGCAGGGACCTGTCAACAGACAAGTTGGGTTCATCTAACGGTTCTGTGGATGGAATTGAAGCCTGCCGCCCAGCGCCTGATTTGGCCACGGGTTAATGCGTGTTTCGTTAGGTGCGCAGAGATTAAATTGCCTGCAAAGAGAGGAAAACTATCTAAATCGGTAAGGCTCAGTTTGAAGCAACGACAGGCTTGGGCTACAAGGCCTGCGAGTCGATCTTCAAGCGTTGCCGTCTTTGGTGGCGATGGGCTTAGAAGGTCAGGGGCAAGAGGGCCAGATGAACGGATTTTTGCTGCAATATCTGCCGATCGTCATCTTTCTCGGCATCGCGACGGTGCTGGGCTTGGGGTTCATCCTTGCGGCAGCGATCCTAGCCCCCAAGGCTCCCGATCCTGAAAAGTTGTCGGCCTATGAGTGCGGGTTCAACGCCTTTGACGATGCGCGCATGAAGTTTGACGTGCGCTTCTATCTGGTCTCGATCCTGTTCATCATTTTCGATCTAGAAGTGGCGTTCCTGTTTCCTTGGGCGGTGAGCCTGATGAAGCTGCCGCAAGAGGTTCAGCCCTTTGCCTTTTGGTCGATGATGACCTTCCTCGGCGTTCTGACCGTCGGGTTCATTTATGAGTGGAAAAAGGGAGCCCTAGAATGGGAGTGACCCTACCGGCCCAATCAGGCCTGTTGAAACCCGCCCAGTCGGGCGCGACATCAACGGTCGAGGGCTATAACCCCAAGCTGCATGATCCGTTCTTTGACGGTGTCTCGGACCAGTTGGCAGACAAGGGCTTTGTCCTCGCCGCTGCCGATGACCTCATCACTTGGGCGCGCACCGGTTCGCTGATGTGGATGACCTTTGGTCTGGCCTGCTGCGCCGTGGAAATGATGCAGGCCTCGATGCCGCGTTATGACCTTGAGCGTTATGGTTTTGCCCCGCGCGCCAGCCCGCGTCAGTCTGACGTCATGATCGTTGCGGGTACCTTGACCAACAAGATGGCTCCAGCCCTGCGCAAGGTCTATGACCAGATGCCAGAGCCGCGCTACGTCATCTCGATGGGCTCCTGCGCCAATGGCGGCGGCTATTACTATTTCAGCTATTCGGTCGTTCGCGGCTGTGACCGCGTTGTGCCCGTGGACATCTATGTCCCTGGCTGCCCGCCCACGGCCGAAGCGCTGGTTTATGGCGTGCTGCAACTGCAAAAGAAGATCCGTCGCACGGGGTCCATTGAACGATGAGCATCGTGACCACAGAGCGTCTGGCTGCGCTGGCCGAACAGATCACCGCCAAGGCAGCTGGGGCCGTCACCGGTTCCACCATCGCCTTTGGGGAATTGAACATCGAGGCGCGGGCCGATCAGATCGTTCCGCTGCTAACCCTGTTGAAGGACGATGCAGACTTTCAGTTCCAGCAACTGATTGAGCTGTGCGGCGTTGACTATCCAGAGCGCCCCCTGCGGTTTGATGTGGTCTATCTGCTCCTGTCCTTGACCAAGAATCTGCGCCTGCGGATTAAGGTTCAGACCGATGAGGACACAGCGGTGCCATCGGTCACGGGCGTCTATCCCAATGCCGATTGGTGCGAGCGCGAGACCTTCGACATGTACGGCGTGTTTTTCTCAGGGCACCCAGACCTTCGCCGCATCCTGACCGACTATGGCTTTCATGGTCACCCGCTGCGCAAAGACTTCCCGATGACCGGCTATGTCGAGGTTCGTTATGACGACTCGCTCAAGCGCGTGGTCTACGAGCCGGTGAAGATCACCGAATATCGTGCGTTCGATTTCCTCAGCCCATGGGAAGGCGCGCAATATGCCCTTCCGGGCGACGAAAAGGCGAAGGTTTAAGCCCATGGCTGATGACATGACCCCGCTGCCGACTGTGGTCTCTGCCGAGGCTGATGTGGCCTTGGTGACAGAAACCAAGGTTCGTAAGTTCAACATCAATTTCGGGCCTCAGCACCCCGCCGCCCACGGCGTTCTGCGCCTAGTGCTTGAGCTGGACGGCGAAGTGGTTGAGCGGGTGGACCCCCATATTGGTCTACTCCATCGCGGCACCGAAAAGCTGATCGAAGCGCGGACCTATCTGCAGAACACGCCCTATTTCGACCGCCTCGACTATGTGGCGCCGATGAATCAGGAGCATGCCTTCGTTCTAGCCATCGAAAAGATGCTCGGCCTGGCCGTGCCCAAGCGGGCGCAGCTGATCCGGGTTCTGTTCTCCGAGATCGGCCGCATCCTGTCGCACCTGCTGAACGTGACGACCCAAGCCATGGATGTGGGCGCTCTGACCCCGCCGCTCTGGGGCTTTGAACAGCGCGAAAAGCTGATGGTGTTCTATGAACGGGCTTGCGGTGCCCGTCTGCACGCCAACTATTTCCGTCCCGGCGGTGTTCACCAAGATCTGCCCGAAGCGCTGATTGCGGATATTGACGCCTGGTGCGTCGCGTTCCCGAACTATATGCGCGACATGGACGACCTGATCACCGGCAACCGGATTTTCAAGCAGCGTAATGTCGATATTGGCGTGGTGACCCGTCAGGAGGCTCTGGATTGGGGCTTCTCCGGCGTCATGGTGCGCGGCTCCGGCATTGCATGGGACCTGCGTCGCAACCAGCCTTACGAGTGCTATGACGAGCTGGAATTCGATATTCCGCTCGGCAAGAACGGCGACTGCTACGATCGCTACCTGTGCCGCATGGAAGAGATGCGCCAGTCGGTGCGGATCATGCGTCAGTGCGTCGCTAAGCTGGCCGAGACGCCGGGTCCCGTCATGACCGAAGACTATAAGGTCGTTCCACCGCGCCGCGCCGATATGAAGCGGTCGATGGAAGCCCTGATCCATCACTTCAAGCTCTATACCGAAGGCTTCCATGTGCCTGCCGGTGAAGTCTATGCCTGCGTTGAAGCGCCCAAGGGTGAGTTCGGCGTGTTCTTGGTCGCTGATGGCTCGAACAAGCCCTATCGCTGCAAGATCCGGGCGCCGGGCTTCCATCACCTTCAGTCGATGGACTGGATGAACCGAGGGCACATGCTGGCCGACGTCAGCGCCATTCTCGGGTCGCTGGATATTGTTTTCGGAGAGGTTGACCGATGAGCGCAGTTGCTTTGGTCCAGGGTCAACTGGATGCCTATAATGCGCAGGATGTTGACGCCCTGTGCAGCTTCTATGCCGACGATGTCATTGTTTCGGACCTGAATGCGACGCCGAACCTGCATGGGCTGAAGGCCTATCATGAGCGTCATGTCGGCCTGTTCGCCCAGTTCCCACAGAACCAGGCAGAGCTCGTCTCGCGGATCGTCATCGGCAATACCGTGATTGATCATGAGCGCGTGCTGCGCAATCCCGAGGCGGTGCCTTTCGAGGTGGCGGCCATCTACACTATCGTTGGTGACAAGATCGCCCGCGTTGATTTCGTGAAGGCCTAAGGCATGTCCGTTCGTCGTCTTGCCAAAGACCAGCCC
>CANESI010000009.1 GCA_947441065.1 Caulobacteraceae bacterium
GCAGGACCTTCACAGATCAGGCGCATGTGGCGACCGTCGCCAATGTCGATCCTCTGGCCGCGCAGGCTTGGCGTACCCGCCGCTGCGGTCATTAGGCCGCCCACGGCAATGAAACCCAAAACGACGAGGCTCGTAGCGGCAAGGACACGGTACACCATCTTATCCATCCAAATTTCGACCTGACCATGCGACCAGATAAGTCCGGCTAAGTCGAGCCCATGGATCAGATGGCAAGATCGTTCGCGGCCTTTTTCTTCTTCTTTTTCTTCTTTTCGGCCTTGGGAGCCTTGTCCGACTTCTTTTTAGGCTTGGCGGCGGGGTCAGGCAGGCTCTCGCCTGTCTCTTCGCCGGACCGGATGAACTCGCGCAGGAGTTTGATGAAGCTGTCGCGCTTGCCCGCGCTCAGATGGGCAAGGAGGCGGCTGTCGGCTGCGGCGACCTTGGGGGCCATATCGCTGAGGGTGTGACGACCCAGATCGGTTAGGCCAACACTGTTGGCCCGCGCATCCTTGGCCGATCGCTCGCGGGTTAGGAGGCCCTTATCGATCATCCGCGCCACCATATCGGCAAGCGTCGAGCGATCAATGCCGGTGGCCTTAACAAGGCGGGACTGGGTTGGGCCTTCATCGGCCGCGACGGCAGCCAGCACGGCGAACTGGCGCTGGGTTACCGCGCCGGGACCGGCCTCCTCGACAAAGAGGTCTAGGGCCATCTGCAGCACCCGATGCAACAGGTGGCTCGGCGAACGGTTCAGGTCAATCAGGCTGTCGTCTAGGCGGGACTTCGACATAGAGGGCCTCCAGCAGTTTCCCCGATAGTGGGGGCTAGGCGAAGCATAATGTCTGTCTACGTCGGTTTAACGACAGTCGACAAAATGTCCGCCTAGGTCGGCTCAAGGCCTATCGGCCTCAGGATCAGCTTGGATATGTTTCATCATCAGGGGCAACTGGGTCAGGGAAAAGACCAGCGATAGGATCTGCAGTCCGGGCATCCGAAACCAGACCCAGGTCGCTTCTGGCTGGGTGCGCCAGACGGCTTCATTCAACACCGCCACACAGAGAAAGAACAGGCCATAGCGAAAGCTTAGGGTACGCCATGCCGCGTCGGACAGTTTGAGCGCTTCGCCCATCAGGGCCTTAAGGGGATTGCGCTTAAGGGCCAAGCCGCCGAGCATGGTCAGGCCAAGGATGGTGTTGATGACGGTCGGCTTGATCTTAACGAAGCGCGGATCATCGAAATAGAGGGTGAGGCCGCCAAAGATCAGGGCTGCCAGACCGGCAAAGAGCGGCATGGGTGCGATGCGCCGCTCCACCCCATAGCCGACGGCCAGCGCGATGGCGGAGGCCCCGACCAGAGCCCAGGTGGCGCTGAGCATATCGCGGGTGACGAGATAGCCGACCAGAAAGGCCAGCGGTCCGGCATAATCAACGCCCGAGCGTATCAAGGCTTTTGTCTTGTTGGACAGAGGCTTGCTCATGGATTTTCCGTTCCATCCAGCCCGACCAGCGAACGGGAAAAGGCGACGGCGTCAAAGGGTTGAAGATCTTCGATCCCCTCACCAACGCCGATCAGTTTGATGGGGGCATCGGAGGCCTGGGCCACCGGGACCAGAACCCCGCCTCGGGCCGTGCCATCCAGCTTGGTCATGACAATGCCGGTCACGCCTGCGGTATTGCCGAAGATATTTTCCTGCGACAGGGCATTGCGGCCCACCGTGGCGTCGAGCACGAGCAAGGTCTCGTGGGGGGCCTCCGGATCGATCTTTTTCAGCACCCGAACGATCTTTAAGAGCTCATCCATCAGGCCGGATTTGTTTTGTAGGCGCCCAGCTGTGTCGATTAGCAGCACGTCATAGCCGCCGCTGCGGGCCTGTTCGAGCGCGTCAAAGGCTAGGCCCGCCGCATCGGCGCCGGTGGGACGGGACAGGAAGTCTGCGCCGGACCTGTCGGCCCAGATCTTGAGCTGTTCGACCGCAGCGGCCCGGAAGGTATCGCCTGCCGCAATCAGCACCTTGGCCCCGCGACCGGTCAGGTCGGCGGCGATCTTGCCCAGGGTCGTGGTCTTTCCCGATCCATTGACGCCGACAAACAGCACCACATAGGGCTTGGGCCCCGACAGGGGATCAAACCGGCCTTGGCGCGGCAGAAGCTCGGCGGCAACCGCCTCGGCCAGCGCGAGCTTGATCTCGGATTCAGAGGCTTCGCGGCCAAACCGCGCCTTGCCAAAGGCCTCGGCCACGCGGCCAGCCGCGGCGGGACCCAGATCGGCCTCGATCAGCATCTCTTCGAGATCGTCGAGCATGGCCTGATCGAGCGGGCGCTTGACGATGGCCGCGACCACCTGCTCGGTCATCTGCCGCGTCGAGCGCGTCAGCCCATCGGCAAGGCGCTTAAACCAGCCCTTTTTCGGTTCGTCTGATTGGGTCATGGGTTTCTTTTACTGGGCGCGCCGAGGATGCGCCATAGGACTTCTCAATCCCCTCTCAGCGCAATCTAGCTGCACCATTTGAGCACCGTCTCCTCGACCGGATTGACGAAGGCGCGCGCCTCTTTGCGGCTGGTGGCCCATTCCCGTTTGAGGGCCTGATACCACTTGGCCTGCCGGTCGGCATCGTCGATCCAGAGAAGCGAGGGATCATATTTCAGACCCTCATTTTGCAGGTTCACCATATCGCCGTCTTGGCGCAAAAAGGCCCGCGCTCCGGCGGCAAAGAAGGGCGCGATCAGGCCAAAGATCGGGTGGTCGGACCAGACAATCTGGGTGATGCGGGTCTTGGTCTCAGACATGGGGGTCAGGCAGGTCAGGGACAGGACTTGGCGCTTGCCGACCGTAATATGTTCCCAGCGCAGGCCGGGCAGGCGGAAGGTGATCTCGGTCAGGGGCTCACCGCCTAAAATCGCATAGGCGCGGCTGTTCTTGGAGGGCTCGTGCCGGACCATGGCAAAGCCTGCCTCACGGGGCGCAAAAAGCTTGGCCTTGGCATGTTGGCTCTTGGCCGAACGCCACCACCACTGGGCATGGACATAGGGGCCGTGGGCGGGATCCATCAGGCCGACCACCGCGTGATCGACATGGACATCAAACACCATCCTGTCGATCAGCTTAGGCTTGCCGCCGACAACACCGGGAAAGATCTGCGGCGCATGGTCCGGCACAGCCTCGCTGCGGGGATCGGACGCCATCCAGACAAAGACCAGGCCTTGGCTCTCTTGGACGGGGAAGCGTCGCACACGGATGCGTTCAACATCCATGCCCTGTTCCTCGACCAGAGACGGGATCTTGCTGCAGACCCCATCGGTGCGAAAGAGCCAGCCATGATAGGGGCACTGGACCGCCTCATGGCCCGCATCATCGCGGGTCAGCTTGCCTGCAGAGAGCGGCGCAGCCCGATGGGGGCAGATATCGCGTAGGGCATAGGCCTCGCCCGCTAGGGTGCGGCCGAGCAGCACCGGCTCGCCAAGGATCTCATAGCGCTGCAGCTTGCCCCGCTTGAGCTCTTGGCCAAGGGCGGCAAAGTACCAGCAGTCCAGCACAAAGCCCTCGCCGAACGCGGCGGGCTTTGGCGAAGGTGCCTTCGGGGGCGTCTTGGGGAGCGCCTTGGGTGCGGGGGCTGTGTCTCTGCTCATAGGATTAGCCCATAACCTGCCCGTGCCGGGCCTCCAAGGGGTCAGCCTGCGGCGGTGGCAATCAGCTGCGCATAGTAGGTCGTCATGCGGGCGAGATTTTCCAGCGATAGATGTTCGTTGGTGCCGTGGATCATCTTGGTATCATTCATGGCAAACAGGATCGGCTGGAAGCGATAGACGTCGTCGGAGACGGGGGTCATGCTGCGGCTGTCGGTCCCGGCAATGACCAGTGACGGTGCGATCGGAGAGCCGGGCTTAGAGGCATTGGCGGTCGCCGCAATCAGCTTCCAGCCTTCAGAGGTGGTGGACGAGACCGGCGACGGCTCGCGCGGGGTCTTTTCCCAGCTCAAGGTCACGGGCAGGCCCTTGGTCGCCTCCTGCGCCTTGGCCATCACTTGGCTAGAGGATGTCGAGGGGGCGAGGCGATAGTTGATCCAAGCCGTTGCCGTCTGAGGCAGGACATTTTCCTTGGGCGAGCCGGACAGCATGGTCGGGGCGATGGTGGTGTGCAACATGGCCGCCCCCGTTGCCGTGGCCCCCATCTGGCCCACCAGCAGGGGGCCAAAGAGCCAGCTATTGGCCACGGCCATCTTGGTCACTGCGCTGCCATGGACGGCCAGATAGCGCATCATCTCTGCGCCGGGGCCCTCGAACCTCATGGGGAAGGGGCTGTCATTGATGGCGATCACCGCTTGGGCAAGGCTAACCACAGCGGTCTGTTTGGGCGGGGCCGAGGAGTGACCGCCTTGCGCAGCGGCTTCGATGCGTAAGGTCGCATAGCCCTTTTCCGCGACGCCAATCAGGGTTGCGGGCCCGCCGGTCACGGGATGGTCCGACAGGATGACGCTGCCCTCATCAAGGGTGAACAGGGCCTTGACCTTGCGCGACTTTAACAGGTCGCTGGCCGCCTTGGCGCCCGCGCCGCCCGCCTCTTCATCCTCGCCAGAGACAATATAGATGGTCCGCTTGGGCTTAAAACCGGACTGGATCAGGGCTTCGGCGGCCTCAAACAGACCGACCAGCGAGCCCTTATCATCGACCGACCCCCGGCCCCAGACCGCGCCCTCGGCAATGACTCCGGCAAAGGGCGGATGACGCCAATCCTTCTCGGTTCCCTCGCTGATCGGCACCACATCTTGGTGCGCCATCAGGATGATCGGGGCGAGGGAGGGATCGCTGCCTTGCCAAGTATAGACAAGGCTATTTTTTAGCACGATTTCGCGCGTCATGGTCGCGTGGGAGGCCGGATAGGTGCTGGCCAGCCAATCATGCAGTCGCGTCCACTGTTCGCGCTGATTGTCGGCTGGGTTTTGGTGCGAGATGGTTGGGATCTGGATCGCTTGCGACAGGTGCTGGGCCGCTCGCGCCTGATCAATGGCTGGAGGCGTTGCCAGCTTGATCTGACTGAAATCCGCCCCACCGGGGGACTGAAAGGTCGCGGTCCGCACCGCCACCACGGCACCCAGCGCCAAAATCACTCCGCCCGCCAATAGGGCTGTCTTGCGCAAGCTTGCCATGGTCGTTTCGTCCCGCTCTACCGTCTTTCACACAGCTTAGGACAGAAACGGCCCGATGAGAAAGTCTCCTTGACCCTAGGAGGGCGTAAAGCCCAACCGCGCCAGCGCCTCGTCCTGTTCCAATCCGCTGATTTCGACCTGTTTGAGCCGAGCGGTGGTGCCGCTGACCACCCGAACGCTAGATTTGGAGACCCTCAGCGCCTTGGCCAAGAGCCGCTCCAGCGCCCCATTGGCCTCACCCTCAACGGGCGGGGCACTGACCCGTACCTTCAAAAAGGCCCGCCCGGCCTCGTCGGCGGACCAGCCATCTATCCCATCGCGTCCGCCGCGAGGGGTCAGGCGCACGGCGATCTTGGTGGTCAAGCGCTCTGCCCCCTAAAGGCCGTCTTGCCCCTAGCCGATGATGTCGCGGAGGGGGGAAAACAGCCACGGCACCAGATACTGGCCCGCCGCCTGCAGGATGATGATCGTAACGACCGGGCTAATATCCAGCCCACCCATATTGGGTATGATCCGGCGCATGGGCGCGAGCACCGGATTGCTGATCGCATCCAAGGTGCGTGAGATCGAATAGACCAGACGGTTGCGCAGATTGATGACCTCAAAGGCGATCAGCCAACTCATCACCGCATTGATGACCAAGATTAAGACCAGAAGGCCGATCACGGAGCTGACAATATATTGCAAGAAGCTGGTCATAGGGGGTCCTGTTGCCGTCCTTGGGCGCTCGATTTGGCGCTCAACAGGCCGTTTCTATCTGCACCCCCGGATGCTGGCAAGAAATTGGCCAAGACCGCTTGAGCCCCGCCCCGCCAACCGACTTGACAGTCCCCGCTCGCGGCCCTTATCTGCCCCCTCCCCAAGGGGGGCTGTAGCTCAGTTGGTAGAGCGCTTCGTTCGCAATGAAGAGGTCAGCGGTTCGATTCCGCTCAGCTCCACCAGTCCTTTCCACGACAAGGGCAATGGACTTTTGGGTCAATATTTTCGCTTATAACTCAATCGGTTAATCGCAGCCGGTCAGAGCCAAGCCGTCTCTATTCCCTGCTTTTCCCGCAAATTGCCCCCGTTCTCGCGCCTCTTGCCGATATCGGCTATCCGTTGAGCGAGGGCTGGGCGGCCTATCGACCCGCCGGAAAATTCTCCATCGTCATAGATGGTCGCCATCGCAACCCAGTCTTCTCTCCCTCGACATGGAACAGAATTCCGTAGCCTATGGGCATAAGGGGCAAAGAGAAGGTGGATAAAGGGCTCCACTTGCACTGAGATCTGAGCCTATGGAGCACACGGGGCCGCGCCAAATTGAAGCCAATCTTGGGGGATTTAGATGCCGGTAGACGGTTTAAAGCTTAGCGTAGCCGCTCTCATATTGGCGCTTCTAACGGCTTGCAGCGGGGGTGGCGGTGGCTCAGACCAGCCTGCAATTGTCTCGGTTGTCCCGCCGACGCCGCCAACCAGCACGGGTACGGGCGGGTCTCAAAGCGCCTCTCGTGCTTGGCCCGAAGCCAGACCGGACAGCCAAGGCATGTCGGAACAGAAGCTGGAGGAGGCTGCCGCCCTCGCGCTGCGCGACGGAACCTTTGGGCAGGCCTTTATAGTGATCCGCAACGGCAATATTGTCTTTGAGCGCTATCGGGGCATCTCCGATCTAGAGGCAGAAACGATAGGTAAGTCCAATCCCCAGCTGACCAAAAGCGCAATCGTTCAAAAGTACGGAACGCGGGACAAGAATAGCCTCGCGACCTCTTGGTCTGTCGCAAAATCCTTTACCTCTATGCTGTTTGGAATAGCCATTGAGCAGGGAGCCATAAACTCACCACAGAGCCAGGTTGCACTCTATATCAGCGACTGGGGCACGGATGAAAAAGCATCCATTACGCTCCAAGACGTGCTTGATATGCGCTCAGGTTTGGTCCCGATCTGCTCTAAATCGAGAACCTCTCAGTTACAGGAATGTCTTGGATCTGCCACAACCGGTGGTGATTTGGTCTATGCCGACGATCAAATGACGCAGTGTGTGACCCGGCCCAAGGCCAAGGCTGGCGTCAACTATGGTTGGTGGAATGAGGGACGCACGCCCTATCCCGGCCAATCTTTTCTCTATTCGAACTGTGACACCATGGTCTTGACCAAGGTGCTCGCCGATCGTCGTTCGGAAGACTATCTGAAATGGGCGCAGGACAGCCTGTTCAGCAAGATTGGCATGAAAGCTTCCTGGTGGAAGGACAGTGCCCAGCCTCAAGGTGGCAATGTTCTGGGCTATTGCTGCATCGATGCTACGCCCCGCGACTTTGCTAGATTGGGCGAGCTGGTTCTTAACCGGGGCATGGCGTTAAACCAGCAGGTCGTTTCACGCGCCTTTGTTGACGCCATCGTTCAAGCCTCAGTGACACCCAGCACCTATTACGCATCACAGTTCTGGATAAATACCGATAGCGTTGGACGTCGCTATATCACAGCTTCTGGATATGACGGCCAGACCATTGCGGTAGATGTTCCCCGAAACATTATTGTCGTCAGGATGGGACTCTACGACCCCATTCTTAACGCCTCGGGCGAGCGCGTCATGAGGCTCAAATCTGGCGATCCTAACAGTTCCAATTGGGTCGGCAGTCTACCCCAAGCCATGGCATCTCAATATTATGCAAACTATAATGTGAACGAGGTTCTGGGACGGGTTAGCCAGTCGGTAGTCTCGCCATAGGCTGTAACACTGCCCCACGAAGCTCAACGACCTCGGTTGGGATTGTGTTGTAAACGCCGTCGCCAATGTGGTCGAAGCGTGCGCCGTTAATCACATGGATCGTCTCTCACCTCCACCGGTCCTTTCCACGACGAAGGCGGTCGAATGCGGGGCGCACTTTTGGGTGCACTTTTCTCCGACCCAGATCCTTATCATCGGCACGAAAGGCACCTAGACCATACTGCTGGCCGATTGGGCCGAAACAATTCTGGCGGCGTGAGGGGGGCGCAGGCAAAAACCCAATAGATTCATTAGGTACCTAACATATAACGGTCTTGTTCGGAGCGGTCCGTTATCTGGTTTGCAACAGACGTCTAGACACACAGAAAAATCCAATCTAGCATTATTGTGTAATAATAAAAATTACCGATCTAGGGAGGCTTAAATGTCGAAGTTTCGTCTTAAGTGGCTTTCATTGGGAGCGGGTGTGTCACTTCTACCCGCACTTGCTCATGCAGCCACAGAGAATCTGAGATCAGATGACTATGTTGGCATATCATTCTGGTTGATTTCTATGGCGCTTGTTGCGTCAACGGCTTTCTTTTTTCTTGAAACTCAACGGGTTGCAGGAAAGTGGAAAACATCACTGACCGTATCGGGTCTCGTGACTCTGGTGGCAGCGGTTCACTATTTCTACATGCGAGATGTGTGGGTTGCGACCGGTGCAACGCCAACAGTCTATCGTTACATTGACTGGCTGATCACCGTTCCACTGCTCATGGTCGAGTTCTATCTGATCTTGGCTGCGGTCACCAAGGTTCCAGGCGGCGTGTTCTGGCGTCTGATGATCGGTACGTTCGTCATGCTCATTGGCGGATATGCCGGTGAAGCGGGATATGCAGGCGCATGGCCCGGCTTTATCGTGGGTATGCTCGGATGGGCCTATATCCTCTATGAAATCTTCGCGGGTCAGGCGAGCAAGATCAATGCTGCTGAATCTCCGGAGTCGGTGCAGTCCGCCTTTAAGCTCATGCGTTGGATCGTGACCATCGGCTGGGCGATCTATCCGATTGGCTACTTCGTGGGCTACCTGATGGGTCAAGATCCCGCCAACAGCTCTGCGGCGCTGAACGTGATCTACAACCTCGCTGACGTCCTGAACAAGATCGCCTTCGGTGTGATCATCTGGACGGTTGCGACCTCTGAAACGGACCGCTTGTCCGCGAAGTAGGTCTCTGCGAATAGGGGGTCTAAAGGCGCGGTTCTCAGAGCGGCCCTTAAGGCATCTCCTGTCAAAAGTTTGGGCCTCGCCCTTGAGGCGGGGCCCAAATATTGTCTCGAAATTAGATGTGGTGGGCTTTCATCCCTGAGGGCTTTCCCCGCCAACGCCTTGGCTTTTATGCCCAACTTGGTGGTGTCTTTCGGCCAAGCTCGAACGCCACAAGCGCTGACGGATTGCCGAATAAGGCCCCCGTCTGATCCAAACAAAACATTTTACTTATGCGCGCCGTTTAGGGCCCTCGATCCGCCAAGTCGGTACCCAATTTTCTGTCCGATAGGCCCGAGCAAACCCGCTTCTCAAAGGAAAGCTACCGATGTTGCTTCTGTCCTATCGCCCGAACCAAACATCCAATTCGAACGCCCTGAAATTGGCGATTGTGGCGGGTATCTCCTCCTTCTCGTTGATAGGGACGGCAACCCAAGCCCAAGAGCGGGGGACGGAGACCGGGTCGCTGGTTCCAGAAATCATCGTCACCGCGCAAAAGCGCGAAGAAAATCTCAATGCCGTGCCCATGTCGATCACGGCGGTGACGGGCGAACAGCTCAAGCGCGCGGGCGTCAATGAGGTCCGTGATCTGATCAAGGTCTCACCCGGCTTTAGCTATGCCGATTCCTATGTCGGCTCCCCGATCTATACAATTCGCGGCATTGGCTTTAGCGACATCAGCTTGGGCGGCCGTTCAACGGTCAGCCTCTATATCGATCAGGCCCCCATCCCCTTTGCGATTGAGAGCCGCGGGGTCAATCTGGACCTCGAGCGCGTCGAAATTCTCAAGGGTCCGCAAGGTACCCTGTTCGGGCAAAATGCCACCGGCGGTGCGATCAACTTCATTGCCGCCAAGCCGACCAAGAGTTTTGCGGCTGGTATGGATGCCAGCTACGGCACCTTTAACGCATCAGACCTGAGCGGCTTTATCAGCGGCCCCCTGTCCGAGACGCTGGGTGCGCGTTTGGCCGTCCAGACGATCAGGTCTGATCCTTGGCAGCGCAGCTACACCAAATCCGCCGAAAATGGCGCCGACAATGTCCAAAATGCCCGCCTGACCTTGGCCTGGGACCCCAGCGCGCGGCTGAAGGTGCAGGTCAATATTAATGGCTCCAATGACCAGTCGGATGTGCAGGCCGGTCAATTGATTGGCATCAACCCCCAGATTGCGCCTATCGCCCCCTTCGTCCCGGGCCTGCTGACCTACAGATTAGCGCCCGCCAATGCGCGGGCGGCCGATTTCAATCCGGCCGATGACTATGCCAAGAACAATCGCTTCCTTCAGGCCGCAGCGAAGATCGACTATCAACTGTCAGATCGCATGACCCTGACCTCGCTGACCGCCGTCAGTCAGTTCAAGCAGGATCAGCTCCAAGATATTGACGGCACGACCCTGTCGAACCTGAACCGGCACACCACGGGCAAGATCGAGTCCCTGTCGCAAGAACTGCGGATCGCGGGCGATCTCAATGAAAAGACCCGCTATACGGTTGGCGTCAGCTATGCCGACGATGATGTTCGCGAATCCAGCTTCAACATTTTGGCGCAGAGCACCCAGGCCCTGGCCTTTACCGGCTTTGGCCTGCCGATCTTTGCCGATTTCGTCGATACCAATAACCAAGAGTCAAAGACCTCGGCCATCTTCGCCAGCCTCGACTATCAGCTGAACGATGATCTGAAGGTCTATGGCGGCGCGCGCTATACAAAATCGGACAATCGCTTCAGCGGCTGCACGGCCGATTCCGGCAATGGCAATACGGCCTTCGTCCTTGGGTCCTTGTGGAACTCCTTCCGTCCAGCATTTGGTCTGCCCTTTAATCCCCCGATCGCTAAGGGCGGCTGTACCACGGTCAATGCCCTCTATGCCCCGGGGCTGGTGGTCGATAGCCTCAATGAGACCAATGTCGCTTGGCGCGTTGGGACAGAGTGGACGCCGCGCGAGCGGACCCTGCTCTATGCCAATATCAGCAAGGGCTATAAGGCGGGCGGCTTCCCCTCGCTGGGGGCCTCAACGGCAAGTCAGTATCAGCCAGCGACCCAAGAGTCGGTTCTGGCCTATGAGGCCGGGTTCAAGACCACCACATCGGACCGCAAGCTCCAACTCAACGGGGCCCTGTTCTATTATGACTATCAGGACAAGCAGATCCTCGGCCGCGTGCTGGACCCCGTCTTTAACTCCCTCTTGCAGATGATCAATGTGCCCAAGTCTAAGGTCACCGGCGCTGAGCTTCAGGCCACCTGGGTCCCGATCGAAGGGCTGAACCTTACCGCAGGCGCATCCTATACGGACTCTGAGATCCTAGACGGTTTCACCAATTTTGACCCCAACGCCATCTTGACCAATTTTGGCGGACAGGCCTTCCCCAATACGCCGAAGCTGCAGTTTGTCGCTGACGCCAACTATGGCTGGGCGATCACTGAAACCCTAAACGGCTTTGTCGGCGGCGGGGTAACCCATCAGGACAAGACCAATAGCCAGTTGGGCCAACTGCCATCGCTCGCTGTGAAGGCCTATAGTCTTATCGACCTTCGCGCGGGCGTCGAAAGCCAGAGCGGCGCTTGGCGCCTGTCGGCCTGGGGCCGCAATGTGGGGGATGCCTACTATTGGACGGCGGCCAACCGCAACCTCGATACCACCGTGAGGTTTACGGGTCGTCCGGCGACCTACGGCCTGTCCTTGAGCTACCGGTTCCAATAGCCATCTCAAGATCAGCCGTTCTGGCGCGAAGGTGTCCGCCGCGTCAGAACGGTCTCTAGGTCTTAAGGGCGGCAGTCTAGGCCAGACCTAATCGTCAAAGCCCCGGAACACGGCTGCCTCTTGCACGCTCTTGCGCTCAGAAATAACGGCATTGGCTGGGAAGCTTTCGTCGGGCCAGCCGATAGCAATGCTCTTCATGATGATCTGATCATCGGCAATGCCGGCATGTTCACGCACGACGGGCGATTGCATGATGCCTTGGCTGTTGATCACCGCGCCCAGACCGCGCGACCAAGCGGCATTGACCAGAGCGGTGGTGACCGCGCCGCAGTCAAAGGGGGTGTCGTCACTGCCCGCGAGCACGCGGTCATAGGTCACGATCACACAGACCGGCGCATCAAACTGGCGAAAGCCGCGCAGGACCCAATCTTGGCGCGCGTCCTTGTCTTCGCGGGCGATGCCCATGGCCGAAAACAGCTGCTTGGCCACGCCGACCTGACGATCGCGATGATGGCCCTCGAAGGCTTGGCCGGTGCGGAACTCGCGCGAATGGGGCACGCCCGCCAGGTTCCGTTCGGTGTTTCCGGCCCGGATACGGTCCAGCGGCTCACCGGTCAGGACATAGAAGTTCCAAGGCTGGGTGTTCATCGACGATGGCGCGCGCATGGCGAGGGTGAGGATCTCCTCAATCAGCGCCTGCGGGACGGGATCGGGCTTGTAACCGCGGATGCTGCGGCGACCTAGAACGACGTCATCAAATTGCATGTCAGGCCTCAGGGCGGGTTGGATCGAAGGGCTCAGGCCTTGGACCTGATTGAGTATTGGCTATAACCAGATTGATAGCCTGCGTCGACCCGAGATCATGGGTACCTATGCTGTGAGCACTATGCCGGTGACGGGTTCAGTCCTCTTCGATTCTATCGACAAATCTTACCTATGGTGTCTAATGCCGAGTGCGCCGTCTTGGGTGGGTGGTTCGTGGAGAGGGCTATGCCGATGATGCCGAGCTTTACCCGTCGTGGAACCTTAGCCGGTGGGCTGGGCTGGATCGCCTCTGGCTCAAGCTTGGCGAGCGCGATGACGCCAGCCCCAGCAAAATCGCGTCTGATCTTGCTGGGCACAGCTGGGGGTCCAACGCCAAAGCCGAACCGGTCGGCACCGGCACAGGTTATTATGGTTGGCGACCGGGCCTATGTGATCGACTGCGGCGATGGTGTCGCGCGGCAGTTGGTGATGGCGGGCATTTCTCTTTCATCATTGAGCCATCTGTTCCTGACCCATCACCATTCGGACCATAATGCCGACTATGGCAATCTGCTGTTGCTCAGTTGGGCCGCGAACCTGTCCAAGCCGGTTCACGCCTATGGCCCGCCGCCCTTGGCGCGGATGACGCAGCTCTTTTTAGACCTGAATGAGGTCGATATCCGCATACGGATGGCCGATGAGGGCCGCCCCTCCTTGGCTGATATGATCGTGCCCCACGAGATCTCGACGGGCGGACTGGTCATGCGAGATCAGTGGGTCAAGGTGACTGCGGCCCTTGTCGACCATCCCCCGATCAGCCCAGCCTTCGCCTATCGCTTTGACTGTCCCGATCGCTCTATCGTCATATCGGGCGATACGCGCGCCAGTGATCGCCTGATCGCGCTTGCCCGCGGTGCCGACGTCCTGGTCCATGAGGCCCTCTATCTCCCAGCCCTAGAGCAGCTGATCGCGACAGAGCCCAATGCCAAGACCTTGCGAGAACATCTCTTAGCGAGCCACACCCCCGTGGCAGAGGTGGGGCGGGTGGCTACGGAGGCTGGGGTCAAGACCCTCGTCCTGTCTCATCTGGTGCCGGGCGGTTACCCCTTCATCAAGGACGAGGTCTGGATGGAGGCCGTAAGGCCTCATTTTTCGGGCACAATCATTATCGGCCGAGATCTGATGGAGATTTGACGCGGGGCCTTTCGCCAGACTATCTGACATCGTTGTCATGCCAATCGAATGATTTCTAGCATTATCGCGAAATCCTGATGATTTTCTTGTGTAGTTTAAACAATATATGGCATTTTGAATTTATGAAATTGAATGTAAAAATCCCTAGAATTTAATTTTTCTATCAAATCTACAAAAAGATCCAATAGCCGGGTTGATATATCGGCTTTAGATGGATATAATCATCAATCTCCGGTGCCTATTATATTATGTATTTGCCGTGTTTGGTAAAATAGACCACTTAAGACGCTCTTAGATTGCGTTGACACGACCCGTTTGGGGCATAGTATGCCGCCAATGACATACCTTCCTGAACCCAACAAAAATCGTGACCTCTATGCCGGGGGGCCTTCCGTCTCCTCCATCGCTTGGGGGATGTGGCGTTTCTGCGGCGCGGATGTGAACGCCGCCCAAGCCAGAGTGCAGGCCGCGCTCGATGCGGGGGTGACCCTGTTCGATACGGCCGACATCTATGGCCCAGACAATGGCGAGCCCTTCGGCGCGGCAGAGGCCCTCTTGGGCGCAGTGCTGAAGCAGGCTCCGGCCTTGGCCAAGCAGATGGTGATCGCCACCAAGGGCGGGATTGAGATGGGCGTGCCCTACAATTCCAGTCAGACCTATCTAACCTCGGCCATTGATGCCTCCTTGAGCCGCATGGGTGTCGAGCATGTCGCCCTCTGGCAGATCCACCGCCCGGACATTTTGACCCATCCGGCTGAAATTGCTCGGGCGCTGGAAGCGGCCCATGAGGCGGGAAAGATCGGCTCGGTTGGGGTGTCCAACTACACGACCTCTCAGGTCGAGGCCTTTGCCGCCCATCTGCGTCTGCCGGTGGTCTCAACCCAGCCGGAATTTTCTCCCCTGACGGTCGGGGCCCTTTCCGACGGGGTTATGGATCAGGCGATTGCGCGCAACATGACGGTCTTGGCCTGGTCTCCGCTCGGCGGCGGACGGCTGGCTCAGCCTGGTTCCGACCGTGAGCGTGCCGTGGCAGCAGCCCTTGGCGCGGTGGCTCAAACCTACGGTGTTTCGCTGGCGGCCGCGGCCTATAGCTGGATCATGGCCCACCCGGTCCGTCCCATTCCCATCGTCGGCACCCAGACCCCAGCACGGATCGCCGAGATCCCAGACGCCTACAAGCCCCGCTGGACCCGTCAGGCTTGGTATGAGGTGCTGGTCGCCGCCCTTGGAGCGCCACTGCCATGACGTCGGCACCGTGCGAGATCAGTTGGTTTTCGGCCCTTTGCGACGATGACTATGAGTTTTTGGGCGTTCCCGATGAGCGGCTCCAGTCAAGCTGGGAGCACTGCCGCGATATCGTCCTGCAGGCCGAGGCAGGCGGGTTTGATAATATCCTCCTGCCCTCGGGCTATGAACTGGGCATAGACACCACCGCCTTTGCCGCCGCCATCGCGACCCAGGTTCGGCGCATGCGTCTTTTGATGGCCGTGCGGATTGGCGAGATGTGGCCGCCTCAGTTGGCCCGCCAGATCGCCACCATCGACCGCATTTTGGGTGGACGGCTCACCGTCAACATCATTTCCTCGGACATGCCCGGTGAAAAGCTGGCCTCGGCGCCGCGCTATGCCCGCACCGTTGAGGCCATGTCGATCCTCAAGACCATGCTCAATGGCGAGGCGCTGGACCATCAGGGCGAGTTCTGGAACCTCAAGATCGAACCGCCCCGTGTCCGGACCCATTCGGGCAAGGCGCCCCTGCTCTATTTCGGCGGCCTGTCGGAAGATGCCCGCGACGCCGCCGCCAAGGGGGCTGATGTCTTTCTGATGTGGCCCGATCGCAAGGAAGCGGTCGCGGACATTATCGCCGACATGACCACCCGAGCGGCGCGCTATGGCCGGACCCTGCGCTTTGGTTACCGCGCCCATGTGGTGGTGCGCGATACCGAGTCGGAAGCGCGCACCGCCGCCGACCGCCTACTGAGCAAGCTCGATAATCAGGTGGGGGCCGCGATCAAGGCCAAGGCTCTGGATTCCAAGTCGGCCGGCGTTCAGGCTCAGGTCGCCCTTCGCGAGACGGCAGGCGATGATGGCTATGCCGAAGCCAATCTCTGGACCGGCATCGGGCGGGCAAGATCCGGTTGCGGCGCGGCGATTGTCGGTGATCCTGATCAGGTGCTGGCCAAGCTCAATGACTACCGAGCCATGGGTATCGAGGCCTTTATCCTGTCTGGCTATCCGCATGCTGCAGAGGCCGACCTCTTTGCCCGCCACGTCCTGCCTCACATCGACCACGGCCCGCTGATCTAGTTCGGACGAGCCCAGGCGATAGAAACCGCGCACGGTGGGGGTCTCACAAGACCTAAACGCCCTGCAAAACTGTTGCACACCGATCATAGGCGCGACCGAACTTGGCGTTCAGAGGGCACCCTCCGGCGCGCATCCTTCCCCAAGTTTTGATCGATAAGCCGCAAAAAATCAGGGCGTTAAGTTAGAATTTCTGGCGGTCTTCAAGGGCGAACCGGGGGTTGCGTTCTTGCCCTTCTTGTGAAAACAAGCCTAAGTTCGGTTTGTCATATAATCTTCAAGGGGCGGAATGTGGTTGAGGTGGTGCGTTACGGTATTGTGGGTACCGGGCTGATGGCTCGTGAGCATATCCGCAATCTGGCCATTACACCCGGCGCTGTCGTCACGGCCCTTGCCGATCCGGTTGCGCAGTCCCTCAATATGGCGCGGGACGTTTTGGGTGCGGGCGGCGAGACGGTTTCATGCTTCGCCGATAGTGCATCCTTGGCCAAGAGCGGCTTGGTCGATGCCGTGATCGTCGCCAGCCCAAACTACACCCACCGCAAGGTGCTCGAGCCCCTGTTTGATGCAAGCCTCGCCATCCTGTGCGAAAAGCCGCTGGCGACGGCTTTGGACGATGCCCGCTGGGTGGTAGAGCGCGCCGCGCAATCGTCGGCCCCGTTCTGGACGGCGATGGAATATCGCTACATGCCGCCGATGGTCGAGTATGTGAACCAGATCCATAGCGGCAAGGTCGGACGGCTGCAGATGTTGTCGATCCGCGAACATCGCTTCCCCTTCCTGCCCAAGGTCGGCGATTGGAACCGATTTAACCGTAATACGGGCGGGACCATGGTGGAGAAGTGCTGCCACTTCTTTGACCTGATGCGCCTGATCGTGGGGTCCGAGGCCGTGCGCGTCTATTGCTCTGGCGCGATGGACGTCAACCACAAGGACGAACGCTATAATGGCGAGACGCCCGACATTATCGACAATAGCTTCACGACCGTCGATTTCGCCAACGGGGTTCGCGCTATGTTGGACCTGTCGATGTTCGCCGATGGGGCCGAGAACCAAGAAGAGGTGACGGCTGTGGGCGACAAGGCCCGGCTGGATCTATTCATCCCGGAAGGTGCCTTGGTCTATGCGCCTCGGGTTGGGTTCCGGAATCCGAAAAATGTCTCGCGCGAGATCGTTGAGACCGACGAAACCGCCCTCAAGGCCGGTAGCCACCATGGCTCGACCTTCTATGAACATCAGAAATTCAACGCCGCTGTTCGTGGCGTTGGGCCGGTCGAGGTGACCGCCCAAGACGGCTATTTGGCCGTTGCCATCGGCGCAGCCGCAGAGATCAGTGCGCGTGAGAAAAGATCCGTAGAGATGGCAGAGCTTGGCCTCTAGCCCCATAAAAAACTGAATTGAAACAAACGGAAGACAAGGGGAACCACAAATGTCCGTAAAGACGACCAACAGCATCCTGCTGAAAAACACATCGCGCGGCGCTTTCGTCGCGGCGCTCTTGGCCAGCTCAAGCCTTGCTGGCGCGGCTATGGCCCAGACCGCAGCGGCCTCGACCGACACCAACGCAGGCAATCAGCTTGAAGAGGTGGTTGTCACCGCCCGCCTGCGTAACGAGTCGCTGCAGACCACGCCGGTCGCGGTCAGCGTCGTCAGCGGCGCTCTGGTTCGCCAAGAAAACCGTAATAATATTGTCGATCTGGTGGCCCTGATCCCCAGTGTCGAGACCCGCACCTCACCCTCGAACAAGGACGCCTCGCTGCTGATCCGTGGTCTGGGCACCATCACCACCTCGCCCGGCGCTGAGCCGACCGTCTCGACCGTCGTCGACGGCGTGGTTCTGGCCCGTCCAGGTCAGATGGTCACCGACATTGTCGATCTGGACCGGGTCGAGGTGCTGCGCGGCCCGCAAGGCACTCTGTTCGGTAAGAACGCCTCGGCCGGCGTGATCAATATCATCACCGCCAATCCAACCCCTGAGACCAGCGCCCACATTGAAGGCGCCTACTATCAGGGCAACGAATATCGCATTTCGGGCGCGGTGAACGGCGAGATTGTTAAGGGCATCCTCAGCGGCCGACTGGCTGGCGTGACCAGCGGTTACGAAGGCAATGTCGACAACATCTTCAATGGCACCAAGAACAATGGCTATAAGAGCCAAGGCTTCCGCGGCAAGCTCCTGTTCACCCCAACCGAGAACTTTAGCGTTCTGGCGGGGGTCGACTATACAGATTCCAATTTGAAATCGACCGGCGCCATCTATGTCGCCACCTACAATATCGGCTATCCGAGCGGCGTTCGGACCAACAGCGTCAACCTGCCAAAGATCTTGGCCGCTCAAGGGCTGACCGCTTCGATGGACAATACCGACGTGTCGCTCAACTCGCCTTCGAGCGTTTTGGACATGAATTCGGGTGCCTTTGTTCAGGCGAACTACACGCTGGGCGGTTTTGATCTGACCTCGATTACGGCCTTCCGCTATTGGCGCAATGTCCAGCGCGGCGATCTGGATGGCTATTCGAAGCTGACCAGCCTCACGCCAACCCAGCAGGTCGACCTCGGCCATGTTTGGACCAAGCAATATACCCAAGAGTTCCGCTTGAGCTCTCCGAAGGGCAAGTTCCTCGACTATGTCGTGGGTCTCTATTTCATGCACGCCCCGGACAAGGAAGACTATCGCCGCGACACGACGCAGCTGTTGGCCAATGGTTCAACCGTTGCCAACTATGGCTATAACCAGTTCGGCGCCACACCGACCCACCAGTCCGTCTTTGGTGAAGCCAACCTGAACTTCACCGAGCGCTTCCGTGCGCTCGTGGGTGCGCGCCTCGTTGACGACAAGTTGCGCTTCTACTCGTCGCGCTACTCGACATCGCCAACGCCGGTTCCGGGTATCAACCCCTCGTTCGTGGGTGAGGGCTCAGCCCATGTGAAAGACTATGCTGGCCGCGTGGGTCTGCAATATGACGTCAATGACAGCACCCATGCCTATGTCACCTATTCGCGCGGCTATAAGGGCCCAGCCTTCAACGTCTTCTTCAATCAGACGGCCCTGCAGACCAACACCCTGAACCAAGAAACCTCCAAGGCCTTCGAAGCCGGTCTCAAGTCGCGGCTGTTCGACCGCCGCCTTCAGTTCAACGTCGCTGTGTTTAATGATGATGTGTCCAACTATCAGGCCAACCAGCCCGATATCGTTGCAGGCGCGATCATCACGCGCTTGATCAATGCGGGTGATGTCTCGACCAAGGGCATTGAAATTGATGCCGTGGCTAAGTTTATCGACAATCTTACCCTGTCGGTTGACTACACCCACCTCGATGCTCGGATCGAGAAGTTCAACTGTCCGCCAAACGCCGCCGCAAGCTGCCAGGTCAATGGCAAGACCCTGCCCTTGGCACCAAAGGACAAGGTCTCGGCGCGGGCGCAATATGTGGCCTATCAGTCCGACCGCATGTCTGTGGATCTGAACACCAACTATACTTGGCAGTCAGAGCAGCAAAACAGCATCACCCAAACGCCTGACACGATCTCGCCAAGCTATGGCGTCTGGAACGCGTCGGTGGCCTTGACCGACACTGTGAGCGATTGGTCCGCGCGCTTGGTGGTCCGCAACATCTTGGATCAGCAATATCGCACCTTCATCTCTCAGGCGAACGGCGGTCTGATCGGGCAGGTACCGCGCGACTTCAACCGTTACTTCGGCCTTATTCTGCGTAAGAACTTCTAGTCTTAGCCCAGGGGGTCGATGGCTTAACCGCCATCGACCCTTTGCGCTTGAACCGCCATATTATAAGTTGAGGTTTCCACTGTTAACCTCAAACCTCCAGCGAACTTCAGGGGTCGTCGCATGAAATCGTCAATGTGGACTCCTCGCACGAGACTGATCGTCTTTATGCTGATCACGGCCAGTTTGCTGAACAGCGCTGATCGTCAGATTGTCTCCATCCTCAAGCCGATGCTGCAGGAAGACTTGAACTGGACCGACGCGGACTATGGCCATCTGGCGGCCGTATTCCAGTTTTCGGCTGCCATTGCCTTGCTGGGTACCGGCTGGCTGGTCGACCGGATCGGCTGGCGCCGCGCCAATCCCTTGGGCGTGGGCAGTTGGAGCATCGCTGCCATTATTCACTCCTTTGCGCGGACCATGGGGGAGTTCACCCTCGCCCGCGCCACGCTCGGGGCCACAGAGGCCATGGGCACACCGACCAATATCAAGACCATCGCTGCGGTGTTCCGCAATGAGGACCGCTCGCTCGCGCTTGGGACCATGAGTGCGATTGGCGGCATTGCCGGTGCGATTCTGATCCCTCTGATGATCCCTTGGCTCGCGCTCAAATTTGGTTGGGCCAATACCTTTGTGGTGATGGGCGCACTTGGACTGATTTGGGTCGCGGCCTGGTACGCGCTTGCCCCGGGCAAGGGCTCTGAACATGCTGCCCATGTGAACCCGACCGCGGCAGATCGTGTGCGTTGGCGTGACGTTCTCAGCACCAAGGGCACCTGGGCCGTCGCAGGCGGCAAGGTCATGTCAGACATGATCTATTGGTTCCTCCTGTTCTGGATGCCGGACCTGTTCAACAAGATCTTTGGTCTCAGCCTTGCGCAATATGCCGTGCCCCTCGCGATCATCCATTGCTGCGGCGCCTTCGGATCCCTGTTTGGCGGCTGGTTACCCCGGCAGTTGATGGCCCGGGGTATGACCTTAAACGCCGCACGTAAGGGCTCGCTCTTGCTGGCCGCCTTGCTGGTGACGCCGATCTTCTTTGTGTCGTCTGTGCCGAGCTATTGGGTGGCCACCGCTATTCTGGGCCTCGCCCTCGGAGCCCATCAGGTCTTTTCGGTCAATATCTTCTCGCTCGCCACAGATGTGACGCCGTCGCGTCAGGTCGGCACGGTGATCGGTATCGGCGCCTTTTGCGGCAATATGGCCGGGACAGCCATCCTCCAGGCGACGGGCATGATCCTGACCGCAGGCATTGGGTACGGCCCGCTTTTGGCGCTTGCTTCTGTGTCCTATCTGCTTGGCTTTGGTTGGGTTCACCTGCTGATGCCCAAGATCGTCGCCGTTGCGCCAGACCCGGAACTGTTAGAGCCCTGAGCCTGTGTCCATGACCGAAATCGACCATATTGTCCTGCTGGTCCGCGACATTGATGAGGCCATTGAGACCTGGGAAAGGCTTGGATTTAAGCTCAGCTACCGCGTCCATCTGGACGATGTGGGCTTGGCGCAAGCCTTCTTCATTCTGGCGGATGGAACCTTCATCGAGTTGATCGCCCCCACGGTCCAAGACAATATCTATGCTGAGATGCTGCGCCAAAAGGGCGAGGGACTTCGTCTCCTGTCCTTTAGGGTCGATGATCTGGATGAGGCCGTTGCCGACCTCTTGCAGAAGGGGGTTACTCTGCGCGGCGTCGGTACTCCGCGCGTCTTTGTTGAACCGGAATCGGCCAGCGGTATGCTGATCCAACTTTGGCCAAAAGATCGCCCCCATCGCTGGCGCGACACGCTCGAACAGACGGCATAATCGACAGGATGTGAGGAACGACGGTGAAATATCATCTTTCTGATCAAGAGCGTGAGACAGGGATCATTCCCTCTGAGACCTTGAAGGCTATTGCCGAGGCGGTGCGCACGACCGGCTATGCGGTGGTCGGCAATGTCGTGTCGAAGGAGACCATCGACCTCCTGACGGGCTCTGTCCTCGAAGATGTTGAGCGGGTGCGCGCGACGGGAAAGAAGACGCGGCACGAGGAAAATACCGGAGAAGGCCATCTGCAACTCGGTTTGCGGCGCTATGGTCCCTATGTCCGGGCTGATCTGGTTGCCAATCCGGTGATTGAGGCGGTCGTGGCGGCCGTCCTTGGCGAGGGCGCTTGGCTCGGCTTCTATAATGGCAATGTCAATTGCCCGGGCAGCACCTATCAGCCGCTGCATTTTGACCGCCCCTATTCATGGAAGACGCCTGAGGATGCGCAGCGCGATGGTCAAAGCTGGCCGCCGCCGACCACGACCTTGAGCTGCTCCATCGCCCTTGAAGAAATTACCGAGGCCAATGGGGCGACCGAAATCTATCCTCGAAGCCACCTAGAAACCGAAGCGGTCAACTGGACGCAAAACCGGGTCGAGCCCTATCCCGACCTGATTGAAAAATGGAGCCCGCCCGCGCGGATGCCCATTCCACAGGGCGGCGTTTGCTTCCGCGACCCGCGTATGTGGCACCGGGGCGTGCCCAATCCAGCCAGCAAGCCGCGCGCCATGATCGCGGCCACCTATCATGCGGGTCGCTGCAAGCACTGGCGCGGCATCTATATCCAAGATCTCGATCCGCAGACGCTCGAACAGTGTGCGGCAGACCCAACCTTGCGTTTGATGGATGACCGTACCCTCGGCGATGGGCGTCTGGTCTTTCAGTCCGATGTGCGGGGCGTCTTTGAGTCCGCCCCCAGCCGCTTTGGCATCAATCGTAATGTTCGGTTCATCGACGCGCCAGAGCGGGTCAATCATTTCCAAGACTCCCATGAATTGGGCGGTGCTCGCGTGGTTATGGGCGAGATCTCGCCGGAAGGATGACGACCATGCGGGTGCTCTTTATCGGCGGAACAGGCGAAATCTCTTTCGCCTGCGTTGAGGCGGCCAAAAGGGCAGGCCACGCGGTCACCCTGTTCAATCGCGGCAAGGCCTTTGACGCGGCCCGTTTGGGCGTTGAGCAGTGGGTGGGTGATTTTGCCGATGACGCGTCCTATGCGGCGTTGGCGCAGGGCGGGTTTGATGTGGTTTGCCAGTTTCTCGCCTTTGATACAAAGGCGGTAGAGCGGGACATCCAGACCTTTGGCGGCCAGTGTGGACAGTACATCTTCATCTCGACGGCCTCTGCCTATCAAAAGCCCAGCCAAACGGCACGGATCACGGAAGAGACCCCTCTCGACAATCCCTTCTGGGCCTATAGCCGTAGCAAGGCCGATTGCGAGGCGCGGCTGTTAGAGGCCCACCTTGCGGGGCATCTGCCGGTGACGCTGGTACGTCCCAGTCACACCTATCGCACCCGCATCCCCAGCGTCGTGATTACGGGCGATCATCTGGTCTGGCGCCTGATGCTGGGCAAGCCGGTGATCGTGCCTGGCGATGGCGAGTCCCTATGGACCGTGACCCATTCAGAGGACTTTGCCCGCGCCTTTATCCAGCTGTTTGGTCACGATCAAGCCTTGGGGCAGGCCTTTCACATTACCGACGATATAGGCCATAGCTGGAACCGGCTCCTTCGCGCTGCGGCCCATCAGGTGGGTACAAGCATCGATATCCGCCCTGTGCTCACCAAAACCTTGCTCACCTATGATCCCAATTGGGAAGGCCCGCTGCTCGGTGACAAGTCCAACAGTAAGATCTTCGATAATCGCAAGATCGCGGATCTGACCGGAGGCTGGCAGTGCGAAATCTCGCTCGAGCAGGGGATCTCCAAGACCTGGCCCCGCGTGGCTGAGCGCTTGAACAACGGCTTTGCGCCTGACCCAAAGCTCGACGCCCTGATAGACCAGATCATAGCCGAACAGTCTTGAGCCCTTTGCGCCATGCTTAAACGGTCCTTACAGACCTCACTCTATTTGGCGGCCGGCGCGGGATCGTTCGCCCCGACAATCTGCCGGAACTCGGACCTCGCGGCCCAGAGGGCAAGAAGGCCAATGGGCAGCATCATGAGGGTCAGTATGCCGATGGCCACACCAATCTTGGCCGGATCCTTGAGCCAATAGTCACTGATCATGGCCACGCCCGTGGGGCCGATGGTGAAGGCGACCACATTGCCGATCAGGAAATAGAGGGCCATGGCGCGTGCGCGCAGCTGGTTTGGCGCGATCGCTTGGATGCTGACCGCGGGCAGGCCTTGGGCCAAGCCAAAGCCGAAGGATAGGGCCGCGATACAGCCCATGGCCGCCCAGCCATTGGGCATGAAGGGGGCCATGACCGCAAAGGGCAGCCCAATCAAAGCGCCCCCGATAGATATGGCAAGCGCCGCATCCTTTCGTCCAGCCGCGATCCATCGATCTGAGGCCCATCCGCCCAGAAAGATCCCAGAGGTGTTGAAGATCAACAGGACCACGCCATAGACTGCGCCCACAGTGGAGATGTTCCAGTCATAGGCCCGCACCATGAAGGCGGGCGTCCAGGTCAGATAGGCGGCGATGGGTACGCCGATGATCGAATAGCCCATGGCCAGCAGCAGGAAAATCCGCCCGCGCTCGCGCATGAAGCGGCCAAAGCCGTCTGAGACAGTCGCATCGGCCTTGGCCAGCTCTTGGCGCTGAGGCTCACGCAAGGCCCAGACCGCGATGGCGAGCACAGGTCCGGGCAGACTGACCAGCAAGAAGGCCAGCTGCCAGGTCCGCAATTCACCCAAGATCGGCAAGACCACCGGCGGTGCGGTTGAGGCCCAGCCAATCACGGCCCCGCCAATGATCAGGGCCAGACCCACCCCCGCCACCGCGCCCATGGCATAGATGCTCAGAGCCCGAGCGCGCTTTTCGGTTGGGAAGCTGTCGGCAATCATCGAGAAGGCTGCGGGTGACAGGCCAGCTTCCCCGACCCCCACGCCGATGCGGGCGAGAAACAGCATGCCAAAACTCTTGGCCATCCCGCAAGCGGCGGTCATTGCGCTCCAGAACAGGACGCTGACCAAGATCAGTTTGCGTCGCGACCCACGGTCTGCCAGCCAGCCCAAGGGTATCCCCATCAAGGTATAGAACAGGGTAAAGGCGAGACCGCTCAGCAAGCTAAACTGTGTGTCGGTGATCTCCAGATCGCGCTGGATCGGCTCAACCAGTAGCGTCAGGATCTGCCGATCAATGAAGGCGACGGCGTAGGCCGCGAGTAGAACGAAGACGGTGGCCCAAGCCCTCGTACTCGAGGGCCAGGCAGGCGCAACCTTCTGCCCTTGGGTCTCGAGCATCTCGCTGGTTTGGGTCATGATTTACGCCGCCCTCTTGTGTCTAGCCCCTATTCCTTTCATCCCCACTATTATTATGCAAGTGCGCAAATCGCGATTTGGTATATGTGCCAATCTCGCTCGCAACCCACATAACACTGAGGCGGATTGCCGCAGCCTACGACGTTCGAAAGGGGGCAATTTGGGCAATTTCAGGCCTTTTTGGCCTCAAAATCGCACCCTCGACCATCCGGTTCAATTTTAAGAAGAATTAAAACTTACCCAAACACGCATGACGTTCCGGGGAAATTTCATTAGTACCCTAACGTCGTATTTAGGGCTAAGTTTTGGCCTATCGGTAGGTTAACGCGATGATTCAGAACGAAGACTACCGCTAGAGGCTGCCATGAATGTCGACCACGTTTCAAACCCATTAGATATCGCACTCGGCGCACGTATCCGCGTGCGTCGCAAATCCTTGGGCCTGTCTCAGGATGATTTGGCCGTGCAGGTCGGTCTTACCTTCCAACAGATTCAGAAATATGAACGCGGTGCAAACCGAGTCAGCTTCTCGCGTCTGGTCGAAATTGCCCGCACATTAAAGTGCCGTGTGCAGGACCTGATCGGGGATTTGGATGTCGAGGGTGAAGTGTCTGATCAGGTGGCGGCTGAGGCTGTGCAGTTGAAAGAGACCGGGGCCTTGGAATTGATCCGAGCCTATAGCGCGATCCGCTCTGCGGGTCGCCGACGGATCGTTGTCAGCCTTGCTCAAACCCTGTCCAAAGAAGATGAGCCTGAGGTCTTGGTCCCTGCGCTTTGAGCCTAAAGGCTCCGATAGACCGCTTCGATCAGAGCGGTCGCGCGCGGGTCACCGACCAGATGCACCGACTGGCGCGTCATGACATAGGCGCCGGATAGGCCGGTCTTTGGGTCCGCGAAGGCGCAGGATCCGCCCCAGCCATAGTGCCCCACCATGGTGGGTGATGGGCCAAAGGCCGGATCGAGACGATTGCGCAAGGGACCAGCGGCCCAACTGACCTTGCGCGGCAAGACCCGATCAGGGCCACCGATCCGCTCCTGCATCACTTCTGCCGCCGTGCCCGGCGATAGCCGCGCCTGTCCGTCCAACTGTCCATCATCGGCCAGAAGCGCCATGATCCGGGCCAGTGCTGGGGCTGTTGCATGGCCGTTGGCTGATGGGATCTCAAAACGCCGCCACTGGGCCGATTCTCGACCCAGCGGCGCGGACCAGCGCGTGCCAAAGGCAAGGCGCCGCGCCTCGGTCATCTCGCCCAAATCGGGCATGCCGGTCGGCCTTTGCATATCGGCGCAGCGGCCATGTTCGCTGTCCGGCAGCCCGATCCAGAGGTCTAGATCATGAGGCTGTGCAAGGTCCTCACGTAGCGCCGTGCCCAGCGAGCGTCCATCAACCCGGCGAAAGATCTCGCCGACCAGATAGCCGACCGTGATGGGGTGGTATCCGCTGGCTGTTCCCGGCGTCCAGATTGGCGCCATGGCCGCTAGCTTTTCACAGATGGCGTCCCAGTCAAACCACAGGGCCGGATCAAATTCCTCGGCAATGCCGCAGAGACCAGCCTGATGGGACAGGACCTGAGCGATGGTAATGGCAGCCTTGCCCTCAGCAGCGAAGGCAGGCCAGATCGACGCAACGGTCTGGTCATAGGCCAAGAGCCCTTGATCGACGAGGCGGGCGATCATCAGGCTGGCCAATAGCTTGGTCGTCGAAAAGATCGGCGTCAGGGTGCGCTCACCAAAGGGCCGGGTCCGGGCCCGGTCCGCATGACCGGCAAAGAGGTCGATGATGATTTCGCCCCGATCGGCCAAGGCAAAGCGCGCGCCGACCTCCTGTCCGGAGGCGAAGTTCTGGGTGAAGACCTCGCGCACGGCGGCAAATCGTTCAGGGCAAAGGCCGTGGATTTGGGGATGATCAGTCATCGCGTGCCTTGGCCTAGTCCAGAAGGATGAGGGACACCTGATCAGAGCCTTGGGTCAAGCGCTTGCCCATGGCCACGATGGGCAAATCCCCGTGGCTGCCCGATTTACAGGCCTCAATGGCCTCATAGACCCCGCCAACCGCTTGGCTGAGGGCATGGTGGGGGGCAATACCCGCAAGGCAGGCCTGCGCCATCAGGGCCGCCAATAGATCGCCGACCCCGTTTGGGGCAGAGGGCAAAAGCGCGTGTGTCACTAACCAAGCCTCAGACTTCAGCGCCAAGACCACGCCCAAACCGTCCTCGCAAGGCACAGACGAGACCATCACGGTGCGGCCCATGGTGCGCGCCGCCGCCAGAGCGCTGGCCGGGTCGGTCACTGGCAGGCCGGATAGATGGCTAAGTTCCCACGCGTTGGGGGCGAGAATATCGGCGCGGGGAACCAGATGCTGAGCCAAGGCTTCGGCGACCTCGGGCTTGACATAGAGACCCTTGCCCATGTCGCCCATGACGGGATCGACGAGGATCAGCGGCGGGGCCAGCCCCGCATCGGCCCGCGCGGCCCGGATGGCGTCGATAGCGCGTGATGCCGCGTCGATCTGATCAGGATGGGAGAAATAGCCGGTCAGGACCAGATCAAAGGCGGCAAAGTCGCCCTTGGCCTCGATACCCTCCAACACCCCTTGGAACAGGTCCGGACTGACCGCGCCGCCGCCCGGTGCACCAAGGCCCGGATGGCGACCAAACAGGACCGTGGGGGCCAGAACAGCGTCAATCCCCAAGACCGCGAGGGCGAGGGATTGGGCCCCGCCGCCGACGCGGCTGGAGGCAACGAAGCTAGACATCAAAAGGGCGCGCGACATGAAGCTTCTATGCCCCCGATCGCGCGCCCTTGACCACCCCTTGCGGCGTGGTTGAGACAAAAAGCCTTGATCGCCTAGTAGCGATAATGGTCCGGCTTGAAGGGACCGGCCTGCGGCACATCAATATAGTTGGCCTGTTCGCTGGTCAGGGTCGTCAGCTTGGCACCGAGCTTGGCCAGATGCAGCAGGGCGACCTTTTCATCCAGCGCCTTGGGCAGGGTATAGACCTGGTTCTCATAGGCCTTGCCGTTGGTCCACAGCTCGATCTGAGCCAAGGTCTGGTTGGTGAAGCTGGCGCTCATCACGAAGGAGGGGTGACCGGTCGCATTGCCCAGATTGACCAGACGGCCTTCGGACAGAAGGATGATCTTCTTGCCATCGGGGAATTCGACATGGTGAACCTGCGGCTTGATCTCGTCCCAGACGAAATTCTTCAGGCCAGAGACTTGGATTTCGCTATCAAAGTGGCCGATATTGCAGACAATGGCATTGTTCTTCATGGACCGCATATGATCGACGGTGATGACGTCCTTATTGCCGGTGGCGGTGACAAAGATGTCCGCCTTACCCGCCATATCGTCCAGCGTCTGAACGTCATAGCCTTCCATGGCCGCTTGCAGGGCGCAGATCGGGTCGATTTCAGTGACCACAACGCGCGCGCCGCCATTGCGCAGGCTGGCCGCTGAGCCCTTACCCACATCGCCATAGCCGCAAACCACGGCGACCTTGCCGGCCAACATCACGTCGGTACCCCGGCGGATCGCGTCGACCAGACTTTCGCGGCAGCCATAGAGATTGTCGAACTTGGACTTGGTGACGCTGTCATTGACGTTGATGGCGGGGAAGGGCAGTTCGCCCTTGGTGGCCATCTGATAGAGGCGGTGAACGCCGGTGGTGGTCTCTTCCGACACGCCCTTGATGGCGTCGCGAATAGCCGAATAGAAGCCGGGCTTTTCCTTGAGATAGCGCTTCATCACTGAGAACAGCGCCTCTTCTTCCTCGTTCTGCGGATTGTCGAGGACGCTGGCGTCCTTCTCCGCCTTGGGGCCAAGCACGCAGAGCAGGGTGGCGTCGCCGCCATCGTCGAGGATCAGGTTGGGATAGCCACCGTCCGACCATTCAAAGATCTTGTGGGCATAGTCCCAATATTCGACCAGATTTTCGCCCTTAAAGGCAAAGACCGGCGTGCCGACTGCGGCAATGGCGGCGGCCGCATGGTCTTGGGTCGAGAAGATGTTGCACGAGGCCCAGCGCACATCCGCGCCGAGGGCCTGCAGGGTTTCGATCAGCACGGCGGTCTGGATGGTCATGTGCAAGGACCCGGCGATCCGTGCGCCCTTGAGCGGCTGGGCTGGGCCATATTCCTCGCGCGTGGCCATCAGGCCCGGCATTTCGGTTTCAGCAATCAAGATTTCCTTGCGGCCAAAGGCGGCGAGGGAGATGTCGGCAACGATATAGTCGGCCACGGTGAGGCTCCTGACGGGAATTTCGATGGCCGTCTATAACCCCTCCAGCGCGAAGGGGCAATAAAGACATAAAGATATCTTTATATGAGTTGATCTGACCTAGCGGTCCTCGTCGAACCGGTTGGCGATCAGGGCGCTGAGGGCGTCGAGGGCGGCTTCGGCTTCAGGGCCTTTGGCGGTAATATCGATGGTCGAACCAATGCCCGCAGCGAGCATCATCAGGCCCATGATGGAGCGGGCATCGACGGTCTGACCCTCACGGCTAACCATCACCTCTGCATCAAAACCCGAGGCGACCTTGACGAACTTGGCCGAGGCCCGCGCGTGGAGCCCACGTTCGTTGATGATCTCGACGATCCGGCTGAGGCTCATTTGTCTCCCGCCAGAACATAGGAGGCGACAGAAATATATTTGCGGCCTGCCTCTTGGGCATGGGCGACGCAGGTCTCGAGGCTTTCACGGCCTCGAACGCTGGCCAACTTGATCAGCATGGGCAAGTTCAGCCCGGCGATCACTTCGGCACTAGTCTGTTCCATCACCGAGATGGCCAGATTGGAGGGGGTTCCGCCGAACATGTCGGTGAGCAGGATGACGCCGTTGCCGCTATTGACGGCCTCTGCAGCGGTCAAGATATCTGTGCGCCGCTGCTCCATATCGTCGTCCGGACCAATACAGACCGCGACAACATCCGGCTGAGGCCCGACGACATGTTCCATCGCCTGACGAAATTCCTCGGCCAGCCGCCCATGGGTGACGATCACAAGCCCGATCATGCAAAATCTCTCAAGGGGTCTCTCAAGGGGTCGCTCACGGGGCCTCGCACGGGATCGCTCCCGAGCGCAGCAAGAACGCTGCGCGGACAATTCATATGTCGCTTATCATCGGACGGGAAGGGGGTGCAATGCCATGTCGATCATTGGCAAGCAAAGGGCTGAAAAAGGATCCACCGCGATCAAGGGCAGAGATTGACCCATCAGAACCGTCTGGGCCGGATCGGGATAGCGCTCGAGCGTCGCCTGCGGCACCATCTGCGCAACCAGATCGATCTGGCAAAAGCCAAGGATGGGGGGCGCTGAGTGCATAATCCCGAGCCCGCGCACCTCGATCTGACCGGCTAAGGTGGGGTGAGCGCGGCCGAAGACCTTGCCCGCATCGGGCCAGACAATGACCCGATCATCGGCAACCAAGCGCCAACCGGCCACCAACGCCGTGAGGGCCAGATGGCTCTTGCCCGAGCCGGACGGCCCAAGGATCAGCACGCCATGCCAGCGCCCCATCCGGTGCCGAGCGATCAGGCCGCCGTGTATTGGGCTATGATCTGTCATGTCGAGAGACAAGGCAGACTGACATTGAACCGGGCTCCGAGAACCTGCCCCTCTTCATCCAGGCGATTTTCCGCCCAGATATGGCCGCTATGGGCCTCGACAATCTGGCGGGCAATGGACAGTCCAAGCCCTGAATTGCCGCCAAAAACCGCTCCGCGTGGCCGCGACGTATAGAACCGCTCAAAGACGGTTTCGAGATTTTCTGGCGGAATGCCCGGGCCATCATCCTCTATCGTCACCCGCGCCTCGGCGCCGACCTTGCGCAGGTCAATGCGAACCTGGCGCTCCGCGTCGCCGACCGGGCGGGTAAAGGAGCGGGCATTATCGATCAGGTTGCGGAACACTTGGCTGAGGGGGCCTTCACGGCCGCTGATGGTCAGGTTTTCAAGGGCTTCAGCATCTCCCATGATCACGCTCGCCTCCCCGGACATGGCGCTTTGGCTATAGAGGGCGCAGAGGTCGGACAGTAGGCGCGGCAGATCAATCGGCCTTGGCGCATCGCGCGACAGTTCGGCATCTAAACGCGAGGCGTTGGAAATGTCGGTGATCAGGCGATCCAGCCGCCCGACATCCTGTTTCAATATGCCCATCAGCTTAGCGCGGGGTGCGGGCGCCGACACGATGTCGAGGGTCTCGACCGCTGACCGGATCGAGGTCAGGGGGTTGCGGATCTCATGGGCGACATCGGCGGCAAACCGCTCTATCGCATCCATACGCGAGGTCAGGGCCGAGGTCATGGACTGTAGGGACCTTGTCAGGTCGCCCAGCTCATCTTCCCGGTCGGCGAGGTCTGGTAAGATGATGGCTCTGGCCCGCGATAACCGAACCCGGTCGGCGGCCCGTGCCAAGCGCAGCACCGGCTGGGCAATAAGCTGATTGAGCAGGAAGGATGAGGCCAGAGAGACGGCAACGGCCATGATGATGAAGGGCAAGAGGGCCCTTCGCTCCGCCGCGATAATCTCGTCCACATCGCCGGACTCGAGCGTCAATACACCGAGGACGGCCTCCACATGGCGCAGAGGGATTGAAACCGACACGACCCGGTCGCCATTGGCGCCCAGCCTCATTCCAGCAACAGGCTTGCCCTTAAGCGCGCGGGCGACCTCTTGTTGTAGCGCCTTGCGCGCCGCCTCTTCCTTGGCCGGGCGTGAGGGGTCGTTATGGGCCTGGGGAGCAGGCGTCCCAGGCTTGCGTGCGGGAGGCAGAAGCCGCTTCTCGACCCGATCAGATACGGTGTAGCTGTCGGCCAGTTCCTGCCCATCAGCATCAAATAGCCGAGCGCGCTGGGATCTTGGGATGAATAGCAGTTGCAGGGTCTGAGCGGCGCGGTCGACTTCAAGCTGCGGGACCGGCTCGCCCATGGTCGCGGCGCGGTCGATCACATTGGCGATGAACTCACCTTGGGTGGTCAGACTATCAATCTGGGCATTGACGAGGCCGCGCCTCATCTCGTTCAGCACCAGCGCGCCGCCGATCAGGATGGCGAGACCCAAAAGGTTCAGGGCGATGATCAGGCCACCAAGGCGCGAGCCCGGAATCAGCTTTCGCCGCCCCTTGCTGGGTCTTTGACCTTGGCCGGACTCCAATCCCGCTTGCCTATCGGGATAGGGGGCCGGTTCAGGCTTCGCGATATCTATATCCAACGCCATAGAGGGTTTCTATCGCATCAAAGGTCGGATCGACCTGACGAAATTTGCGTCTCATGCGCTTGATATGGCTGTCGATGGTGCGATCATCGACATAGACCTGATCGTCATAGGCCGCATCCATCAGATTATCGCGGCTTTTGACGAAGCCCGGACGCTGGGCCAGGGACTGAAGCAGGAGAAATTCAGTCACAGTCAGCTTTACCGCCCTATCATCCCACAGGCAGTCGTGGCGGGCCGAATCGAGGGTCAGACGACCGCGCTTGATGCTGCGCGCGGCCGTGGCGGCGGCTTGGCCGGGATTGCCAGCCTCTTCATCGTCACGCGCGCGGCGCAGGACGGCCTTGACCCGCTCGATCAGCAGGCGCTGGCTGAAGGGCTTGTGCATATAGTCGTCGGCCCCAAGGTTAAAGCCGAGGATCTCGTCGATCTCTTCGTCCTTGGAGGTCAGGATAATGACGGGGATGTTCGAGGTCTGGCGCAGGCGGCGAAGCACCTCCATGCCATCCATTCGGGGCATCTTCACATCGAGAATGACCAGATCAGGCGGATCGCTTTCAAGCGCGGCCAAGCCCGAGGCACCGTCATAATAGGCCTTCACACCATGGCCGTGGCTTTCGAGGGCCAAGGAGACGGAGGTGACGATATTTTCATCATCATCGACCAGGGTAATTTTCGCCATTGAACACCTAAGTCTTACAGTCTGCGCGCCCCAAGAAGCGCAACCGCTTTAAGCTAGTTCCTCAGATGTGGCCATTCAATGGCGAGCCGCGCCTGAGAAGCGCCTCATTCTATGACGCCAGTTTCGCAGATGATAAAATAGTTATACCTATGGCCTCCTTCGGAGGATCGATGACCCAAGCCCCCATTCATTACGAGCTCTATATTCGCCGCGTGCCGGGGGCCCCTTGGACCCTGTCCCTTGCGACCGAGGATCGGACGATCGCCCTTGCTACGGCGGAATCGCTGCTGGCGGAACGGCAGGCGGCGGCGGTCAAGGTAACCAAGGAAACCATGGATGCCGAAACCCTACGATTTCGGACCGCGACGATCCTCGCCAAGGGTGAGGTTGAGGTGAAGGCGAAGAAGGCCAAGGTCGAAGATCAGGCCCCCCTGTGCGTCAGTCCATCGGACCTCTATTCGATGCATTCCCGCGACCGGATTACCCGATTGCTCGAAGAGTGGCTCAATCGCAACGGCATCACCGCCTTTGAACTGCTGCACCGCGCAGATATGGCCGAGTTGCTCGAAGGGTCAGAGATGGACCTGCAGGGCGCCATCCAGAAAATATCGATCCCTGAATCGCAAAGCCGGGGCCTGTCGGTCCATGAGATCGTGCGGTCGTTTCAAGGCCTTACCGAGCGCACCTTGGAACGGATACGAACCGATCACAAAAAGGGCCGCTTCCCCGACCCGTCGACTGAGGGCTTCGCTCAGGCTGCGGTTCGGCTCTATAGCCAGCCCGACCCGTCCTATCTCCTCGGCGGCGGCGTTGCGGCCCATCTGGCCCCTGCGCGCAATTGGAAGCAGAAGGTCGCCGCTCTGCTCGATCTGGCCGACAAGATTGCAGGCGCGGCCATACCCATGGCCGATGGACCCAAGGCCTTGGCCTTCAAGGTCTTGGAACAGCCCCTCTCTGAGATCTTGGGGTCCAAAAAGGGTCTGGCGGACCTGTTGGGGGCCAACCTTAATCTGGGCCAGCGGCTGGCGGCCATGACCCGCTTGGCCGCCCCCAAGGCTGTCGATGATCTGATCCGTATCGATCCGGCTATGGCCAAGGCTATCCCCCCGCTTGAGGGAGCCGCAGTGAGGCTGGCCCAATGGCTTGGCCATGAGGCCTTTTTTGCGGTGCGAGCCTCGATAGCGCGGCAGATCTTGCGAGACCTGCTCGGCCCACGGCGCCTGTGTCCGGACAATGCGGCTCAAGAGGTCGAGATGCTCCGCGCGCTTGCCATGGCCCTGACCTTTGGTGCGGGCAAACTCATGACGCCGGAGGATGTGCAGGCGGCCTTTGTTGACCGGTCCCGCATGTTGATGAGCACGGAGTTTGTTACCGCCTATGTGGGCAGCGACCGCACCGCCTTTGAAGAGGTGGGGGCCCTGATCCGGCTCTTAGAAAATGTCATCGGTGCCGCCAATAAGCGCGAAGCGGCCCGCTGGATTCGCAGCACGGTTGGGGCGCTGAAGTTCGAACGTGATGTGGTCGGGCAGATCCAGCCACCGCGCACCAAGCTGCAGGCGCTGGCTCGGATGCAGAAATCCATCACCAAGGCGGGTCTGACCCCAGAGGATTCTGACCCGATTGTAAAGCGGATCGGCGAGGTCGGGGGCTTGGTCGAGGCTGAGGGCAAATATATTTCTACGATCATGAAGGCTCAGCTTACGCCCGCCAACCGCCTGATGATGCTCTTGGCGCTCAGCTTAGGCGAGGCGGGGCCGAGCGGGCCGGTCGCGGACAGGGCCAAGGTCGAGGCCATGAAGCTTCTGCGCCTGCCTGAGGTTCGCAAGGAAATTGCGGCATCGCCCGACATAGCCGCAGCCGTGAAACGGTTCTTAGAGGCCAGTGTCCCGGCTCAGGTCCCGTCTAACGGCTAGTGCGCCTCGTCCCAGTTCTTTGCGGCCTTAGCCTCGACGATGAGGGGTACGCTGATCTGTACGGCAGGCTCTGCGGCCCGCTCCATCACCCGTTTGGCGAGGGCGCAGACGGCGTCGGCTTCTGACGCCGGGGCCTCGAACACCAGTTCATCGTGGACCTGTAGCAACATCCGGGCCTTCAAGCCCTCTTGGGCCAGAGCCGCAGGCATGCGCACCATGGCCCGGCGGATAATGTCGGCAGCCGCGCCTTGGATCGGGGCATTGATAGCCGCGCGCTCAGCAAACTGGCGCATACCGGCGGCCTTGGCGCGGATATCGGGGATGTTGATACGGCGACCAAACAGGCTGGTTACATAGCCATTGGCGTGAACCTCGGCCTTGGTCTTGTCCATATAGGCCCGGATGCCGGGGAACCGCTCGAAATAGGTGCGGATATAGGCAGCGGCCTGATCCTGCGGAATCGATAGCTGGTTGGCGAGCCCAAAGCCTGAAATGCCATAGATGATACCGAAATTGATCGCCTTGGCCTGACGGCGAATCATCGGGTCCATCCCCTCGACCGGCACGCCGAACATTTCCGAGGCGGTCATGGCATGGATGTCGAGCCCGTCGGCAAAGGCCTTCTTGAGCTGGGGAATGTCGCCAATATGGGCCAGAAGCCGCAGCTCGATCTGGCTATAGTCGGCGCTGATCAGCACGTGGCCGGGCTCAGCGATGAAGGCTTGGCGGATCTTACGGCCCTCTTCGGTGCGAACCGGGATGTTTTGCAGGTTCGGATCGGACGAGGACAGCCGCCCGGTGGTGGTCGAGGCCAGCGAGAACGAGGTATGGACCCGCCCGGTGCGCGGCGCGATGGCGGCCACCAGAGCCTCGGTATAGGTGCCGCGCAGCTTGGCCAGCTGGCGCCAGTCCAGCAAGACCTTGGGCAGGGTGTGGCCGGTCAGGGCCAGGTCTTCGAGCACGGCGGCATCGGTGCTCCAGGCACCCGTAGCGGTCTTCTTGCCGCCGGGCAGGCCAAGCTCGCCAAACAATATGTCGCCGATCTGTTTGGGGCTGGCCAGATTGAACGGGTGGCCGACAATCTCTTGGGCCTTGCTCTCCAGATCGTTCATGCGCAGGGCAAACTCGTGGGACAGTTGGCGCAGTCGTTCCTGATCGACCTTGATCCCGGCACATTCCATCTGGGCCAGCACGGCGGGCAAGGGCCGCTCGAGGGTCTCATAGACGGTGAGCAGGTTCTCTTTGGCCAGACGCGGACGCAAGGTCTGGTGCAGACGCAAGGTCACGTCGGCATCTTCGGCGGCATAGGGGGTCGCGGCCTCAAGACCGATCTGGTCAAAGCTCTTTTGCGCCTTGCCGGTGCCAGTGACCGACTTGAAGCTGATCGGCTCATGGCCCAGCCACAGGCGTGACAGCTCGTCCATGCCGTGGCCGTGCAGACCGGCCTCGAGCACATAGGAGATCAGCATGGTGTCGTCGATGGGACCGACCGCAATGCCATAACGCGACAGGACGGCCAGATCATATTTGGCATTCTGTCCGACCTTGAGCACGGCGGGATTTTCGAGCAGGGGCTTTAGCCGCGCTAAGGCCTGATCCATCGGAATCTGATCGAGCGCTTCAGGCGCCTCTAAGAGCAGACCTTCGCCTTGCCGGTGCGCGAGCGGGATATAGCAGGCCTGACCCGGCGCAACGGCCAAGGACACGCCCACCAGCCCCGCATTGGCCGAGGACAGGGCGTCGGTTTCCGTATCAAAAGCAATCGTGCCTGCGGCCTCAGCCCTCGCGATCCACTGATCCAGCGTGGCGAGGTCGCGCACGCAGATATAGGCGGTGGTGTCGATCTGCTGGGGCGCGGCGGCCACCGGCGCGTTCTCGCTCGCCGTGAAGGGGCGCGGGGCCATGGTTGGGGCGCTGGTCGGGGCAGAGCCGCTCGGTCGCGGGCTAAAGCCATTGCCATTGGCCGAGGCGGCGCGGGCATCAGCCCCGCCGTCTCCCACCCGCCGGGCGAGCGAGCGAAACTCCATCTCTTCCAGAAAGGCCATCAGGGCTGGGCCGTGAGGGTCGTCGACCACCAACTCTTCGAGGGCCACCGGCATGGGCGTATTGACGTCGAGCCGTACCAGCTCGCGCGACAGGCGGATCTGGTCGGCAAAGTCGATCAGGGTCTGGCGGCGCTTGTCCTGCTTGATCTCGCCCGCGCGGGCCAGAACCGTGTCCAGATCACCATATTCATTGATCAGCAGCGCCGCCGTCTTGACGCCAATCCCCGGCGCACCGGGCACATTATCGACACTGTCGCCGGTCAAGGCCTGAAGATCGACCACCTTGTCCGGGCTGACCCCGAACTTGTCGAACACCTGTTCGGGTCCGATCTTGAGGTTCTTCATGGTGTCGAGCATCATGACCCGATCCCCGACCAACTGCATCAGATCCTTGTCCGACGAGACAATCACCGCCTCGCCGCCCATGTCGCGCACATGGGTGGCATAGGAGGCGATCAGGTCATCGGCCTCATAGTTGGCCAGCTCAATGGCCGGAACGCCAAAGGCCCGCGTCGCTTCACGCACCAGCGCAAATTGCGGGATCAGGTCCTCCGGCGCAGGCGGGCGGTGGGCCTTGTAGGCGGGGTAGAGATCATTGCGGAAGGTCTTGCCCGACTGGTCAAAGATCACCGCCAGATGGGTCGGCCCATCGGGCGCGGTGCGCATCTCGACCAAGAGCTTCCACAACATATTGCAAAAGCCCTGCACCGCCCCCACCGGCATCCCATCGGACTTGCGCGTCAAGGGCGGCAAGGCGTGATAGGCCCGAAATATATAACCCGACCCATCGACCAGATAGAGCCGCACAGGCGGATGGTCTGGGGCGGCAGGGGCGAGGAGTGTGTCAACGGATTCGGTCATAGGGCCAGAATAGGCCGGTCCTGCGGTTTGGTCACTAGGGGGGATGATATTGACTTTAAACGGGCTATATCATTTATACAATTTTAAATAACCAAATCGAGAGGTGTCATGAAAAAGGGAATGTGTGCAATTTGGGGCACGCTGGCCACTATAACTCAAACCGATCATGGGGACGGTTACGTTTCGGAAAGGGCCGGTGGTCAGTATAGAATTGAAAAAATCTCATGGGTAAAGACTGATCAAAAGCGTTTTGATGACGCCGCGCGGGCTCGCCTTACCACTTGGATTTTAGACCAGAACCGACTTGGTGTTTTTTACCCACTCATCACAGAGGCAATCCTCGATGATGTGATGAAATCAAAACCGATCAAAATGTCCAAAAAAATAGAAAGATTTTTTCTCTTTTTGGATAAAATCAACGTGCAGATGTGTACAGAAATTTCTACCACATACTTGGGGGCGGGAGCATTTGTTGGTGATTTGAACGATAAGATAAAAGTTTATACTGAACTGATGAATGATAATGAATGCCATGATTTCAAAAATATATTAATTGAGATGAAATGTTTCAATGAATTAGGACAACTATCTAGGACGGGATTTGAATTTCTCGAAAAATACACAACTGAAAACATTAATTCTAATCAGGTTTTCGTCGCGATGTGGTTCGATGAAACAATGAACGAAATCTATGATCAAGGCTTTGAACCCGGTATTCAAAAGGACACAGGATTGACGGCTCATAGAATTGATAAGGGTCATTTCACGGGAAAAATTGACGATGAAATCATTGCCGAAATTCGGCGATCAAAGTTCGTTGTAGCTGATTTTACCTGTGGCGAGACTGTCAGGGGTGGGGTTTATTATGAGGCCGGGTTTGCCCAAGGCCTTGGCAAACAAGTCATTTTTACCTGTCATGCAGACCAAATTCAGCAGGTTCATTTCGACACACGGCAGTTCAACCACATCCTTTGGCAAACCCCTGCCGATCTACAAAAACAACTGAATGACCGGATCAAGGCCTTGGGTCTTGCCATCGCCTGATCTTCCCCAACCCCCCTTGCCGCCACTTCGCAAACCAGCCTATCCTGTTCCGTAAATGTTCTGGAACCCTGCACTAGGATAGCCTCTGTGACGACTGGTCTGACATCGCTGGAGCTCTGTGCCGGGGCCGGGGGGCAGGCGCGGGGGTTGGAGCGGGCGGGCTTTGACCATGCCGGGGTGGTCGAGATCGATGCCGACTGCTGCAAGACCCTCAGTCTCAACCGCCCGCAATGGCGCGTCCATGAGCAGGACCTCAACCTGTTTGACGGCACCGGCTATCGCGGCATTGACCTGCTGGCCGGGGGTCTGCCCTGTCCGCCCTTTTCGGTGGCCGGCAAGCAGTTGGGCAAGGATGATGAACGCAACCTCTTTCCCGCCGCCATTCGCTTGGTCGACGAGACCCGCCCCAAGGCGATTATGATCGAGAATGTGCGCGGTTTTCTGGGGGCTGTGTTTGAGGACTATCGCGGCTTTATACGTAATGAGCTGAAGAAGCTCGGCTATGAGGCCCAGTGGCGGCTGCTCAATGCCTGTGACTATGGGGTGCCGCAACTGCGCCCACGGGTGATCATTGTCGCCCTGCGCGATGATCTAAAGGACGGCTTTGAATGGCCCGTCCCTTCGCGCATCAATGCCCCAACGGTCGGGGAAACCCCCGGCGACCTGATGGCCGAGCGCGGCTGGCTCGGGGCCAAGGCGTGGGCGGCGCGGGCCGATGATATTGCCCCGACCCTTGTCGGTGGCTCGAAAAAGCATGGCGGGCCGGACCTTGGGCCGACGCGGGCGCGTCAGGCCTGGGCCTCCTTGGGCGTTAATGGCAAGACCTTAGCCGATCTGGCCCCCGACCCTGATTTTGTCGGTATGCCCAAACTGACCGTGCGCATGGCCGCGCGGATTCAAGGCTTTGACGATGACTGGCAGTTCCATGGTCGCAAGACCGCCGCCTATCGCCAGGTTGGCAATGCCTTCCCGCCTCCGGTCGCCGCAGCCGTCGCCGAACAGTTGAAGCTGATGATGCAGCGGCGCACCCTATATCGCGCCTTTGGCGGATAGGTCTTTCAGACAATTGTAATGTCTGGGCGCAATTATAACGGGCATGAGCGCGCAGCCCCTCTACCTGACTCCGGCGAGGCCCCAGCCGTCGTTAAAAGCGGGGGACATCTCGACTAGTCCCCCCTTGAAACCCCGCGCTGCCCTTCCTACATCGTTTAAGCGGACCGGGCCCCTCTGGCGTTTGCGACTGTCTTTGATAGTTGTGCGCGATGTCGGACCGCATCGGGTGCGCTCGGTGCTGGTTCTAGGGTTACCCCCCACCCCACACCCAGACCTTCAGTGTCCGGCGCACCCTTTCTTAATGTTCAGAAGGACGACCCCATGCCCCTGCTACTTTGCCCCAACTGTAATCAATCCATGACTGCCGTGAACCGTCAGGGCGTCGAGTTTGATATGTGCCCCACCTGTCGCGGGGTCTGGCTCGATCGCGGTGAGTTGGAAAAGCTGGTCGCCGGGTCGTCTGCCCCGCCGGAAAGTTCTGCGCCGCCTCCACCCCAAGGCGCGCCCTATCAAGCACCCTACCAAGCGCCCTATGGCCGACAAGAGCCGCCAAGGCGCTACAAGGATGATGATGACGACGATCACTATAAGCGCGGCAAGAAAAAGCGCTTTGACCTGTTCGACATATTTGACTGAAGCGGCCTTAGGCCCCCAGCGGTGTTGGGGAGCCTAGTGCCCGCCGCCGATTTCATAGACGCCCGGAACCTGGGCCTCTTGTTTAGCCTTGGGGCTGGCCTCGGTATGGATGAAGCGGCGGTCGCAATAGGGGCAGTCGACAAAGGCCTCGTCGCCCATCTCTAGGAACACGCGCGGATGGCCCAGCGCGCCGCCGACGCCGTCGCAGGCGAGCCGGTGACCGTGGACATAGACGACCTCGCCCGCGGGGCCTGCTGTATCGGTTGGTTTAGCGGTCATGGCGCAACTCCATCTCATCGGTCTGCTTAACGAGCCCCAATGGCGCATACCTAAGGCGAGGCCGATGGGGCGTCAATTCGGCAAAATGCTTCTCTTGGCTTGCGGACCGGTCCACCCGCCAATACCCTAGGGACATGACCCTTCCTGATTACGCCATCGAGGCGCGCGGCCTCGTCAAGACCTATCCTGCCACACGCACCACGGCGGCCAAGACGGCGCTGGATCATATTGATCTGGCCGTGCCGCGCGGCTCGATCTTTGGGCTTTTGGGGCCCAATGGGGCGGGAAAATCGACCTTCATCAATATTCTCGCTGGCCTGACGCAAAAGACGTCGGGCAAGGTCTCAATCTGGGATCGCGACATTGACAGCCGCCCGCGCGATGCCCGCGCCGCTATCGGGGTCGTGCCGCAAGAACTGGCCGCTGACGTCTTCTTCACCCCCCGCGAATCGCTCGAGGTGCAGGCCGGTCTCTATGGGGTGCCCAAGGCCGAGCGCCAGACCGATGCCCTCTTGGCCGCTCTGGGTCTTAGCGACAAGGCCGATGCCTATGTCCGCGCCCTGTCCGGCGGCATGAAGCGCCGTCTGATGGTGGCCAAGGCCATGGTCCACCGCCCGCCGGTGCTGATCTTGGACGAGCCGACCGCCGGGGTCGATGTCGAGCTGCGCCGTCAGCTCTGGTCCTATGTTAAGGGCCTCAATGATCTGGGCGTGACCATCGTCCTAACCACCCACTATCTGGAAGAGGCGCAGGAGCTTTGCGACACGATCGCCATCGTCAATCGCGGCAAGGTCGTTGCCTGCGAACCGACCGCCACGCTGCTGCAACGCTTGGATACCCGCGCGGTGGTCATCACCCCGCGTGAGCCCCTCAGCGCGGTGCCAGACCTTGGCGGCTTTGACGCCCGCCTGCGCCCCGATGGCCGCTTGGCCGTGACCTTCAAGACCGCGACAGCCGGGGTCGAAGAGGTGCTCAACCGCGTGCGCGATGCCGGGGTGGCGATCAAGGACTTGGCGACCGAAGACCCTGATCTGGAAGATGTCTTCCTCGCCCTAACCTATGCCGACCCAACGGCAGCAGACCCAACCAAGGACTAGCGGGGGCAAGGGAGTATGGACGAGGGCGCGCAACTTGGACCGAAACCCGCGCCCGACGACGCAACCAAGATTGCGCCCGCCCCATCCTTGCGCTAACACTCGCCCCACAAGCCCCAGGCCCTCATCGGCCTCGAAGGCACCCGTAGCTCAGCTGGATAGAGCGTTGCCCTCCGAAGGCAGAGGTCACAGGTTCGAATCCTGTCGGGTGCGCCAATCATTTCAAGGGGTTAGTGGTCCTTCGCTTTAGGGCGAAAAGTCCGGGGTAGCACCGGGGTAGCACGGACGCTCAAATCAGCGCGTTTGGCAAAGGCATTGATTATGCTATTCGCCTGTCGCATTGGTCCGTGTTTGTGGCGATAGTTTCAGCCGTTGGTGTTCGACGCGGTGACACGTTGGGCATAGCAGGGCAAAATCCTTCACTGTCGTATATCGCTCGCCTTCGTCCAAAGGGTGCTTGTGATGAACATCCAACAAGCTTCTGACATTGACGGTTTTCGGATCGAACAGTTTGGCAGGATCAAATCCGCAATCATCGCAATGAAGTTGGCCGCTCGTTTTGCGCATACGAACAAACTTGTCAGCTAGCCAAGCCGCGCGACGACGAATTTTGGTCCTTCTATCTTCAGGCATTCCCTCTAAAGCCCTGTCGCTCAAGTCGGCATTGATGGTTCGTTCCGTTCTTGGATCAACCGCACTTCTGGCAGCGATCAAAGATTCATCTTCAATGCCAATCCAAGCGTTGGCAGATACGACCGGCTCAAGCTCAAGAGCCGAAAGTACGTCGCGCTCTTCGTCTTCAAGCTGGCGTAGCGTTGCGGAAGGTCGCCTGTAAAGGCGATGGTACATCACCTCACCAAGCACGTCCTTCGCTCTTGGTTTTCCAACGATGCGATACGATTCAACAATCGGAAACGCCACGGACCATCTGCACGCTTGCCGTCTTGTGCCCACATGTCTTGAAGGCGCGTATATTCCTGATCACCGATAATCGTTTCAAGTGCTCTGGCACTTGTTTTCAGTTTGTGAACAGCGACGAATCTGCCAGCCAATTCAGAATGATCTTCGCGTTCGCGTAAATACGCAGGATCGGCTTCAAATCCTACGTTCGGTTTGCCAAACTGTTCGGTGATGTATTCAATGACATAGCCGCTTCCAAACTGGCGCTGAATCATGCTCTGGCATTTGTTGCGTGCGCCAAGTGTCGGGTTGCGAGGCGTGAAACCAAGCCATGTACCACCGGCAAGCCAATCGGCTTTTGATGCAGTCAGTTCGCCGGGTAAGTCCGCAATGATCACGCTGCCATTATCCAATCAGACGTTCGAAGCCTCACTGCACGACTAGGCAACCAAAGCGGCCCCTGAATCCCGCAAGATCGCTTCAATTTCGGTTCCGATCCGATTGGGAATTTCCGCCGCTTGTGTAATTTGTACATATTTAAATGTGTTCAGGTCGAAAGGCACTTTGTCCGCGTCGCTCTTCGGCTCGAAAAGGAAGATCAACTTGTTCTGTTCGTGGTGCTTCAGCGCGTAACCGGCTTCGATAAAGACGTTCGGGCGTTGGCCGGTTAGATCGCAGATGATGATATCCGACGATGCGATGGCTTCGTACATTTTCGCATGGATCGGGAAAGTTCCGCCTTCTTCCGTCCCCATATCCACAAGTTCCAATGGGATACCGTGCTTGGCAAGCAGGTTTGCCAGCGTTTGATTGAGTTGCTCAAGGCGAAGGTTCGCCTTGTTGAATGCGCCGTCCGCTGCATCTTGGGCAGGATACCAACGCGCCAGAAATACGCGCTTAGGTATTTTTGATTGAGCGGCCTTGAAAGTTTCAAGCAGTTGTTCGGCGGGGGAAAGACGGTTCAGCAGGCTCGTTATGCCCTGCCCGCCCAACCAGTTTCCAAGGCGGTCCAACACATCCACCGACGCACGTACTTTCTTTTCGTGAGTATCGCCGGATGCTTCCTTCCAAACGCGTGCCGCAAGTTCGAAGAAGCCGTAAGTGCGACAAAGGGACGGATGGTTCACCGTCAACCGGATCGCAATTTCAGACAGCCCGGCGAACAGATTTTCGGCAAATGTTGTGAGCGTCTGTCGATCTTGCGCAATTGTCGCATCCATTGCGATCAAGTTGCGCGCTGATTCCCAAAGCGCGGTCAAAGGTTGATCGCCGAACTTCTCCCTTGTCGGCGCTGCCATACCATTCAGCCTAGCCGAAAGGAGCCGGGTAAGGTGCAGATCGGGACTATAGGCAAACTCTTGGTCCGGCTGCATCGCGTGCGCCGGGTTTTGTCCAAGAAGGAGTTGCAGCCCGTGTTCGGACTCCAAGGGAAGCGCGGTACTGTTGATCGTATGGAAGATCAGAGATTCGGCGAAATCGTCCGCGTCGTCGGCGGGTGCTCCAAGCAGGATCATGCAAAACGGGGCAAGGTACTTGTTCGGCGTGTTTGGATCGTCCGTCAGTTGTTCGGCCAAATGCAAACGGTGATTGCCATCGATACGGCGAACCAGCTTGTCGTTCTTGATTGCCTCAAGGTGATTTCGTTCCATTCGAATGCGCTGAATGCGAAGCGTCGGACTGGAATGTTTGCGGTTGATCTGGATTGGGCTTCCGGCCCGGCTTTGGACACCAAGGACGGTTTGGCCAAGGCCGCGATCATCGGGGTTAATCGTGCCTTGTGCCGTTACAAGATCGACCGGCGAACGCACTGACAAAATGACTTCGGGGATGAAGCGACTATCGCTTAGCTCTAGGTACTTTTTGATATCTTCGGCGTGTTTTTCGGATTCCGGCCTTTGATGCCCGACGACAGGAACGCCAGCGCCGCCATTTTCCATCTTGTAGGGCGTCGATACGGCGGCAAGGTCGCGAAGATCGGCGTAGCCGCGTACGATCCTGAAAATCCCAAGGACGCCTTCGGCATACAAGCCTTCGAAATCGATATATTTCCGTGCCCGCGCCAAAATTCAGTTCTCCAATACTCGTGTTAGGCTCAAGAATTTACGTTCAAGTTCAGCCTGTTGTATTGCAATGCTGGCACGCGCAATTCGAATTTTTTCCATAAATTCATGTCTCGATTCAAGCTCTTGACGCTGTTCATCGATTGAAATGTAAGGAATTCTGATTTCAGCAAGATTGTCGAAGTACATACGCTGCTTAACTCCGCCAACACGGTTAAATGCGACGAGGGCAAGGAAAAATTCTGTCCTGAGAATTAGCTCCATGTACTCTGGAAGAAACCCTTTTGTAATGCGCCATACCTGATATTCAGGACTAGTGATTGCATCTTCAGGAACGTCGGGAACTCTACCTAGTGAGCCGACATTTGCGCGCGTCGGGTTGTGGAAGAACCAGTCCTTTCGGATAACCTTATATGGCGCGTTGAAGGTCGCCCCCTGTTGCAGCCCATTCAGGAACACGCCGTCGCTGTTATTGACGCCGTATACAGGCCATTGTTTATTTGGGAATTCGAACGGTCTGACGGTTTCGTTGCACTCTTCTATGTAGTCACCTAGGCGTACGAAATCAGGATTCGCCTCTATAAATAACGCAGCCCTTCCTGATTTAATATCCCATTGATCTGATTTAGAATAGCTTGCCTTCAAGGCGTTCATTTCTGATAGAGATTTTATGCTCTCAACACTTATTTTCTTAACGTTTTCATGAAAATTGATTTCGCTGCGTGTTTCTTTCTTTGTTTTGAGAAATGATTTATATAATTCTAGGCATGTAATATTGGTATTGGGCTGGTTTTTGTTAGGGTAAAGTTCGTTCTGATCTTCTTCGCCTGTTGCAGTAATTCCAACTCTTCCTGCTTCAAACATAAAAACCTGATAGTCAAAACTCTCTTTCGCCTTGCGCCGTGACTTAGCAACAATGGTTGCATTCATTTCTGTCTTGTATTGGCGCAATTTCGTTTGAAATTCTGTCCGAAGCTTCGAATTCCGCTTCACCTTGGCGTCATCAATCGCAGATTCAAGGCGGCGAACTTCTTCGGTAATTCCCGGCCTTAACTTCGCTTCGATTTCAGCGCTTGCAGCCTTTCGGATCGCTTCAAACCGTTCCTGTTCCTCGGCAGTAAATTTCTGCAGGAAAAGCAAGGAGCACTTCACGTTTGCGCCGGAACTTATGAAAGTCTCAGGCGGCAGGCTCACAACCGCACGTACAAAGGCGCGGTCTTCGGTGAATTCGCGAACATGTGACAGGGACGGATTATTGAAGATGCCTTCCGGCAAAACGATGCCCATGCGCCCGCCCGGCTTGAGCAAATCCAAACACCGTTCAATGAAAAGAATTTCGGTCTTGATCTTCGCTTTTTCACTCTTGGGCAGTTCGAACAGGCTTGCGATTGGCTTGTTCAGCGCCGCCTTCACCCGCGCTTGAGACTCGCGATAAAGGTCGCCGTACTCGTCAAGATAGCGCTGTTCGGCTAGCGGGTTTACCGCAAGGTCCGCTTCCAAAATCTTGTCAGTCGGTTCGACATTTGCACCGAAGGGCGGGTTCGTCAAAATGATATCGAACCGGCCTTCGAAGATGCCATTGACGTTCAGAAAGCCGTCGTGGTGATGAACGCCGCCATGTCCATCACCGTGCATGATCATGTTCATCTTGGACGTGCGCGCCATGCGGTCGTTGGCGTCGGTTCCATAAATGCAGCGGTTGGAAAGCTTCCAAGTGCGGGAATTGGGAACCTTCTGATCGATCTGCTCTTGAACGTCGTCGAACTTCGCCTTGAGCTTCTTCGCGCGTTCCTCTTCCGATAATGCCGCGTCCGCTTCCAAACTCTGCTTGAATTCGGCGTACTCGCGATCTGCATCGGCAAGGATTTTTTCGCGGACGATTTCGAAAACACGGATCAAAAAGCCGCCTGATCCGCTTGCCGGATCGCAGACGATTTCGCCCTCTTGCGGGTCAACCATATGAACCATGAATTCGACGATGGTTCGGGGAGTGAAGAACTGCCCGATTTCGCCCCTGAAGGTACGCCCTAGGAAGCGCTCAAAGGCAACGCCCTTCACGTCTTCGCTTGTGTCCGAAAGGTTGTATTTTTCCAGCTTGCGAACAATCTCTTCGCCGGTTGCGGGCTTCAGGTTGATGCGTTCATCATCGCCAAAGATTTTGTCCGTCGCATAAGCGCGCTTGGTTTCCTGAAAGAGCGTATCAAGCGGATTGTCGGCGATTTGCCGGTTCAGCACGTCAACGGTGAACAGGTTCTCTTTGCTCCTTCGGGTGAGAAGCTGCCGTTCGACATAGACCTTGATGAAAAGCACCTTGGCGATTTCGTCGAATGCCGCTGCCGGGTCTTTCTTTTCGCGGTTGCGAATGATGTTGTGGCATTGGTGCAATAGGTCCGCGAACTCCTTCTCTTTGAAGGCGCGAAGCTTCGATAAGAGCTCTTCAATCTCTTTGTCGGTTGAATTTCCGTGCGGGATATTCTCGATTTCTTCGGTGTAACCCGGCAACTTGTCCTTCTTCACGCGCCAATAGCGGGTTTCCCGCGAATTGTGGGTGACAAAGAAGGGCGCGTTGGCGTGCCGTGCGTAGTGTTCGCCTTGCGTGTAGTCAGCAGGCTTGATTGTCACATTGTCCGATTTGCATTCAACGATGATGAACGGTGCCATGTTATTGGCCTTGTCCTTGACCGTCCGCCACAACACAAAATCGGCCCTTGCACTGGCGCTTCCGCGCCCGGTTAAGTCTAACTCTTCGGAGATTTGATCAATCGAAAAATGGTAGTCGTTCACAAGTACGACCAAGTATTCTTGGCGAACGGTCTCTTCTGGCGTTTCGACAAGCCACTTCTTGCGAACATGACTCCAGATTTTGCCTTTCCCGTCGCGCTTGATTTCAATGTTCGTCATTCAATTCCCCGGAAAGGTCGTTGTGTTCTCTTCGAAATCAATTCGATGTTGCCGGTTCCGGCGCGAACTGCTTCGATTTGATGCTTATCTTAATTTCAGATACCCCAACCTAGCGCATTTTGCTACCCGCTAGTTCAATGGTTCGCACCACTTCGGCTGCTTCAAATCCCAAAATTCGTGCAATTTGAGTGAGTTCGATCACATCGACGCGACGTTGGCCACTTTCCAGCCGTGCGACGAATGACTGGTATTCGCCCAAGGCTTCGGCAAGTTGCGATTGGGTAAAGCCAGCCGCTTCGCGCTTGGCAATCAGCATCGCTATCAACGCCATGTGCTGTTCCGTCCCTAGCGTCTTCGCCATGCCTTGCCCCGCTTCGATCCAACGGGGACTTCACTTAAATCTGAAATTCAGTTATCTTAAATTCAGATAATAATTCGCTGTTGGGTGCTGCGTTGGATTGGGAACAAACGCTGAAATGGTCTGCCATTGCATTGGCTACGTCGCCGATTTGGGGCGCGTTCGTATGGGTAGTGTGGGAAGGCGAGATAAAGCCGCGCTTTATCCCTGAAGCCGAAATCAACGCTTTGGCCAATGCCCACATTGCCCGCTACGGTGAACGCGCGGATGAAATGGCATTCATAGAGGAAGATAGAGCATGGCGTTACAGCGATTCCTTCGCGCAAGGAAAATGGAAGCGCGTTCGCCAAGAGATTGACCGTCTATCGTGCGGGCCGTGAAAGAAGCGGCTGAACCGAGTTCAATGCATTTTCGATGAACTTGCGCCGTTGCTGTTCTTCAAGCAGGCGAACAACGTCGGCGTCGGTGAGTTCGGCATAATCAACGACTGGCGCTTCTTCCTGCTTCAGAATGAGTTCGCGCGGGACCAATGACGATACCAGCCGAAGGTATGTCGCCGGGTCTTTCTCGCGTAGCTGCGCTATGGCTTGCGGCCCGTGCTTGCTGAAATCTTCAACCACAATGGACAACAGGATCTCAGAAAGTCGATTTCGCGCACCGCGCGGACGCCCTGAAGGGTTGCCACTTTGGCCGGGTTGGAATGGAACGCCCCGCTGTACTTGCGCTGTTTTTTCAGCGACGCCGGGCTGCGCTAACCCTGCTAACGTTGCTAACTCATTCGCAGGATTAGCAACATTAGCAGGCAGAGGGGTTTCAATTTTCTTCATGGAATGAGCCTCCAAGCTTCCTTGCGACGGGCTCCGTCAACGACGGTTCCGGGTGCAAGACGTTCAATCCATCCATGCTCAAAAAGGATTTTGATCGCTGCCCGCGCCGCGTCGGCGCTCCGAACATTCGAAGGGCCGTGCTGATAGATGTAAGAGAGATGAAGCGACGAATTGGGCAGCGATTGCCACCATGTCAGAAGCCGTTGCGCGGATCGAAGTTCAGGTGGAATTGACGCACCATCGGCCAATCGCAGCATTTCGTTGGCGTAATGGATGGCAAGATTGATGCCGCACTGCATGGCGATCAATGGAACTTCCATCGCGTTCGGATCGTCATAAACTGTCAAAACCGCTGCAAGCCGCCCGGCATGTTCGGCGAGTTTTCCGGCGAACGCCCTTATCCGAGACAGTGCGCCATCAGGCAGAACGGCTTTTTCGCATTCATCATGGAATGCCACCCAAGCCGACTTCGCGTCGGGGTGAAGCTGCATTGGAGGCGGGTCCAAGGCGTCGGGCATGTCCGGGCTTGTGACGGGCGGTCGCATCAACAAGTAGCGAATGCGTTCGTTGTATCTTTCCAGAATGGCGGACGAACCAGCGGGGGCTTCGCGGTAGAGCCGTGTCCCGGCAGTGCTGTTTGGCGCAACCAAGAGCATTCGGGCGGTCAAGCCGATACCATCGAACAGGCTTTTGCCGAAAAGTTCATCGGCGATAACGGGTTGCAACATGATATGGGCGCTGCAACGGCGGCCCGGAAGAAAGGTTGATCCGGTTCCGATGCGTTTTCGCCGGATAGGATCGCCATCCCATAGCGTGTTGAACAACGCCGCCGTTCGCATTTTGCTTTCATCACTGAAAGCCGCGCCACCAATCAACACGCCGCCTTCAGCCGTGAAAACCCCAGCGAAGGGCCGTCCACCGGCAAGATGCATCGTTAGGGCCTCGGGCGTGGGATCGGAAATTATCAGCATCGGGTGCGGCGGCGCTTTGGGTTCCGGCCCAAGTGCATCAAGGGCGGCGCGAAGTGCGTCCGGGTTGCCGGGACTGGCCTTCTTGGCTTTGTCGCGCGAAAAGTCCCATGCCTCCTTAGCGTTCAAATAGGCAAGCTGTTCGCCTTCGGACTGTTGCCGCCACGCTGTTTCAACTTGTGTAATCGGTTCCAAGGCGATGCGATCAACGCTGGATTTGCGTTCGCCACTTTCGGCAATCGATACGAACAACCCCGTAAGTGGCTTACGCCCGCCCGCTGGCAACTTCACGTCGCGTTGCGCCTGAACCGCCAATGTTGCGGCCCCTAACACCGATTGTGCGGCGATTGCCAACGGTGCTTGTGTGCGATGATGAATGGCGAGCGCCGCATTTTTCAGCGGGCCAAGCGCATCTACGGGAAAATCCAGCGCGGGCGGCAAAGACCGGTAGAGCGGGCGCTTTTCAGGGATTATGGCTTCGATTATGGCTTCTTGGGCGAGTTTGGTGCCGTCCTTCGGCGTCCATTTTGATGGAACATCATCCACGACGAATGCCCCTACCTACGCTGGCAATGCCGCTTTTCACCGTGGCAATCGTCTCGCGAATTGGAAGACCGGCATAAGCGCCCGCTTCCGCAAACAGCGCAATTGCAGTCTCTTGAGTGATCAGGCCAGCCTGAACCATTTCGCCAGCACGGCAAGCCGCCCAATGCAGTTTGGCATTCCGTTCGCCGGGGCTAGCAAGGGCGGCGGTTCGAACTAAACCCTTCAATCGTTGTCGGATCGCTTCCGAAGTTTGATCGCTAAAGTTGGCGCTTCCGGCTTTAAGTTGCGGTTGGGCAATGGGTTTCGCAACCATCTGAGCAAGCCAGCTTGGCAATTCCGGCAAAGTGTCGTGGCAGATTGCAGCAGCTAGTTGCTCGACTGAAGCATGTAAGAGTGTGTATTGAAGGCCGTTGGCCATCACTGAACCAGCGGCAATAATATAGGCATTATCACGAACATCGATGGCAGAGCCTATCTTTGCCTTCGTATCGCCCAACGCATCAGGACGGCGGAAGAGATAATGCAGGCCATATCGTGGCGTGCGCACATTTGGTATGGAATTCGGATTGAAATTTTGGATCAAAAAATGATCAGCCAAGGCCGAAACACCGTCGCCCTGCCCATGCCTGTCAGCGTCGATAACGATGATGCCATTTGCAAAGCAAGGTTTCCCGATGACTGCATTTGGCCACCGCTGCCACCAAACGTTGATTTGGTGTTCGTCCGTTGTCGAACGATGCATCCCGCCCTCGATATAGGGCGCTTTCGCCGCGCCACCCTTGCTATCAGCTTCCCGGCAAGGAAAAACGACAACGCCATTCCGGGCGTACATAAGCGCAAGCGCTCGCATGGACGAAGAAGATTGAAATCCAGAACTTAACATCTGAATTACCTTTCAGACTTGTTGAGTTCAGATGTGCTGTTGACCGCACGCGTCATGCGCGACATGGCCCATGCGTCCAATTCTTCCGGAACATAGACCGGAAACGGCCCAAGTTTTTGGAAGGGCGGTCCACCACCGACACAGGCCAGTTTAGCCAGTGTATCAGTCGTATAAGCGCCGTAGCGTTCTTGAAGGTAAGCCGCCGCTTTATTGCGCCGAAGATAGATTTTGGTATTCATTAGAGCCATCCCAATCAACACGCATCAATGCGGTGCGATGGCTCACCATTAATCACATTTTTTTGGAGCGTTGGTTGGAAAGGAGTCCGAATAATTCGTCCGTTTATTCGGAGTGAGACTTGTACCCCTGTTCAATAGCATCATGTGCCGCATGTGCTTCTTTGAGCGACTTTAACGCCTCTTCTAGGGCGCTTCGTTGTATTCCGAATTTCCCCAAGGCTTTACCGATAGCCTGTTGCCGAGTGTCATTGTTTTCCATACGGCGCAGTACAAATTCAGCCGCTTCCCAATTCGCTGTTGGACCGGCGACTTTTGCGCCCCGACGGCGTTTTGATAGTTTTTTGAATTGAAAATCACTGTCGGCGTTTGGGTCCAACATATCAGCAAGCCAATTGCGAATTTCATTTGGGATCGGAATTTGGCTTCGAAGCATTTCGGAAAGAAGAAGCAGATTTGGCTCTGAACCTTTTTTGATCGGATACGCGCAAAAAACAGGTGAGCCATTTTCCCAAGCGCACGACGCTGGATAGGCACGGCCTTCAACTGTGTTCTTGAATAAATCCCATGCTTCAAGTCCCGGCATTATCAGCGCGCCTTCTTCGAAATTTCTATGATATTGGTTTCTCGTTTCGTCGTCGCGTTCATCGCCGCTGCGATTGTCTCCGAAATGCTTTCGGAAGCACGACGCAAAGGGTCGTCGGCGAAATGCGAATAGCGAGCTGTGGTTGTCGGCGACGCGTGGCCAAGCAGCTTGCCAACAGTGCCAAGCCCCATTCCAGCCGCCGCGCCAATAGAAGCATATGAATGGCGAAGGTCGTGAAGTCTCAGGTTAGAAAGGCCAGCATGGGCGGTTATCCGGTCCCAAGGGCGTTTTATGTCTGAACGGGGTCGATCTGGCTTTGCGCCCGCTATGACGTAATCTCCAAGCCGTGCGAGCGAAGCCAGCACTTCCAAGGCGGGCGCTCCCAACAGCACCTTCTTTGCGCCGGTTTTTGAATCGGGAAGATTGAGAACACCATGCTCAAAATCGACTTCTGACCATCGCAAGTTCAGAATTTCACCCGCCCTGCAACCTGTCAACATCATCAATCTTATCGCGGCGACTGCGAAGGGTGAAATGACTTCGCGCCGATTTTCCTCCTTTGATGGGCGATGCTTGGACTTCCTTTCTTCGTTGAAATTCCAAGGAAGGCCAATCGTTTCGGCTTCCCGCAAAGCTTCGCCCAAAGTTTGAAGTTCGGCGGTTGAAAGAAAGCGCTCGCCCTTGCCATCGGGGTAAACCTTAACGCCAAGGCGCGGGTTGCTTTCAATGTAGCTGCGTTCAACCGCATAGCTGAAAATGCCGCCCAACAGTCGGACCGTCCGCGTTGCGGTTCCTTTGCCGCCCGTGACGCGCGCGCGCCCATGGCGTCCTGTCTTTTCATCAACCGCCGTTTTGCCGTTGGCCACGTCTCGCATGAAGCGCTCAATATCGCCGCGCTTTATCTCTCCAATTCGCCTGTTTCCAAGCAAAGGCTTGATATGGCGGGTTATGCGGCCCCGGTCGCTTGATAAGGTGGAAGCCTTCTTCAAGTCGCAACCATCGACAAGATATTCGTCGCACAATTGAGAAACGGTCATTTCGGCACGCTGTTTCGCGCGTTCGCCCGCAACGTCGTCGCCAAGTTCCGCCTTAGCCAATATCTTCGCCGCTTCCTTGCGCGCTTCTTCGACGGTCAACTTACCTTCCGCGCCGATTGTGACTTTGCGAACAGGGCTATTGCGCCCGCCAACCCGGTACTGAACGACAAAAGTCTTCTTGCCAGTCTGGCGAACCCGGCAACCGAAGCCGGGCAAAGCCCCGCACCATTCCACATAGTCGCTCGCCTTCGGCTGTAGCGTGTCAACTACCTGCTTCGTAAGTCGCTTGCCTGCCATCGCCGTAACCCTCTGGGTAGCACCGGGGTAGCACGCTTCAGGTAATCTAGAGCAATCCCGCGCCACCGTAGGCAAAGGTTGTACGTTCTAAGTCGCTAATCTTCAACATTAAAAACAATTGTGAGCAAGCTTGGGTAGCACGAAGAAATGGCCATCCGTCACCCTCCGAAGGCAAAGGTCACACGTTCGAATCGTGTCGGGTGCGCCAGTTTTTGATGGGCTGTTGGTGCCGTCAATGGGTTGGTTAGGGTCCCGCAGGGGATCGGACCGCCACCTGCGGGCTCTTTGGGCGCGCGGCCCCCTATTTCGGCTTTTGGAATTTCAAGATGAATTGGTCGGTCTTGCCTCGAATAGCAGGCAAGAAGACGTTGAGGCTGTGATCATCGGCGGATAAAGCGAGGGTCTTGTCCTCGCCCACCAGCTTGAACCCTGCGGCCTCTACCTCTTGCTTGACGATGGCCGCATCGATGCGGTGCAGGCTATCGGCGACGCTCAAGGGCGCACCGGCGGCAGCGGCATGGTCTATCACCAGATAGATGCCGCCGGGCTTAAGGGCCTTGAAGACCTGCTGATTGACCGATCCAGCCGTACCGGCGGGGAAGGCCTTAAGATGCATGTCGTGATAGTTCTGTACCGTCAGGACCAGATCAAGTCCCTCGGGCAGGCCTGCGGCGGACAGGGGCTGGGCGATGAGCGTCACATTCTTATAGTCGGCGGCGACAGCGGCCTGTTCAGCGGCATAGGCGGCGCGATAGGCTATGAACTCAGCCGATTGATAGCCATAGACCTGACCCTTGGGCCCGACGGCGGCGGACAGAATGCGGGTAAAATAGCCAGACCCCATCATGAAGTCTGCAACCCGGTCGCCGGGCTTTATGCCGGCAAAGCTCAGTATCTCGCCCGGATGGCGCGCCGCGTCGCGGGCCACATCCGTCGCGGGCCGGGCACTATCGGCCAGGGCAGCGGCCAAGGGAGCCGGAACCGCCGCTAGGGCGAGATTGGAGCTGCTCAGGGTCAGGGCGGCAAGCGCCACACCTATGGCTCGACGATACATGGGCTAACTCTCCTGCAAGGGTGGGTTCTGAGGTCGTGCGTTCAGCTTAAACAGTGGCACCGGATCGATTGTGGCCCAAACTAAAAATGTCAGCCCCATTGGCAGTAGGGCAGGACTTGGCTTAGACCGCGCAGGACCCAAGCTCATGACGACCTTACGGACCAACATGACCAAGCCAGAGCCCCATCGCCTCACCCGTGACGCCTATCCTATCGGCCAAGAGATCACGACGCGGGTCAGTGACATAGACGGCAATGGTCATCTCAATGCCATCCGCATCGGCAAGTTTTACGAAGAGGCCCGCGCCTCGTTCTACAAGCTGTTGGATCATGGCAAACGCCATCCGCGCGTGCTCGTGGCCGAGCTCAAGATCCGCTATCTGGGCGAGGGCTTCTGGCCGGGCACGGTCGAGGTCCGAACCGGTATTGTCCGCCTCGGCTCCAGCGCCTTCACCATGGGACAGGGTCTGTGGCAAGAGGGGGTCTGTATCGGCCTGTGCGACACGGTGCTGGTCCACGCGCCCCAGGGCAAGACCACGCCCCTACCTGATGAGTTTCGCGGGCAGTTGGAGCGGTATCTTTTGACCCGCTAAACCCCCGCCCCGATAATCACCTTTTCCTCGCCCCACCAAAGCGGGGATTTGGGCAGGGCGATAAAGGTCTTTTCGTCTTCGAGCAGTCTGGCCCCAGCGTCTAGCACCTACGCTGCCTTCGTGGGGCAGGTCTTGGGAAGGCCAGCGGCGATCATGGTCTTCAGGCTTGCAGTGGCCCTGCCCATCCTGTCCACCCGCCCTGTCTCGGCATAACGCACGGTCTGGAACCGATCTGAGCCAAGGTGTCCATATAGGTCTTGGTCCCGCCCACTGCATGGCCCGATTAGGTTTGACCGTACCGCTCGGCTCTGGCTTGACGAGTGAAGGGTTTTCACAACCAATTCCTCTGATCCGCCATTTGAGTGGGCCCGGGAGGAAACCGCATGTCCAACGTTGAGGCCCCTTTTTCGGACACCGAGCCCCCGCCGCTTCGCCTGCGGACCAAGCTCTTCTTTGGTATCGGCAGTGCGGCCGAGACGATCGCCCTTTTCTCTCTCGGATCCTATGCCCTCCTCTACTATAATCAGGTGCTGGGTCTACCCGGATGGCTGGGCGGACTGGCGCTCTCTATATCCTTTGTGGTGGATGGGTTCGCCGACCCGGTTATCGGCTCGATCTCCGACCGGACTCGGTCTCGCTTCGGACGCCGACATCCCTTCATGTATGCCGCGCCTATCCCAATCGCCCTCTTCTTTCTGGCCATTTTCAACCCACCAAACGGTCTCAGCCATACTTTGCTCTTTCTTTGGTTCTCCGGCTCAGTGATTGGGCTGCGTGTAGCCATGAGTGTTTTCCATACACCGCACCTCGCCTTGGGCGGCGAACTCTCGGAGTCCTATGTCGAGCGCAGCAAGGTCATGGCTTGGAACAACTTCTCCACTTGGATCGGTGGTACGGCCATCTCGCTGATCGCCCTGACCTTCTTCTTTAAGGCCACTCCAGACTATCCGCGGGGTCTGCTGAACCCGGAGCCCTACCTGCCCTTCTCCCTGCTCGCAGCCGGTGCGACCCTGACCATTCTCTTTACTTCGGCCTGGTTCACCCGAGATCAGATCCCGCGTCTGCCCAAACCGCCGGTGGACCAGCCGCCCTTTTCACCCTTTGAGTTTCTGCAGGATATCGGGAAGGTCTTGGCCAACCGCAACTATCTGTGGCTGCTGATGGGTCTCTTTGCCCTCTCGCTGATGAACGGTATCCGCGATACGCTGGGCCTCTACGGGGCCACCTACTATTGGGGCTTTCCGTCTGAGGACCTACGCTGGTACTCCCTTGGGAGTTTGGTAGGCTTTGTCTGCGCCCTGACCTTGACCCCCCGGCTCCATGCCCGGTGGGGACGAAGGCCGGTGATCATCTGCAGCACGGCGGCGATGGTTGTCTTTCCCGCCTTGGGGTATATTCTCAGAGAGTTGGGGCTCATATTCCCCAACGGTGACCCTCGCCTGCTGCCGACCCTCGTCTCCATCGCAGCCGTTAGCTACGCGGTCGGAGCCATCCTAAACATCTCGGTGATGAGCGCCTTAGCCGATGTTGCTGATGAGAACGAGGTTAGGTTTGGAGTCCGCCAAGAGGGCGTTCTCTATTCAACCCGCGCGCTTTTTGCCAAGGTCGATACAGCGATAGGGGCCGCGCTCGCGGGTGCCGTTCTGACCCTCATCGCTTTCCCGGAGATGGCGCAGCCGGGCGAGGTGGATGCGGAGGTGATCCGTAACCTCGGCCTATTTCTCGGCCCCATCTCCATGATCCCCGGTGTCATCGCGATTTTTCTCTACGGCCGGTTTAACATCTCTCGGGCAGACTTCGTAGCGACCCGGGCGAAAATCGAAGAAATCAAGCGTGCGCAGGCCAAGGCGGATTGACGTCCAAGGCGCTCTGGCCTTACCGGCGATCTCGCCTCAGCCCCGGTATACCAACCTGAGGCCTTGACGGCCCTGCGGGTTCCCTAAGTCCCCGCCCCCTCGATAATCACCTTCTCCTCGCCCCACCAGAGCGGGGATTTGGGCAGGGCGATGAAGGTCTTTTCGTCTTCGAGCAGCAGGCGGCCTGCTGCCCGAGCGGCAGGATCGTCGGCCAAGGCGGCGAGGTCTTCGAGGCTGTCATACCAGAGCTGCGCCACACCATCGAACTGAGGCGGCCCATCGCGGCTGGCGCGGATCCCGGCGCTTAGGGCCTCGTCGAACGAGTGGAGTTGGACATAGCGGCGGATGCGCAAGCTGTCCTTGACGCTGGCCACGAGCGGGCCGTGGATATTGAGCCAATAGTCCTGAAACTGTTCGCGGGTCAGGTGCGGTAGGCGCACAAGAGCAAAGGTCAGCTTGATCATGGGGCGGCGCTTTCGGGTGCGAGTGAAGCGGAGGGCTAGCGGATTTTCAGCAGTTGCTTGCCGAGATTGAGGCCTTGGAACAGGCGCATCAGGGTGCGGGGGGCATTTTCGAGCCCGTGCTGGATATCTTCGGAAAACTGCACCTGCCCTGAGCGAATCCACTGGGCGATCCGGCGCCGCGCGGTTGGAAATTCGCTCATATAGTCAATGACGATAAAGCCGCTCATGGTGGCGCGCTTGAAGATCAGGTTGAAATAGTTCTCCGGCCCGGCGGGCAACTGTCCGGTCTCATAGCGACTAATGCCGCCGCAGATGACGATGCGGGCATGCATGGCAATCTCGGCCAACAGATCATTGAGCAAGGGCCCGCCGACATTGTCCCAGAGCACGTCGATCCCTCCCGGGGCCAGTTCGCGCACCCGGGCCCGGACATTTTCGGACTTATAATCGATGGCCTCATCAAAGCCGCAGACGCTTTTCAGCCAAGCACACTTTTCAGGCCCGCCCGCTATGCCAATGACGCGGCATCCAGCGATCTTGGCGATCTGTCCGGCGACGGAGCCGGTGGCGCCCGCCGCGCCGGTGATCACGACCGTATCGCCCGCAAAGGGCTTGCCGTGTTTTTCGAGCCCAAAATAGGCGGTCATGCCGGTGATGCCCAGCGTGCCAAGATTGGCGGTCAGGAGGTCATCATTTCGCACCTTGCGCAGCTCTTGGCCCGGCACCGTGGCATAGTCTTGCCAGCCCAGTCGGCCACTGACCTGATCGCCCGGTTGGAAGGCCGGATCGTTAGAGGCCACCACCTCGCCCAAGGCTGACCCCGGCATGACCTCGCCAATCTCGGTCGGCGCGACATAGCCCCCCAAATTCTCCATCCACCCCTTCTGGGCCGGATCAAAACCCAGGGTGTGGAGCTGGACCAGCACCTCCCCCTCTCCAGGCTGGCGCACGGGGGTCTCGACCATCAGAAAATCCTCATCGACCAGAGCGCGGCCGAGCGGGCGGGCATGGATCAGCCACTGGCGATTGAGGGTGTGCATGGCGTTCTGTCCGATAAGGTTGAAGCGATAGGGTCAGGCTAAAGGGAACGGCCCAGCGGTCAAGCATGGCTTCCCATTCGCCTCCATGCTCATGGTCTTGTCAAAGACCTAAGGACGGCTAGTGTGGACCGGCTCGGAATATGATCCCGCGGCGGCGGGGCGAACAACAAGAAATCGGAATCCCAAGCCATGAAGCCCTTAGCCCTAGCCGCCCTGACCGCAGGTCTACTGCTCGCCAATGCCCCTCAGGCCTTGAGCCAATCAGCCGCGCCGGTCGCAGCGGCACCGGCTGCTTCAATCGACTATTCGGATGGCAAGACTTGGCTCTGCCGCCCGGGCCGCGATGATGTCTGTAGCCAGTCCCAGCAGGACGCTACCATTGTTGACGCTGATGGGAAGCTGGTCGCCGAGCCCTTCGCCGCCGCCGCCGATGCGCCGGTCGACTGTTTCTATGTCTATCCCACCGTGTCGAAAGACCCCGGCGGCAATGCGACCATGACCATCGCGCCCGAAGAACGCTCGGTGATCAACCAGCAATTTGCAAGGTTCGCGGCCAAGTGCCGACCCTATGCGCCGCTCTATCGCCAAGTCACCCTGACGGCCCTGCGCTCGGCCATGATGGGCAAGCCGATGGCTGCGGATCGGGCCATGGCCTATCAGGATGTGCTGGGTGCGTGGAACCATTATCTCAAGAACGACAATCACGGGCGCGGCGTCGTTCTGATCGGTCATTCGCAAGGCTCAGGCGTGCTGATCCAACTGATCAAGCAGGAGATTGACGGCAAGCCGGTGCAGGCCCGCGTGATCTCGGCCATCCTTGGCGGCGCACGGCTTCAGGTTCCGGTCGGCAAGGATGTCGGCGGCGATTTCCAGTCCATGCCCCTGTGCCGCTCGGCCTCTCAGACCGGCTGTGCGATCAATTTCGCGGCCTTCCGGGTTGATAGCCCGCCGCCCGCCAATTCGCGCTTCGGCACCTCATCGGCAGCGGGCCTAGAGGCCGCCTGCGTCAACCCCGCCGCCTTGGCGGGAGGCTCGGGGGCCTTGAAGGCCTATCTGGCCGCTGGCACGGACGACATTGTCAGTGACGGCACCGGCAAGCCCTTGGCCTGGACCACGCCGCCAAGCCCGGTCACCACCCCCTTCGTTGCCGTCCCCGGGCTCTTGACGGCGGAATGTGTCCGTTCGGGCGGCTTCAACTATCTGGCCATCACCACCCATCCCGATGCCGCTGGCCGCCGCGTCGGAACCATCACCGGAGATGTGATGGTCGGAGCTCAGGTCCTTAAGGACTGGGGCCTGCACCTGATCGATATGAACCTGACCATGGGCAATATGCTCGATCTGGTCGGGTCTCAGAGCGCGGCCTACCTCCAAAAGGCGAAATAGGACCTGTGCCCTAGGGCGCCTTCACCGCAGGGGGCAGTTTCCAGAAGGTCGTGGCGTTGGTGTCGAAGATCGCGCGGCGCTCGGCCTCGGTGATCTTGGCGGTCATCATCCGCTGAACGCCAGCATGGACATCCTCGTAAGGATAGTCCCCGGCAAACTGAACCCTGTCGATGCCGAGCACGTCGATGGCGAGGCGCAGGGACGCATCGTCGGTCATGCCGCTGGTGGTGATCGCAAAATTGTCCCGGAAATAGTCGCTGGGCAGGCGCTTAAGCCAAGGATTGACGCCGCCAAGGGCCTGCCTTTGATAGCGATTATCGATCCGCTCTAACCAGAAGGGCAGGCCTTCGCCCATGTGACCGAGGGCGACGCGAAGCTTGGGATACCGATCAAAGGTCCCGGACATGATCAGGCGCATGGCATGGAGCGCGGTTTCGGCAGCAAAGCCCCAAGTCGCGAAATAGAGGCCATAGTCGAGATAGGGTTTGACCGAACTTGCGCCCGGTTCACGCGGGTGCAGATAGAGCGGCATGTCTAAGGCTTCAGCCGCTTCCAAGATCGGTGCGAACTTGGCCATGTCGAGATATTCGCTGAAGGTGTGGGAGTTGATCAAGAAGCCCTTCAGACCCAGCCCCTTGGCCCGTTCCAATTCCTTGGCGGCCAGATCCGGCGCTTGCGGAGCCACAGCGGCAAGGCCGGCAAAGCGGGTCGGGCGGGCCCGAACGGCAGCAGAGAGAATATCATTGGCCTCGGCGGAGATGCCGACCGCACGGCTGGCCTCAAAGACCTGAACGCCGGGGGACGTGATCGAGATGACCGCAAGGTCCACCCCATCAGCATCCATTTGGGCAATACGTTTGTCACCCAGATCCAAGAGGCGCCCATGCAAGAAGCGCTGGGCAACGCCATTGCCAAAGACGAACTTGCCCATCTTGGCAAAGCCCGGCTCCACGCCGCCAGCCTCTAGGACCCGCTGGGATTCGGCCATCAGGGCGGGGGTGGCAAAGGCCTCTTCGGTGGCGATGCGGCGATAGGGGCCGGTGGCCTTGACCTCATCCTTACGCTTGGCCATGACGCCGACAGCGGCTGCGCCGACCAGAGCCGCCCCGCCCAATCCGAGCGCTGCGCGCCGTGAGGGTTTAATCCCGGCCATGTTTCGTACTCCCTGAACACCAAGTCTCTTGATCTTTCTGGAACGGTAGGTCCATAATTATCCCATGTCTAGACCCGTTGAATTTGACCGCGATCAGGCCGTTCAGAAGGCCGTTCATCTCTTCTGGCAGAGGGGCTATCAGGCCACGTCTCTGACCGATCTTCTCGACGCTATGGGTCTGAGCCGCAGCAGCTTCTATGGCGCCTTTGGCGACAAGCGCGGCCTCTTTGTCGAATGTCTGGACGTCTTCGCTCTGCGGAACCAAGTCCTCTTGCAGCGGGCGCGGGATCGTAAGCCTCCGATGGCGGCGCTGCGCAGCTATTTCGAGCGCAATTTTGGTCAGACCTCGGACCCGGACCTGCATTTTGGCTGCATGTTGGTCAATACGGTGATCGAATTGGCGGCCATCGATCAGGGCCTCTGCGACCTCGCAGGTCATCACCTCAAGACCGTTCAAGATCTGTTTGAGGCCTGTCTTGGCGATGCCGGAGCCGAACCCGGTGAGGCCAAGCAGGCCGCCGCCTTCTTGATGATGGTCAATGAGGGCGCACGGGTCGCCGACCGCCAACGGATCTCTATCCCGGATCAATTGGCGCGTATCAATACGGCCTTTGGATATGTCGAAAGCTCAATCGCCTACCGAAACACAGCCAACGCTCAGCTATAGGATTGTTTGTAATGACCGACGTCCTCGAACTCTATCATTCTCCTGTTTCGACCTGTTCACAGAAGGTTCGGATGGTGCTGGAAGAAAAGGGGCTTGGCTATGTGTCCCACCTGATTGATCTTCAATCGGGCCAACAGCATGACCCAGACTATGTCAGACTCAATCCTAATCACGTCGTGCCGACCTTGGTTCATGGCCAAAGGGTGATTTTGGAATCGACGCTGATCTGTGAATATCTCGAGGAGGTCAGTGCGGGTCCGGCCCTTATGCCGCTGGCCCCGCACGATCGGTATCAGGTTCGACTATGGGCGCAATATATTGACCGGGTTCATGCCCATGCGGCGGTACTGACCTACTCTGTCGGACCGCGTCACATGATCATTGCTCAAGGCCCTGAGGCGATTGAGCACTATATTTCATTGGGTCAGGATGAGCGCACGCGTGTCAATCGCCGCGCAATCATCGAGCAAGGGGTTGCCTCGCCACAATTTGCCGAGGCCCTGACGGCCTTTGTCGCCATGCTGGATCGCATGGAGGAACAGCTTTCGCACCATGCTTGGCTCGCCGGTGAAACCTTTAGTTTGGCCGATACAGCTGCCATTGCCTATGTGCTGCGCCTTGACCATCTGGCGATGACCGCCTTGATCACTGACCGACCCCACGTCGCGTCTTGGTACGAGACTGTCAAGGCACGGCCAAGCTATGAGCGGGCGATAGGCCAGCATCTGAGTGCCCCCACGGTCGCAGCCTTGAGATCTTTTGGTGAAGCCTGTTGGCCACAGGTGCTTGCCTTGCTCTAACTTTCAGCAATGATGGCGGCCAACCCGTCGGGATCAAAACAAAAAGAGGAAACAGGATTATGAAGACACGCATTACCGAAATGTTCGGCGTTGAGACCCCGATCATCATGGGCGGCATGACCGGCGTTGGCTATGGCGAGCTGGTCGCAGCGGTGGCCAATGCGGGCGCGCTCGGTTTCATTACCGCCCACATGTTCCCTTCAGGCGCTGAGCTTCTGGCAGAGATCGAAAAGACCAAGGCCCTGACCGACAAGCCGTTCGGCGTCAACCTGACCCTATTGCCCTCGATCAATCCCATTCCCTATGACGAATATCGCGAAGCCATCATCGCTTCGGGCATCAAGATCGTTGAGACGGCTGGCCGTGCGCCGGTCGACCACCTACCGCGCTTTAAGGAAAATGGCGTCAAGGTTATCCATAAGTGCACTTCGGTCCGTCACTCGGTGTCGGCGGTCAAGCACGGCGTCGATGTGATCAGCATCGATGGTTTTGAGTGCGCCGGTCACCCCGGTGAAGACGATATTGGTCTAGTGGTTCTGCTGCCTGCCACGGTCGATGCCGTCGATGTGCCGGTGATTGCCTCTGGCGGTATGGCCGATGGTCGCGGTCTGGTGGCGGCTCTGGCGCTTGGGGCCGAGGGCGTCAATATGGGTACCCGCTTCTGTGCCACGATCGAAGCCAAGATCCACGAGAACGTCAAGCGCCAGATCGTCGAATATACTGAGCGCGACACCATCCTGGTTGGTCGCAGCCTGCGCAACACCGCCCGCGTCGCGCGCAACTCCATCTCCGAGCAGGTGGCTGAGATCCAGCGTGACCCGACCAAGACCTTCGCCGAGGTGCGCGAACTGATGGCGGGCGTTCGTGGCCGTGAAAATGTGCTGCGCGATGGTGATATGGACGGCGGTATCTGGACCACAGGCCAGAGCCAAGCCCTGATCCATGACATCCCCACCTGCGCTGACCTGGTCAAGAACATCATGGCCCAGGCCGATGGCATCTTGGGCAAGCGTTTCGCGTCTATCGCAGGCTAAGCGGAAACGGCTCTGCCCTTGGGGCGGGGTTGAAAGTTACAGCCGGGTCGTCTCTTCCCAGAGGCGGCCCGTTTGTCGTTCTGGACCCTAGTCTGGCCGTCTCATGGCAAAGACCTCATCGGTGACGCTATAGTCGAGATAGCCAAGGCGCGCGATCAGGCGCATGGCGGCCGTATCGACCAGCCCCTCCTTGACGAACTGGTCGTCAATATGGACCCCGACCACCTCGCCCAAGACCAGATCAAAGCCGTTGCGCACCCCGTCCTTGCTGAACAGGGGCACGGTCTGCAGATAGACACATTCCAGATGGGCCGGAGCCCCCTTGACCCTTGGTGGCTTAATCATCTGCGAGGGTAGGGTCCCTAGACCGGTCAGGGCGAACTCATCGACCTCGGGGGGCAGGGTGGCGGCGCTGCTATTGACCGCGTCACGCTGATCAAAGCTGGCAATATTGCAGACAAATTCTCCGGTCTGTTCGGCATTGGTCTGGCTATCTTTCCGCCCCGCACTGGAGAAGGCCACGATCGAAGGCCCAGAAGCGACCAGATTGAAGAAGCTATAGGGGGCCAGATTGGCCACGCCCTCACGGCTTAGCGTGCTGATCCAGCCAATAGGGCGGGGGGCAACTAGCGCCTTGACCGGATCATGCTTGAGCGGTGCTTTGGTTCGCGCATCATAGAACATGCCGTATCTCATGGTTTGGAGTGGTCGAGGCGGCCCTCTATAAGGCCCACCATGACCTAGAGCGAGCCGGACCTCCCATTTGTCCTTATCGCAGGCGCAATGGCCGCAGATTGGGTCAGGCGGTCTATGGCGTTGGCCAGTCGGGTTAGATCAATGGGCTTGGCAATATAGTCATCGCATCCGGCCTCGCGATAGCTGGCGATCTGATAGTCCATCGCATTAGCGCTGAGGGCGATGATCGGGGTTGGCGCAAGGCCGCTTAGGCGCTCCGTGTTTCGAATGGCGCGGGTGGCGGCGAGGCCATCCATGATGGGCATCTGAATATCCATAAGGATGAGGTCAAACCGCTCAAGACCGAAAGCCTCCAACGCCTGAGCGCCATTGTCGACCAGGGTCAGATCAATATTGCGGTGTTCTAGCGCGGCTTGCAGCACCATCTGATTGGCCCGAACATCTTCCGCTGCAAGGATCTTGAGGTGCGGATGCGGGCTATGCGTCACCGCGCTGGTGGGCTTGGGTGCGAGTAGGGGCGCTGAAAGGCTTCGGGTCAAGGGTAATTGAACATAGAAGGTCGAACCTTCGCCTTCGACACTTTCAATCCAAATCTTGCCACCCATCATCGAGACCAACTCCCGGCAGATGGCCAGGCCAAGGCCTGTGCCGCCATATTGCCGAGTCGTCGAGCCATCGACCTGAACGAACTTTTCAAACAGCCGGTCGATCTTATCTCGCGGAATGCCAATTCCTGTATCGGACACGGTGAGGGTGACTATCGCCTCGTCTGGCGACGGCCAATTGACCTGCCCACCCAATGTGATGGAGCCCTGAGCGGTAAATTTCAACGCATTGGACATCAGATTGCTAATCACCTGACGCAGGCGATAGGCGTCAATGCGCCAGTGTCCACTGAGGTCTTCAGTCACTGAAAGGATGGGGTCGAGGCCCTTTTGGCGTAGCATCGGGCTGTAGCTGTCATACATTTCGCGCAGAAGACCCGACAGGTCCTGATCCTCGATCAGCAGTTCAACGTGCCCGGCCTCGATCTTTGAGAGGTCCAGAAGGTCATTGAGGATCAAGAGCAGCGCCGCACTGGAGTTGCGCACAACGTCCAGTTTCTGCCGTTGCGGAGCCGATAGGTCACCTGCGGCCATGATCTCGGCCATGGTGATGACGCCATTGAGTGGTGTGCGGATTTCGTGGCTCATATTGGCCAGAAATTGCGATTTGGCGGTGTTGGCCGCTTCCGCCGTATTCTTGGCCTCGACCAGTTGCGCCAAGGTGCGGCGCAGATCGCTGTCATTGACGTGGAGCTGATGCAGTAGGGCATTGAAGCTGCGGCTGAGCTTGGCAAATTCATCATCACCGGCCTCGGCTACGCGGCGTTGGAAGTCGCCACTGGCCGCGACATCTTCCATAACATGGCTGAGCCGTATGACGGGCTCGACGGCCCGGCGCGCCACCCACCGCGAGAGAAACAGGGCGCCGCCTGCGGCCACAAAGAACAGCGATCCAAAGACTGAGGCATAGCGGGCCAATAGATCATTGGTGGTGGCCACGGTCGCGGTGAGGGTCAATGTGCCCAAGACGGCCCTTTGGCCCGCCGCTTGGTCCGCCGCTGGGATCGGCACAGTGGTGTTAGTTGTCGTCTCAGAGGCTTTGGATTGCAGCGACGAGGCGGTGGTGAGCAGAGGCTTTCCCTGCGGGTCTATAATCACAACCCGTCTTACGCCTTCCACGGACGAGACGCCCGCAAGGGTTTGTTGCACCGCCGCAAGATTGCCCTCGGAAAGAGGCCTAGCAATTTCATTGGCTATGAGCTGCGCCTCGGTTGTGCGCGCCTCTCGGGACAGCCGAGCCTCAGCCTGCCATTGGGTCAGACTGAAGACGAGGCAGGCTGCCAGCAGGACCCCTAGGGCGGTAATCATCGCCGCCGTCGCGATGCGCTCTTCAAAGCTGATGCCTAAGCGCTGCCGGACGATTTTGGCGGAGTTAAGGGGCATGGCTATGTTCGGCCGGTCCGAAAGGTTTCACCCCTTTGCGTGGGGCAACGCGAGGTTTCAGCGCCCTATCAGAAGCGAAAACTACTTCAGATTCATGAACGGCCCGGGTGTGGGACGAAATCCCACCCTACTGAAATTATGGTTAACAGTGTAAAAAACCAGAAAACGCCTTTGACGCGAATTTTTCGCTAGCTTTCATTAACAATTCGTTTATCAATAAAGTTAGGGTTTCATTAACCAAATGGAGTTGGGATATGGATAAGGTTCTGGTTGCTCAAACTGTTGCTAATCGTCTGTTTGCAACAGAGGATGCTATCGACACGGCCTTGATGGAGGCGTCTCAACTGTTGCAGACCATGCTTCAGGCCCGTCAGGACCTCGGCCTCTCTGCCGTTGTTGCCGACAAGGCACCTGCCCAACTGTCGCAAGCCATTGCAGCCCTGACGGCGGCGCGTTCCGCAGTCGTTGAGGTCCACGGCGCGCTGGAAGAAACCAAGCTTCGGATCGGCATCCGCACCAAGATGATCGGCTATTTCAAGAAGGTGGCTGATTTCGAAGGCGGCGTGTCGAGTATCAGCACCGTTGATCGGATTGCTGGCTAAGCGACCGCTTACCAATTTATTTACATTAGTCGTGTTACTGGGCCCGTGCAGGTTGTGCGGGCCCAAATATGCTTATCGATCTACTTTTTAATCTCTCGCTCTTGATACTGGCCTCGACCCTGTGTTTCGCATGGTGGCAGGGTGGTGCTGCAGAGCGTTATGCCGCGTCAACGATTGGCTTGACGTGGCTTGCAGCACTTATTGGTCAGGCCATTACGGGCGAAGCCATCCCGGCGCTGACCATCTTGCTCGCGGACTGGGCGCTGGCCATCGGGCTTTTGGCCCTAGCCCTAAGATATCGCAGTACCTGGTTGGGCTTTGCTTTGATGGTGCAGGGCGCATCGATGACCCTTCATGCCATGTATTTCCAAGAGCCAGGCCGTCATCCGAACTACTATCTGGTCGGTATCGACGCCCTCAGCCTCGCCATGCTGGTCCTGTTGGTCGTTGCGACCATCTTGGCCATGCGCAGCCGCCGCGCGGTCGCGGCGGCCTAATCCCAAACCGTCCTAGTCGGCCCGTTTCATCCGGGCGATGAAGAAGCCGTCAATACCGCCCTCCATCTGGTGAGGCAGAATGCGCAGCCAGCCGCGTTCGGCCAGACTGGCTTCCGGCGCGCCGCCTTCTCCGGGGCTCATAGGTTCGAGCGCAAAGTCTGGACGGCGCTTTAAGAAGGCGCGGATTTGGCCTTCGCCCTCTTCGGTTTCCAAGGAACAGACGCAATAGACGAGGCGCCCGCCCGGTGCGATAGCGCGGGCAGCCACATCCAACAGCTTGGATTGCAAGGCCGCTAAGGTGGCGACATCCCCCGGACGCGCCGCCCACAGGACATCTGGCTGGCGGCGGAAGGTACCCGTTGCCATGCAGGGGGCATCGAGCAGCACCCCGTCAAAGGTTCGTCCGTCTCGCCATGCCGTGGCTTCAACGGCCACAGACTCAGCGGTTAATCCGGTACGCTCAAGATTGGCGGTCAGGCGCTTTAATCGGCTCTCTGAGCGATCAAGCGCGGTGACCACAGCCCCCATGGCAGCCAGTTGCAGGGTCTTGCCCCCGGGCGCGGCGCAAAGATCCAGCACCTTGTCGCCAGGCTTTGGCGCGAGCAAGCGGGCGGGTATGGCCGCAGCGGCGTCTTGAACCCACCAGCGCCCCTCATCAAAGCCGGGCCATTCAGCCACATCACCGCGCCGGGTCACGCGCAGGCTGCCGCCGGGAAGGGCGGTGGCCTTAGAGGCGATGGGCGCAAGGCTATCGGCACCGACCAAAGACTCTTCGGCACCCTCTGGCACCGTTTCGTTCAAGGCCTCAAGCAGGGCCTCAGCGTCGGCAGGGTCGCGTAGGGTCAGATCAGTTGCCGGTTCTTCGGCAATCATGGCCGCGATCTTAAGGCCCTGTCCCCGACCATAGGCGGCGGTCCAGCGGGCCATCAGCCATTCGGGCGCCAGCGCCTCAGGGCCAGAAGGCTCAGCCGGTTCGCGCAGAAGGCCGCGCAAAACGCCATTGATCAGGGCCTTAAAGGGTCTGGTATCATTGCGCGCCTCGGCCAAGGCCAAGGTGGTGGAAACGGCGGCAAAGGCGGGGGTATCGAGCCAGAGGACTTGGGCCAAGCCCAGACGCAGAAGGTTGCGAACCGCTTCTGGCGGCGGCTTATGCATCCGCGAATCCAGCGCCCGATCCAGCGCGCCAAGCTGGCGCAACACGGTCATGGCCAACATGCGCGCAAAGCCACGGTCGCGGGGGGCAAGCGCGCCCATGCCGGGACGGGCTAGGGCCTCATCCAAACCGGCGCGGCGCTCCAGGGCTGAGATCACAATGTCCAGAGCCGCTTCACGGGCGGGCAGGCCTGCAACCACGGCGGCACTGGGCGGTGCGTGACGGACCTTGCCCGAACGGGGCGGCGGGCCGGAGCGAGGGGGCTGGCCAGAATGGGGCGGTTGGGCGGTCATAGGCGGTCTGGGATCCTGTTGGTCTCTGCTGTGGGAGAAAAGCACAGAGATCGGGCGAAGGACGCCCTCTCGACCCATTTGACAAGTCTAATTTTGGAAAAGACCCCTCGCCCTAGTTCCAGGGCCCCCTTTGCGCCCCATCATCGGTCAGGGGAACGGCCGAGCCCCGGCTTGTCCGGCGAGGCATGGAGGCGGCCAAGCTCATCAGGGCCTCGACCCGATTGGCCGTCGCCGGGTGGGTGGAAAAGAGATTGTCCGCGCCTTGGCCCGACAGGGGATTGATGATGAACATGTGGGCGGTTGCGGGATTGCGCTCTGCATCGTGATTGACCACCCCTGCCTTGCCCATGCCCTCGATCTTCTGCAGGGCGCGGGCCAAGGCTTGGGGATCCCCGGCGATCTCGGCACCGACACGGTCGGCCTCATATTCGCGCGAACGGCTAATGGCCATCTGAACCAGGGCTGCGGCCAAGGGCGCGAGAATGGCAAGGGCGATGGTTCCGATCATACCGCCGGGACGGTCGCGATCCTGTCCGCCAAAGAACATGCCAAAATTGGCCAAGGCCCCGATGGCCCCGGCAAAGGTGGCGGTGATGGTCATGGTCAGGGTGTCGCGGTTCTTTACGTGGGCCAGTTCATGGGCCATGACGCCGCGAATCTCCTCGCGCGTCAGCATGGTCAAGAGGCCTGTGGTGGCGCAGACCGCCGCGTGGGCCGGGTCGCGGCCGGTGGCAAAGGCGTTGGGCTGATCATTATCAATGATGCAGATGCGCGGCCGGGGCAGATCAGCATTCAGGGCCAAGGCCTCGACATCAGCGACATATTGCCGGACCTGAGGGTTGGGATCGTCGGTCTCGACCTCACGGGCGTGATAGGTCCGCAGCACGATAGAATCGGCGTTCCAGTAGGTGAACAGGTTCATCCCGGCCGCAAAGACAAAGGCCAGGCCCATGCCTGCCGGTCCGCCGATCATGAAGCCAATGACCATAAAAAGGGCGGTCATGGCGGCGATGAGAATAAAGGTCTTGAAGTGGTTCATGGCCTATCTCTGTCTGTCCGTGCTGCCCTGACTTGGATTTCGGGGCCGGTCGGTCTAAATCCAAAGCCATAGGTGGAGGTTCCGTTGAAGTTTCGCAAGAACGCGGTTGCTCCCTTAGGAAAAAAGCCATGACCCCAGACCTTGAACAGCCACAAGATGACCAACCCCTCGACCCCATAGGGGCGGCGACCGACAAGCCGATCAGCGCGGCTGCGATGCGGGCCTTGGAAGAGGCCGCTGCGCGCCGGGCGGAGGCGCAGGCTCTTCTGGTTGCGCCGGAACGCAATGGCTATAAGGGTCCCGAACCCACCCGCTTTGGTGATTGGGAACGCAAGGGGATCGCCGTCGACTTTTGACGGTTCAGACTGCGCTGATCTCGCGAACAATGGCCTGAGCCGCGGCCCGGGGATCGCTCGCTGCGGTAATAGGGCGCCCCACCACCAAATGGCTGGCCCCAGAGGTGAGGGCGTCTTTCGGCGTCGCAATCCGAGCCTGATCATCCAGCGCCGCGCCCGCTGGCCGAACCCCGGGTGTCACCACTAAAAATTCAGGGCGACCGGCCTTGATGGCCATCGACCGTGCCAAAGCCGCCTCCAGAGGGCTGGCCACCACCCCGTCACATCCCAGATCAAGGGCCTGCGCGATTCGGCGCTCGACCAACGCGGTGGCGCTAAGGCCGTATCCCATCTCGGTCAGGTCAGCGTCGGTCAGGCTCGTGAGGACCGTCACAGCAAGGATTTTCAGGCTCGACCCGGCCTTGCCCTTGACCGCTGCGGCCATCACCTGTGGCTCGCCGTGGACGGTTAGAAGGTCTGCGCCCGATCCCGCCAGAGCCGCAGCGGCCTTTTCGACCGTGGCCCCAATATCGTGCAGCTTCCAATCGAGAAAGATCTGGTGACCTTGGCCCTTAAGACGCGCGGCCATATCCATGCCGCCGCTGGCGAACAGTTGCAGACCAATCTTATAGAAACTCACCGCATTGCCGATCTGGTCCGTCAGGGCCTCGGCCTCGCGCACGGTGGGCAGGTCAAGGGCAACGATCAGGCGCGGGTCAGAGGCGGGCATGGTCATGGGCAGGTCCTTTTCCAAATGGGCGGCATCAAGTCGGGTGTGGTCAGTCCGCGCTCAAGGTTCTACTAAGGGTGCGTGGTTACGATCCGCCGACCAGCGTTCCTCACGCTGGCGGGCGAGTCGATCAGATTTGAAGAGCGAGCCCCTGCATGAGCCAGGCCGAACTGTCCGTCAACTTCTTCATTGCCCTGTTCGCGCTGATTGACCCCATCGGCAATGTGCCCCTGTTTGCCGCCGCAACGACCGGCGCGACGGCGGCCGGGCGCCGGAGGGTTGCGGTCTATATCGCCCTGTTCTCGATGGTGTTCTTGACCTTCTTCTATTTTACCGGCCTGACCCTCTTGGCCTTTTTCGGTATCTCGCTGCCAGCCTTTCGCATTGCGGGCGGCATATTGCTGTTTCTGATGGGCCTCGAAATGGTGCGCGATGATTTCGCCGCCTCCTTTGATGATGCCGAAGGCGAGGAGCCCGATAGTCTGCCCCTGAGTACCGGGGCCTATGCAAAAAGGCGCTTTGAGCGTCTGGTCGTGCCCTTTGCCATGCCGCTCTTGATCGGTCCGGGGGCCATCTCGACCGTGATCATCTATGCCGGGGAGGCCAAGCGTTTTGGCATGGCTGGCGCTGCCATGGGCCTTGGCGTGATTGCAGCGGTCTGTGTCACCATCCTGCTGGCCTTCTGGGCCACGCCGCTTATTTCTCGGGCCTTAGGTAAGATCGGCATGACCATCGTTGTGCGGGTCCTTGGCCTGATCCTCTGTGCACTGGCGGTCCAGTTCATCATCGGCGGTATTGCGGACAGCACGCGCGGGATCATCAAACACTCCGCTGTCGCGCCCTATGAGGATGTGAAGTAGGGCGCAAAACAAGGCCCTCACCCAACCCTCTCCCACAGGGAGAGGGCTAATCAGCTCTAGCCCTCGCCCCCTTGGGGGAGGGGGTTGGGTGAGGGGGTCATCCACGCTCTCTCCGCCTGAGCAAACGGTTCTGGGTCCCCGCCTTCGCGGGGAACATAGAAACAAGAAAACAAGGCCCCCTACGGCCCTTCGGGCCACTTCCCCCAGAGGGGGAAGATCATCGATCCGTAAATCTTCCCCCTCTGGGGGAAGTACCGGCGAAGCCGGGGTAGGGGGCTTTAGAACTGCAACTCTGGCCGACCCGCGCTGTCATGGGCGATTTCGGGCAAATGGCAGGTGAAGGTCGATCCGTGACCAGGCTCGCTCTGCAGCGCCACCCAGCCGCCATGGAGTTCGACCATGGCCTTGACGAGGGCAAGACCCAGACCCGGGCCACCGCGATCTCGGCTGACAAAGCGGTCAAAGATGTGGGCCTGGACGTGGAACGGTATGCCCCGGCCCGTATCGGTGACCTTGATCTGCACCTCGCCGAAGGTGCGTTCGGCCGTCAGGGTGATCGATCCCCCCGCAGGTGTTTGGCGCACCGCATTGCCCATCAGATGGTCGAGCACCTGATTGAGCCGCAAACGGTCGGCGCGGATCAGACCAATATCGTCTGGGCAGTTGAGACGAAGGCTCAATGTTCCATTTTCGGCCTCCGCCAGCCAGCGCGTGCGGGTCGTTTCCAGCAGGCTGTCGATCGCGACATCACCCAGATCCAGCGCCATTTCCCCGGCATCCATCTGGGCCATGTCGAGCACATCATCGATGGAACGGGCCAGTTGATTGGCCGCCGTCAGGACCGAAACCACATAGCCGCGCGCCCGCTCAGGCAGGGCCGAAGCTGAGCTCTCAAGGACTTGGGAATAGCCAATAATGGTCGTCAGGGGCGTGCGCAGTTCATAGGAGACATTGCCGACAAAATCGCGCTTCAGGCGCTCGGCCTCGGTCAAGGCGGCAGAGCGGTCGGCCAGCGCCCGCTCAAGCTGGCGCGTATCGGTCACATCGGCAAAGGCAATCAAGGTCGCCCCGTCCGGCAAGGGGCGTGACTGATAGGACAGGATCCGGCCATCGGAGGATTTGGTTTCCCCGCTAAAGGCGACGCGCGCTTGCGGGTCAGGATCGGCCACCCGCGCCTTCATCTCGCGCCAGAACTGCAGATCATGCAGCTTGGGCACGCAGAGCTCGACCACCCCGTCAAAATCCGCCGCCTCTTCGAGCACGACGGCGCTGACGTTCCAGAAGGTCTCGAAAGCCTCATTATGCAGCCGAAGCCGTCCATCCGAGCCGAACACCGCCACAGCATCGCTCAGCTTGTCCAAGGTCGCCTGCTGGACCTGGATCTGGGCATTGTACTGGGCGCGAAGCCTTAGCTCGCCGGTAATGTCGGAATAGAGAACCAACAGGCCGCCATGGGGATGGGGCTGGCGCACGACCCGCAGGGTGCGTCCATCGGGCAGGGTCCAGAGCTCGTCTGGCGCAATGTCCAGCGCCTCATAGCGTTGCAGTTCCTCGGCCCGCCAGCGGCTATAGTCCGCCGTTTCGGGCAGGCGGCGGCGTTGGCGAAGCCGGTCGAGCACCTCGCCATGGCTTGGTCCCTCCGCCAGCCAAGCGGGCTCTAGGCCCCAGAGCTCGGCAAAGGCGGTATTGTGGAAGGCGAGCACCTTGTCCGGGCTGAAGATCGCCACCGCATCGGCCAGATGGTTCAAGGTCTCGTCATGGGCCGCGACGTGGCGCTTGAGCGCCTCGCGCATCTCCTCGGTTTCGGTCACATCCAGCGCGATGGCCCCGACCCCGCCGCCTTCGAGCGGCCTTGCGGTGATCTGGAAGGCCCGGCGCTGTCCCTGTACGGGCACCCAGCGCAGGGCTGAGCGGGCCTCGACCATTTGAGCGGCTTCGGTGATCAGGGCCTCAGCCCCGCGATCAAAGGCCAGTCCCCTGGCGGCGGCCTCTTCGAGGCTCTGGGCGTCGGCGGCCTCTAGCCAGGCCTGATTGGCCCAGACCAGAGCGCCCCCAGCCCCGGCGATCCAGGCGGGACCCTTTTGACTATCCAAGAAGGCGGCAAAGCGGGCGGCGGTCGGGA